>DASYVR010000016.1:0-2336 GCA_035936995.1 Candidatus Dormiibacterota bacterium | reverse complement strand
CAGGGACGAAAGTCGGGCTTAGTGACCTTCGGGTCCCGAGTGGAAGGGCCCGGAATCATCGGATAAAAGCTACCCCGGGGATAACAGGCTTATCACGCCCAAGCGTTCACAGCGACGGCGTGGTTTGGCACCTCGATGTCGGCTCGTCGCATCCTGGGGGGGCAGTACCTCCCAAGGGTTGGGCTGTTCGCCCATTAAAGCGGTACGCGAGCTGGGTTCAGAACGTCGTGAGACAGTTCGGTCTCTATCCAGTGTGCGCGCAGGTGAGTTGAGAGGAGTTGCCCCTAGTACGAGAGGACCGGGGTGAGCGGACCCATGGTGTACGAGTTGTCATGCCAATGGCACTGCTCGGTAGCTATGTCCGTTCCGGATAACCGCTGAAAGCATCTAAGTGGGAAGCCGACCTCGAGATGAACTCACCCTCTGGGTAACCAGGTAAGACCGCATGTAGAGAACATGTTTGATAGGCGGAAGGTGGAAGAGCCGTAAGGCTTGTAGCTGATCCGTACTAACGGTCGAGCGGCTTGACCTATAACCAGCACCCAGCCGGGTCGTTGACCCGGCGATGGTACGCGCTCGCAGCTCTTGTCTTCCTCACTCACTCGTTCGAATGGCGGCCGCCGGACACAGATCCGGCGGCCGTTTCATTTTTCCGTCGACGATCACGCAGATACCGACCGAGCGCATGCCGATGCTGCGTCGACCGAGGATGGGAGTCCAGGACAAGGACTGCCAACACGACCCACGCCATGAGCAGGAAGAGCGGCGCGAGCTCCGCTCCGGCGTCGATCATGTCCGCGACATCCCAAGCGGTCTCCGGCAACCCACCCATCACGACGCCCACCAAGGTCATGAAGAGCACGGTTGCCGCGAAGACTGCCATCACGAGATCGATGATCACGAATGCGCCCAACGGCCGAGCCACGCGAGGCTGTGTGTGTTCGTTCATGGCCTTGCCATCGGCGGCGGCTTGACCGGCCCAACACCGGCCCGTAAAATGGACTCCTCGGTCCTTGGAGCGGCGGGGTCACACCTGTTCCCATCCCGAACACAGCAGTTAAGCCCGCCAGCGCCGAAGATACTCGGGACGTCGGTCCCTGGGAAAATAGGTCAGGGCCGGGATCTAAAACGACTTCGACGCGCAAGCGTTGAGGTCGTTTTTTCTTGGGGAAGGGGCGGCCCCCAGCTGATATAGCTCCTTGTCAGAGGGTTCATCCTGAAGTGGACCCTCGCGGGGAGACCGACATTCAGCTATCCGGCTCGACCGTTGGGGCTAGTGTGCGGCCCTCGCATTCCGTTCGGGAACGGTGATCGGGACCCTGGCGGCCGTTGGCCGACCAGTGATCGGGCATCAGCAGGCGTCGGACGGAAGCAGCGAGCTCCTCGGGGTCGAAATGATCGCGTGGGAGGACCTCGAATGCAGACCATCGGCATCGACGTCGGCAAGCGCCAGCACATCGCGGCGATCTGTCACCAGGGCGAACGGGAGGCCCGCAAGGCGGTGCTGCGCTGCAGTACGGACCGCGCGGGCCTTGGGCAAACTCGAGGACTGGCTCGCCCGCCAGGGCCAGATCACCCGGGCGGTCCTGGAGTCGAGCGGCCACTATCACCTGAACCTCGCCGCGGCGCTCCAACGCCAGGGCGTCCCGGTCGCAGTGGTGAACCCGATCGAGTCCAAGTATTTCGGCAAGCGGCGGCTCCAGCGGACCAAGAGCGATCCGGCCGACGCGCACACACTTGCGCTCCTGGCGATGGTCGACCAGCCCGAGATCCGTGACGTCCTCACCGGCGCCGAGCTGCGCGAGGCCGCGCGCTTCGCGATGGCCCTGGTCGACGAGCGCGGTCGGGCCTGCCAGCAGATCACCCGGCTCATCGAGCTCGGGTTCCCTGAGCTCGAGCAGGCGTACGACGATCCGACCTGCACGAGCGCCCTCGCGGTGCTCCGGCAGGCCCCGACCGCGAGCGCGGTCGCGCGCAAGCGCCCAGCGACGCTCGCTCTGGCAGCCCGACCGGGCGGCGGCCGGGCGATCGGCGCGAAGCCGGCCGCCCAGATCCAGGACCTGGCGCGGGCGACGATCGCGGCTCCTGAGCTTGCCGCCCAGATCGGCTTCCAGATGCGGCTGCGAATCGCCCAGTACGACCTCCTCACCGCGCAGATCGCCGAGGCCGAGGCCCACCTTGCGACGCTCCTTGACGGCGAGCTCGTCCGGCGGCTCCGGACGATCCCCGGGGTCGGGCCAGCGATCTGCGCCACGCTCATCGCCGAGATCGGCGACATCCGCCGGTTCGAGCGGTTCGACCAGCTCGTCGCGTGCATCGGGGTCCATCCGGCCGAG
>DASYVR010000015.1:0-72020 GCA_035936995.1 Candidatus Dormiibacterota bacterium | reverse complement strand
CCGAGACCGACGCCGACGCCGACCCCGAGACCAACCCCAACGCCGAGACCGACGCCGACCCCGACCCCGTCGTCGACGCCGACCCCCACCCCGACTCCGATGCCGACGCCAGCGCCCACGGCGCCGCCCAGCGCAGCGCCGACCAGCGCTCCGACTCTGGCCCCGGTGCCGCAGCCGGCCGGTGCCGACGCGGTGGGCGTCCTGCCCTTCGTCGGTGCGCCACCGGCGGACGGATCAGCTCAGGCGGTGGCGATCGCGCCCACCCCGCAAGCCGCCAACGCGGCCGACACGGGGCCGCCCAACGATAGCCAGAATCCATTCCTGGTCTTCACGGTGGTGTTCATGGCGATCCCCATCTTGCTGACGATGACGCTGCTCGCCACGGTGTTGACGCGGCGCTGAAGCGGAACTACTTGACGGCGCCGGCGAGGACACCCTGGACGAAGTAGCGCTGCAGGGAGAAGAAAACGATCAACGGAATGAGGATGGAGACCATCGCCCCGGTCGAGATCACCCAGTAGTTGGCAGCGAGCGTCCTGGTCTGGCTATACAGGAAGATCGTGAGCGGGTGGTGGGAATTGCCGCCGAGAAACACCAGGGCGACCAGAAGGTCGTTCCAGACCCAAATAAATTGGAAGATGGCGAGCGACATCGCCGCGGGCAGGCTGAGCGGCATCACCACCCGCTGAAATAGCGTCCACTGACCAGCTCCATCGATGCGTCCGGCTTCCAGCAGCTCAGTTGGGATGCCGATCAGGAAGTTGCGCATCAGGAAGATGCCGAAGGGCAGGCCGAAGGCGACGTGGAAGATGACCACGCCGAGCAGCGTCCCGTACGGGTTGAAACCGCTCAGCGAACCAAAGGCCCTGAATATCTGCACGACGGGAATCAGCGCCACCTGGAGCGGCACCACCAGGAGGCCGACGACGGTCAGGAACACCACCTCTCGGCCGCGCCAGCGGCCGAAGACGAGTGAGTACGCCGCCAGGCTGGGCATTGTAGCCTTGAGCATCAGAAGTCAAGCACGCTGAGTGAATCCCCACAAGCCAGCTGCCACGACATGGAAGCCAGGCGGCTAGTCCGGCACGATCGAGGCCGATCGACGGGTCGCGACCTTGAGGGTGATGGCTGGGGCGCTAGGATTCGAACCTAGGATTACCTGATCCAGAGTCAGGCGCCTTACCAGCTTGGCCACGCCCCAGCGGGTGCTGGAAAAGCGACGACAGTCTATCAAACGCGAATTCGAGTGCAGCTCTTACTTTTCCTCGGAAGGCTGTCTCCTGAGCATCAGCGACCTGAGCAGTATCCCGTGAGGCGAACATATGCTGACGGCGGCGTCCCGGAGGCGACCGGGACCGATCCGCATCCTCGCCGAGGTGCTCGCGGACGTCGAGACCGTCGGCTCGGTTGCCGAGCACCTCGTCGTCGAACAGCAGCTGGATGCGCTCTTCAAACGGTTTCCCGTCGTGACGCTCTGCGCCTACGACACCCGCGTCTTCGATGGGGTGACCGTCGTCGAGGCGCTCAAACTCCACTCCGACATCTTCGGGCGCCAGGTCGGCTACTGGCTCAGCTGACCTCTCGGTCAGAATTGAGCCATGCCAAAGCCCGCACCTAAGCAGGGCATCCTTACCCTGGACATCGGCACCTCCTCAGTGCGTGCCGTCGTCTACGACACCCAGGGCGCGATGGTGGGCGGGACCCTGTCCGACCTGCCCTACAAAGTCCGGACGACCGAAGCGGGCGAGGTGTCCTCAGATCCCGACAGCCTCGTCACGCTGATCGGCGCCAGCATCGATGACGCGCTGAAGGCAGCCCGCGCCGAGAAGGTCGCCATCCTGGCGGCGGGCGCCTCCTGCTACTGGCACAGCTTGATGGGTGTCGACAAATCAGGCCGTCCGACGACCGAGCTCCTCACCTGGGCCGATACCCGCAGTGCGTCGGAAGCTCGGCGCCTGCGCACGCATTTCGACGAGCGCGGCTACCACGCACGGACCGGGTGTTTCTTCCACGCGAGCTACTGGCCGGCGAAGCTCCGCTGGCTGCGTGCGACGCGGCGCGCGGTCGTGGGTCGCACGGTTCGCTGGATGTCGCTGGGGGAATACCTTTACCAGCAGCTGCACGATGACGGCCGGGTCAGTCACTCGATCGCGTCGGGCACCGGACTGCTCGATGTCAACCGCTGCCAGTGGGACCCGGACGCGCTCCGCCTGGCCGGCATCACGGCGGAGCATCTCTCGCCACTGACCGATTGGGATCAGCCGGCTCGGTCGCTGCGCCCGCGCTTTGCCAGGCGCTGGCCTGAGCTGCGTGGGGTGCCGTGGTATCTGCCGCTGGGCGATGGGGCGCTCGCGAATGTTGGCGCAGGATGCGTGAGTCCCAGTTGGGCTTGCGCCACGATTGGAACTTCGGGCGCCCTGCGGGTCCTGCTCGATCGCAAGCGCGTCGCCATGCCGTGGGGAACTTTCGTCTATCGCGTGGATCGCCGCCGGTACGTGGTCGGCGGCGCGCTGAGCGAGGGTGGCAATGTTGTCCGGTGGTTCAGCGATGGCCTCGGCCTCAAGCACAAGAAGAAGCTCGAACGGGCGGCCGCCGCCCTCCCACCCGACAGCCATGGCCTGACGGTCCTTCCCTTCTGGGCCGGTGAGCGAAGTCCGAACTGGCGCGGCGACGCACGAGCCGTCATCATGGGACTCTCGCTCGGCACCCAGCCGGCGGACATGCTGAGGGCGGCGATGGAAGCCATTACCTATCAGTTCGTCTCGATCGCCTCGGCGATCGAGAAGGTGGTGCCTCGACCGAAGTCGGTGATTGCCACTGGCGGGCAGTTGATCCACTCGCCGGCGTGGAGCCAGATGCTGGCCGATGTGCTGAATCTCCGCGTCATGAGCTCGCCGGAGCCGGAAGCCTCGAGCCGCGGAGCCGCCCTACTCGTGCTCAACTCCCTGGGCAGGCTACCGCGACTCTGGTCGACCAGGCCGCCACGAGGCCGGATGTTCCGGCCGCGTCCGCCGCTGCACGCCATCTATGAACGCGCACGGGGTCGCCAGCAAGCGCTTTATGACCTGCTGTTTCCGCCGCTCGGACGCCCCGAGCGCGTACCCTCTAGCGCCGCCGCGGGATCAGGGTCCAGAACGAAGAAGCTTCGAAGCCCAGCCGCCAGACACTGATCCCCTTCATTCCGTATTCGTACATCAGCGACAGCTTGCGGCGCAGCGTGTCCGGGCTCTGGATCCAGAGCTCGTGATGCACCCCGTAGGCGTTGTAGCCGAAGTGCATTTCCTCCT
This sequence comes from Candidatus Dormiibacterota bacterium, assembly GCA_035936995.1. GTDB lineage: Bacteria > Chloroflexota > Dormibacteria > CF-121 > CF-121 > CF-13. The sequence goes on along the minus strand of DASYVR010000015.1, from coordinate 68,733 downwards.
CGGCCGTATCGAAGGCCGGTGTTGCGCCAAAGGTCTGGGCGAGCGTCATCGCATCGGCGTATGAGCTGGACGTCAGCCTGCCGACACCCGTCCAGTCGTGGTAGTAGGTCGGCAGGCCGAGCGTCGCCCTTTCCGGCGGGACGCCCTGCATCGAAAACTCGAGCGCGCGACGCATCCAGGGCGTGCCTGAGACGGGGCCGGGAGGCGTGACCCCATTGTGCTCATCGTAGGTCATGAAGGACAGGAAGTCGGCCGCCTTCGCCAGCGCAGCGAAGTCATAGGCGCCCGACCACTGATGGAAGTAGTCGAGCAGCGCACCGGTGGCCGTGTCATCGCCGGGAAGACGCGGAATGACGGCGATCGAGAGGTTGAGCCCGGCAGGATGGAACGGGTCGGCGCAGTCCTGCACCAGCGCCGTCAGCAGATCCCGGTCGGTCCACGGGATTTGCTCGAAGTCCAACTGGAAGCCGGCGTAGCCGTAGGTCTTCGCCTCGTTGAGCAGGTTGCGGGCCAGGGCGGCACGCCGAGCCGGATCCGCCAGGATCGTATGGCCCACGCCAGGATCGACATCTTTATTGACCACCAGCGGAACGATCGCGACGCCATTTGAGTGGGCCGCGTCGATCACATCCCTTCTCGCATAGCCCGTGATACTGCCGTCGGCATTGGCGTCGTACCACGCCGGGCTCAGCACATCGATCTGCTTTAGATGGGCGAAGAGCGAGGCGTGGCCGTCATCCGTGTTGACGTAATACATCTGGACCATCCGGCCCGGTTGGACCTGGGTCAGCGAATCGGGGAGCGACACGCCGGCCATGGTGGATTGCTTGCTGGAGGTGCCGTCGTGTGCCTCGATGCCCGGCGCGATCATGGCAACGGCGTGCGCACCCAGGGCGAATCCGGTCGAGATGAGATCCACCGTCTGCATGTCGTGCCAGGTGAACGTCGGGTTGCCGGTCATCGTCACGTGCTGCTGCGCTTGCACGCGGTTGCCAATCGGGCGCGAAAAGTGAACGGTCGCCTCAATCGTTGCCGGGCTGTCCGCATGAAGCCGGTACGGATGGATGGCGATCGTCGCCGCCAGCGGTGGGACCACGTCGAAGGCGGCACGGACGCGCATGGCGCCCGCGGACAGTTGCACCGTGTGACGGCTGCCCAGCGGCAGGGGACCAGGGAGCGCCACTCGCAGCACGCGAGCCAGCGAGGTCGTCGATACGTGAACCGCGCGGCCGTCCATCAGCAGGTGCCAATCGCCTGGCTCGATCGGACGGCTGACCCTGACCAGCAGCTGCGGCCAGGGCGAGACCTGCGGCTCCGGGATGGAGAGCACGGAGGCCCCATCGAGTTCCATGGCGTCGACGTTGACGATCGGCATCGGGTCCCGAGCCGTCACCACCAGCCCACCCGTGAGGAGCATCCCGGCCGCCACAGCGCCGGCGCCCAGAATGAGGGGAAGGCGCATGCCGGCGCGAGTATCGCCGGGGCGCGCTGATGACCGCAAACGATCGACATGGCAGCAACTGAGCCTCATCCGTTAGCGCCTTACCGCCCGATCGCGCTATCAGCTTTGCTGGTTTGCGGCTTTCGATTCGGGGTAGGAAAAATCCGTGGACGTCCTTGATATCCTCCGCCGCCAGGCGGGTCGTTTTCAATGCCCGAAATGCGGGGAGAGCCTGGCCGACTGCCAGCTCGAGATGGTCGCGCATGCCGATGACCAATCGGTCGTCAAAGTGATCTGCGGTCATTGCCAGGACACCCGGCTGATCGCGGTCGCCTTCGCCGCCGAGACCGAAACGCAGACGCCCGCCATTGAGGTTCGCGACCAGCCGGTCGATGATCTCGGCGGCCCGATCACGAGCGATGACGTACTGGATGCTCGGCTGGCCCTCACCGGCCACGAGGGCGACCTCGCCAGTCTGCTTGCCTAGGCCCGACTGTCACCAAGCGGTAACAATCCGCAGCCAACAGCACGGGAGCTGGACTTAACCCAACCTCGACCGTAAGATTGCGCCGTGCAGAGGGGATGGCGCCGCCCGGTGGCGGCAAGCCTGCTCGCCCTGGCGGCGTGGTCGCTGGGCGGACTTACGGGCCTCGCCGGCCCCTCCGTCCCGACCTTCAGCCAACGCTCGCAGCCGTGGTCACGCGATGCGCTCGGCAGCGATCCGGTGGATACGATCGGCTCCGCGGGATGTGCCGTGACGGCGGTCTCGATGGTGACAGCGGCCTATGGCTATGCGTTAAACCCCCAGCAGCTGAACCGCTGGCTCACCGCCCACGGCGGCTACATCGAGAACGACCTGCTGCTCTGGCGGCAGGCGGCTGGCGCGACGCAGGGCTCCGTGCGCTGGCAGTGGATGCACGTGCCGGGGATCGTGTCCCAGCTCAGGACGGATGACCAGGACATCGAGGACCTCCCACCGCAATCAGTGGTGGAGGCGCAGCTCGATGCCGGCCGGCTGGTGGTGGCCGAGGTCCGGCTCCACGGCAACATGCATTTCGTCGTCATCACCGGCCACCGCGGCGGCATCCTTTACATCAACGATCCCTGGTATGGCGACCGGACCACGCTGCAGGCGCGCTACGGCAGCTACCGTCAAGCGGTGCATTCGGCACAGGTCTACTACCGCAGTTAGCGGCGGGGTCCCTCAGGCGGCGGCGGCGAGCTCGTCGTCGTAACCGGCCGCACCCCATTGACGGGTCCGCTGCGCAACGGCCGCGCACAGGTTTGCGAAGGTATCCTCCCGGAAGAGCGCTCGGTTTAGCTTGAGCACCTGGCTGCCCGCGGCGATCTCGAGATGACCGCCCTCGCGAGTGATGACCTGGCTCATTCCCTGCACCCGGTCCCAGGGGACCAGACGCGGCTGGCGGTTCAGCCAGCCATGCCCGACCGGCCGCACCGCGATCCCCTCGCGAGTCACGATCACCTCGGTCCATTCGGTGAAGAAGCTATGGAAGAGGAGCCCCAGACTGAAGGCAAGCCCGCAGCCCATCGCGATGGCGAGGGCCGCGAAGGAGCCACTGTGGGTCTCCGAGATTTCGATGACGGCGAGGACGAAGCCCAGGGCGCACGCGGTAATCGGCACCCCAGGCCAGAGGATGATCAGCCGGTTCAGCGGGCTATCCGGCCGAAAACTCATAGGTATTCATACGGTATCGGCGCCGATCGAGGCCAACATTTCGGCCATCGACTCGGGGCAAAGCCGTTGCCCGCCCGTAACCATTAGCGGCCGTCAGGCCGCCGCGCTTTCGTGCGTCATCGCGCCGGCGCGCTTAGACGTCCAGTTCTTTGACGTCGAGGTCGCGCAGCTCGGGCGGCGCGGACAAGCCGTTATCGACCAGGATGCGCAGCAGCCGAAGGACGTAGCGCGCGCCGTTCAGATTGACGCCGTGCTGACGGGTGAGGGTCTGGATCGCCTGGAGCTTGCGGATGTCTCGCTGGGAGAACCGGCGGCGGTTGGTGGAGGTGCGCTTGGGGATCACCAGGCCGAGGTGCTCGTACATCATCAAGGTGCGCGGGTGCGTCTGCAGGATCTCCGAGGCGACGCTGATGGTGTAGATGGGCTTGTCCAGGGAGAGGCTGGTCTCCGTGGGCGCCCGGCGGGTTACTCCTTTAGCCAATCCTCAATGCCCTCTGAGAGGCTGGTCGGCGTGGTGCGCGCCTTGATGAGGTACTCATGTGCCCCGAGCCGCAGCCCTCGCGCCACCAGGTCCTCTTCATCGTAGTTAGAGAGGATGATAACCGGAATATCGCGAGTCGTCTCCTGCGCCCGCAATTTCCTCAACACTTCCAACCCATCCATCTTCGGGAGGCGGATATCGAGAAAGATGATGTCGGGAGCGAGGTCGCCGGCTTTCTTGAGCCCCTCTTCGCCGTCCAGCGCGGTGTTGACCCGGTAGCCGTCGAGCTCCAACTTTAGACGGTACATCTCGAGCACCGAGGGATCATCTTCCACAAGGAGAACGTCGACCAGGTCTTCGTCGGCCTGGCTCGCCCGGTTCGCGCCGGCGCTGCGGCGCGGCTTACTTTCCATAACACTCCCCTTGGCGCGAAGCAGTATAAATCAAGTCCGAGAATCGCGCGGGTCCTACGGTTAGCAAAACGGCGCCCACCGTGAAAGGCATACGCACAGCAACGTAAAAGTCACTGGAAAAGGTAAGGCCCTCCGCAGGGAGGGCCCGAAGAGGGGGGCAAGAGAACTGGTTCGAATTATAGGCACGCGCCGAAGACTTGTCAACAAGGGCGCAGTCAGAAAGTATCCCGCTCTGACTATCGGTAAAGGGAACTACGCGCGCGTCACGATCTCACACGTCCAGTTGGGAGACGTCGATGTCGCGGAGCTCGACGGGGGCCGCCAGCTGATGCTCCTGCAACAGCTTGAGCAACTTCATGATGTAGCGCACGCCGGCCAGGTTCACGGAGTGATGCCGGGTTAGCTTCTGGATCGTCTGCAGCTTCATCACATCGCGCTGCGAGAATCGTCGGCGGTTGGTCGAGGTCCGCTTCGGGACGACCAGGCCGAGGTGCTCATACATCATCAGGGTCCGGGGATGCGTCTCCAGGATCTCCGACGCAACGCTGATGGTGTAGATCGGCTTGTCCAGGGAGATATTCGTGTCGCGTCGGGGCTCACGCTTGACGGCGGTTGCCATTCGGCCCTCCATTGTGGTGTCTGCTTTCCGGTCCGAAATATGCCAAGCGCCGCCTGATCGCTCCGACCGGCTCAATCTTCCCGAGTATAGGAGCCGACGGGAGCCCGCTCAACGCAGATTCGTAAATAGATGTGAACCCCGTAGAACGACCACCGAGACCTTGAGTATGTAGACAGATGTGGGCGAGTCGGGTGACAAGGTCGAGGGCGAGGTCAAGGATACCGGGGCAAGCTCTCTCGCCGAAACTCAACCAGCCGGCCCGCTGCGGGCCCGCTTTTTTTATCGGGGGGTGGCGGGTGGCCGGCCCGTCGGGGGTGAGGACTCGGCGTTAGCCGCGTCGGCCGGGCCTTCAGCCGCCCCCGTCGGGCGGCGCCCGGCGTGAGTGCGGCCGGCGCCGGCGGTCCGAGACGGCGACCCACCGTCGCGCACCCGGATGTGACTCAGCGTCGACTCGCGAAGGATGAGGAACAGCAGGAGGGCCACCGACCCGAGAAGGAAGTTCGTGCTCAGCCAGTTACCGCCAAGAGCCGGAGTAAAGAACCCGAGCCCGAAGCCAATGAGCGCCATGAAGAAGGCCGCGATCGTGCTGATGTGCATGAACTCGTCCTGGAGGTGGTGACGCGGAAAGAGTTGCCGCAGACGGGTTTCAAGTCCGGTACTGGTCCCCCTGCTCGAATGGACCGACGCGGCCGTCGATGAACTGGGAGCGGAGGTTCCGGCGACCGGGTCCGCCTGGGACTTGCCGCAGAACCGGCAGAACCGGGCACCCTCCTCGATCGACTTGCCGCACTCGCGACAGAACACGGTTCCCGCTTTTCCCGCCAATTCCGAGCTCGACAAGGCTGCCCCATTATACGGGCGCCGATCGCGATTCGCGGCGATCGTCAGGGCCGCGTAACCAAACGGCGTGCCCTCCCGTTGGACAGAGCGCCGAAGGCAGAATTTCGTCGCCCACCCTGCGCACAGGAACTCCAGTTAGGTTACAATGATTGAGTCAAGTTTCCGGAAGCCGGATAGTAATATTTTAGGGGCCTGATTTGATCAGCATTTGGCACGCGACTCATCCAGGGGCCGCCAACGGCCTCTCATCGCTCGACGCTCGTCGACGCCAAATCCGGCGCCAGCGCCGATGGGCCATCCGGGCGCTCACGAGCGGAGCGGGGTGGGGAGCGGTTATTCTCCTCTCTCTGTGGCTTCTGTTTTCCGGGATCTTCGGGTTTCTGAGCGCCTAGCCGCCCGACGGCGGAGTCAGCGAAACGTCAACCGCTGGCGGCGGCGGAGCCGCGCGGACTTTCGCCGGGTCCTGATCCTCGGCTTGATCGTCATCTTTCTCCTGCCGCTGATGGGCATCCCCGCGATCACGGCCCAGGCGGTTGGCCCATTGCCGGCTGTGAGCGGGCTTTCCTCCAACAACATGGAGCAGGACACCCTCATCTATGACCGCCACGGCACGCTGCTCGCCGACATCGGCAAGGCCGGCGACCATCGTATCGTGGTCCCGCTCAACTACATTTCGCCCTGGGTCGTGAAGGCGACCCTGGCCACCGAGGACCGAACCTTCTACTCCAACAGCGGTATCGACATCGGCGGAATCTTCCGCGCCGCGGTCGCCAACTACCAGCACCACAGCATCAAACAGGGCGGCAGCACCATCAGCCAGCAGCTGGTCAAACAGGTCTACATCGGACCGAACGCCCCCGCCGATATCCAGCGCAAGTTGAAGGAAGCGATCCTGGCGATCGAGCTGAATCGACAGTACAGCAAGAACCAGATCCTCGAGATGTACCTCAACACCATCTTCTACGGAAGCCAGACGTACGGCATCGAGGCTGCCTCCCGCAGCTACTTCCAGACGAATGCTCACGACCTCTCCCTGGCACAGGCGGCCATGCTCGCCGGCTTGCCGCAGGCACCGACCCAGTACAACCCGGTCATCAACTTCACGTCGGCCAAGCAGCGGCAGGCACAGGTGCTCGCCGCGATGGTCGGCGAGAAGTACATCACGGCGGCCCAGGCCGAGGCTGCCTATGCCGTCAAGCTGACGGTATCGGCGCCGACCACGAAATTCGAAGCGCCGTACTTCGTCGACTACGTCCTGAAGACGCTCACCAAGGACCACAACATCACGTCCGACAATCGCAAGGGCTACCGCGTCTACACCAGCCTCGACCTGAACCTGCAACATCTGGCGGAGCAGACGGTGTACGACCAGGTGGCGCAGAAGGGTAACTTCTATAACTTCCACGACGCCGCGCTGGTCAGCATGGACCCGAAGACCGGTGAGGTGCTGGCCATGGTCGGCGGGGTCGACTACAACCGACCGGGCGGTCAGTTCAACTTCGCCTACGACCAGCCGCGACCGCCGGGATCGAGCTTCAAGATCTTTACCTACACCGCCGCCATCGAGAGCCGAAAAGTCAACATGCTCAGTCCGATCCTCGACGAGCCGATGGTCTTTCCCATCGGCGGCGACCCCGCCGGTTTCGGCAAGTACATCCCGCAAAACTACGACCACCGCTTTCACGGCACGCTGCCGCTCAAGATGGCCATGGGCAACTCGATGAATATTCCGGCGCTGAAGACGGAGCTGCGCACCGGTATTCCGGCGGTGGTCGATATGGCGCACCGCATGGGACTGACCTGCCTCGGTCCGCTCCCCTGCGTCAACCAGAGCCCGGACAACTATGGGCCCAGCCTGACGCTCGGCGCATATCCCGTGCGTCTCGCCGACATGGCCACCGCGGCCTCAACCCTGGCGACGCTCGGGATCCGTCATCGCGAGGCGCCCATCCTCAACATCAAGGATGGCCTTGGTCGTGACGTCTTCACCTACGACGCCAAGAAGGCTGAGTACCGCGCCATCGACGCCAGCGTCGCCTTCATCATCGCCTCGATCATGTCGGACGACCGCAACCGCTGCCTGGAATTCGGCTGCCACGGCGACCTCACGCTGCCCGGCCGGACCGTCGCCGCGAAGACCGGCACCACCAACGACTTCAAGGACAACTGGACGATCGGCTTCACCCCGAGCCTCGCCACTGCGGTCTGGGTCGGCAATCCGGACAACAAGCCGCTCAGCCACAACTCGACCGGCATCGTCGGGGCCGCGCCGATCTGGCACAAGTTCATGATGCAGGCGCTCGCCAGCACCCCCAACGAGTGGTACGGGGTGCCCGCCGGCATTCACGCGGCGGGCGGAAACTACTTCTTGCCCGGGACCGAAAGCCTGCCGCCGACCCTGGCCCAGCCCTGGCCGCAGTGCAAGCTGCCCGCGAACTACAGCCCCTACACGCTGACCTACTCGCAGATCACCGTCAACGGCGTCTACTGCATCATCAACCCGCCCAAGCCGCCGCCCGCGCCGGCGCCCACGCCATCGCCCTCGCCATCGCCGTCATCGACTCCGGGCGGCAATAACTAGGAAAGCGGGTCTAAGAAGTTAGGCGATCCCCGGCTGCTCGCTGGACGCCTTTTCGGTACGACCCTGCTCGCCATCCCCGAACGGCATCCGGGAGGCCAGCTCGCCGGCTCGGTCGCGGAGCTCGATGCCACGCTGCATCAGGTCGTCGCGCATCTCCTCGCCGCTCTTGGGGGCGAGCAGTAGCGCGAGCCCGAAGCCGACCGCGACCCCGACCAGCAGGCCGGTGACGAAGCGCTCCACGCCGGCATCATCGTCCTGGGTGATCCGGGTCCGGCGCAAGGCCGCCACCGCGTCCGACAGGCGGTCCTTGACCTCGAAGTCCTGCGCCGCCTTGTTGGCCCGATCGAGCAGCTCGCTCAACCGGTCGATCGTCTTCTCCACCGTCTGATCCATCCTGGTCCTCCCTACGGGCGCCTGGCCCGGCTTTCTGTTCCGCCTGCCGCCCGTCGCCGGGGTGTCGCCAACGAGCTCGCCGCCTCGCCGCTCTCGGCGGCCAACATCTCCTCCGCCTGGCCCAGCAGCCGCGAGACCCGGCGCCGCATGATCAGGCCCGATTCGGGGGCGTAGAGCAGCCCGAGGATCGCCCCGGCGATCGCGCCATGCCTGAGACCTCGCAGATACCCCATTCGGAAACGCTCTCCTTCCGCGGAAACAACGACCGTTCCGCCAAAACCGCTCAGCCATCGTACCACCTTGTCTTTGGGATCATTCCACACTGATCGGTGGCCGCCCCATTCTGGATATTGGGTGAACTTGAGGTATACTAACCACCGGTGGAAAGGGGGGAAAGGTGACAGGCGCGATGTCGATTTTGCGAGCTGGCGCACGAAGGAGCGGGATATGAGTGAAGTGGTCGACGAGGACGTCAACGTCCTTTTCATCGAAGACGACCCGGCGGTGGCCGAGATGTACAAGCTCAAGCTTGAGCTGGATGGCTACCGGGTCATCGTGGCGAAGTCCGGCGAGGAGGGCCTCGACCACGCCAGCAACCAGGTACCGGACATCGTCTTCCTCGACATTCGTCTCCCCAAGATGGACGGTTTTGCGGTTCTCGAGAAGCTGCGCTCCGACGGCGTGACGAAGAACATCCCGGTGATCATCCTTTCGAACTACGGCGAGAAGGAACTGGTCGACCGCGGACTGAAGCTCGGCGCGCTCGATTACCTGATCAAGTCTGAGACCACACCCGCCAGCCTCAGCCGTGGCGTCCAGGATTGGGTCAAGGAATAGACCTTGGTCCCCAATCGCGATCCCCGGATCGACGGAGCCTTCGATCTCGACAAGCCGCTGTACACGATCAGCGTCGCCTCAGAGATCCTCGAGACGCATCCGAGAACCTTGATGATGTATGAGGACCTGGGCCTGATCGAGCCCTATCGCACCGCGACCAACCGGCGTCGCTACTCGCAGCGTAACGTGCGCAAGCTGCAGGTGATCCAGCAGCTGACGCGGGAGAAAGGAGTCAACCTGGCCGGCGTGAAATACATCCTGATGCTGCTGGAGTCGCTGAAGAAGGGCGGCGTGAAGCCGCCGGACGACCTGAAGCTGGTCTACGACCTCTACGAAGAGATTATTTAGTTTGTCCGGTTAGCTGGCGGCGATTGGCGGACCTGCTTCGCTCTCCTGCGCTGAGCCGCTCGAGCCTTCATCCCAGTCATGGGCTTGTGCCGCCGCGATCCGCGCCGCGATCGCTGACTCCTTGATCTCGGGCAGCCCGACGGTCACCGACGGCATGGCGGCATCGTCCAGCAACAACCGGTCGAGCTCCTGGCCGTCGATCGTCTCCACCATCTGCAGGTGCTCGGCGATCCGGACCAGCGTTGCGCGGCGCACCTGGCAAATCTCGTAGGCCTCGCGGTAGGCCGCATCCGTCAACGCTTTGACCTCGGCGTCGACGTCAGCCGCCGTCAGCTCCGAGAAGAAAAGGCTGTCCCCCTCGCCTTTGCGGTGCAGGGTGACGAGTCCGAGCCGCTCACTCATGCCGAACTCACAGACCATCTGCCGCGCGATGTTGGTCGCCTGCTCGATGTCCTGTTTGGCGCCGGTCGTGACGTCCCCGAAGACGATCTCCTCGGCCGCTCGACCGCCCATCGCCGCCGCCATGCGCGCCATCAATTCCGACTTCGCGGTCAGGTAGCGGTCCTTCAGCGGCAGCTGAATGGTGACGCCCAGCGCCTGCCCGCGCGAGACGACCGATACCTTGTGAACCGGATCGCTCTTGGCGATCGACTTCATCACCAGGGCGTGCCCGACCTCGTGGTAGGCGATGATCGCCTTCTCTTCCGGCGTGATCATCCGGCTGCGCTTTTCCGGGCCGGCCATCACGCGCAGGCTGGCCTCTTCGAGCTCCTCGGTGCCGATCGCCTGCTTCTTGTTGCGTGCGGCCAGAATCGCCGCCTCGTTCAGGAGATTTGCCAGGTCGGCGCCGGTGAATCCCGGCGTCTGCCGGGCGACCACGTCAAGGTCGATGTTCTCGGCAAGCGGCTTCTGCGCCGCGTACAGAGAAAGGATGGCGCGCCGGCCGTTGAGGTCCGGGGCGTCGATCGCCACTCGCCGGTCGAACCGGCCGGAGCGAAGCAGCGCCGGATCGAGGACGTCCGGCCGGTTGGTTGCCGCAATCACGACGACGGCGCAGTCGGTGTTGAAGCCGTCCATCTCCACCAGCAGCTGGTTCAACGTCTGCTCGCGTTCTTCATTGGTCCGGACCTGGGAGCCGCCCCGCTTGCGGCCGAGCGCGTCGATCTCGTCGAGGAAGATGATGCACGGCGCGTTCTTCTTCGCGTGCCGGAAGAGGTCGCGGACCCGGGCCGCGCCCACGCCGACGAACATCTCGACGAAGTCAGAGCCGCTGAGCGAGAAGTAGGGGACGTTCGCCTCGCCGGCCACAGCGCGCGACAGGAGGGTCTTGCCGGTGCCGGGTGGACCGACCAGGAGGATCCCACGGGGCATGCGCGCACCGAGCTGACCGAAACTGCCCGGCGCCTTGAGGAACTCGACGACTTCCTCCAACTCGTGCTTGGCCTCGTCGACGCCAACCACTCGGTCGAAGGTGACCTGCTCGGCGTCACCGACCCGAGCTTCGCCCAGATGCTTGGTCATCGCGCCCATCGGATTTCCCAGCAAGTTCGACCGTCGCAAGATGATGACCAGCAGGGCGAGCAGGACCAACAGACCCAGCAGGTTCGGCAGGGCTGTGATGAACGAGGTGTCGTCCGCCGCGACGGCGACCGTGACATTGTGACTGCGCAAGTACTGCTCGGTGGTGCCCATCGACGCGTCTTTTTCGATGGTCCACGACTGCCGGCCGGCCCTGTCGGTCAGCAAGATCCGCTGGCCGCTGATCGTCGCGCTCAGGATCTCACCGCGGTCGACGCGGTCGAGCACGTCGCTGATCGGTGTGCTGGGCTTCATCCAGACCGAATTCGCGCCCGAGTGCCCGAGGAACCACAGCCCCCCGAGGAGGAGGACGGCGAGCACCGTCAGCGCGGGCACGACCACGCGCTTGCGACGCAGACCCGATGGGACTCGAAAACGACGGACGAGAGCTTTCATGACTTCCTCAACCCCTCTGCTTAATAGGCGACCGGTTGGTCAGGTAACGCGATCAACGCCTTGGCCGCGATGCCCCCGCCGCTGTATCGCTGCCAGAACGGGTAGGCGGTGATCGCTTGCTGCTCCTCCCCAGTGACGCCATTGTCGGCATTGGCCAGCCGGTAATAGGACCAACTGATCCCGCCCTGCGCCCGGGTCTCATCCATCGACATCACGATCTCGTCGGCCGGCGGGGCGCCCGGCGTGCCGTATTCCGGCGCGGCGTCGTAGGCCTGCGCCGTGATCGTCAGCGGTCGCTTGAACGGATTGACGCCGGGGTCTCGGAACTGCTGGAAGACCTGGTCGACGTAAGCCCGGGTCCCGCCCGCGCCGCTGTACTGAGGCAGGCCGGTCGCACGCCAGTAGACCATCGGCGCGAAGACCTGGCAGTAGCGCGACATGGTTGCGTAGGCGTAGCCCGGATGGTCATACGGCGTGGGCAGCGTACTCGCAATCAGCAGATAGCCGTCGCCCAGCCCGTTCATGCCGGTGATGCCGCCACGAATGCCCGACAGGTACTGCGAGACGTTGGGATCCGAGGTACTGTTGCCCTCGATCGTCAGCGCCAGGCCGTCGAGGCGCTGGCCCTGCTCCTCGAACTGCGCCGCCGCCAGCGCGTCGGCTGCGTCAGAGGTGGGGTTGTCGAGCATCGGCTCGATCCAGCCGATGATGCTCAGGCCGTGCGCGTGGGCGATCGGCAGCAGATCCTGCAGCGCTGAGGCCCCGTAGAAGTGATGTTTTGAGTCGGCGATCCGGACGTAGAGGTGGCTCAGGTCAGCCCGCACCGCCGAATCGACGATCGCCGCCGCGCGGTCCGGATCCGGATCGTTCCAATCGCCGTCGAAGATCATCAGCCAGGAGCCCTTCCCCCGAACGCCATCGAGCGGCGACCGGGGGGTTTGGGCGAACGGCCGCGCGGTGACCGGCAGCTTGACGACGGCCGCCGCCGGGCGGCCGAAGCTGCTGATGACGAGGGCGGCTTGAGCCTGATCCTGGGCGCGGGCCTCCAGATAGGCGCGCAACCCAAAGGGGGGCGTGAGGAGCGCGAAAAGCATCACTCCTAGCACGACCCTTCCTCCAACCGCCGTAACTTGCCGTAAGATGCGCGTCATGCTCGAAAGGGCGGCTCCCGGGCCGTTCGGCCGTGACACTAGCGGCAAGGTCGAGCTCGTTCAAGCACGAGTCGCCACGGCTAAGGTGATACGCCCCCGTACAGTCAATGGGTGACCATGCGTGCTCGGTCACGCTCGGCACAGTGACGCGACAATTGATGCAAACGACGCGGCCGTTCGGCGTTTATCACAAATCCTGATATGTTTGATATAATTGTTTGCAGTATCGGGTCCTGGAGGGCAGCACGTGGCAATGCCGCATAAGTCCAGCGAAGTCTCCGACATGTTCGATATCGAGCCGCGCACACTCTTCGTCTACGAGAGTGAGAATCTGATCGCGCCTGAGCGAACGCCGACCCAGCGGCGTCGCTACTCGCGCCGTGATATCGAGCGGATCCGGCTGATCCGAGAGCTGACCACTGTGCACGGCATCAATCTTGCCGGCGTCAAGGTGATCTTCTCCCTGATGGAGGCGGCGGTCCAAAGCCGCCTGCAGATTCCCGAGACGGAGTTTCCGGAGCTCGCCGGCGCCCGCCATCTCTGGGCCTGACCTCACTTCGCGAACGCCTCAGTGGCGTTCTCCCCTCACGGATCCTCCTCGGTCTCGACTTCGACGGCACGCTGGCGCCGATCGTGCCGGAGCCGGAACGGGCGACCCCCAGTGCTGAAGTGGTGGCGCTTCTCAGCGAGCTCAGCCGTTGCCTCCAACGCGTGGCGATCATCAGTGGCCGCGACACGGATTTCCTGGTCAGCCGCTTACCGTTGACGCAGGTCCTCTACGTCGGCAACCACGGATTGGAGGAGCGTGAGAGCGGCGCCTCCCGCATCGTCGCGGATGCCAAGCCATACCTTGCGCGACTGAGGCGGGCCGGCGATGCGGCGGAGGAGCTTCCCCAGAGCCGTGCGCCAGGCGTCACGATCGAACGCAAGCGGGCGTCGGTGAGCGTTCATTTTCGGAAGGCGGCCGATCCCTCCGGGCCCGGCGCGGCATTGCAGCCGGCCCTGATGGAAATCGCGCGTCGCGAGCACCTGCACCTCCACCCCGGCCGGCTGGTCTGGGAACTCCGACCGCCGATCGACATCGACAAAGGAGCGGTCGTGCGCCGCCTGGCAGCCGCCAACCCGCCGGCCGCCATCATCTACGCGGGCGACGATCGGACGGATGCGGACGCGTTTTCAGCCCTCAAGTCCATGGCCGGCGTCACGACCGTGGCTGTGGGCGTCCGATCGCACGAGGTACCCGAGGAGGTGTTCGTCGACTGCGACCTGATGGTGGACGGCGTCGCCGGCGCCACCCAGCTACTCGCCCAGCTGCTGGACTTCTGCCGGAACGGCTAGCGCGTTCCCTCACGTCCGACCGCGTGGGTTTCCTCGCGCCCACCCTCGGGATGGCGGGCGGCCAGCGGTTCGACCAGGTCGCGAATGTCCTGCAGTTGCGCTGAGATCCAGCGGGCAACATCGTTCTGTTGCACGACCGCGCGCATCTTCTCGGCGCGCCCGTGACGTTCCACCGGGTCCATCAAAAGGGCGCGGTGCAGGGCCTGCGCGGTGGCGTCGACGTCGAAGGGATTGATGGTGATCGCCCACTCGCCGAGCTCTTCGTGGGTTCCGGCGTTCTCGGACAGGATCAGTGCCCCGCCGCGCTGGTTGACGGTGATCCCCTCCTTGGCGACAAGGTTCATTCCGTCATAGATGGGGTTGACGAGCAGGACATCGAACTGCTTGTAGCCCGCCACCGCGCGGTTCATGTCGTCACGGAGCTCCAGCCGGATCGGCTGCCAGGCATCGGACCCGAAGCGGGTGTTGATCACCCGGGCCACCTGCACCACCTGGCGGGCGTACTCGCGATACTCGGGTACGTTCTGGCGGGTCTTCTGCAGCATCGCCCAGAAGATCACGCGGCCCCGCCACTCGGGATGCGCCTGCAGCAGCCGCTCGTAGCCGAAGAAACCGCGGATGATGTTCTTCGAGAGGTCCATACGGTCGACCCGGTAGATCAGCTGCTCGGGACGCCAGCGCAGGATTTCGCGCTCCGCCCGCATCACCCCCGGGCTGGCCGCGCTCCTCTCGAACTCCCGAACGTCGATCGAGATCGGATAGCGACGCACCCAGACGGTGCGACCGCGGTAAAAAGCGGTCTGCTGACGGAAGTCCACCGGTAAGCCCATGTTTTCCTCGCAGGTCAGTAGGAAGTTGCGGACGTCGGAGTGAGTCTGCAGGCCGATGATGTCCGCCGCCAGCAAGCCGTCCATGATCTCGTCGCGCATGTAGTGCGGCAGCACCTTCCAGTACTGAGGCGTCGGCCAGGGAATGTGGACGAAATGCTGGAGGACGGCATCGGGAAGCTCGCGCCGCACCAGCCGGGGGACCAGGTAGAGGTGGTAGTCCTGCGAAAGGACGAGGGGCCGTTTTCGACCCCGTCGGGCTTCGCGGACGATCTGCTGGGCGAAGAGCTGATTGACGAGCCGGTAGCCCTCGGTCCAGGCCCGGTGGGTACTGTTGTCGAGCACCGGCGCCTCGGCCAGATTCCAGAGGTAATGCTGGACGAACCAGAGCAGGGGGTTGGCGATCGTGTTGTAGTAGAGGTCGTAGGCCAGACTCGGAGGATTGACCCAGCTCACCTGGAACCGTGAGCCGTCGGCGGTCTCCACCATCATCGGCTCCCCCCCGCTTCCCAGGTCCAGCTCCCCTTCGAATCCGTCGCGCACCGACGCGACCCAGACGGCCCCGGTCGCCTGGGCGAGTCCCGAGAGTCCGGTCACCAGCCCACCGGCTCCGCGAACGAAACGCACCCGATCCGCCGGGTCGGGCGCAATGTCAACCGGTGGACGGTTGGCGGCCACGATCGGATGGAAGTCCTTGAGGAGACGGCGGGTGTATTGCTCGATCGCCAACATAGGTCTGGCCTAACTCTACGCGGGCGTGCCGAAGGCACCGGTTCGGGACGCCGCCGAGCTTGCGCGCCTAACCAATAAGTGATATTGTAAATGTAAAGTTAATTGCATGCGGAATATGGGTGTTCCGTTTTGGGGTGAAAGCGTGGAAAAGCGGAGGCGGGCGCCGACGATCGCTCCGGGGCGGGCGGTCTTCACGCCGAGTATCGCGAGCGAGATCCTCAATCTCCATCCGCGCACGCTGATGATTTATGAGAGCGAACACCTCATCAAGCCGCAACGGACGGCGACCAACCGGCGCCGTTACTCGGAGGACGACATCCGGCGGGTCCGGGTGATCCAGTTCCTGACCCGTCAAAAGGGCGTGAACCTGGCCGGCGTCAAGTACGTGCTCCGCCTGGTCCAGTCGCTCAGCAACCAGGGCCTCGACCTCAACCAGGTCCGCGAGCTGGACGCTTTACAGGAAGTGTCCGGAAACGGCCTGATTGCCTGATTTCTGCACGCTGCGCGCAAACCCTTGACAGCCCTTGCCGACTATGTAACAGTATGCTTATCATCTTTCGTGCGTAGCTGAAGTCGGCGTATTCGGGGTTAGTGAAGGGAGCGATTAGATGTTGTGCGACGCAATCGAGGAGATACATCGGGAGTTCGAGGCGGCGGCCGACCGGCGGAACCAGGAGCTCAAGCGGAGGGCCGACGTGCGGCACGTCGACGACTTTCTGCTGTCGATCGAGGACATCATCGAGAATCGGCGCGGCGCGGTCCCGGCGCCGCTGATTGACGAGATCACCCGGTTCGTGCGCCCGCTCAGCCGCAAGCTGCTGCGCGCGCTCAACCGCAACGTCACCCGTGACCCGGTGCGGGTACTGGATGTGCTCTTCGACGCCCAGCAACTTCTGCTGCCCCGGCTGATGGTGGCATAGCCGGAACCAGGGGGGATCGGTCCGATAAGAAAACCGACCGCTAGCGCGCTCAACAAGCCGGATACCCGTTGCAGTTGAATCCGGTCTATGCGTGAGATAGCCTGTGCGGCCGGTCGGAGTACCCTGCTGAGGTTCCCTTGATGCGAGAGACCGTGGCCCGCGGTAGCGGGTTTGGAGCGACGCTGCGGCGTCGCTGGTGGATTTTCCCCATTGTTCTGCTGCTGGTGGCAGCCGGGCTGGTGCTCCGGGCGCTCACCGCCCCGCTGGCGGTCAGCGCCAGCGTTGCCGATGGCGCGCAAGCCGTCGTCCGGAGCTCGGCCGTCGCTCTGAGCTTCAACCAGGACATGGATGCCGCCTCGGTCAAGAACGGTTTCCACATCACGCCGTTGGTGCCCTATACGGTGATCGTCAAAAATGCCCGAACGTTCGAATTCCATGCGCGGCTGCAGCCCGACACTGCTTACCGGATCCAGCTGACCGGCGCTCGCAAGGCGATGGGGTTCGGGAGCGAGAACTACACGGTCGCATTCCGCACCGAGCCCGCACCCAAGGTCACCGGCGCGACGTTCAGCGACGGGCCCCTCAACGACGGCCAGCAAGCCGTCGCCTTGCATGGCAGCCTTAAGGTCGCCTTCTCGCAGCCGATGGACGCCTCACAGACCCCGGTCCTCCTGGATGGGACCGCACTTGATGGCAAGGGCGTTACCTGGGACAAGGCGGGGCAGGTCGCCACGATTGCCTTGACCCTCAGCCACAGCCGCACGCACACGCTGCTGGTTCCAAAGACGGCGGCGAACCGCAAGCACGACCTCGCGATCGCCGACTGGAAGCTCAGCTTCGCGACCATGGTGCAGGTTCCGTCCGCCGGATCGACGGCGCGGATCGGTGCGTCCGGCGCCCCGATCATCATCCAGATCGAGAACAGCTCACAGCCGACGGTACGGCCACAGAGCGGCATGCAGCAGGCCGACATGATCTACGAATACATCAGCGAGTTCGGCATCCCGCGGCTCTCCGCGATCTACTGGCACCCGCCGTCGAGCCTGGTCGGCCCAGTGCGGAGCTGCCGCCTGATCACGGTGCAGTTGGAGCAGATGTACCGAGGCATGATCTATTGCTCCGGCGCCAACGACTACGTCCTTGGCCAGGTTTGGAAGTGGCCGAACGTGGTCTACGACTACGCCTACATGTACGCCTTCATGTATCGGGCCTCGGACCGGTATGCCCCCCACAACGTGATCGCCCGCCCTGACCAGATCGCCGCGCACACGGCCCAGGCGAATCTTCCGGCGCTCAACTATGACATCGCGCCGGCGCATTCGGACGTGCCGCTCCCGGGCGCCACGCCGGCGACGAGCGTTTCGATTCCCCAACACGGAGTCGTTTGGCGCTATGATTCCAGCTCGCACGAATACCTCAAGTGGCAAGATGGAGCGCCCTTCCGGAACGTTGGCACCGGCCAGGTGCACGCCAAGAACATCATCGTCCAGCACGTGACCTCCCACCTCGACGCCAACCCGGCAAACACCGGCGTGCATCACACCTACAACACCGAGTACTACGAGCTCGGTGGGGAGGGTGCCGCCGACATCTACTCTGACGGCGGGATGATCCATGTCACCTGGAAACATCCCAATCGCGACTTACCGGTTATCTACTACGATGCCAGCGGCAACCCGGTGGACCTCAATACCGGGCTGACCTGGGTTCACGTAATAGGGAGTGATCAATGACCTGGACGCAGACACTTCGCGAGCGCTGGTGGCTGGCGCCGATCGCCCTCCTCCTGGTGGCGGCCGCCATCGTGATTCGCATCATCACGACGCCGCTCGAGGTGAGCGCCAACGTCAGTGACGGCGAACAAGCGGTCCCTCGCACCGCGACCATCGACCTTCGCTTCAATCAGGAGATGAAGGCGGACTCGGTCGCGCACGCCTTCAGCATGACGCCGTCGGTGCTGGTGGCCTTCAAGGCCGTTAGCCTCAAGGAGTTCCAGTTCCGGCCGAAGATGAAGCCGAACACCGCCTATCACGTCAGTCTCAAGGACGCCCAAAACACCTCCGGGCGTGGCGTCAGCAGCGGCTTCAGCTTCAAGACCGAGCCCGCGCCGGCGATCGCCGCTGTCAAGGTCAACGACCAGGCACTGACCGACGGTCAGCAGGGCATCAAGCCGACTGGCAATGTCCAAATTGACTTCTTGCAGCCAATGGACAGCGGGAAGACGCCGATCGCGGTCAACGGAAGGCCATTCGACAGCAAGCAGGTCAGCTGGTCAAGCGACGGCAAGACGGCGAGCCTAGATTTGAAGCTCGGATACAGCCACCCCTACGAGCTGTCCATTCCGCAGACGGCCGTCAATCGCAAGCAGGACCCGCTCGCCGCCGGTTGGAAGCTTGCCTTCACGACCATCATCGCAGTGCCCTCCCAGGGCGACCCTAACCGGATTGGCTCTGGCGCTCCGGTGATCATCCAAATCGAGAACAGCATCGATGCCCGTCCACAGGCAGGGATGCAGCAGGCCGACATGATCTACGAGTACATCAGCGAGGGATCGATCCCGCGGCTGAGCGCGGTCTACTGGCACCCGCTACCCGACCTGGTCGGCCCGGTGCGCAGCTGCCGGCTGATCACCATCCGGCTCGAGCTGATGTACAAGGGGATGATCTACTGTTCCGGGGCGAACGACTACATCCTCGGGTTGGTCTGGAAGTACCCTAACCTCGTCAACGATTATTCCCGCGGCGCAGGCAACGTCTTCTATCGCGACAATGCGACTCGCTTCGCCCCGCACAACGTAATGATGCACGGCAACAACGTGGCACCCTTTACCGCGGCACATGGCATACCGGCTCCGCTCTACGACATCGCGCCGAAGCATCCCGACGCGACCTTCGCCGGCGATGCCGCGCTGACAATTTCGGTTCCCGATCATGGCGCCAGCTGGCAGTACGATGCCGGCTCCAGGCAGTACCTGAAGACGCAGGATGGCCGGCCGTTCAACAACGTCGGGACCGGCCGCGTCCACGCCAAGACCGTCATCGTCGAGTACGTCACCTCCTTCCTCGACACCCACGGAGGCAACAGCTTCCACGGCTACTACACCGAGGCCTATGAGCTAACCGGCGACGGCAAGGCCGACATCTTCGTCGACGGGGTCGTGATTCACGCCACCTGGCATCACCCGGATCCGAACGTCCCGGCCGTCTACCTCGACGCCAACGGCAACCCGATCGAGCTGGACAACGGCTTGACCTGGGTCCACGTGATCGGCTCTCAAAAGTGGCACAGTGGGATTTAGGCTGCCGCCAAACTAGACCGGCCTGGCGACTCAGCTAACTTTTCTCTTATCGAAACAACCGTCTACGTCGTGCCGCATACCCACTGGGACCGCGAGTGGTATGCGACCTTTGAGACATTCCGTGCCCAGCTCGTCGAGCTCTGGGACCAGCTCCTCACGCTGACCGAGGCGGATCCCGATTTTCGCTTCTTGATGGACGGCCAGACGGTGGTCATTGATGATTATCTCGAGGTCCGGCCGGAGGCGAAGGCCCGGCTCGATGGGGCCATTCGGCGCGGCCAGATCCAGGTCGGGCCCTGGTACACGCTTCCCGATGAATTCCTTGTCAGCGGGGAGACGCTGGTCCGCGACCTGCAGCGCGGGATTGCGGCGGCTGATGCGCACGGCGGCTCGATGCGCGTCGGCTACCTTCCGGACTCCTTTGGCCACGCTGCGCAAATGCCCCAGATCTACCGCCAACTCGCCTTCAAGCACGCGGCCGTCTGGCGCGGCGTCCCGCTTGAGATCGACCGCGTCGCCTTTACCTGGGAAGCCCCGGACGGCAGCCGCATCCTCACCGCCTACATGGGGAACTCCTACTCCCATGGCGTGGATCTGCCAACCGACCCCGAGGCATTGGCGACACGGATCGCCTCCGCGCTTAAGGCGATCGCGCCGTTTCGCCCCACCGTAGACGTGTTGCTCATGAACGGCAACGACCACGTGCTACCGCAGGCGGCCCTGAGCGCGGCGGTCCGGAGCGCCAGCGGGCGACTCGACGGAACCCGCATTCGGCTCGCCCGCCTCGACGACTACCTGTCGACGCTCCCCACCGAGGGATGGCCGCAATGGCGGGGAGAGTTACGCTCCTCAGCGCGGGCGAACGTCCTGATGGGGACGCTCTCGGTTCGGATACCCGACAAGCAGCGGCACTTCCAGGCCAGCCGCACGCTGGAGCGGCTGGCGGAGCCGATCGCTGCCCTGACGGGTGTCGAGGTCGAGCAGGCGCTCGACCAGGCCTGGACCCTGATCCTGCAGAATGCCGCCCACGACACCGCTTGCGGCTCGGGCATCGATGCCGTCGCCGACGCGTCGCGGCAGCGGAGCGTCTCGGCCTTGCAGATCGCCGAGACCATCGTCGAGCGCGGTCTTCCCCGGCTGGCCGGCGCGGGACAGGTCTGGAATCCCAGCCTCTTTCCCCGACAAGGGCTGGTGGAGGTGGACGGATCCCTCGTCTTGACGCCCGTGATCGCCGGCGGTTCGGTAGCCTCGCTCACTCCTCGAAATCCTCGCGTCCAAGCCACCGCGAGCGAACGCCGGCTCGAGAATGCGCGCCTCGCCTGCGAGCTTTTCCCAGACGGCACGCTGACGATCCTGGACCGACAAAGCGGCCTGCGCTACCACGGGTTGCACCGCCTGGTGGATGAAGGCGACGCCGGTGACGAGTACAACTTCTCCCCGCCGGCGCTGAATCCCCAGCCGGCCGATCCGGTGCGCCACTTCAGCAGCGGTGTCCGCGAGGAAGGTCCGCTGCGGGTAAGCCTGGAGGCGCGGTTTGACTACGCCGTCTACAGCGGCCTCCGTCAAGACCGCCAGGCCCGCAGCGATCTCGAGACCCTGCTGCCGATCCGGCTGACCGTCTCACTCGAGGCCGATGTGCCACGCCTCGACTTTGAGTTGGAGGTGATCAACCGGGCCGCCGACCATCGTCTGCGGGCGCACTTCCCCCTGCCCTTCCTTGCCGGCCAATCTGCCGCCGACACGCCGTTTCACGTAACGAAGCGCCCTGTCACTGGCGCTCGGCGCGATCCCGGCGCGCCAGAAATCGAGCTGCCGACTTATCCGATGTGGTCGTTCGTCGATGTCAGCGATGGACGAGCCGGCGTCGCGTTGATCGCCGAGGGCCTGCACGAGTACGAGGTGCTGACCGGGCAGCGACAGGAGCTTGCCCTGACCCTGCTGCGCTCGGTCGGCTGGCTTTCGCGGGATGACCTGACCACGCGCACCGGGCACGCGGGTCCGGCAATGGAGACGCCCGGCGCACAGCTGCCGGGTGGACACCGATTGCGCTACAGCCTGTACTTCCACCCCGGCGACTGGGAGCGTGGGGGCGTCTGGCGCATGGCGGAATCGACCCTGACTCCCCTCGTCACGGGCCACGGCGCGGCCGTGAGCAGCCCCAGCCCCCTCATCGAGCTCGACCCGGACTCCATCCAGATGACCGCGCTGGTGCCGCGACCGGGAGGCTACGACCTGCGGTTACTCAATGCCTCGGACGCCCCCCGCGAGGTCAGCGTTCATCTGCAGCCGGCACCTGCCGCGATCACATCCATTACGTTAGGCAACGACGTGCGGGAGCAGCTCACGCTAACGGACGGCACGGTCAGGCTCTCGTTGCCTCCCTGGGGCATCGCGACGCTGCGGGTTACGCGCTAGCGACGGCCCGTTGGCCTCCACCGAAGACCTAGGCAGCGGCGAACGCCTTCTCGCGGTTCATCCAGCGAGGCATCGCATTGAGCAGCGCCGGGCCTTCAACCTGCGTCTTGATGACATACTCCAGGGCCCCAAGCTGGATCGCGCGCTTGATCAGCGTCGGCTCGCTGAAGTTGGACATCACAACCACGGGCGTGTTCTTGGTTTCGTCCGACGCCCGCAGCGTCTGCAGCACCAGGATACCGTTCTGGCGCGGCATCATCACGTCCAGCAGGATCACCTGCGGCTGGAAGCGCGTGCAGAGATCGACGCCCGACACGCCATCGTTCGCCACCTCGACGTGGTAGCCGTTGCCTCGGAAGAGCGTCGCGTAATAGCTGGCCGCGGTTTCATCGTCCTCGATGATCACGACCGTACCGGCGCTCGGCTTCTCGCCGGCGTCCGTTGCGGGCGTCTCTGGGATCTCGGCCGCCGCCTCGGGCCCGGCGCTGGCCACCGTCTCGGCGTCCGGCTCCGGCTCGGGCGCAAAGGTGGGCTTCCAGACCCCGAACGCCTGCGGCTGGCTGGCCTCGGCGACCGGTGCAGCCTCGGGTGCATCCTCGACGACCGGCTCCTCGGCAGTCGGTTCTGGCGCCGCCGTTTCCGACTCGGGGATCGACGAGCCTTGCTCAGCAGGCGCCCACCGACCGGACCGCCAGCTCGTTTCCGATGCCCCTGGTTCGGGCTCGGATTGGGTGGGCTCGGCGGTTTTCTCTATCGCGGGCGCAGCCGCGGGTTCCTCGCCAAAGAGCATTGAGCGCATCGACTTTCGCGGATCCGGTTTGGGCTGTGACTTGGGCTGGGTTTCTGGCTCCGGCTCGGGCTCCGCTTCGGCGACCGGTGCCGCTTCGGCTTCGGTCGATAGGCTCGGCTCTGCCGCTTCTTCTGCGTCTTCCCATTTCTCGGCGTCGGGGGCTTCCTCGACCTCCGGGCCGAAGCGCAATGGGAGCGACGGCGACTCTGCCGGTGCTTCCTTGACCGGACTCGCGGCTTCCGCGGCCGGCGCTTCCTTCATCGGTCTCGTGGCTTCCGCGGCCGCCGCCGGTTGCGGGGCAAGGCTCGATTCGGGTGTCGCCGAGACCACCGGTGCGGAGGGCGCGAGTGGCGGCGCTGGCGGGGTGGCGGCGGCCACCGGCGGCGTCCACCCGGTCGGCGGGGCGGGCTCGGCGGCCTTCGGCTGCACCATCTTCTCGAGGTTCTCGAGCACGTTGAAGTTGAAGCGGCGACGCTTCGGCTTTCCACGACGGCCGCCGTCCGGAGCGGCCGGTGCCGCGACGGCCTGACCAGCCGGTGGGTTGCCAGCGAATGGCGGCGCCGCTGGCGGCCCCGCCGGAAGGCTGGGAGGGGCATTGGGCGGCGCCGGCGCGGCCGGACCGCTGGTCGCCGGAGAGAAGGCGGGCTGCCCAAACGGCGGCGCGACCGGTGGTCCGTATAACGCAGGCCCCGATGGCGGCGGCGTCATGGGTTGCATCGGCGCCTGCGGCTGATAGAACGGCGCGGCACTCGGCGCCGGCCCGGGCATGGGGCGTCCGGGGCCGGCCGGGTAGCCCCAGGGCGATGGGGGCGGCGGGGTCGGAGCGCCCCAAGGCACGTTCTGCGGTGCGTAGGGCGTGCCCGGCGCCGGCTGGCCCATGCCTGGCTGGCCGGGATTCGCGTTTGGCGCCCAGCCAGGCGGCGAGGGTGGCGAGTAAATCTGGGGGGCGGGGATCCCGGCCTTCGACAACGCGGTGCCGAGGTTGCGGGCGTAGGTGCGCCCGCCCTTCACCGGCGGCAGCACTCCGCTTTCAGCGGGGGGCTCCTCTGCTGGCGCGGAGGGCGTGTACCGCCTTCCACTCGAGTCGGATGGAGCCGACTTGGCGGTCGCCAGGTCCCTCTGTAGGCGTTCATTGCGCCAGCGGGTGATCAGGAGCTGGATCGTGAACCAGCCCAGCAATGCCGCCAACAGGACGATGACCTTGTCCCGGTTCGCAAAGATTAGATGGCTGAATGGGGTAAGGAAGTCTTGAAGTCCGCTCATGCCCGGTATCCGCCTCGATCAAGGCGGCCGAGGACGACAGGGCAGAGGCGCTGGCTGGCCGCGGGCACGTTAATAGAACGGTAGGTGGCGGAAAGGCTGTCACTCGGCGGAGGTGGAAGTTACCGGACCGTCACGCGGATCGGCTAGTTGCGCTCGGCGAGGCGGCGGAATCCCTCCTGGAGCCGGGGGATAAGCTGGCCGAAGTTCACCGCCCAGCCGATGCCGACCACGCGGTCGGTGAAGATACGGGGATCGTCCGGATTCCAATAAGAGTCGCGGAACCGCCTGGGCGTCGGGAAGCGGAAGTCATAGGGAACGCCGACGACCCGACCGTGCCAGGTGCGCTGATCTTCCGGCTTGCTCAACTCCTGGGCGACCGCGGCCAACGTGAGGAAAAGGAAGGCGGCCCGCAGCAGACGACTGATCCGCACGCCTAGCCGGCCTTTTGACCCTGGAAGCCCAGGTTGGGCAGATCTTCGCGGAGGCTTTCCATCGACTTCGCATAGATCCAGTGGTCGAGCGCGGCCTTAGAAAAGACGACGCGGTCACCTACCCTGGTGAAGGGGATGGTGCCCTTCTCAACCATGTCCTCGATCAGATCCGATGGCACGCCCAAATACGTCGCAGCCTGAAGCGTGTTCATCACGTAATTGACGCCGGTCGGATCGTAGATCACGATGAAAATTCCTCCGAGGGCTAAGTTTGCGCTACCTATAATATGGGTTCGCCGCGGAGGCCCAAGGCCCGTTCGTCTAGCTGGTCCAGGACGCTGCCCTCTCAAGGCAGAAATCAGCGGTTCGAATCCGCTACGGGCTAAACTCTTTTCTTGACGCGGATGCCGCTGTTCATATACTCGACTTTGGTGCCGGCCCAACCGCTTGAGCCGAAACCGACTAGGAGGGAGCGCCATTGGGCACCACGAGCGTTGCGGCTGTCGCTCGCCTAGGAGCAGGCCGACAGGCAACCTACGAAGTTATTGGCAACGGGGAACCACTCTTGATGTTCGTTGGTGGACCCGGGCTTCCTGCCTCCCTGATGCGCCGCGACGCCGAAGTCTTCGCTGACCAATTCAGGTCATACCTCATCGACCCGCCCGGATCAGGAGGCTCAACAGCGCCCAGCGATCCTGGTAACTACGACCATCTAGGTCACGCACGCTTCTATGACGAGGTACGCAGAGGCCTGGGCCTAGATACGGTCACGGTCTACGGCGGTTCCTTTGGAGGCACAGTCGCCCTGACGTACGCCGCGCTTTTCCCCAACGTCGCGACAAGGTGCATAGCCGTCAGCCCATTCGGCCTTGGCTCTGAAGTTGACGAAGCCGAGGGTGGCGATGCCGAGGCAGAGATGAAACGCGCCCTTGCCCGCCATGCGGGCGCTCCGTGGTTTGCCGAGGCGATGGAGGTCTGGGATTCTTGGACACCACGCGTGCTTTCGGTAACCAGTGCCGCCGAAGCCGAACACATGATGAGGATTTGTTTGCCTCTCTATTGCGCCCATCCGGACAAGCCGGACGTACGAACCGAGCTCGAGCAGGCGAAATTACTTATCAAAGTGGATCTGGCGGCGATGAAGGCGTGGGAAGGCGGGCTCTATCAGAGGATCGATTTGCGGCCCTTGCTGGAGCGGATCAAGTGTCCCGTGCTCATCGTCGCGGGCGAGCTCGATCTGATTTGTGGTCCTGCCCAGGCACGGCGGATCGCTGAGAAGCTACCCAATGGAGCGCTTGTCGTGATCCCCGATTGCGGCCACATGCCCGCAGTCGAGGTGCCTCAGACGCTCCGTAGCTCCGTGATTCAAGCCTTGCAGCGACATGGCTCCGCGGCGAGCCGCTTTTAGACGGGTTGTTCGAATAGTGTCCGCCACGGGCTACCAATCAATTCTGTGGAGGTCCTGCGGCTCCGGTCAGGGTCTGGTCCATCCCGGGGACAACCGGCGCTGAAAACCGAGCTCACGATGATCCCACCGGAACGGACGAACGCGTCGGTGCCAGCTGGGTCGAGCACTGGATCGCGCCAGGCAACCGACCCGTCCGGTCGAACGAGCTGCGTGTGCGACACTGATCCCCAATAGCCACGTTGGATGCAGGGAAAGAGGGAGGGGAGCGACCATGGAACTGGCTGGCGGCGTCTTCGTGTCGAACCTGTCGACGGACCAATGGGAACCAGATCCAGACGTCGGCGGTGACATGCACGTCTTATGTAGTGCCGACGATGCGGAGGCCGGCCTGTCGCGGTACTCAGACGCTCCGGAGCCAGTCAGATACACGTTGCCCAAGCGAGAGACCCTGCTCGTCCTCGAGGGAAGGGCGACCATCGAGATCCTTGATGGTCCCACACTGGAGCTCAAAGCTGGCGACATGGCGTCGCTCCCAAAGGGTGCCCAGACGACCTGGCATATCACCGCGCCCTATCGAGAGTTCTGGGTGTTCGGCTGAGGCGGTGCTGTTCGACGCCTTGACGCCACCCAGGGTGCTTCGTTGCGGCACTGGCGCTAAGCGGGAAGCTTTACGAGCCGCGCGCTTTCGTCCCAAAGCCGCTGGGCGACTGCATCGTCCTGGGCGAGGCGGGACGGGAACTTTGGGCGGTTCTTCTCGAAGTACAGGCCGGTTTCGCCTTCGACCTCGAGGCTTGTCGCAAGATACACAATCGTTTCGGCGCCAGCCGCTGGACTGATCATGAACAACCGCTTCGCCAAGCTGAAGAACGGGCGGGTATAGCCGGGGGCACGGTCCCAGATGCTGGTGCCGACGGCACCGGGATGCAGCGCGTTCACCGTGACGTCGGTCCCCTTGAGCCGTTTTGCGAGCTCGCGGGTGAAAAGCACGGCGGCGAGTTTCGACCGTCCGTAGGCGCGCATGATCTGGTACCCATGCTCGAACCCAAGATCATTGAAGTCCATGGTCCCGCTGAAGTGGCCGCTTGACGACACGATGATCACCCGCGCGGGGGCGCTCGCCTTCAGGACGTCGAGGAGCAGGTTCGTGAGAAGGAACGGGCCAAGGTAGTTCACCGCAAACGTCGACTCGATACCGTATGCGGTCACGGTGCGTTTCGTAAACACGGTGCCGGCATTGTTAACGAGGACATGCAACTTGTCATACCGGTCGCGGAATTCCTGGGCGAGCCGGCGTACCTGTGCCTGCGATGAGAAGTCGCACAGCAACGAGTCGACCGTCCTCGATCCTGACCGCTGGCGCACCTCCTCCACCTTCTGCGCAGTCTTGCTGGCGTCGCGGCCGACCATGATGAGGCGCGCGCCCATGTGCGCGAACGAAACCGAGGCCTCCCAACCAATGCCGCTGGTGGCTCCGGTGACGAGAACCGTCTTATCGGCGAGCGACGGCTTGGACTCCACGCCTCACGACAAACGTTTGGGATTTGCCGGCCGCCGTTTTAGGCAGGTCATCGATGAAGGATACCCATCACGGGCATGCCATTCCTGCCGCCGCCCCAATACTTACTCGCGGAGCTCGCGGAATCCGGCGGCCGTGAAGTCGCCGTCAAAAGCAAGGGCTTCCCGGATTCGCAGCGATCGCATAAGGGCGAAGCTAGTGGCATCTACAAACGAATATTCGCGTTCGTCATGGCGACGTAGCCAACGAAGAGCCGTCGTCTCTACATCTTCAGACACGAAGAGCATTCGAAGTCGCGGCGACCGGTCGATTGAATCGAGAAAATCAACCGCCGATCGGTGGCCGGCTCGGCGGCGAAGGAATGTCCAGGTCTCCTCGCGGACGTGATTACTGGTCAGAAGCGGCTCTTTTGCGTGGCTGGCCAGAAGCGTTCGTGCCAGATCGTGAGAATTGTCGCGCCGGTTGCGAAGCGCCACCCAGAACGACGTGTCGACGAAGATCACCGATAGACCACGTCGTCGATCGCAGCCGGCTCGAAATCGTCAGCGCCGGCCATCCGTCCGATCGGATCCGCCGACAGCGGTGGGAGCGGCTTAAGGCGCTCCCTGACGAAGAGCCGGATCAAGGCGGCCTTGGAGGTCCCGGCCTCGAACGCGGCACGCTCCAACTCGGCGTCCACTTCCTCCTCGATCATGATCTGAAGTCGCTTCACAGCATGAGCATACATCACTGATATGGTGTTGGTGTAACAGTCTGAAGGGCGGGCAGACTATCGGGATGACTCGACTTCCCCTCTTGACGACCTGACCGCGCTCCTCGATGCTTCGACTGTGGGAGGGGATTCGGGTCGGATAACGGTTCGGGAGCGGATCGACCCAGAGATCACGGCCACGCTTTTCGCCAACTACCGGTCCGCGGCGGACGCCCTGATGGAGTTGGTCGACAACGCTATCGATTCGCGCTTGCCGGGACAACCTATGAAGGTGGACCTGGCCTTTCACGGTGTGGCGGTCACGGTGATGAGCGAAGGTGGTGAAGGCATGGGGCCGAAAGACCTCGAGCGCCGCTATCTTCGTTGGGGCAGGTCCACCAAACGTGGGAGGGGAGTTGCTCGGACAATACGGCCAAGGTGGCAAGGCAGCCGTCGGTCACCTCGGCCGCCGCTTCTCAGTCGAGTCCAGTCGTCCAGGCGACCCCGTGGGCTGGCGTTTCACAGACCCGAACTATCGTGACCGGAGCCGATTGAAAACTTATGAATTGGAGGAAGTTTCCAAGCGCATTCCGCAGAACCTTGGTTACGTACGGATCCGCATCGATGAGGTCGATAAGCGGATTGATCTGAAACGGCTTGGCCAGCGGCTGGCCGATACCTATTGTCTGCTGCTTTCGCGAGGCGATCTGCAGATCATCCTGAACGGGACGCGCCTGAAGCCTCGGTCGCTAGGGGAAATTGAACGCAAGGACTTCCGGGTCCGGGCTGCCGCCACGAGCATTAGGGGATGGATTGGAACCGTCGATCCAGCGAAAAGAACAGCAGACTTTGTTCCCGGCCTGCGGTGCTACCGCTTAGGGCGCCTCGTCAAAGATGGTGAGTTCTTCGGACATCCAACACCGGCCCAGGAACCGGGCATGGCTCAGCTGATCGGCGAGGTCGAGATCCCCAAGGTTCCGCTGACTATCAACAAGAGCGACTTCGACCGAGATAGTGCCCTTTGGGTCGACATCGAGCGCCGTCTCCATCGGCTGCTCAAGCCCCTTGTCAGAAATCTGTCGAGGCAAACCGAGAGTCCCCCTCCAGCATCGGCCGTGAAGGTCGCTCAGCAGGTGCGCCGGTTGTTGAGCCAGGCCCTGCGATGGGCAGATCGACCGGAACTTTTCGTCGGCACCGCACCAGCACGTTCCCGGGCCCAGCAACCTATCAACGGCGAGCGCTCATTACACGAGCACCTGGCTGAGGAGAAGCAGGCGCCGGTGCCGCAGCCGGCGTCAGAGGCCAGTCCCAGGCGGCGGGGCTTCGGGGATATCGTCATTCGGCCTCTTGGTCCGGCTATCCAAAGCCAGACGGTCATCGAAGACGCCGTCAAGGTCATCGTGATCAACTCGCAGCACCCGCTCTTTCGAGAGCGCAAAGGCGACATCTGGTACCAGCTCGAAACGGCAGCCAGCGAAATCTGCAAGTCCATCGAAGGCGTAAGCGTCGCCGAATATGAACGCCGGGTCAACGAGATCGTCCTACTCGCTTTCCGACTGCGCGGGCGCCGCCGCAAAGCACGGGCGGCAGCCGCTCAGCTCAAGATCCTGCAGTAAGACGGTGTCATTTTGCTCCTAGGCGCTTGGGCAACTCCTGCACTGCCCATTTGTTGCCGTCGGGATCACTGAAGTACACAAACCTGCCCCACGCTAAATCCTCGACACCACTCACCTCAACACCGCGCCCAGCCAACTGGGCGTGCGCCTTCTCAATGTCCGGCACGACCATCTGGAGCCCCTCGAGCGAACCCGGTTTCATTTTCGTCAGTCCTGTGCCGATATAAATCGAGCAAGCCGAACCCGGCGGCGTCAGCTGGACGAACCGTAACTTCTCGTTCACTTGCTGATCATGATCAGCATGGAGGCCGACCTTTTCGGTATAAAACGCCTTGGCACGGTCTACGTCGGATACCGGTACCGCGATGAGCTCTAGTTTCCAATCCATGAATAGGGATGCCTCCTCCGTACGTAAACGACTCGTCGGCCATCGCCCCGTCGCGATCTTCAGTATGCGCGTGGCGAGCCTAGACGCCGATGTCCTTGTGATGAACGGCAGCGCGCCCACGCCTAACGCCAGGGCAGTGACCGCGACGACGCCTACTTATCGAAGCGCCATGCGCACGCTCCTATTTAGTTCGAGGATCTCCTCGCCAGGTTAAGAAGGTGATCGATGGATTGCGGCAGAGGACTCACGCGCCTCGGTTTCGGCCAAGCCGGGTTGCTGGTAGATTCCGATCACATTTCCCGCGGGATCACGGAAAGTTGCGACCACCTCGCTCGCATGAGGATCGACTGGCTGCACGATCTCACCGCCCGCGGAGACGACCGCATCGACCGCCGCCGCGGCACTCGCGACCATGATGTAAACCATCAAGCCGGGCTCCTCCGCCGGAGTCCGCCCGAGAACCCAGGTGCCGCTTACTTCGTTGACGGTGTCGTCGAAGGCAGTCGAACCGTCACCTCGCTGTCGGATCTGCCAGCCGAAGGCACGTTGGTAGAACTGGGCCGACTGGCGGACGTCCGCCGCGGGAATCTCGATGTAGCAGATCTTGCCGGTTCGGAACGTAGGTGGCTTTGTCTGGGTCGCCATGAGTGTCCCCCTTAACCGTGGCGCGGCTTGTCGTAATTGTGAAGATAATGCGTTCGATTGGTGTCCGCAAGGGCTACTCAACCGATGCGGACTGAGCTCAAGGTTGGCGATTCGGCGCGAAGATCACGAGCGCCCCTTCTGCGGATGTCGAGCCTGCATAGTGCCCAGCTCGACATCCTCGTACTTCTAGTGGGCGCTCTCCTCGCGCGAGCCTACCGCCTGCTGAGGCGGTGGCTCCGATTACTCATGACGAAGCCCAAGCCGCCGAGGCTGCTGGCGACGCCGGCGATCAGCACCAGTACCCAGGGGAAACTCCCCTGAAGAGGTCCGCCGCCAGTCTGGGCCAGTGTGCTCGTCGTGCCTGTGTTGGTTTTGGTGCTGCTTGTGGTGCCGGTTGCGCTGCAGAACGCGGCGGGCTTACTGATGCGATTGCTGTCCAGCGTCACCGCGCCGTTCCGCGCCAGAGCCCGACCCGGCAGAATGGTCGCACCCGTAACCATCGTGATCGAGGTCAGGGCAATCACCGTTCCCTGAAACTGGGTTCCCGTTCCGAGCGTTGCCGAGCTCCCGACCTTCCAGTAGACGCCGCACCCTTGAGCGCCGTTCCTGACGAGAACCTTCGAGTTGCTCGCCGTCGTCAGGGTGCTGCCCATCTGAAATATGAAGATCCCATTGCCGCTCAGGGTTAGCGTTCCGGTCAGCTGTGCCGAGGAGGAGAACCGATAGACGCCGGGAGTGAGGGTTTTGCCTCCCAGATCCTGGCCGGTCAAACTGCGTGTCGGGCCCCAGCTCGCCAGATCGTTGTAGGCGGTCACGAGGGCGTTTTTGGCGCTAAGCGCCACGGCGTCGGTGACGTGCTTGGAACTCGCTACCGGATTCCCCGTCACTGCCGTACCGGGGAACAACCCGAGACCGCCACTGATCACCGTCGGTCCAGTGTTCGTGATCGTACTGCCGGCCAGAACCGCGAAATTTGCGGCCGTACCCATCCGTGGTTGGGTGGCGGCCAACGCCGCCATTGGCCAGGCGCCGAGAACGAGGGCTGAGACGACGATCGAAAGAGCGATCACAGGCCGCTGGATCTTGTTCATTGAATTGTCCGCTCCCTTTCCCTTAGGTCCGTGTGGTCAGCTATCCGCCGCGCCTAGGAGGTGCGCCAAACCGCAAACGCACTCAGGGGCGAACCATAGGAACGACCTACATGATTTGTCGGTGAGTTAGTGTCACCATATCACAGTTGCTGGCGAGCATACAAACATCCATTTGCAATGATGTGTTTTTGCCAGCGCCTTTACGCATGGCGACCCAGCGACTCCGGCCCACCGCAACAATGGCGCGCTGAGTGATGCAACAGAGCGCGGCGGATCTGGTTTCGTCCCTTCTGCACACTTTATTTATGTTGCGCGTTATGATGCTGCCGTGAAACGAACGCCACGATACATCCTCTCTGTTGCATTCTCGGCGGTGATCGTCGGAGCAAACTCCATCGCGGCGCTGGCCGCCACCCAACCACGTATGGGGACGGCCGCAAATTTCGCCGTTCTGGCCGGCAGTACGATCACGAACACCGGACCGACGGTGATTAGCGGCGGACTCGGCTTGAGCCCCGGTTCGGCAGTCACCGGGTTCCCGCCCGGGGTGGCGACGGTCCAGCACAAGACCGACGCCGTGGCGCTTGCCGCCAA
The DNA here is from genome assembly GCA_035936995.1 of Candidatus Dormiibacterota bacterium. Classification (GTDB taxonomy): domain Bacteria; phylum Chloroflexota; class Dormibacteria; order CF-121; family CF-121; genus CF-13. Next base: position 35,996 of record DASYVR010000015.1, on the reverse strand, counting down.
AAACTCGCTCGTGACCGCCTACAACGATCTGGCGAGCTGGGGGGCGACACGCAGTATGACCGGCCAGGATCTGGGAGGCAAAACCCTCACTCCCGGCGTCTACACCTTCTCCTCTTCGGCACAACTGACGGGGACGCTCACCCTCAGCGGCAATGGGATCTACATCTTTCAGATGGGCAGCACCCTCACGACGGCGAGCAACTCACAGGTTCTCGTCACGCGCGGCGCTCAAGGGTGTGGTGTTTACTGGAAGGTCGGGAGCTCGGCAACGCTCGGATCGGGAACCCAGTTTAAGGGAACCGTGATTGCCCTGACCTCGATCACGATGGTCACAGGAGCAAGCATTATCCCGGGTCGGGCCTTGGCGCGGAACGGCGCCGTGACGCTCGACAGCAATCGCATCAGTATGCCCATCGGCGGCTGCAGTGCAACCAGCGCCGTCGCCGGGCCGCCGAACGGCGGCGCCGGCCCTCTCCAGGGCGATGGTTTCCCCTGGATCCTGGCGATGGTCCTCGGTGTCGTGGCGGGCGTCGGCGCCGTAGGCTTGGGCGTGACGATCCGAGGCCACCACAGCAGCACGTAGTAGGCTGGGCGATGGGAGGGTAGGGGCCGACTGCAATGCTGGGCACACGCCGCGGCTTTTCCGGTCGGCTTACGGCCACGCTAACTGCGGCCGTCGTCGTGGCCGCCTGCGCAAATGCCCAGGCGAGCGGCGGCCAGCCGGCTCGCCCGTCTCCGGTAGCCTCATCGTCCGCGCCGGCCTCGGCTCCAGCCGCCGACCAGCTCCCTGTGCCGACGTCGCTGATCGATCCGGGCCTCGATCTCCAGGCCGGGCCCGTGGACGTGCCGCTCGAGCTTCAGATTCCAGCACTCCGGATCAGCGCCGCCGTGCTTGGTGTGGGGCTGACCCCGAAGAACGTGATGGACACGCCGACGGGTTCCGGCAGAGATCCCGTGTGGCAGAAGGTGTTCTGGTATCGGGGTGGCGGGATCCCGGGCGACGCGACCACGGCGACGATCGCCGGGCACGTCGATGATGTCCTCGGCCGACCCGCCATCTTCGCCCGCCTCAAGGATCTCCGACCAGGCGACCCAATCGTCGTCCGCGACACGCGGACCGGCCTCGAGGTTGACTTCCTGGTTACCGAGACGGCTACCTACACCCTGCGGCAGACCCTCGACCCCGCGATTCTCGCTCAGATCTACGGCTCCGGGCCCGTCGCCGGGCAGGGGCCGGAGCCGTCACCCGACGGCCTCTCCCACCTGACGCTCATCACCTGCACCGGACACTGGGTCAGCGGATTGGGCATGTTCGATCACCGCCTGGCCGTCTACGCCGTGAGCCTCCCGTCGCAGTTTCCGCCTCGGGGATCGCGATCCTAACGGCCTGAGGAAGCTGACAGGCGGCGCTGCCGGATGCCATAGACCGCCACCGTGGCCGCCCCGGCGCCGAGCGCAACCGCGATCAGTCCCGCGAACACGACGAGCGCCTGGCGATTTCCGATGCCGTACGCGATGGCGCCCAGTCCAGGAAGACCGACGGCGAGGATGACGGCCACCGACAGCCAGAGTGTCGCCGGCGTCACCCAGGTAGTGCGCAACGAGAGCCCGCCCGGGCGCGACCACATCAGCCCCATGAAGAGATCGGCCGCGGGCAGTAGCCGCAGCTGCCAGGCATCGAGCGGCGGGGTTTCCTTGGGAACTCGGGTCCACGGATAGCTCATGCAGCAAGCAACGAGATCTGGCCGGTGACCTTCTCTGCGTTGCCAAGATCGGCCGGCCCGGAAACATTAGTACGTGCCTGATTGATTCGCGGAGGCGGCACTCATAGAATCCGCGCGCAACAATGCGGGTATCTGGCCTCCGACTGATCGCCTCGGTTCTGGCCTTCGCCTTGACCGCGTGCGGCGCAGCCCAGGCGACAACGCAGTCCCGCCCATCCGCCGCGCCGGTCTCTCCCAGCCTGCCGGCTTCGCCCACGCCCATGCCGGCGCCCCATCCCGCCATCATCGATGCGGCATACGTCGCGAACGAGCTGGGTGGCGTCGAGGAAGCGATTCGTCTGCCCGACACTCCGGCGGAGGAATACCTCGGCCTCGGTCAACGTCAGCAGCATGCCTACCAACTGTTGGCCGTGCATCCCGACTGGATTCCGGCGGTCCTCAACGCCGTCTCCCCCACGGCGCGCTCGGCGATCCAGGGCAACCTGAGCGCCGCCCAGCAGATCGATACCCTCAACGGCGCCCGCAGCACATTGCCGAACTGGCGGATCATCGCCCCGCCGGCGCCCGACGTGCTCCTCGGCTACTACCGCGAAGCGCAGCAAGCCTACGGCGTCCAGTGGCAGTACCTGGCCGCGATCAACCTGATCGAGACCAACATGGGCCGGATCCAGGGACTGAGCTCGGCAGGCGCCCAGGGGCCGATGCAGTTCATGCCCGCCACCTGGGCCAGCTACGGGCGCGGGGACGTGAACAATCCGCGCGATGCGATCCTTGCCGCCGGTCGCTACCTGAAAGCGCACGGCGCGCCCCAGAACATGACACGCGCCATCTACGCTTACAACCCCAGCATGCTGTACGTTCGCGCCGTCCAAGCCTACACGCAGCAGATGTTCGCGAACGAGCGGGCCTTCCTCGGCTACTACAACTGGCAGGTCTACGTCCAAACGACCGGCGGTGCGGTGCTGCTGCCGGAAGGTTTCAGCGGCTAGGCGCCACTAGCCGCGCGACGCCAGCACCCGCGAAAAGAATCGGAAGGTTCGCTGCAGCACATCGTCGATCGACGCCCGGTGTTCCACTGCGCCGTAACGCAGGAATCCATGCGGCGCCCCCGGATAGGTGACGAATTCCTTGTCCGTCTTCAAGGCGCCGTGAAAGGCCGCAACCTGGTCCGCTGGAATGCCGGGGTCGGCCCCGCCGAAGACGCCGAGCACCGGAATCCGGATTTCGCTCGCGAGCTGGAGCGGCGACAACCGCCCTGGCTCCGCCTCGAGATGGCCGTAATAGGCGACCGCACCGACCAACCCACGGACGCGCGTCGCCGAGACGTAGGCCAGACGGCCACCCATGCAGAAGCCCCAGCAGGCGACCTTCGATGCGCCACGCGCCTGCAGGTCGTCGACGGCGGTTTGCATGTCGGCGAGGAATCGCTCATCGGATAACTGCTGAGCTCGCTGTACCGCCCGGGCCATTGCTTCCGGCTTGCTGCCCGTCCGCTCGGGCGCCCGCATCGACTCGGGAAGATCGCCCTGGCGGCCGAAGAAATCGACCAGCGCCGCGGCGTGGCCGTGTTGCGTGATCCGTCGGGCAAGATCCTTATAGAAGTCGGTGTATCCCCAAATGTCATGGATGATCAGCACCGCGCCACGCCGAAAGCCCGTCACGGGGAGGGCAAGGAACTCTCGCAACGCTGCGCCATCGCCGGCTCTCAGGCTTCGCTCTTCTTCCTTGACCGCGGCCGGCGCTCGAGGACCGACGTCATCGCCCGGCGCCGTGCACATGCACTCAGTCTATTGGCGCGAGCTGTCGGACGAAGGCAGCCGCGCGATCCATGGCGGCGTCGACCACTTTCAGCAGCCCGTGCCCGACTTTAGGAAACGTGACCAGCTCCCCCCGGGACAGCAGGCGGACCGACGATTTGAGCAGGTCGAGACGGGCGAATGGGTCGGATTCGCCCGACAACAATAGGACGGGGCAGGTGATGCTCGGCCAGTGAGCGATGCGGAGATCCTCAGGATGCCCCGGCCGATGGAGCGGATAACTGAGCAACACCAACGCCGTATAGCGCACCTCGGTGGCCGCCATGCTCGCGACTCGACCGCCATACGAGTGGCCTCCGGCGATCGCGCCGACCGGCACTTCTTGTAGAAACAGCGGAACGGCCTTTTCCGCCTTGCCCACCGGCAGGTCGACTGCCGTTGCTTTCAACCGACGTGCCTCGAGCGCCTTGATGTAGGGCCGCATGCTGCTCGCGTCACCGGAGGCGCCGTGGGCCAGAAAGATGGTCGGGATATTGGGTGACTGTGGCGGCACCCGCTAACATTAGTGCCCAACTCATGGCACGCGCCGGCGATTCGTGGTGACGGTGCTGGCGCGCAAGCAAGGCGCCGCGCTCGTGATCCGCGACCGCAGCCTGGGCATCTTCACTGACAAGGGCTTCACGCCGGTCGATTTCAAGCTGGAGCTGGCGATGAAGCTCGCCACCCGGCTGAAGTACACGCCGGTGCTACCGGCCCAGGAGATGGAGGAGGCGGAACTGCTCCGCTTCCTGGAGGACACCCACCGGGCGTAGGACCGGTCCAGGCGGCGCGTTGTTTCTGCGATGACGCCTGAGATGGAACGCCTGCTCGACAGCGGCCGGCTGGCTGAGAGGGAGGGGAACGTCCGGGAGGCGCTCGTCCGCTATGAAGCGGCAGTCAAGCTCGGCGGGAACGAGGCCCTGCCCCGACTGCGGCTGGGAACGGTCTGCCATCGTCTCCGCGATTACGTCCGCGCGCGCGAGGTCCTCGAGGAGGCGAGCCGCCTGGATCCCGAGAATCCCGGGGTGGCCTTCCGTCTTGGTCTGACCTGCGATGCGCTGGGAGATCGTGAGCAGGCACGGACCGCCTTCGCTCGCACCATGATGCTGGCCCCGAGCTCGTGGCAGACGTGGTTCCTGATCGGGCGCGATCACCGCCAGCTCGGACACACCGAGGTCGCGCGGCTCGCCTACCGCCGCGCCCTCAACGAATCGCCCGAGGAACCCGAGGTCCTGGCCGAACTGGGGACCCTGCTCTGGGAGATGGGCATGCGGGATGATGCCTTTCCTTTCCTGGAACGCGCCGCCCTGATCTGCCCGGTCGATCCCGGGTTCACCCTGCAACTCGGCCTCGCGGAGATGGAGCGCGGCCAGCTGACCGCGGCGCAGCGGCACTTGACGGGAGCCAAGCACCTCGATCCCTCGGACCGGCGCATCGACGTCGCACTGCAGGATCTCGCGCAGCGCAGGAAGGCGACGCGAAAACGCAAGCCCGCCGCCTGACCTCAGCCGGAACGGAACCGACAAAGCAAAAGGCCGCTTATTGAGGCGGCCCTTTGTGGGGAGGAGGGGGGGCGAGGGGGTTTGAGAACCTGAGCGCAGCCTAGCAACGCCGCATTACAGCGCTGCTAAACGCCCCCACCTTTCCCTCCCTCAGAGGGGGAGGGCCATCTGTGCTTAGGCGCCCTGGCGCGCTTCCGCGTCAGCCCAGCGCGGCGTCGCAACGTCGGCCGTAAGGACCTGCTCCTGCGCCAGGATTCGCCGCAGGATCGCGACCGAGGAGGCGTAGGTCGAGTCCAAGCCGTAATAGGAGAGGCCGCGCGCCCCGAGGGTGCGCGCCTGCGTGTATGGCGTGTCTGAGGCATAGTGCAGCACCCCGAAATCGAAGGGCAGCTTGGTGAAGTTGATGTTCTCTCGCATCGGATACCGGGAAGACTCCGCGGCTTCATAGAGGGCATTGAGGTACGGACCGGCTTCCATTTCCACCACCGTAAAGCTCTCCCGATGATAGAAATCGAGGTACCCGCGGTTCTGGAGGAACGTGCCGCGCACCGTCACGGCCCGTTGGTTGTCAAGCGCTGACCCGTAGACGAGGAACGGCGCCACGCTGTTGAAGCTGAAGCAGTTGTCCAGCCAATAGGTGTTTTCGGAGTGCTCTTCGTAGACGGCGTTCGAGATCATGATGTCGCCGATGCTGCCGTTGAGGGTCGCGGCCTTGCCGAGCACGTAGACGCCGCGGAGCGTGCCAACGCTCTCCGCCACCTCGCGCAGAACGTTGTATGCGCCCAGGCCCAGCGGATAGTTGACGTTGATCAGGACGGCGGGGCTCCGCTTCAACCGGTCCGCGGGCGGCGTTCCCAATCGGGGGTCCAGGTCGCTCGCGACCAGCCGGTTGAGAACGATGACCTGGGCGGCCACGTCGAGGCCGGCCTGGCTGGCAAGGAAGAAGATGCCGCGCTCCTCCTCTTCGTTGGTGCGTAATGCCCGGCGCTGCCCCGCGTCCGGCGACTGCCCGTAATAGGACCGCGCCGCGTAATAGAGGAAGTTGTCCCAGTTGCCGCGCGACTGACCCTGCCGGAGCTTGCGCAGCTCGGGGACCAGCTCCAGGTTATTGCTACGTTCGATGTATTCCACGATTTCCTGTTGATGCCGTCGCGCCGAGCCGCTCAACAGGTTCACGAGGCTGTGCGTGTTGCTGGAGATGAAGTAAACTGGTCGATCGCGCACGCCCTCGCGCTGGATCAGGGATTCGATCGGCTGCCACCAACGACGGGTCGCCTTGATGTAGCCGATCTGGGTGCCGCCCAGCATCCGGACGCGGAAGTCCTTCTCCTCGGCCCGGATACGGCGCAGCGGGTCGAGCAGATCGCCCCAGATCTCCACCAGCCGCAGCGCGTCGTCCTCGGAAATCCCCAAGCGCTGCAGCACCTGGAACTGGTCGGCCACGCTCTCAACGCGGCTCAGGTCTTCGGCGCTCAGCAGCGCGTGCAGCTTGTTCCATTCGATCTGGAGCGCGACCAGTTGAGGAATGACGTCGTCGATGTCGGAGGGACTGGCGATGTAGACCGCGAGCGTTTCCTTGCCGTCGAAGTAGTAGCGCCGGCGGCGCCCCGGTGCGCTCTGCATCTCCCACTGCTCGACATTGACATTGAGCATCCGCGTGAAGACCTCGGCGGATTGACCCAGCACGATGTGCCGGACGGCCGTGATGCAGGGAGGCAAGCGGCGGAGGGCGTAGATCAGTGCGCCGGTATCGGGCTCCGCTGAGCCGGCCTTCGGGTGGAGGCTTGAGCCCATGCCGATGTGCGATTGCTCCAGCACCTTGAGCTTGGTCTCCCCGGAGCTCCGCAGCAGCGTCTCGTAGGTTCGGGTGTAGAGCTCGACCGCGTCCCGGCCCGGCCCGCGATCCGGATCGGCCTCGATGTAAGCCATTGTGGGTATTATCCCGCGCGTTTTCAAAAGCCTGCCGGTGACATGGGGTGGCCTATTTACATCTTTTAACGAAAGTTATTTGCTGGCTGGCCTGGGCGGCCGTAGCGTGGTCGCTGACCAAACATCAGGACTCGCGGAGGAATTATCTCAAGAATGTACGAAGCGATTCAAACCGAGACCCAACGCACCACCCTGCGAGTGATGGCCAACCGGGCCCAGGATGCCAAGCGCAAACTGCGCCTCTATGCGTTGGACCGCATCCTCTGGGCGCTGGAAGAGATGAATCTGGCCGAGCGGACGACGGTCCCCGGCGATATCGTCGAGCAACTACGGGCGTTCGGTGTCCCGTATACACGCGACGTCAAGATCCCGGATCTGATCGAGCTCGTCTTCACCGCTCAGGAGCAGTTCATGAATGTCGAGCCCGAGGAGATCAACCGCGTACCCACGATCGAGGAGCTCGAAGCCTACTTCGAGCAATCGCGCGTCGCCTGATCGGCCGCAAGACCGGTTACTTTTCCGAGCCAGCGGCGTCCTATAATGCGGTCACCTTTTGGGGAGGTGATGCCGGCCTACCGCCACGACAAGTAAAGACGCCGACAGGTGGCTCGAAGAGAGCTGAAAAGGGAAGCCGGTGCGAATCCGGCGCGAACCCGTCACTGTAACCGGGGAGCCGCGGGCGAGATCCACTGAGGCCGAAAGCCTTGGGAAGGAGTCCAGCGGCAACGATCCGGAGCCAGGAGACCTGCCTGTCGGGGACCACGACCCTCTTCGAGGCTGAGAGGGAGGTGCCACGCATCTTCTCCAATCGGCCTCCAGCCAAGCATCACTGCCCTGGAGGAATCAATGAAACGACTGCTCGTTGGACTGGCTGTGGCCGCATGTGCGGCCATCGGACCGACGCTCGCCGCGTCGGCCTTCACGCCCCAAACCACCGCCGCGACCCAGGCGATTTCCTGGTTGCATGGCCGGCAGGCGGCCGACGGCACTGTCGCCGGCAGCCCATCGCGAACCGAAGACACGGTGCTCGGACTGGTGGCCAACGGTCAATCCGTTGGTGGTTTCTCGACTGCGGGAAAGACCCCCATCGATTCGCTGCGCTCACATATCGCCGACGAGGAAAAGACTGCCGGCAACATCGGGGGCCTGATCATGGCGGTCTCGGCGGCCGACCTCGATCCCACCAACTTCGCCGGACGCAACCTGTTGCAGGATCTCGCCTGCACCTACAGTGCGTCGACCGGCGCGTACAACGATCAACTGTTTAACGACGCCCTCGGCGTCCTCGCCCTTCCGGCGGGCTCCGCCCCGGCGAAGGCCGTCGCGTTCATCAAGGACCGGCAGTTGCCCGATGGTGGTTGGGAGTTCAGCTCACCGTACGGCTCCGATACCAACACCACTGCCATCGTCGTCCTGGCGGTGACATCGGCGAACGGCATGACAACCGTCGTGAAAGACCGCGTGCTCGCCTACTTGAAGACGCAGCAGCAGGCGAGTGGAGGCTTCGAGTACGCGACTGGATCAGGTGACTCGGACCCGAACTCGAACGCCGCCGTCATCCAGGCGTTGCTCGCCATGGGGGAGGATCCCGCCGGCCCGGCCTGGACGGTCGCCGGCAAGAACGCGGTCAGCGACCTGCTCACCTTCCAGTTCGAGAATGGCGGGTTCGGCTTCTCAAGGCCCGGCTCATCGCAAACCGCCGCGCCCGACGCGTTATCCACCACGCAGGCGCTCACGGCGCTGGCCTCGAAACATTTACCCGTGAAGCAAACCGAAGGTGCGATGCCTTCGGCGTGCCCGGCCACGTCGACGACATCGCCGACGCCAACGCCCGTTCCGACGCCGGGCGTGAGCCATCTTCCCCCAACGGGTTCGCCTCCGGTTGCTGCGCTCGTCGGGCTTGTGCTGATCGGGTTGGGTTGGAGGCTACGGCGCCGGGCCGCATGACCATCACCACGACTGCACGGCTGTCGGCCGCTGGCGCCGCCGCGATTGCGGCGGCGCTGCTTGCGGTGCACCCGGTGCATGCCGCGGTTCATCACGCCGCGCTGGTGATCCAGCATTCGGGCGGCAGTGTCCTCGCCCGGTGCGTCGCCTTCGCCGAAGAACAGATCACCGGACTTCAGCTCATTGAGCGATCGGACGTCCAATACCAGGCCCAGAGCTTCGGATCCATCGGCAGCGCGATGTGTCAGATCGATCGCGAACCGTCGACCGTGCCACCGGGGTGCTTCGGGTCAGGCGCCTACTGGCAGTACTTCCACCGCCAGGGTGGCGGCTGGCAAGCCTCGCCCGTCGGCGCCAGCTCGTCGCTGCTGCGCGACGGCGACATGGACGGTTGGCGGTATGCGGTCGGGGCGAACCAGGCTCCTGGCAACGTTGCGTTTGCCGCCGTCTGCGGCGCTCCCTCGCCGCCTGTCGCCGCGTCGCACGCGGCCAGCGCAAGCGGCGCCGTTCGCCTGGCACCGACGCAGACGACACCCGTTCCCACCGAAACCCCCACGCCGGCGACCAGCCTGGAAGCCCTGGCGCCCTCGGCCTCACCGGGGCCCAATGCCGTGCTGGCATCGACGGGACCACCCACCCAGCCGCCGAAACCGGCACCGATTGGCACCTGGCTGACGGTCGGAACCGTCGCGATCCTGCTTCTCGGCCTGGGTGCGATCAACCTCCGCAGGCGGGGACCATGATCCGTCATCCGCTCGCCTGGTGCGCCTGGGCGACCGCCGCGCTGGCCGCCGCCTTCATCGATCGCAACCCGTTTCTCCAGGCACTGCTGCTGCTGGTCGTCATCAACGTCTTCCTGCCGTATCGCGGGCGGCGCCGGATCAGCACCTGGAAACTGGGCCTGGCGCTGGCCGTCGTCCCCATCCTCTTCAGCGTCGCCTTGAGTCGTTTCGGCGAGCACGTTCTGTTTACGCTGCCCGCGATCCCGATCATCGGCGGCCGCTGGACGCTGGACGCCGTCGCCTATGGCGCATCGACCGGAGCGGCGCTTCTGCTGACGGTGGCGGTCTTCGGCGTGCTGCAGACGACGGTGCGAAGCGCCGACCTGGTCGCGATCCTGCCTCGGCCGCTTTACCGCGCCGGAACCACCGTCGCCCTGGCCCTCGCCTTTGCCCCAAAGACCGTTGCATCGCTGGCGTCGATCCGGGAGGCCCGCCAGTTGCGCGGGCAGCGCGCCGGCTGGCGGTCCGCGCCGCAGTTGCTGCTGCCGGTTCTCCTGACGACGCTGGAGCGGGCGCTGCAGTATGGCGAGTCACTGGACGCGCGCGGATTCGGCAGCCGTCGCCGATCCCGGTACCGTCCGGTGCCCTGGACCATCCCTGACCTGGTGGTGCTCGTCGCCTCGCTGGCGGCGATCGCGGCCACCGTGCTGAGGCCCGCGCAACCCTACGACCCCTACATCAACCTGCTGCCGAACGCGCCCGCCATGGAGAGCCTCGTCGCGGTCTTGCTGCTCGCCATTCCGGCCATCACCGCCAGCCTTTCCCGCATGGACCATGCCCCTGATCACGCTTGAGGGCGTCAGCTACCGATACCCGGAGGCAGATCGGCCCGCCCTGACGGCGGTGTCGGCCCTCGTCGAACCCGGCCAGGTCATCCTGTTGCGCGGCGCTTCCGGCAGCGGAAAATCGACGCTCCTTCGGTGCCTCAACGGGCTGGTGCCGCACAGCACCGGCGGCCAGTTCAGCGGCCGCGTGACCGTTTGCGGCCTCGACACCCGGACGCATGTGCCGCGCGAGCTCGGGGCGCATATCGGCTTCGTCTTCCAACACCCGGATGGGCAGTTCGTGCTCGACGACGTCGAGGCCGAGCTCGCGTTTGGGATGGAAAACCTCGGGCTGACGCGGCCACTGATGCGAAAACGCGTCGAAGAGGTGATCGACCAGGTCGGCATCAACCCGTTGCGCCGCCGGCGGATCGATACCCTCTCGGGCGGCGAGCGGCAGCGGGTCGCGATTGCGGCCGCCCTCGCCGTGCATCCGCAGGCGCTGGTGCTCGACGAGCCAACCTCGCAGCTCGATCCGCAGGCTGCCGAGGATGTGCTCCAGGTGGTGCTGCGGCTGGTTGCCGAGCTGGGCATGACCACCGTCATCGCCGAGCATCGGGTCGAACGGATCGCGCCCTTCGTCGATCGGATCTGGACACTCGATGCCGGGGTCCTGAAAGACCAGCAACCGCGCACCGCACTCGCCGAGGGCGGGGCGCGACCGCCGGTCGTGGACCTGGCGCTGCGCGCGGGGTGGACCCCGATTCCGCTCGGCTTGCGCGAGGCACGCGTCCATGCGCAACGCCTGCCCACGACCAGACCCCCAGCGGATCCCTCCCCCTCGGGGGAAGGTTCAGGGCGGGGACCGATGGATGGTCACGGTCCGGTCATCTGCCGGGTCGAGGGCCTGGACCACCGCTACGACGGCGTGCCGGCGGTGCGAGGGCTGTCGCTGAGCTTGCGCCGCGGCCAGATCACCGCGTTGATGGGCCGCAACGGATCGGGGAAAACGACGCTCTTGAAGCTGATCGCGGGACTGCTTCGCCCGCAACGCGGGACGGTGCAAACTGACGGCCGGGCCGCCTACGTGCCGCAGGACGCCGATTCCTTGCTCTTCGCCCCGACCGTGCGGGACGAGCTGCGCGGCCAACCCGCCGAGGTCGCCGCCCCGTTCCGTTCCTGGATGCATCGATATCCGCGCGACCTCAGCTCCGGTGAGCGTCAGCAACTCGCGATCGCCATCGTGGCGGCGCAGGCGGACCTGCTGCTGCTCGACGAGCCGACCCGCGGCCTCGATCCCTCGATCAAGCAGGCGCTCAGCGCCTTCCTGCGGATACGCGCCGGCGCGGGCGCGGCCGTCCTGATCGCGACGCACGACGTCGAATGGGCCGCACGCACGGCGGACCGCGTTCTCCTGATAGCAGAGGGCGACATCTACGCCGACGGTCCTCCCGGCGAGGTGCTGAGCGACTCGCTCGTCTTCGCGACGCAGATCAGCAAGCTCATCGGCGGGGGCTGGCTCCTCCCCGAGGAGGTCCCGCTATGAAGCGCTGGGCGGCGGCACGCGCCGAGGATGCGGTCTTGCTGGCAGTCACCGGGGCGGGACTCGTGCTATTCGTCGCGCCGGTCGTGCTGGGTTCGAGGTTTCCTCAGCCGGTCCTCCTGTTCAGTGCGCTGGTCGCCGTCTCCGCCCTGGTCGTGCTGGCGGTGGCCCTCCAGACCCATCGCCTGTCGACGCGCTTGCTCGCCGTGCTGGCAGCGCTGGTCGCGATCGACGCCACCCTTCGGCTGGTGATCGTGATCGGGTTGCTCGGCTTCTCGCCGATCTTCTTCCTGGTCATCGCCGGCGGCTTCGTCATGGGCCCCAGCTTCGGGTTCGCCAGCGGCGCGCTCACCTTGCTCCTCTCGGCCGTGCTCACCGCCGGCCCCGGTCCCTGGCTGCCGTACCAGATGCTGGCTGCCGGCTGGGTAGGCATGGGCGCCGGATACGTCGGGCGGATGATCGGTCGCGAGCCCTCGCCCAGGAACATCACCGCCCTGTGCATGTATGGCTGCGTCGGCGGTTTCGCTTACGGCATCCTGCTCGACCTCTGGGAGTGGCCGCTGCTGGTCGCTGCCGGATCATCGCCGTTGAGCTGGGCGCCCGGAGCTGGCGTTGCCCAGCTGGCTCGCCGATTCGGTGCCTTCTACCTGGCGACCTCGCTCGTCTACGACAGCTTCCGGGCCGCCGGAAATCTGCTGCTCATCGCGGTGTTGGGCTCCGCCGTCATTCGGGCGCTCGACCGGTTCCGCCGCCGCTTCCTGGTGGTCTGGGACATCGACGAACCGGTCTCTGGGGGGGCCCCGGTTAAGATTTCGGCAGATGCCGGAACTCCCGCCTGAGATCGCGGTCGAGCCCGAGCCGACCGACGCCGACCCCCCGCCAGAAGCCATTCGCCCGGATCGGCCGCGCACCTGGCCCGAGGAACCGCGGGCACCGCGCCCGCAGATCAAGCGCCCGATGGAGGAGTGGCTGACTGAATTCGAAGAGCGGGTCAAGCAGGTGGACGCCCGCCCACGCGAGCAGGCCAGCCGCCGGCGCCGACCGCGTGGTCTGGCCCGGATCGTGCCGGTCGCCGCGCGCCCGGAGCGGCCGAGAGAAGCGGCCGGCACGGAGGCGGGGAGGCCGCAGGCCCCGGATCAGCAACGGGGGGGCCGCCGCCGGCGGCGGAGCGGGGGCGGTGGCGATCGAGCCGTTTCCGGCGCGCCGTCGGGGCTGGGGCAGGGCCCCCAGAGGCAGGGGCACGAGCCACAGGCCCAGGGTAGACCGCCCCGCGGAACTCAGCGGCAGCCGGGCGCTTCGGGAGGGCAGCACGGCCGCGATCGCCGGCCGAATCCTCGGAACGCAACCCGCCCACCCCGACCTTCCCCCACAAGGGGGGAGGGAGATTTCCCCGGCCCTCCCCCAAGGGGCGAGGGAGAGTTTCCCGGCCCTCCCTCCGGGGGGAAGGGAAGTTTGCGGCCGCCGCCGTCTGGAGAAACGCGCGATCCCGACCGCCGGCGGCGCCGCCGCGGTCGCGGTCGAGGGCGTGGCTCTCGACCGAACGGACCGCCACCAGCCGGTGGGAACCCGCCGGGTGGTGGCACGCAGCCGAGCTGAGCCATCCCAAGCACGACGAATTCGCCGGAATAGAATGGACCAGCGAGGCGTTGGCATGAGTAGCGACTTTTCGCTCTTCGAGAGGCATCTGGATGCGTTGTATCGAAGCGCGCTGCGCCTCACGAGGAAGCCGGAGGACGCCGAGGACCTGGTGCAAGAAACCTATTTGCGAGCGTATCGATACCGAAATCGCTTCAAGCCGGGTACGAACGAGAAGGCCTGGCTGTTCACCATCATGACCAACGTCTTTCGCAACCGGCTCCGCCAGCGGCATGCGCCGGAGGACCCGATCGATCAGCCGGGAACGGATTTCTCCATTTACGACCAGCTCCGCCGCGATGGCATGCCGGTCCATCTGATGTCGCCGGAGGAGATCATCGTCGACCGCGGCTTCGGTGATGAAGTCAAGCGCGCGCTCGAGGAGCTTCCCGTTCCGATGCGGATGGTGGTAGTGCTCGTCGATGTCGAGGACTTCTCCTATAAAGAAGTCGCGTCGATCCTCGGGATCAAGATCGGCACCGTGATGTCTCGCCTGCATCGCGGCCGCCAGGCGCTGCAGAAGAAACTATGGGAGTATTCTGGAAGGCCGAGGGCACGGCCCCTGGCCGTGGGTGCGCACTAATGGGAGACCACTGCGAGCAGACGATGCGCCGGCTCTCGACCTACATCGATCGCGAGCTGAACGAAGCCGAGGTCCGCAAGGTCAAGGCACACCTGGACGACTGTCCACCCTGCGAGCAGGTCTTCGATTTCCAGGCGGAGATGAAGCGATTGGTCCGCAAGGAATGCTGCACCGACGACGCCCCCACGCGGCTGCGCGATTGGGTCCGCCAGCTCGCGACCGAGAAGCCTAAGCCGGCGTAATGATTCTCGACCTGGCCCTGGCGTTTCTCGCCGGCCTGTTGTCGTTCGCGTCGACCTGCGTGCTGCCGCTGGTTCCCGCCTACGTCACTTACATGGGTGCGGCCACGGCCGGGACCGAGGCCACCGCCCGCCAACAGATCAAGGTGCTGGGCAACGCCGCGCTCTTCGTCGCCGGGTTCGCCACGGCGTTCGTCGCGCTGGGCGCATCGTTCGGGTTGATCGGCGCGGACTTGAAGGCCTACCGCCCGCTGCTGTTGCAGATCTCGGGCGCGGCGCTGGTCTTGATCGGGATCGCACTGCTGACGCTTGGCCGTATCCCCGGGCTAATGGGCGAGAAGCGTTTCGACGTTGCCCACCGGTTGCCGCGCGCTCCCTGGGCGTCGTACGTGATCGGGCTCGCCTTCGCGATCGGCTGGACGCCATGCGTCGGCCCCATCCTCGCCGCCATCCTGCTCCGCGCCGGCAGCAGCGGCACCGCGACCCAGGGCGCGCTGCTGCTCGCGTTCTATTCCGCCGGGCTCGGCCTGCCGTTCCTGGTCGCCGCGGGGTTGTCGGGAATGCTGACCCGTCTGCTCGCCCGGGTGCGCGGCGCCTACACGGTGCTCAATGCGGTCGCGGCCGTTTTCTTGATCGGCATGGGCGTGCTGATCTTTTCCAACCGCCTCACGATTTTCAATGACTACTTCCCGGTGATGACCGTCACGACCCCGTTCGATTCCCACTTCACGAGCAACGACCCGACACCCGCCCCGCACGGCCCGGTGCAGGTCGGCAAGCCGGCCCCGAACTTCACGCTCAAAGACATCGACGGCCACACCATCTCGCTCGCGGCGCTCAAAGGCCAGCCGGTACTGATCAGCTTCTGGGCAACCTGGTGCGTGCCCTGCCGCGACGAGCTCCCCCTGATCCGCGACGAGTACCTGGCGCATCGCGCACAGGGTCTGGCAGTGGTGGCAATCGACTTCGGTGATGAGTCGGCCGCCACGGTCCGCCGCTTCTGGAAGTCGCTGAACCTCGAACCGCCGGCGGTCCTCGATCCCAGCGGCACGGCGAGCACCGCCTACGGGGTCGCCTTGAGCAGCAGCGGCCTCCCGGTCAGCATCCTGGTGGCGCGCGACGGCACCGTCAGCAGCTACGAGCCGTTCCCGCTGACGAGAGATTTCCTCGACCCGGCGTTGCAGAAAATCCTCTCGTGACCCAGGCGGCCGAGACGGGCACCTGGTCCGGCCGCGGCCTGTGGCGCTATCGCGCCGACCTTGCCATTCGCGGCGATCCGGTGACGCTGGGCGAAGGTGCGACTCCGGTCGTTCCTTACGAGAAATTCCGATTGAAGCTCGAGGGCATTTCCCCCACCGGCTCATTCAAAGACCGCGGGGCCGCCACGGCGATCACCGCGGCGCGGGCCGCCGGGGCGCGGACGGTCGTCGAAGATTCATCGGGCAATGCCGGGACCGCGATCGCGGCCTACGCGGCGGCCGCCGGACTTAAGGCGCGCATCTACGCGCCCGACGACATCGTCGCCGCCAAGGCGCGAGCCATCCAGGTGCTGGGTGCCGAGCTGATCAAGGTGTCCGGGCCGCGCTCGGCCGTGACCGAGGCAGCGGTCACCGCGGCCAGGGACGCCTACGACGCCGGCCACGCGCGCGACGATGCCGTCCTCGAGGGCACCAAGACGATCGCCTACGAGCTGTTCGAGGAGCTCGGCGAGCAGCTGCACGACGTGATCACCCCGGTGGGTCAGGGCACAGTGCTGATCGGGCTGGCGGTGGGGTTCGCCGATCTGGTGGCCGCCGGCCGGATGGAGCGGGCGCCCAGGCTGCACGGAGTACAGTCTGAAGCCTGCGCGCCGCTGGTCCGAGGGGCGTCGATCGGGCGGCCTGCCCCGGTGGTGCGGCAACCATCGATCGCCGATGGCATCCGCATTCCCGAGCCGACCCGCGCGGAACGGAGTTACGCTGCCGTCCGCTACAGCGGTGGTCGCTGGGTCGCGGTGTCGGAGGACGCCATCGAGCAGGCCTGGCGGCAGGCGGCCACGGTCGGGCTGTTGATGGAGCCGACCTCAGCCGCGGCGATCGCCGGTGCCCGGGTGCTGAATCTTCCGGCGGGCGCCGTCGTGATCATTACCGGCTCCGGCCTGAAGGCGATCGAGCGTTATTGAGCGCTCCCGGGCTCGAGCCAGCGTTTCCGGGTCATAAGCCAGCGCCAGCCGTGCCCCCCAGAGATCGATGTGATAGCCGGGAAGCCGGCGGCGGCCTTTGCGGGGCATGTCGAGGTCGGGGAGCGACTTGACCTCGAGCGCGCGCCGCGGAATCGCCTTGCTCACCGCCCAGGCCAGCAGCCGTTCCGGATCAGCGCTGACCACCTTGCCGTACCAGCCAGCTCCGAAGCGGGCGTGCTCGAGGTAGACCAGCGGGGCCAGCCACAGCCCACCCGCCGCCGCATGACGAAAGCCGTCGGCGCGACGAGCGAAGGCTCGCGGCGACTCAGGCGGCACGGACCAGGAACCGGCCGGGATCGAACGCATCCAGCGCCAAACGAGGCCGGCGTCGGGCGAGTAGATCCGTGATCAGCTCGCCCGTGATCGGCGCGAGCAGGATTCCGCTACGAAAGTGACCGGCGGCCAGGCTGACGCCCTGCCACCCCGGAACCCGGCCGAGCAGCGGCAACCCGTCAGGCGTCCCCGGGCGGAGCCCGGCCCAGGCAGAAGAGAAGGTGGCGCCGGCCAGCCGCGGCGCGAGTCGCGGCACGAATGCCAGCAGCCCGGCGATGCCGGCCGCGGTGGGACGCGCGTCGTAGCCGACATCCTCCACCGTCGTCCCCACGTAGGTCAGTCCGTCGGGCTTGGTCAGCATGTATCCCTCTGCGGAGCTCACCACGTTCCGAAGCCCGGTTCCGGTGGTCCGGAGCGCCACCATCTGACCGCGCACCGGCCGAACCGGGATCGGTGTCCGCAGCGCCTCCGACCACGAGGACGCCCAAGCGCCGCTCGCGATCACGATTTCGCCGGCATGAACGGTTTCGCCGCCGATCGCCACGCCAACCACCCGGTCGCCGGCCGTCAGGAGCCGGTCAATGCCTTCGCCCTCCCGCAGCACGGCCCCCAGGTCGACCGCCGTCCGAGCGAGCGCTTGCGCGAAGGCCACCGGCATGACCTGGTGATCGTTCGGATAGTAGAGGGCGGCGCGGGCAGCGGGGTTCAGGGTCGGCTCGAGATCACGTATCGCAGCCCCATCGACCCAGGCGACCGCGACCCCATGGTCGACCTGCCAGGCACGGTGCGCTCGCAGCTGCGGCTCGTCGCTTTCGTGCAGGGCAACGTGCAGCAGCGGGGCAGGTCGATAGCCAATGTTCATGCCCGTTCGCTCCTCGAGCTCCGTCGCGAGCGCGGGGAACAGGCGGGCGCTTTCGAGCGCGAGCGTGGACACCGCCGGCGGGGTTGTGCGGTCCGGATTGATCTGGATCATGCCGGCGGAGGCCCCGGTCGCCTGGCCGGCGACCTGGCCGCGTTCGAAGACCATCACCTTCACGCCGGCCTTCGCCAGCTGATAAGCGATCGAGGTGCCGATCGCACCCGCGCCGATGACGATCACATCGGGGCTCACAAGCCCGATGTTAGCTAGTCGGCGAGGCGGCGAAGCCGCAGATCTTCAGAGGCGCGGGCCTCCTGGTAGAGGGCGCAGGTCGCCATCTTTCCGAGGCAGGGAGGCGTCGGCCACTTCACCAGCCCATGGAAGCGGTGGACCTTCCGGTCGACATGGCAGTCCGCCTGGAAGACCTTGAGGAAGGCCTGGCGCTTACGCAGGATCTGCTCGAGATAGGGACAGTGCATAACAGGAAAAGGTGATACTGCAAGGCTAACACGAGGCTGGTCTCGTGGCGCCCTGGAGTCGCCCTCTTCTAGCCAGACAACGCAGAGTCCACACGCATCTGGCCCACTGCCACCGACCCGTTACACTCAGCCGTGCGGATGTTCGAATCGAGAGCTAGAACGTAAGCTCGATGCCGGAAACTGGATTCTGGCGATCCCCTTCCATGCTGTCATGGTGGCGACGGCGCCGGACACCGGTCTCGGGCCCTGGCGAAAAGCAGCGCCGGCTGGTCTTTGTCCTTGGTGGCGGCGGCAGCCGAGGCGCGTGTAGCGTCGGCGTGCTGAAGGCACTGCTGGAAGCCGGGATCAAGCCGGACGGCGTGGTGGGGTGCAGCTCGGGCGCCTTCAACGCCGTGGCGCTCGCCGCCAAACCCGACCTGGAGACGATCGACCAGCTGGCCCAGGTGTGGCGATCGATCCGCAACCGCGATCTCTTCAACCGGAACCCGCTCCGGATGGCCTACCGGTACGTGCGCAGCCGCAACAGCTTCTTCGACAGCCGCTACCTGCGAACGCTGGCCGCGATGAATCTTCCGGCGACCTTCGAGCAGCTGGTCCTCCCCTGCGCGATCATCGCGACCAACCTGACCCGGGCGCGCAAAGAGATCTTCACCACCGGCAGCGTGCCGGATGCGGTGGCAGCCTCCGCCGCCATCCCCGGCCTCTTCAATCCCTACCGGATCGGTGATGAAGAGTTCGTCGACGGCGCCGTGGCGGAGAACGTCGGCCTCCCCGAAGCGATACAGCTCGGGGCCACCCACATCGTCGCCATCGACAACAGCACCTCGAATCCGCGAATTCCGCCGAACCACACGCTGACCGGCATCCTGGCCCAGAGCATCCAGATCATGCTCGGGCAGCGGATGCTGGGGGAATATCAGCGCTACGCCGAACAGGCCGAGATCTGCCTACTGGTCCCCAACGTCGAATTCGGGACCGCCGGGACCGATTTCAGCCAGGTCGATCGCCTGATCGACGAAGCCTACGCTCGCACTCGCGGGTTCCTCGCGGCCGGCGGCCTCGATCGACGCGGCCGCCTCGAGCCGGGCATCCATTACATGCTGCCGCTCCGGCACCCGTCCGTCGTCACCCTGGCCCAGTGACCGTCGCCGCGCCAAAGCCCGGCCGCCGCCGGCGGTGGGCTCAGTGGATCTGGCCGCTTGGATTACTGCTGATCGCCTGGCTGATCGCTCCTCTCCGAGCCGGTGCCACCTATCCCGGCATGCCCTGCACGGCCCAGGCCGACACGGTGTTCAGCCTGGCCTCCTATACCGTGCTCTTCATCCCGACCGCCGCCATCCTGCTGCTCCTCAGCCGGCGCCTGATTCCGGCGGCGATCCGGCGCGGGCTGCGCGCCTGGACGGCGGGGCTCGTCGCCGTGGGGATCGCGGTCGCGGTTGTCTTCCTCGCTTTCGCCGGCATCTCTGCGGATCGCCGGCCGCTCGGCCCGAGCGAGCAGGCGTCCAGGTGCCCCACGCTCGGCGGCGGATTGCAGGCGCTCCACTGCTGGCAGAGTGGCAGCACGATCGAGATGAATGCCTATGGCCAACGCCCGCTCGACGTCGCGGGCATCCAGGCGATGGCGCGGACGCTGGCCGCCGTCAAGCAAGACGCCGCGCTCTACGAGGCTTTCGTCCTCGATAGCACCGATCCGAGCGTGGCGGGGTACTCCAACGCCCGACTCTTCATCCTGCAGTACCCCGGACTGACCGACTTCGCGGACCTGTGCCTCGCCGAACGGCAGGCGACGCTGCGCGAGGTACAGGCCCATCGGATCGGCTTTTACCGCTACAGCGTGCGGCAATCGCCGCCTGTTGACGCCTTCTTCTTGCAGGACACCGGCATCAACGGAGAGGTGGGCTACGAAGTGATCGACTTCCAGCACGGCCAGGCGACCTTGCCCTATGTGCGACCCGCGGACCTGCAGCCCGCCGAGTCCGCCTACCTCGACCGAGTCACGAACGCCGTGGCGATCTTGAACCAGGATCTCGATCGCGAGACCCAGTTACCCTCGCCCCCCGGTGCGCTGGCTGCCATGGGCCAGGATTTCCGGCGCCTTACGGCCGACCTCGTCAACGCCCCGCCACGGCTCGTGCTCTACCGCGACACGCGGGTCAAGCGCTTCCTGGAGAACTACGACCTGATCCTGACGGCGGAGGAGAGCGCCGCTCAGGGGCAGAGCAGCCAGGCGATCCATTCGAGCGCCTACGAGGATCACCGGCGCTACTACTACCAGGAAGCCAGGGTGGCCAGGCTGATCGGCTACCTCTATCTGCAGCGACCCGGCCTGGCGTTCACGGATGATCAGCTCTCGACCGTTAACTGGGCCGTCTTTTAGGCGGCCAGCGTCATCGACGGCGCCCGGGATTCATCGCGCAGGATCGCCTTGATGGTCTCGATCCAGCGCGGATCGCCGTGGTCGGCCTGCCACAGCCAGTACTCGCTGCCCCAGAACAAGACGGTGCTGAATCCGGCGTCCTTGAGGTTCTCGAAGATGCCGCGGATGGCCTGCGGGCTGGTGCTTTTGGGGTTGGCGAAGGTGTTGCCGGACGATTCCCAGGGTTCGGCTTGCGCCTCGGTGATCCAGGCCTGCTTTCCCTGCTTATGGGCCAGGTCGAGGACGCGGGCGAGTCGATCCGGCCAGTCGCCGTCGGCCCGGCTCAGGTGGTCCTTGCCCAGGAATTGATAGCCGATCGCGGTGTAGACGTCGAGGCCGAGCACATCGCCCCGGTTGAGTACGGATAGGCCGTCCTGCTCGGCGCGGTCGGCTTCGAATCCCAGCCACTGCCGCAGGTCGAACCCCTGGCGCGCCGAGACCTGGTCGAAGACGAGGTTGAAGTGACTGAATGCGTTGACGATCAGTTGCCGGTGATGACCGTCCAGCTGTCGCACACTCGTGATCTCGTCACGGAGGAACTCCGCATCGATCCAGAGCCGCTGCGGGCCGGCCCGGTTGAAGGGCTCATTCTCGATCTGCCAGGCGATCAGCGCCGGGTTGTCCCGATAGCGGAGCACGGTGTCTTCGACGAATGACAGGGCCGCGTCGCGGAGGCTGGAGTCCGAAGCCGCGTCCTGGCCCGGCTTGAGGCCGGCGGCCGGCATGACCGAGGCCGGGATGAAGAACTCCGGCCAGCCGAGCGCCTTCATCCCGACGGTGAGGGCGATCGGTTGCCCCGACCGGCGCGCCTCGCTCATCAACCAGTCGAGCTGGGCGTAGCCGTCCTGATCGATCTGATCCCAGTAGGCGCTCAGCCGGATGAGCCGGAAATGCAGCGCCTCCAGCCGGGTGAAGGCCGACCGGTAGTCCAGCCCGAGGTAGGCCGCGCGGCTCGGGCTGAAACTGGTGCCGACCTGCACCGGGACCACCACGCCGTGCGCCTTGGCCGTCGCCGGCATGAAAAGATGGAGCGGCGCCACCGCCAGGAAGGGCACCAGCAGCGCGATCGCCAGCGCCTGCACCCGCCGTCGAAGCACCAGCGACTGGATCCTGGGTAGGGTCATGACTGAGGAGGCCGGCGCGTGCCGATGCCGTTGGTGGTGTCACGGCCGTCCCAGAGATTTCTTGCGGCTGGTCGTCGATGTAAAGAATTGGCGACGGTTCTCGTACGATTGGCCGGTGACGATCGCGCACGCGGAAAGCCTGGCGGCGAAGCTTCGGAGTGGCCGCATTTTGCTCGGCGGTCACCGCGGAAACGCGGATGAGTGCCCGGAGAACACGCTGGCGTCTTTTCGATCCGCCATTGAACTCGGCGTCGATGTGATCGAATGCGACGTCCATCGCTCTGACGATGGAGGGCTTCCCGTGATCCATGACCACCTCCTCGATCGGACGACTGACGGCAGCGGGCTGGTCCGCGACCACACGATGGCGGAGCTGAAGCGCTTCGACGCCGGCAGCTGGAAAGACCCGCGCTTCACGGGTGAGCGCATTCCCTCGCTCGACGAGGTGCTGGCGCTGGCGAAAGGGAGAGTCGGCGTCGCGATCGAGATCAAGAACCTGCCGCTGCCGTATCCCGGGATCGCCGAAGCCGTGGTGGACGCCGTCAGGAACGCCGACATGCTGAGCGACGTGGTGGTGATCGCCTTCGACCATCGGTGCATCAAGCGGATCGGGGAGCTCGAGCCGGAGATCCTGACCGGCGTGCTGGAGGCCGCGCGCCCGGTCGACATCTTGCGGTTGATGGACGACGCTGATGCCGACGTCTTCTGTCCCCACTGGGCGTCGATCGAACCCGAGACTGCGGAGGAGCTGCATGCAGCCGGCAAGTTGATCGGCGTCTGGACGGTCGACGATGCGGTTTCGTTGGCCTGGTCGAAGGCCCTGCCCGCGAACGCGATCTACACCAACAAGCCGCGCACGATCCGGCCCTAGCTCGATGAGCCTCGATCGCGACTGGCCATTGTTTGGGCTATGCATCGAAACGCCGCAGCTCACCCTCCGCTATGCGACCGATGACGACCTGGCGACGCTAAACAACCTCGCCGGCCAGGGCATCCACGATCCGGCCGTGATGCCGTTCGATGTTCCGTGGACGGATGACCCGCCGGAAATCCGGCCCCAGCATTCGCTCTAGTTCTATTGGGGCCTGCGAGCGTCCTGGAAGCCAACCAACTGGCACCTCAGCCTGATGGTCAAAGAGGGAGAGACCGTGGTCGGCGTGCAAGGCGTGCTCGCGATCGATTTCGCGGTCAGGCGTCAGGTCGGTACCGGGTCGTGGGTCGGAAAAGCCTACCAGGGGCGAGGCATCGGCAGGGAGATGCGCGTCGCCATCCTGCACCTGGCCTTCGCTGGGCTCGGCGCGGAGCGCGCGACCAGCGCCGCCTTTGAGAACAACACCGCATCGCTCGCGGTCTCGCGCGCCCTTGGCTATGTCGAGAATGGCGACGATATCGGCGCGCCACGCGAAAAACCGGTGCGCCAGATCCGGCTGCTCCTGACCCGTGAGACCTGGGAGAAGAACCGTCGCCACGACATCCAGATCAATGGATTGGAGCCGTGCCTGCCGATGTTCGGGGTCGACAAGAAAACCGCCTGACGACTACTTGACGGCGCTGAGGCCGGTGATCTCCTCGCCGATGGCGAGCGTGTGGATCTCACTGGTCCCTTCGTAGGTGACGACCGTCTCCAGGTTGTTCATGTGCCGCATCACCGGGTACTCGAGGCTGATCCCGTTGGCGCCCAGGATGCTGCGTGCCTCGCGTGCGATCTGGAGTGCCTCGCGGACGTTGTTCAGTTTGGCCATCGAGATCTGGGTCGCGGTCGCCTTGCCCTCGTCCTTCAGCCGGCCCAGCTGCAGCGCGAGCAGCTGACCCTTGGTGATCTCGGTCAGCATGTTGACGAGTTTTTCCTGGGTCAGTTGAAAGCCGGCGATCGGCCGATCGAACTGGACTCGCGCCTTCGCGTACTCGAGCGCGCTCCGGTAGCAGGCGATCGCCGCCCCAAGCGCGCCCCAGACGATGCCGTAGCGGGCCTCGTTCAAGCACGACAGGGGCGCCTTGAGCCCGTGCGCCTCTGGCAGCTCGTTGCAGGCGGGAATCCGGCAGTCGTCGAGGATCAGCTCCGACGTGACCGAGGCGCGCATCGAGAGCTTGTGACGGATCTCGCGCGCCTGGAAGCCGCGGGTCCCCTTCTCGACGAGGAAGCCACGGATCCCTTCCTCGGTCCGCGCCCAGACGATCGCCAGGTCGGCGACGTTGCCGTTCGTGATCCAGCGCTTGCTGCCGTTGAGGATCCAGTCTTCGCCGTCACGACGGGCCCGGGTGGCCATCCCCGCGGGGTTGGAGCCGAACTCGGGCTCGGTCAGACCAAAGCACCCGATCACCTCGCCCTTCGCCATGCGCGGCAGCCAGCGCGTTTTCTGTTCCTCAGAGCCGTAACGATGGATTGGGAACATGCAGAGCGAGCCCTGCACCGAGACAAAGCTGCGCAGCCCGCTGTCGCCGCGCTCCAGCTCCTGGCAGGCGAGGCCGTACATGACGTTGCTCATGCCGGCCGCACCGTACCCGTGCAAATGCATCCCGAAGACGCCGAGGCGGGCGAGCTCCGGCACGAGCTCCATCGGGAAGGTCGCCCGCTCGTAGTGCTCGGCCACGATCGGCAGGAATCGCTCGTCGACGAAACGTGCCACCGTCGAGCGGACGAGTCGCTCGTCCTCGCTCAGCAGGTCGTCGGTGCGATAGAAGTCCACGGGCTGTGGCAAAGCGAACCCATTCTAAGGTTGCGCAATGCGCGCCACCTATCATGGGAGGAGCGTGCATGGAAAACCCGCTCTCCCTCTGGCACTTCTATCTCCGCAACAAGCGCAAGGTGCTCCCCGTCGTCGGCATCCTGGCGCTGGCGATCCTGGGCGTCGTCGTTACCGACTCGCTGCTGGCGTCCGCGCGTGAGACCGCCTACGCGACATTCGGCAGCTACCAGAAGCTGATCCTCGTCGCCCCCCGGGCGACGCGCGACCAGGACCTCGCCAACCCCCTTGCGGATTCGCTCACCCAGCTCCGCGAGGTTCAGCTCAAGGTCGATAACCTCGACGGCCCGGGCGGCCTCTCCGCCTACTACGACGCCGTGATCGCGCTTCCGGCGCGGGTTCGGGCGCAGCTTCCGGCAGTCCAGCAACTGCAAATCGACGCCGCCAACGCTCGCTATTACGCCGCCCGCCTTCGCGGCGACCTCGTTCCCCTCGGCGATCTCATCGTTCGGGTTCAGCGGCTGCAAGCGGAGCAGAAATCCTTCGATCAGCTCGTCCAGCAATTGACCCAGAATCCTAGCGACCCGCGACCGTTGATCAGTTACCTGCAGCAGCACCAGACCTGGCTGCAGTCGGTGCTACCGGACAGCGCGCAGCTCGGGCGGCTTCAGGCCGCCGTCGGCAATGCCTCGTCCGACGCGGCTGGACTGCAGCAATCGTTGCAGGCGATGGGCCGTGACACCACGAACCTCAACGCCGCCGGCCAAAGTGTGGCGAATATTCCGATCCCGCCCTCGCCGAGCGGCACCATCGACCAGTTCAAGGCCGCCCTCGACCGCCTGACCTCGAGCCTGGGGGCGATCCAGGCGCCACAGCCGGGCCTTGACAAGCTGGTGGCCGACAGCGCGCGAATCCCCGGCACTGCGTTCGTCAAGCGCGATGCCTACTCGAACCTCGACATCAACCTTCTGGCGGGCAACGCCCAGTTCGATCTGTACGGGTTCGACCAGCCCGGCATGGGCCAGCTCCTCTCCCTATACGGTGACAAGGTAGTTGCCGGCCGACTACCCAGGGCGGATGCCAACGAGATCGCCGTCTCGGAGGAGATTGCGCGATCCCGCCACGTGTGGGTCGGCGGAAAAGTCGGCAACGCGATCGATGAGCTCGACCGCCTGCCCGACACCTTCACGGTGGTCGGCATCATCCGCGGGCCGACCCGCCTCGGCGTCATCCCCCTCGACTACCTGACGGAGCACTACCTCTTCGAGCGGCGCTACCAGGGCCTGGTGGTGGTGCCACAGGCCGGGCACGAGCAGGCCGTCCACGATCAGCTGCAGGGGCTGATCGCCAATAGCGCCTTCCGGCTCTTCGACTGGCCGTACATCAAGGGGAAGATCGATAGCCTGATCGCGAACCTCGACGTCATCAACCGCTTCTTGATCCTGCTGGTGACGATCGTGCTCTCGCTGGTCGTGGGTCTGCTGAACAACCTCTTCTTCCGTCAGCGGATGAACGAGTTCGGCCTGCTGGCAGCGGTGGGCTACAGCCGCTGGGGCCTGATCCTGCGAGTCGCGTGGGAGTCGCTGGGCGTCACCCTCGCCGCGTGGATCATCGGCGTCGGCCTCGGGGTGGCCGTGCTCAGCTGGTTCAACCTCACGTTCATCGTGCCGCACGGCCTCCTGATGAACATCTTCGATTGGAATGTGCTGGCGTTGCACACGCTGCCCATCCCGCTGATGGTCTTCGTGTTCGGGATGGGCACGGTCGCCTGGCAGCTGCTCCGCCTCGATCCGATTTCCATCATCGAGCGGAGAGACTGATGCTGAGCGCCCAGGACCTCGCGCTCGATTACCGCAGTGGCAGCAGCGTCGCCCATGCGGTCGATACCGTCTCGTTGTCCGTCGACCAGGGCAGCTTCGTCGGCTTGATCGGCCCCTCAGGCTCGGGAAAGAGCTCGTTGATGTACCTGCTCTCGGGACTGAAACGGCCAACGCGTGGAACCGTGGCCTTCGAAGGGCGCGACTACGGAAAGATCTCCACGCCCGGCTTGATGCGGCTGCGCCGGCAGCGGTACGGCTTCGTGTTTCAGCAGCACTTTCTCGTCAACTACCTGAGCGCGCTCGAGAACGTGATGGTCGGGGCGGTCAGACGCAATCATGAGGCGGTTGCCTATGCGCAGGAGCTGCTACGGCGGGTTGGCCTCGGCGACAAATTGCGCCAGCGCCCGTACCAGCTCTCCATCGGCGAGCGCCAGCGCGTGGCGGTCGCCCGGGCGCTGGTCCACCGACCGGCGGTCATCTTCGCGGACGAGCCGACCGCCTCGCTCGACCAGGCAACCGGCCTCGAGGTGATCAATCTGCTGGCCGATTACCGGACGCGTGGCGGCGGGAGTGTGGTGGTGGTGACCCATGACCCGGCGATGCTGACCGGGGCCGACTGGGTGCTGCAGATGCGGGACGGGCGCCTGAGTCCGGCTTAGGCTGGCGTTCCCGCCAGCCCCAACGCGGCGGCGTTACCTTTCATCGCGTCGATCACTACCTGGATGTGCCCGTCCAGGTCGACGCCGAGCTGCTCGGCCCCGGTAAAGATCTGCTCCCGGTGAACGCCGCGGGCGAAGGCTTTGTCCTTGAACTTCTTCTTCACGGACTGGACGTCGACGTCGGCGACCGCCTTGCTGGGCCGAACCAGGGCGACGGCCGCCACGAAGCCGACCAGCTCATCGACGGCGTAGAGGACCTTCTGCATCGGTGTCGTCCGCGGGGCATTGGCGTAGTCGGCGTGGGAGAGGACGCCGTACCAGATCTCTTCGCGCCAGCCGCGGTCTTTGAGGATTTCGGCGCCTTTGATGGCGTGCTCGCCGACCTCGGGGAAGCGCTCGTAGTCATAGTCGTGGAGGAGGCCGACGACGCCCCAGGTCTCCGGGTCACCGCCGTACTTGGGGGCGTAGGCCCGCATCGCCGACTCGACCCCCAGCCCGTGCTTGATCAGCTGCGGGCCCTTGGTGAACTCGTTGAGGATCGCCCAGGCGTCCGCGCGGCTGGTTGGCATGGTGGTCGAGTGTAACAGGGCCCGCTGGGCACTTCGGCCTATTGACGGCCTCGCGGGAACAACCTAGGCTCAATAACAGGAGGTTTGGTTTCATGGTCCGCCATCTCCACCACTGGCTCGACATGGTGGAAGCGCTGCTGATCATCGGGATCCTGCTTGCCATCGCCTGGGTCACCTGGCAGGCGCTGACGCAGGCCTATTCCCCGGTGTTCAACCTGTTCAACAAGTTCTGACCAACGCCGGGGCCGAGCGGACACCCCTACCTATAATCGTCCGCGGGGGTGTAGCTCAGTGGTAGAGCACCTGCCTTTTAAGCAGGGTGTCGAGAGTTCGATCCTCTCCGCCCCTAGGAACTACTCGGCAGCGGCCACAGGCGCTGGGGAACGCTCGTTCATTCCGAAGAACACCCCCACAGCCACGGCAATCCTTCTAGTTGACTTCATCTGGACTCCTTTCTTTCATGAGGCCGACGACAGCCGACTATCAACCGGCTTGGCGGCTGTTGGCGCGGGAGATACGGAGATGACGACCTTTCCTCGAGCATGGCCGGTTTCCAGATAGCGGATAGCATCTGGTGCCTCGCTCAGCGGATACGTCCGGTCGATCACCGGTGTGACCCTGCCGGCCTCAATCAGCTCCCTGAGGAACTTCAGGTCATCGCTACTTGGCTTGGCGACAAACGGACGCAGTGTCTGGCCGACGAACAGCGACAACAGGACGGCCTTGATGATCCGGCCGACGGGCCCGATGATGCGACCTGGGGAGTCACCGCTGCTGAGTACAAGCCTGCCCTTGGGGGTGAGGACGCGTCGGAAGGCTGACGGAGAAGTCGTTCCCGCAAGCTGAAAGATCAAGTCGTACCGCTGACCATTCCGCGTGTAATCCTCCCGCGTGTAGTCGATCACCTGGTCGGCTCCGATCGAGCGGATCATTTCCAGGTTCCCGGTGCTGCAGACTCCGGTGACCTGCGCGCCATACCACTTCGCGATCTGCACGGCGAACGTCCCGACTCCTCCCGATGCACCGACGATCAGGACCTTTTCCCCCGACCGGATCTGTCCAGCATCACGAAGACCTTGGAGGGCGGTGACGGCAGCGAGAGGGACCGTCGCCGCTTGCTGAAAGCTCAAGTTGGCGGGTTTCAACGCCAGGAGTCGTTCCGGGGCCGATACGTACTCGGCGAAGCTGCCCTCTCCTACAAAGCCGAAGACCTCGTCACCCGGTTGAAACCCTGTCACCGCGTTGCCGACCGCCTCGACCTCCCCCGCCACGTCGCTGCCGAGACGTGTGTGCTTCGGCTTGCGCACGCCCATGGCCGCCGGGCGCGCGATGTAGGGTACGCCGCGCATAAAGTGCCAGTCGTAAGGATTCGCGGAAGCCGCGAGAACCCGAACAAGTACCCTGTCACCCTCGATCTCGGGTTTGCGAACCTCTTTGAGCTCGAGTACATCAGCTGAGCCGTACTTCTCGTATGCGATCGCCTTCATTCTGTTTCCTCCTGGTCGTCCTTTTGGTGTACACCGTACACCTTGATGCGAAGTGTAGGTGTACGGCGTACACTTGTCAAGAGGAAATGCGGATGGCTCAGCAGATCAACGCTCCGCGCCGCGTCCAGTTGAGCAAGGACCGGGTGCTCCGCGCCGCCGTCGCCCTTGCCGATGACGCCGGGATCGAATCGCTCAGCATGCGAAAGCTCGCTGAGGAGCTGGGGGTCGTGCCGATGGCGCTCTACAAGCATGTGGCCAACAAGGAAGAGCTCCTGGACGGCATGATCGATGTGGTCGTCGGCGAGATCGATCCTCCAGTCCCCGGAACCGATTGGAAGACCGCTGTCCGGCAGAGGATCCTCTCGGCGCGACGAGCGCTCCTACATCACCCTTGGGCGTCTCGGGTGATCGAGTCGAAGAAGAACCCCACACCGGTTGTGCTGGAGTACATGGACTCGATGATCGGAATGTTCCGGGCCGGCGGCTTCTCCGTCAATCTCACCCATCACGTGATGCATACCATCGGCAGCCGTGTGCTGGGGTTCACCCAGGAACTCTTCAATGACTCGCGAACTGTCGATCCGGAAATGCAGGCAATCATGCTCCGCGAGTTGGCAGGGAAGTATCCCTACGTAATGGAAATCGCCGGGGCGGCCTCCCACGAAGGCGAGTCGGTCGTCGGTCCAGGTTGCGACGATCAGTTCGAGTTCGAGTTCGCGCTCGATCTACTCTTGGACGGATTCGAAAGTCTCCGGCATGAGGAATCATCGGAGACGACGAGAAATCGCTGAACGAGCCGGTTGAAGGGACACCATAACTGCGGCCGTTTCGCTTGGCCTCCCCTATTCGGAGCTACAGCGCTCAAGTCCACCTAGCTTTTAAGCAGGGTGTCGAGAGTTCGATCCTCTCCGCCCCTATTCCAAGTACAAACCGCACCCTAACTGTTTTCTGGCCTGGCTAATGCGCATGCCGACCCTTCCCGGGCCGATGACTTTCGCACGGCCAGTCCGTCTACCTTATCGATATGGAAACCAAGAATCTCGACATCTACGGAGACCCGCCGATCCCCTGGTCGCGCGCACTGGAACTACTCGAGGCAGCCCCACAGACCCAAGCCCCGCGGACGACATGGCTGAGCACTGTCCGTCCGGATGGGCGCCCGCACCTGGTCGGCGTGGGCGCGCTTTGGGTTGACGGCACGTTCTACTTCACAAGCGGCCCCGGTACCCGCAAGAGCCGCAACCTGGCCGCGAATCCGAGCTGCGCGCTCTCCATGGCGCTCCCTGGCCTCGACCTGGTCGTCGAGGGCCGCGCGGCGAAGGTAACCGACCAGGCAAGGCTTGAGCGACTGGCTCAACGGTATGTGGCCCAGGGCTGGCCCGCCCGCGCCTCTGACGGAGCAATCACGGCCGAATTCAGCGCGCCAAGCGCCGGGCCTCCACCCTGGCACCTTTACGCAGTGACGCCGCTCGTAGCATTCGGGGTTGCGACCGCAAAGCCGTACGGTGCGACCCGCTGGCGCTTTTGATCGGGACCTGAGCAGACAGCCGGATACCGGTTGGGGCTGGCCCGCCGTTCGACGTCCGTGCAGACCAGGAACGAAAAAGCCGCACACCATGACTGCGCCCATTTCGCTTGGCCTCCCAAACTCGGAGCGACAGCGCGCAAGCCCACCTAGCTTTTAAGCAGGGTGTGGAGAGTTCGATCCTCTCCGCCCCTATTTTGAATACAGACCGCACACCCGAACTGTTTTTCTGCCTCGCTGCAGCGCTGGCCGGCACTGATGGCACACAGCGGCGTTCCCCCAAGTGCCCCACAGTCTGACTAAGCTAGGCGCCGGAGGCGTGAGCCTTCGCGGCGTCGCCGATGATCCTGGCGAGCTCATGGGGGCGAGACCACATCGGCCAGTGGCTCGTCGGCAGGTCGACGTAGGTGACGTCGCGCAGCTCGGCGAGACCCCCGACCCACGCGTAACCCTGCTCGACGGCGCCCTTGATCTGCGCGGAGGACAGCGATGTGCACACGACGGTGGACGGCACATCGAGGCGTGCGTCGTCGGTCAGGACCGGGGCCTCGCGGAAGCCGGCGCCCGGCTCCGGTACCGCCCGCCGCCGGAAGGTCTCGAGCTGCTCGGCGGTGAGTCCCTCGATGCTGCTCCCGTCGGCCTCGAGCTCCTCCCAGGTCGGCAGGGACACCTCCGCGGCGGAGAGGTCCGGGTTGAGCGCACCCGTCGCCGGTCCGGAGTCGACGTAAACCATGGCCGCGATCTGTTCGGGGACCCGGTCGCTCGCGCCGTAGCCGAAGACCCCGGCCCCGCTGTGCACGGCGAGCACGACGGGAGCCCCCGCCGCCCGAACGGCCTCGCAGATCGCGTCGACGTGGTCCGACATGGTGATCGCGGATCGGTCAGCATCGGCCGACTCGAGACCGGGCAGCGTCACCGCGGTTACGTCGTAGCCGTCGGCACGCAATGCAGCGGCCACCTCGTCCCACGCCCACGCGCCGAGCCAGAAGCCGGGAACCAGGACAATCGGTGCGCTAGTCATTCCTCGATCCTAGCGGCGCGCAGCGACATCGCGCACCTGGTGCACCGGGGACCCGAGCTATATCGCAGGCTTACTCGTTAGCCGTTGATAGCAGGAAGAGGCAGCGTAGACATAAAGGTTCTCGAGGAATTGGTGCGGATTCACGGTGCCCGCATGGGCCAGCAGCGGGTGCGGCGACTCAATGACCTCGAAGTGGACGTTCGCCATGTCACTGAAACCGGCGCCTGGGTCATCCGGATCGCCGCCGCTCTTGGCGATCAGTGCACCGGCATCGACGTGCTGCCCGTTCGCAATATCGAACTCGCGGACGTGGCCGTACAAGAAGGCGATCGGGTCGCCCTGGTCGTCCTTGAGCACATCGGACACCACCACGGTTGCCCAGCCCTGCGGGAAGCCGGGGATCGTCCAGTTGGTAATCCGGTAGGCGGTCCCCGAAGTCACGGCGTATAGCGGCGTCCCGCTGTCGAGCACGATGTCGATCGCATTGTGACCGTACAGCTCGACCAGCGAGCCGGTCGTCACGTCATGCACCGGCAGGTGCTTCCGGATCGTCGTACCGTTATAGGCGCCGTAGTCCTCAACCATTTGACCCTCCGGGTCGCCCGGGCGACCCCAGGGAAGATGCAGATGGAGGCCCGACGCGTCTGTCACATTGCTCGTAAAGGCGATGGCGAGGTTCATCGGCGCGCAGGACGGGCTCGACGATGGGCTGGGCGTCGGCGTTGCTGCCAGCGCCGCCGCGGCGATCGTTGAACGAGAGCCGATGCCAGCGCTGACCGAGCTGAATTGAAAGGCGGCGCCTGCCAACCCACCCAACGTGATTCCGCCGATAACGACCGCGAGCCTCGTGATCTTCATCGTCGCCCCCACAACGCGGGAGCCTCAAGGATCGGTACGAAAAGAGACCAGCTTCAGGTACGGCGTAACCAAGCGGGCCCGTCATGCGTTTAGTGGAATCTTTGTCGCCGCCTCAACCCTGTTGAAAAGCGCCAAAAAAGTTGTTCGCATCGCGACCCGACGCTGATAGAATCGTTTTCAACGCTGCGTGGCCGCAGCGTCCCGGATTCAGAAGGGCAGGCACAACATGCAACACGTTGACGATATTGGCTGCCTTACGCAGCGCTCCCAGCTCGATCGACTCCAAGAGCTCGCTGACACCATCACGCGCGAGCGGGTGAAAACCCTCCAATCCTCCGGCATACTGACGACAACGGTCCTGGTGATCGGCCCCAGCGGCAAAGAATCGACCTGGGACCTGGATCATCTGGCGTTGGCGCGGTCGGCACCGGAGCCGGCCGTGCAGCTGTTGCTCGATCCGGAGGGGGTGCTGGATAACCTCGTGCCGACCCAGGCAATCATGCGTATCCTGCGGGACACCGCAGCCTCGGCGGTCGCCCTGATCGCGCCGATGAGCGTATCCGGGGCAGCGCTCCAGCTGGCCGACCTCGATCACGAGCAGAGTCTGACCGCCCGGATCGTCCGTAAGCCGGACAGCGAGCCGAGTCTCGGCCAGTGGGACTTCGGCAAGGTGGCATGGACGGTCCGACTGCGTAACGTTCTCCGAGCGGCGCGCGGCGCCACGGTCGACGAACAGGCCGAGCAGGCGCTCAATCGGGCACCCGCAGCTGCGGCCGCGCCAACGCGACCGGCTGATCCGGCCACCACGCGGCGAAACCACCGGCGCGAGATGCGAGAGCAACTGCACCGTCAGCCGGCCGCCGCGCCGTCCTGGCTGCAGTAGAGCTAAGGCCCCCACCCTGACCCTCCCCCAGAGGGGGAGGGCAATTTGATCTTTCCGCTGCCGCGCGGGGACGCGACGGGGATGCCGTTCGCGCACAGGGGGCATGCGTCGGGCGCGTATGAGGGAAAGTCGACCGTCAGGCAGGCGAAGAACGGCACGTCGGTCGCCGCCCGGCCTGCGGTTCGATCGGCGAGCACCCCGATGCCGATGACGACGCCCCCCGCGCTCGCGATGCAAGTCTGCGTTTCGGCTACTGATCCGCCGGTCGTCACCACATCATCGACCACCACCACCCGGGTGCCGGGCGAGATCTCGAAACCGCGGCGCAGGACGCGGCCGCCCGACTCGCCGCGTTCCGCGTAGACGGCATCGACGCCGAGCTGGCGAGCAACCTCGTAGGCGAGGATGATGCCGCCCGTCGTTGGACCCGCGACCAGCTCCGGCCGCAGTGGGCGGAATCGCTCCGCGATCATCCGGGCCAGCTCGGTTGTCGCCTTGGGGTCTTCGAGGATCCGGAACTTCTCCAGGTAGTCGGCGCCGTGCCGGCCGCTGGTGTAGACGAAGTGACCGCGCAAAACGGCGCCGGCTGACTCGAAGGCCCGATGGGCGTCGTCGCCAGACCGCCGAGCGGCCTGGTCAGGCATGGGTCAACACGCTGACGGAACGGATCGGCAAGGCACGCAAGTCCGTCAGGCCATGTTCTCGCAGGTAGCCGGCGATGCCATCGTGGACTTCGCGAGCCGCCTGCGGGCGAACATAGTTCACCGTGCCGAGCTGCACCGCGGCCGCTCCCGCGAGCAGGAACTCAAGGGCATCGCCTGGCGTCATGATCCCGCCGATGCCGATCACCGGAATGCGAACCTGCGCCGCCAGCTGCCAGACGGCGTGCAGGGCGAGCGGTTTGATCGCGGGTCCGCTCAGACCGCCACTCCCCCGCGATAGGACGGGTCGGCGCCGTTGGACATCGATCGCCATCCCCGCGTAGGTATTGATCGCGGACACCGCGTCGGCGCCGGCATCCTCGACCGCTCTGGCGACCGCGACGATGTCAGTGACGTTGGGGGTCAGCTTGACCACCAGGGGCAGCTGGGTCGTGACTCGCACCGCGTGGGTAACCTCCGCCGCCAGTCGCGGGTCGACGCCGAACTGCAGACCTCTTTGAACGTTGGGGCAGGAGATGTTCAGCTCGAGCCCGGCGATGCCGGCCACGCCATCGAGGCGGCGGGCGACCGCGACGTATTCCTCGACCGAGTCGCCGGCCACGTTGACGATCACCGGCAGGTCCCAGGTCATCCACTCCGGGGCATAGACGTGCGCTACGTGCTCGACGCCCGGATTCTGAAGGCCGATGGCGTTCAGCATTCCGGAGGGCGTCTCGGCGATGCGAACCGGCGCGTTGCCCTCGCGAGGTCGCAGCGTCGTGCCCTTGCTCACAATCGCGCCCAGCGCGGCCCGATCCACCTGCGGCGCATCGAAGCCGTAGCCGAAGGTGCCAGAGGCGGCCATCACCGGACTGCGCAGGCGAAGTCCGCGGCCGAGGTCGACCGTGAGATCGGGGCGCTCAGCCATGGAAGGCATCCGTCATCCGGTCCCAGTCGATCCGATCGGCGCGCAGGCAAGGCCCGTCCTGACAGGTCAGGAGGTACCCGCCGCCGGCCCGCGGCGCAGCGCAGCCCAGGCAGGTACCGATCCCGCAACCCATGGGAGTCTCCAGCGCCATCTGGATGTCGGAGAGCGGAATCTCCCGGCGCCGGGCAGTGTCAATTAGCGCCTTGAGCATCGGCGTCGGGCCGCAGGCGACCACGTCGACACCCCCCTCCCCGACCCTCCCCCTCAAGGGGGGAGGGAGACTCGCCAATAAGTCCACAACGGAACCGTGATGGCCCTGCCTGCCGTCGTCAGTGGCGGTCTTTACCTCAGCACCGGCGAATCGAGCTGCTGGTAGAAGCTGTGCCGCCGTCCGCGCGCCCTGGAGCACCGTGACCTTCCGTCCGCGGGCCAGCAGCGCCTTGACAACACCGGGGAACACCGCGACGCCAAGGCCGCCGGCGACGCAGATCACCGGTCGCTCACCCTCGAGGTCGAAGCCGCGCCCGAGCGGGCCGAGCAGGTCCAGCTCATGGCCTTCGTGGCGGACCGAGAGCCACGCGCTCCCCGCGCCGACGACGTTAAAGATGAAGCCGATGCGCCCGCTCGCCGCATCCGACCAGGCGGCGCTGTAGGGCCGTCGCAGAACGCTGTGTGGCGCGCTGACCGCCACTTGAAAGAACTGGCCGGGATCGAGCGCGGCCGCGGACGGCGGATGGTAGACGACCAGTTCCACGGCGCCCGTCATCGGAACCGAGCGCTCGACGACGACAGGGCCCCCACCCTGCCCTCCCCCAGAGGGGGAGGGTGATTTCAGGCCCTGCTCGAGCGCGACGCTCATGCGTGGACGACCTCCGCGCCGGGCCGCACATATTCGCTGAGTGCCGCGACGGTCGATCGATGGTCGCGACGCGCGGAGCGCAGCGCCTGCACCAGGGCCCGCGCTGTGTCCAGCGATGTGAGGCAGGGAATCCGCCGCTCGACGGAGGCGCGCCGGATCTCATACCCATCTCGCAGAGGAACGCCGGCCCCGTTATCGCTCACGGGGGCCGAGGCCGACACGGTGTTTACGACCAGATGGACCTGG
>DASYVR010000014.1:0-1633 GCA_035936995.1 Candidatus Dormiibacterota bacterium | reverse complement strand
GAGCAGGCCGGCCGCCTGGCCGTCCACGCCGACAATCACTACCGTTCGGCCTTCAATCGACATGCGCTTGAGCGCCTCGTCGAGCGGTCCGAGCGCGATCTTCTCCCGCTCCATCAGGCGTTGGTTTCCGACGGCGAGCCTATGCCCGTCGACCGTTGCTATCGCTCCGTGTCCTGGAATGTTGGTGAAATCGCTCGCCGCCACAGCTGGAATCCCGCTCGCCTTGGCGCGCTTGACAATGGCCTCCGCCAACGGGTGCTCGGACTCTCGTTCCACCGCGGCCGCCAGCCGCAGCAGCTCCGCCTCGGGCACAGAGCCAGCCACCACCTCGACCACTTCCGGTTCGCCCTTGGTCAGGGTCCCGGTCTTGTCCATTACTACGGCCTGGATGCGAGCCGAGGCCTCAAGTGCTAGGGCATTCTTGAAGAGAATGCCGCGCGTCGCCCCCAGGCCCGTGCCGACCATGATCGCGGTCGGAGTCGCCAGGCCGAGCGCATCGGGACATGTGATGACCACCACCGTGATCGCGAAGAGTATGGCGGTCTGAACCGATGCGCCGGCAGCGAGCCAGACGCCGAAAGTGCCGGCACCTCCAATCAACGCTACGAGCACCAGCCAGAAGGCGGCGCGATCGGCCAGCTGCTGCCCGGGCGCTTTCGAATTCTGCGCCTCCTGGACAAGCTTCACGATCTGCGACAGTGCGGTGTCGGAGCCGACACGCTGAGCCCGAGCGCGCAGCGAGCCGTTCTTGTTAATCGAGGCTCCGATCAGCCCTGAGCCCGGATTCTTGGAGACCGGCATGCTCTCCCCGGTCACCATCGATTCGTCGACCTCGGACTCGCCTTCTTCGACAACTGCGTCAGCAGGGATCTTGGAGCCTGGCCGGATGAGCAGAAGATCGCCCACCACCACCTCGGCGGTGGGAACCTCAACCGGCTCGCCGTTCCGGATCACAGTCGCGCGCGCCGGAGCGAGGTTGAGCAGCGTGCGGATTGCGTCATTGGCTCCCCCGCGAGCTCGCATCTCGAACCAGTGGCCCAGCAGTACAAAGGAGGCCAGCACGGTCGACGCTTCGTAGAAGACGTCGCCGCCGCCACGGATGGTGACAGCCAGGGAGTAGAGCCAGCCGGCGCCGATGCCCACTGCCACCAGCACCATCATGTCCAGCGTCTTGTGGCGAAGCGCGCGCACCGCGCCGTCAAAGAAGATCCACGCCGAATAGAAGATCACCGGCAGGCTGAGGATCAGTTGGAAGACGTCGTCCCGCAGCCCAAGCGGGGCGGGCACCCCGAAGCCGAGGACCTTGCGACCGATCTGGGACCAGAGCAGGATCGGGATCGACAGGATGACGGCGACCAGGAAGCGGTTGCGCATGTCGCGCACCATCGACGCCATCGACTCGCCAGCATGGCCGCTGTGGCCCATCGCCTCCGACGGTGCCATGACCATTTCCGGGTGTGTGGCGTGACCTGGCTGTTCAGTCTTCGCGACGGCCGGGCGACCCATCGCGGCCATGTCGTGGCCCGCGTGCCCGGCATTGGCACCAGGTGCTCCAGCAATGTCGCCCATCGCGCTGGTTCGAGACAGCAGGGTGGCTTGGTCATCGTTCCGCGCCTCCTCCATCGGCGAGCAG
>DASYVR010000013.1:0-1843 GCA_035936995.1 Candidatus Dormiibacterota bacterium | reverse complement strand
ATGCCGTAAGGCACGATGTTGTGGTGCCGGAGTCGACGGCGCTCGTATTCCACGCCTGAGTTCGCGAAGGCGGTCAGGTTGGGTCCGGCGAATTCCGTCATAGCCTGAAACATGGAAAGGTCGATGAATCGGCCGCGTCCGGCCCGCGGCCGCTGCAGAAGTGCCCCCAGAATCAGGATTGCCGCGTACAGCCCGGTTCCAATATCGGCAATCGAAACCCCAATGCGTGCGGGTCCATGCTCGTCTCCGGTCAGACTCAGCAGTCCGGTTTCGGCCTGGAGCAAGAGGTCGTAGGCCTTGCGATTTCGGCTCTTGCCTTTGGTGCCGTAACCGGTGATGTGACATGTGATCAGGCGCGGAAAGCGATCACGAAGGGCGACTTCAGTCATCCCGATGCGGTCGGCTGCACTCGCGCTCATATTCATCACGAGCACGTCGGCGTCGTTGAGGAGCCGAAACAGCAGCTCCGAATCGCCCGGGTCATGCAGGTCGAGACGAAGGCTCTTTTTACGTCGCGAGAGCCAGACGAAGTGCGAGCTGCTGCCTTTCACGTAAGAATCCCACCGCCGGGAGAAGTCGCCGTTCGCGCTCTCCACCTTGACCACAGTTGCACCGAGGTCGGCCAGAATCCGACTGCATAGCGGTCCGGCTACCGACTGCTCGAGGGCGACCACGCGCACCCCCGCCAGCGGCAGCCGCCCCCTGGCAACCAGGCTAGCCAAAGAGCCGGTCCTGCTCCTGTCGCAAGTCGTGCAGGAAGCCCGCCCGCTCGACCTCGACGTCGTCCCAGCTCAGCGCTTGGTCCTTTGCCACCGCCCTATTCAGCCGTCCGCTGTAGGCAAATCCGAACGGGAGCAATCGCTTCTCCCGCGCCACCTCGTAGCGCTCGGACAGCCCGTAGACCGAGTAGCCGCCGGCGCCGTCCAGCTCGTCGCCCGGCTCCAGGTCCCGCTTGGCGACCGCGACCAGCTCGGCCACCATCCCGCCCCGCAGATCCCCGGTCGGCCGGCCCTGCACCACCGCCCGAGCAACCGACATGGGCACCTCGACGCAGGCCAGGTGATAGGGGCGGAACAGGCCCCAGTTCGGACCCCACTGCTGGGCGGTGCCGCCAAACCCGGGCTCGAACATCGAACCCATGGAGGAGCGGACGCCGGCGTGGTCGGAGGTGACCACTGCGAAGATGCCGGGAAAGACCTTGTCCTCGTGCACATAATCGCCCGAAGAGTCGATGGCGTTGGCCATGTCAATGACTCCTTCCGAGTGCAGGATGCCGCCGTCCTTCTCCAGGCTGAAGACGCGGCCGAGGTCCTGCCAGCGGCAATGAGGCTCGTGCATGCCGCGGACCTCGGGCGGCATCCGTAAGACGTTGGAAACCGCCGCCATCTCGGTCTGCGACTTGGTGCCGTCACGGAAGGAGCAGTACATCTTGGGGTTGTTCCGGTT
Organism: Candidatus Dormiibacterota bacterium; assembly: GCA_035936995.1. Taxonomy (GTDB): domain Bacteria; phylum Chloroflexota; class Dormibacteria; order CF-121; family CF-121; genus CF-13. Next base: position 397 of record DASYVR010000013.1, on the reverse strand, counting down.
TCGCTCTGCCTGTTCCCTGTAGGTGTCGGGAGTCGCGTGGTGGTCGTCGCTGAAGAGCACCGTCCCGCGACCGGCGCAGACGACCCTGAAGCCGAGCGTTTGCGCCCACTCCGCGAGCTCGAAGATAGCGCCCGGCTGGTCGCCCGCGGCGAGCGTGTAAACGACGCCGGCACGCCGTGCCCGCTCGGCCAGGATCGGCCCGACGACCACATCCGCCTCGACGTTCAGCATCACCACGTGGCGGCGGTTCTCGATGGCGTCCGCCGCCACATGCGCCCCCACCTCGGGCAGCCCGGTCGACTCCACCAGTGCGTCCAGGTCCAGCTGCGGCATCAGGCCCGCGTCGCCGGTGGCGACCGGCCGCCCGTGCCGCAGAGCGTCCTGCGCCGGGCCTAGC
>DASYVR010000012.1:0-2288 GCA_035936995.1 Candidatus Dormiibacterota bacterium | reverse complement strand
TCTGCTCCCTTCTGTGACCTGTTGGGCAGCGAATGCGTGAATCTGGGTCATGTCCCACTGGCGGGCTTGGAGCGACGGAAAGTCCCCGCTCTCACCGGCCGTGTCGCTTCCACCCGATTCAGCGGGGTCCTTCTTCAGGTGAGTTGCGAATCCCTTGGTCGAGGTGACTCCGCTTACGTTGCTGTCGGTCTTGACCTGCTTGCTGAAGGAGACATTCGTGGACCGTGCGATGGCGACGCCGATCTCCGGGTAGGCAGCGACCATGGTCCCGCCAGCGGAGCGGATCGTCTGTGTGGAACCAGCCGGCAGCGCCTGCGAGCCGTAGACCACGATGTAGGTGTTCTCCGACCCGGCCTGCGCAACCGGCGCACCAGGCCCGACGATAAGCGCACCTGACAGAAGAAAAGGTGTCGCGAGACGAGCGGTGACGCGCTTGAATCGATCGAACATCAGCTAACTTCCCCCTTCACAACACACCCGACGTGGCCGGCCGCGCGATCCCAATGGCCGACCGAAATTCAAGTGAGCATAAGGCCGGCCCAATGAGACCGCAAGTTGCGGAAAACCTTCAACGTGCCAAATCCAACTGACTGACGGACGCGAGCTTCAGTTCCCGCATCCGCGCGCTCATGCCGGCTACGATGCCGGCCGTGCTGGTTGGGAACGCGAGCGCCGCGCTGCGGACAGGGGTTCGCCTCGAAGTCTTCACGGTCGTGTGGATGGCTTTCGAAGCGGCGCTCGCGATCGGGGCTGGCATCGCCGCCCGCAGTGTGCTGCTGACCGGTTTCGGATTCGACAGCGTCATCGAGCTCCTCAGCGGCGTGACACTTCTGTGGCGGCTTTCCTCCGAAGCCCGCGGCTTGAGCGCGCCAAATCTGGAAAGTGTGGAACGTCGCGCGACCAGGATCTCGGCCGTGCTGCTCGTCCTTCTCTGCGCCTACTTATTGTTCTTCGGCCTGGGCGGCCTATTAGTTGGGCTGCGTCCCGAAGGCTCCGTGCTGGGCGTCGTGGTGGCAGCAGCCGCGGTATTGGTGATGCCGATCTTGGCCTGGCGAAAGCGCCGGGCGAATGTCGCCATCGGCAGCGCCGCCTTGCGGGCTGACATCGCCGAGACGATCACCTGCGCCTACCTGGCCGCCGCAACGCTGGCCGGCGCGGGTCTCAATCTCATCTTTGGCTGGTGGTGGGCGGAGTACGTGGGCGCCCTCGCTCTGCTCGTCTTCTTGGTGCTGGAGACCAAAGAAGCGATCGAGGCCGCCCGCGAGAGCCAGTAGCGATACTAGGTCTTGCTGTGGACCTGAAGGACGTGATCAGGACGCGTCGCATGGTGCGCCGCTACGCGCCCGACCCGGTGCCGGACGAGGTCCTCAACCGCATTCTCTGGGCGGGCCGCCGGGCACCCTCGGCGGGCTTCTCCCAAGGCCTTGACCTCGTCGTCCTGCGCGGACGCGATCAGCTGGAATCGTTGTGGAAGCTGATTCTCCCGTCTGACTACCTGGACCAGCAGCTCCGAGAGGGCCCGACCGTGGTCATCGTTCCCATCCCGGACGTCCAGGCCTACCTCGAGCGCTACGGCGCTCCCGGACAAAGCGGCGGCCGGCAAGCAGACCGCCGAGCGCTGGCCCGTTCCCTACTGGGACCTGGACGCCGCGATGTCCGTGATGCTGATGCTGCTCAGCGCCGAGGACGAAGGCCTGGGCGCCATCTTCACCGGCATCTTCGCCAACGAGCGCGAGATGCTCGACTCGGTAGGCGTGCCGGCGGACCGCAGGCCGATCGGGCTGCTCGGCCTCGGCCATGTCCATTCGGAGGGGCCGGGCAACCCCGGCAGCGCAAAAGTCATACCCAAGCGAAAACCGTCCGCCGTGGTCCACTGGGGCCGCTGGTAACCGGGTCATCTCTGAGTTCTGGCGGGAATTTCGCGGCGTAGCGGAGAATTGATGTCTGCGATGAGTGAAGACCAGCCGAAATATGTCTCTCGGGTCTCCGTCGTTCGCGATCGCGGACCGCTCCGCCGCGCGTTTCTCCCGGCCGAGTCCGAGCCGGTTTTCTTTGGCACCCACAACGAGGTGCGCGAGCACTACGGCACCGCGCCAGGGCAGTATCCCGACCATGCCACGACGCTCGACTATGTGGTGGCCGCCGCGGCCGGTTGACTCACCGGGACCTTTGGTGGCGCGCTGGAGGCGCGCGGGATCGACGCGAGCGAAGGAAAGCTCAAGGCGGAGGCTGAGGGTGACGTCTACCTCGAGGACAAGGTGCTGGTCATCAAGAGGATTCGCGTCCGC
>DASYVR010000011.1:0-1840 GCA_035936995.1 Candidatus Dormiibacterota bacterium | reverse complement strand
TTCGGCCGAGCCGCCACTTCCCACCAGCATCGCCGCCAACTCTCGCACCGATTCTTGCCAGGAGGCGGGCGCATCGCTCCAGGCAAACCCGCGAGTCTTGAGCCGGGCCGCCGGCTGCGGTTCGTAGGCGAGAGTCAACTGTTGGACGCCCGCGTCTGATTGTCTGGCGCGCGCGCGCTGGGAGCCCTGGTTCACAACGATGGCGACTGATCGACCTCGATTCCGGATTGATTCGATCGTAGGTCCGAGCTGGTCCAGGTCGCCCCGCGCCGACTTGGTGACCAGCACCACGTGATCGGCGGCGCCGAGCGCGGCGCGGCTGGCCGCCCGCGTGAAACCGGCTCCGCAATCGACGATCACGATGTTGTGAAGGTGGCGGAGATGCTGGATCAGCCGTCCCCAGGCCGGCTCGTCTGGGGCCTGCTTGCTGGATTGGTCGGATGAAGCCGGAAGGATCGCAAGCGCGGGCCCGATCTTGACCAGGGCGGCACGGACTTGCTCGGGCGTCGGAGGCGGTTCGAACAATGAGCGGTATGTGTCACTCGAGAGACTGCTCTCGGGTGCCATCCAGTGACTTAGGGCGCCGGATTGTGGACATGCGTCGACTGCGACTATCTGGTCATGTCGAAGATTGCTCAGGAGCGTCGCAAGCAGGACGGTGACGGTGGTCGTGCCGGCGCCGGCGTGCGGAGACATCACGGCCACCACGGTGCTGGCTCCGGATCGCGGCGCGGCGATGGCGCCCTCGAGCAGGCGCAGGTAGCCCGCCTCGCTCATCCGATTGGTGTCCAGCACCCGCGGGGCGGGCTGGAGCCTGGCTCTGAGGCGCCGCGTCAGATCGGGGACTGACGGCACAGGTGCCTCCGGCTCGCCGACGACGGGCTGAGGCGGCGCGACGAGTACAAGCACCGCCCCAGCAAAAAGACCGCATTCGGCGAGGGTTCGCTCACCTGCCAGAGGCCTCTCGCCCAGGGGTTGAAGGGTCCAGCCCCGCGAGTCAGAGCGTCCCTCACAGGCCTCGACCAGGCTGGGCACCAGGTCTTCTACCCGGGCATTCTCGGGGAGGTCCAGGCGGTGCCGGCCGGAGGGACTATCAACGTTCAGTAGAAGGCGTCGCGATATGGCGCTCAAGGCACTTTGACCAAGAATTCGCCCATATTCGTTGCAGATGTGTCCAGGGGGCCTAGCATGAAACAAACGCTTTACGGCAGGCGTTGTCCGGATTCCCGAGGAGGACATATAAAGGATGAGCGGAGCCGGTTCTAACTTCCGTACGGACCTTTCCACGATGCAGGCGGCTTCGCAGCACGTGTTCGACGTCAACGCCCAGATCCAGTCCCAGCTCAGCAACCTGCTGGCTCGCCTGGATCCATTGATGGGAACCTGGCAGGGTTCAGCGGCGACCAGCTTTCAGGTCTTGAAGGAACGCTGGCACCAGGACGCGACCCAGCTCAACGCCGCGCTGCGGGCGATCGGCGACGGGCTGGTCAAGGTCCACGGCAACTACCAGACGACCGAAGAGGCTAGCCAGCAGAGCTTCACCTCGATCACGCGCAAGCTGGGGGGGTGAGATGAGCGGAGACGGACACATCCAGGTCACCTTCGGAGCAGTCAACGAGGCAGCCATGGACACCGATGGCATTGCCTCTCAGATCGCCCAGCAGCTGGCCGACCTCAAGACTTACCTTGCGCCGCTGGTGGCGAGCTGGTCGGGCGAAGCGTCCGGCGACTTCCAGGCGCTGCAGGCCAAATGGGACGCCAGCGCCAACGACTTGAACCAGGTCCTGCGCCAGATCTCGCAGTCGCTGCGCACCGCGGGCGACAACTACTTGAATACGGA
>DASYVR010000010.1:0-177114 GCA_035936995.1 Candidatus Dormiibacterota bacterium | reverse complement strand
TCCGCGTCGTGACCGAGGAGGGCGAACTCCTCCGCGCCCTGACCATCGACCCCACCCGCGACTACCAGCCCCTCAACGGACGCTGGCCTGTCCATAATGTCTTGCGACAGGCGTCCGGGATGTCTTGAGACAGGACAATGGCTGGGGCGCCAGGATTCGAACCTGGGAATGGCGGATCCAAAGTCCGCTGCCTTACCACTTGGCGACGCCCCAATGGTTGCGGTTCGCCCAAAGTATAGATTCGTCCCGCTTGATTTAACGAAGAACGGGCCGGAGCGAGTCGGGCCGCTCATGAACGCCCCTGGCCTGGCTAACGCGGCATTGCCGTGGTGATCGCATGCCACAAATCGTGGACCGATTGGCCCAGCAAGATCAGCGCCCCGATCACGGTGATGCCAATCAGCAACAGGATCAGTCCATATTCCGTGTGGGCCTGACCGGCCTGAAGCTTCTTCACTACCGTCGATCGTAGATCTGCGCCCCTGGCCTTCGACCCGCCCAGTGGCCGGTTTTGGTACGACAAGATCAGGCGGCCGGCTCCTGCGGAATCCGTATCCAGCCTTCCCGGATGCCTCGGGAGACCGCCTCGAGTTTCGAGTGCACCTTGAGCTTCGACAGGATGTTCTGAACGTGCGTCCGCACGGTGTTCGGCGACATCGTCAGCGTCTTGGCGACGGCCTCGTTGTCGTGTCCGAGCGATAGCTCTCGAAGCACCTCCAGCTCCCTCGGTGTGAGCGGCGTGGCCGGCCCGGCCTCATCCTTCTTCTGCAGGCCATGCAGCAGGCGGGCCAGCATGTAGGGGGCGATCAGTGCTTCGCCGCGGGCCGCACTCCGCACCGCCTGCACCACCTGCGCCGCGGATTCGTGCTTGCTCAGATAGCCGGTGACGCCGGCCTGGACGGCCGATCGCAGCACCGACTCGTCCTCGTCGCTGGTCAGGATCACGACCTGGGTCTGTGGCCGGTCCTTCTTGATCGCCGCGGCCGCCGCGATCCCCGAGCCATCCGGCATGTGGACATCGAGCAGGACAACGTCCGGCTGGAGCGCGCGCGCCGAGCTGATCGCCTCCTGGACGGTGCCGCCCTTGCCGATGACCTCGATCCCCGGCTCGGTTCCCAGGATGGTCGCTAAGGCGTCGCTGAAGACGACATGGTCGTCGACGATGAGGACCCGGATGCCTGCCACAAAGGTAAAACGAAGCCGAAGGTCGAGCCCTTGCCCCATTCGCTCTCGACGGTCATATGCCCGCCGTGCGCCTCGATGATCGACCGAGTGATGTAAAGGCCCAGCCCCGACCCGCCGATGTCCATCGCCCGCTTGTCGAAGAGGCGGATGAACTTGTTGAAGAGCTTGGGGATGTCCTCCTGGCGTATGCCAATGCCCTCGTCGTGGACCGAGACCTTGGCCTTTCCCTCCTTGTCCGGGAACGCGATCACCGCGATATTGCCGCCGCGCGGCGAATACTTCACCGCGTTGTTCAGCAGGTTCAGCAGCGCCTGCTGCAACCGCCGGCGATCCCCCCGGACGACGAGGCCGGGCTCGACCCGGACGCGGATCGGGAACCGGTGCCGGTCAGCCGGGAAGTGGTCGACAACGTCCGGGACGAACTGATTCAGATCCAGGCGCTCGAAGTGATAGGAGAATTGGTTGTTTTCGATCCGGTTGACGGCCGCAAAGTCCTGCACCAGGTCGGTCAGGCTGGCGGCGCTGCGGTGGATCCCGTCGACCAGCGCGCCCCGGGTCTCCTGGTCGAGCCGGTGCTGCTGGGTGAGCAAGGTGTCAGCCTGCGTCTTGATGCTGGCCAGCGGTGTCTGCAGTTCATGGGCGACCATCGAGATGAAGTCTGAGCGCACCTTGTCGATCTCCTCGAGACGCTCCACCCGTTCCTTCTCCAACGCCTCCCGGCGACGCGTCTCATCGAGCTGGGTGGCGCGCTCGATGGCGGTCCGCAAAGCCCGATCGAGCCGGGCCCGGACATCGCCAACCAGCAAGCCGGCGACCAGGGCGACGAACACGAAGAGGAAGACGCGGCCGATGACGAACCCCGGGGGCGGCGAGATCCGGGCAAAGCCGGTCAAACCGCCAATCACGACGTAGAGCAGGGCGACCACGATCGCCGTGGCCAGCGAGCCGGGCAGGCCGAGGCGCACCGCCGACGCGATGATCAGCAGGTAGAAGAGGAGCGAGAAGTCGGTCGGCGCGCCGTATCCGCCGGAAAAGTAAAGGATGCTGGTCGCCACCATGAGGTCGATTCCGGTAGTAAGGAAGCCGAACCAGCGCCCCGGCCGAAAGCCCCGAACCAGCACCGTTGAGACCACCAGGTTGACCAGGCCCCAGCAGAAGAGGATGGTGTCGACGATGAAGACGGATGGCGGGGAGTTCTCGTTGCCAAAATGGTTGAGGATGACGGCGGCTGCCAGCACCACCCATCGGCCCACCACCGTGATCCGTTCGGCGCTGGCGAGGATGGCCGCCTGACTGTCGTGGATGACACCGGCGTATTCCGAGGAAGGGCTCGGGCGGGGCGTGCTCACCTGGCTTATAACGGATTTTGCCCTCAGCTGCTTGTCCGGCGTCCCCTTTCCGCCCTACTGAGAACCTGAAATGCCCACAGCCTCCCGACCAGGTAATTGAGGCTATCACTACAATCCAAGCGTTGAGGATCGGCTTCGACGCGCGCCTGATCAGCTCGTTGGGGATCGGGCGCTACATCAGCGGACTCCTCCCGCCTCTCGCCGAGATGCTTCAGAACCGGCTGGTCGTCATCAGCCGGCGGGCCGAGGTGGCCCTCGTGCGGGCGCTCACCCAGGGCCGCGCCACACTGATGGTGTCCGACGCCGCGCCCTATCGGACAGCGGAGCAGTCGACGCTGCTGTTGCGGCTGCTGCAAGCTCGACTGCCACTGATTCACTTCCCCCACTACAACCTTCCACTCGCCTACCCTGGCCGTTTCGTCGTGACGATCCACGACCTGTTTTCCTATCGGTTTCCTGACATCCACGCGGGCTTCTTGCCGGGTACCGTCAACCGGTTCCTGATCTCGAGCGCGGCTCGGCGAGCGGCGGCGATCATTACGCCTTCCCATGCAACCGCGGATGATCTGACCAGCCGGTTTCCGTCCATCAGCTCGAGGGTGACGGCGATCGCTGAGGCCGCCGATGCCCGCTTCTCGCCGACTCGCAATCCGGAAGCCGAAATCGCCTGGCAGCGCTACTTCGGAATCCGGCGGCCCTACTTTCTATATCTCGGCCAATGGAAACGCTACAAGAATGTGCCCCTGCTGATCGAGGCGTTCGCGCACCTGGTCGTTCAGCGCCCGGATCTGCAGTTGGTGATCGGCGGGCATGACTCTCGCCACCCCGAAGTCCCGAAGGCGGCCGCCCGCCTCCCCGCCGGCTCGGTTGTCCTTCCCGGGCGTCTCCCGGATGACGCCATCCCCGACCTGTATCGAGCGGCTGCGGCGGTGGCGGTCCCCTCCAGGGCGGAAGGTTTCGGCCTTCCGGTGCTGGAGGCGATGGCCTGTGGCACAACGGTCGTCTGCAGCGATCTCCCGGTCCTCCGAGAACTGGCAGACGACGTGGCGATCTTCTGCGATCCATCGAGTCCAGCTTCCTTCGCCGCTGGCCTGTTGGCGGCTCTGGACCAGCCGCCAGATCATCATCGCGCCGCCCGTGGGATCGCCAAAGCCAGCGTGTTTAGTTGGAAGAAGGCGGCGGACGAGACGGTACGGATCTACGAGCGGAATCTGGCGGGCGACCTAGAATCCGCCCATACATAGCGTCATGGGCCGCCAGTTCCTCGCCAGCCGCGAGCGGCGCGAGCGGTTGGGCGCTACGACGGCTGAGCGCGCGCTCGATCAGGAAATCCGCAAAATGGGGATTCTTCGGCAGCAGGGAGCCGTGCAGGTAGGTACCGAAGATATTCCCCGACGCGACGCCCTCGCGGCCATCCTCGCCATTGTTACCGGCCCCGCGCAGCACCCGGCCGAGTGGGCGAAGGCCAGGCCCGAGGTAGGTTTTGCCGCTGTGGTTCTCGAAGCCGACCAGCGTCGTCGGCTGCAGCCCGAAGTCATCGGTCTCGATCACGATGTTGCCGATGTTGCGCCGGGATCCGGGCACCGTGTGGAGGTCGACGAGGCCGAGCCCAGGGAGCCGCTTGCCGTCGGCCGTCACGTAGTACTCGCCCAGAAGCTGGTAGCCGCCGCAGACGGCCAGCACCACGGCGCCGCCATCGATCGCCTCGCGAATCGCGCCGACTTTGTGCCGTGCGGCATCGGTAAAGACCAGCTCCTGATCGCGGTCCTGGCCACCGCCCCAGAAGATCAAATCGATCTCGGACAGGTCAGGCGCGGGGCCTCGCCCGATCGCGCGCACGTCGACCGCGATCCCCCGCCATTCGGCCCGCTTTCGTAGCGTCAGGATATTTCCGCGGTCGCCGTAGATATTCATCTCGTCGGCGTACAGGTGCGCGATTCGCAGCGTCAGCGTACTCACATTAGGTATGGTACGGCGCGTGGCTCGCCCGCTGGTCTGCATTCCAACCTACAACGAGGCCAGTAATATCCTGGCCCTCGTCGAGCGGGTGCACGAGGCGGCGCCGGAGGCCGACGTCCTGGTCATCGATGACGCCTCCCCCGACGGCACCGGCGACCTGGTGCGAACGCAGATCCTGAAAGACGCGCGGCTCGAGATCATGGCGAGACCGGCAAAGCTCGGCTTGGGGACCGCCTACATGGCGAGCTTCGCTTACGGCCTGCAGCACAGCTACACATGCGTCCTGACGATGGACTCCGACTTCTCGCATCCGCCAGCACGCATCCCGGCATTGATCCAGGCGGTCGACGATGGGGCGCATCTGTCCGTTGGGTCGCGATATGTTCCGGGCGGCGCGATCGAGGGGTGGGCAGCCAATCGCCGCGTCTTGAGCGCGAGCGCGAACTTCGTCGCCCGTCAGGTCCTCCGACTCGCGACGCACGACTGCACCGGCGGATTCCGCTGTTACAGTGTCCGGGCGCTCCAGTTTCTCGTCACCCGGCCACTCCGGTCGTCTGGATACTCCGCCCTGGTGGAGCTCCTGACCCGCTGTGAGCGCGCCGGGCTCACCATCGTGGAGCTGCCGATCACGTTCACCGAGCGGGTACGTGGCCAGTCCAAGATCTCACAGCAGGAGATCCTGCGGGCAATCTTTACCGTGCTGCGGCTGGCGGGGCGGCGCAGCTGAGCCGCCTCCGGGCGATTCAGGCGGGGATCCTGCTGGCCGTTGGGGTGCTGATCCTCTATGGGCTGCTGCGCACCGTCCATCCCGGCGAGGTTGAGGCGGCGATTCGGCGCGCCTCGCCCGGATGGATCGTGCTCGCGGAGCTGGCTTACGTTGCTTTCCTCCTGTTGCGCGGCTGGCGCTGGCAACTGATCCTGCGGGCCTCGGCGCCGCACGCAGGCTTCGCCGACGCCACCGCCGTCACCGCCATCGGCTTCGCGATCAATTCGGTGTCGCCCTTCAAGCTCGGCGAGCTGCTTCGGATCGGCGCGATCGCCCCCCGCGTCGGGATCGGGATCGGCGAGGCGGGCGCAACCGTCGTGGTCGAGCGCGTGCTCGACGTCCTGGCGCTGCTCGTGATCGCGGTCGGGGCGGCCGCGGTTTCCGGCGCGGGCTCGAACAGCTTCGGCCTCTGGAGTGGTGTGCTGGTGATCGCCGCGATCTCGGTCGTGATCGGCGTCGTCGCCTACCTGATGGTGACCTACCCGGAGGCCGCGCTGACGCTGATCGAGCGGATCGCGAGACGGCTGCCGCCACGCGTGGGGACCTTCGTCGATCGCTTTGGCGCTTCGGTCTTGAAGGGGTTCGCCTCGCTTCGCTCGCCGCGCCGGCTGGCGGCCACGGGCGCGCTGAGCATCCTGGTCTGGCTCTGCATCATCGTCGGCCTTGGGGCCTTCTTCCGGGCGCTCACGTCACAGCTCTCCCTCCCCACCCTGGTGCTCGCCTGCACCATCTTCGTCGTCAGCCAGGCGATCAGCATCACGCCCGGCTCGGTCGGGACCTACGAAGGGTTCTTCTTACTGGTGCTCGGCACCTTCGGGGCGCGGCCGGCTGCGCTGGTCACCGCCGTCGCGGTGCTCAGTCATGTCGGCAACATCGTCGTGTTGCTGGTCGCCGGCGCCGCCGGCGCCCTGTGGCTGCGCCTCATCCCGCCGGCCCTGCCAGTAGGGCTGGAGCGCCCCGTTTCGGGTTAGGACCGCGCGCAGCTCCAGCATCGCCGTGTAAGTCGGCAGCACGAAGAGCGTCTCGCCGGCCGGGGTCGCCATAGCGGCCCGCTCGAGCGCGGAGCGCCAGTCGGTTACGACCTCCAGGCGATCCGCCGGGATTTCGGCGTACTTGAGCCGCACCCGCAGGTCGAGCGCGCGGTCGCCGCTGACCACGATGTGCCGCGCCACGTCCTTGAGCTGCTCGAAGTCGACGTCCCAGATCCAGGACACGTCCTGGCCGTCGGCGATCCGGTCGTTCAGCGCGATCAAGAACGACCTGGCCTTGCCGAACTGGATGGCGGTCCGCAAAACTTCGTTGAATCCAGTCGGGTTCTTGGCCAGCAGCAGCACGGCCGGGCGTCCCTCGATCACGGTTCGCTCCATCCGGCCAAACGCCGGCGTGAAGTCGCGCAGGGCCGATGCGCTCTTTGCCAGCGGCACGCCCATCGCTTTGGCGGCGGCCAGGGCCATCACGACGTTGTAGGCGTTGTACAGCCCCGAGAGCGGGACCTCGACGCCGGCCTCCTGCGCCCCATCCGTCACCCGTAGTCGCATGCGCTCCATACCCTCGATCGACACCAACGTCGCCCTGACGTCAGGCGAAGGCCGGGCGAAATCGCCGCGCGGGCAGCGGTAGTGGCCGACGTGGCCGAAGTACACCCCCTCGAAGACGAACGGCGTGCCGCAGCGCGGGCAGAACTTCGCGTCGGCGGCGTGGCTCAACTCCGCCTGCAACAGGGACGGATCGTCGAGGCCTGCATAGACCACCCGCGGCAGGTCGTCGCCGAGTGCCGCTACCATCGGATCATCCGCGTTCAACACCGCGGTCGTGCCCTCCGGCCCCTGGGTGAGCGCCTGACGAATGTGGGCGGCCGTCGTTTCCAGCTCGCCGTAGCGGTCGAGCTGGTCCCGAAAGAGATTGGTCACGACGATCGTCCCCGGCGCGATTTCCTTGACCAGTCGGGGCAGGCTGGCCTCGTCGATCTCGAAGAGGCCGACCGTCGCCGGCAGCGTCCCGGCCCAGCTGGTGCGATTCACGACGGCGGCCGTAACGCCGAAGATGAGGTTCGCACCCGCCTGGTTGGCGACGGTCAGGCGACCTTGCGCCCCGAGGATGTGACGAAGCAGCGCCGCCGTTGTTGTCTTGCCGTTGGTCCCGGTGATGACGATGGTTCCGTCCGTCAGCGAGCGCGAGAGCTTGGTAAGAATCCCTGGATCGACGAATCGTGAGATATCGCCAGGGAGCGTCGTGCCACCGCCGCGCCGCAAGCCTCGGCTCAATGAGGCCGTCAGCTTGCCGGCCCACAACGCCGCGGTTCCGCGTACGCCAAGCCCGCCGTCCATCAGCCCTCGCTTACCAGACATCGGCCGCGACCGGCCGGCACATCCAGGCCGGGTAGCCGGCTTGCCGCACCTGGGCAAGCGCGGCCGCCGCCTTCCGAAGGTCCACGAAGCGGGCGAAGAGCGCGGAACCGGTGCCGCTCATAGTCAGCTCCGGCACCGTGCCGCGCAGCCGGCCGATGGCCGCCTCGAGGACGGGGAAGCGCTGTCGGCTCGCCGCCTCCAGGTCGTTGCCGAAGATTATTTCCCTCCCCCTCTGGGGGAGGGTCAGGGTGGGGGCCTCAAGCGCCCCGACCAGCGGCGGGGTGCGTCGCCCGCTGGGCGCGCTGCTGTCGACCGCCTGGTAGACGGCTCGCGTCGAGATCTCCACTGATGGGCAGACGACCAGAAAGCGCCAGCTCGAAGGGACCGGCGGCAGCGGCGACACCGTCCCGCCGAGCCCGGTCGCCCGTCCGGTACCCCCCGAGAGCAGGAATGGGACATCCTGGCCGACCGCCGCGGCGATCTCGATCAACTCGCCGGGCGTGAGCTTCAAGTCATAAAGACGATTCGCCGCCTTCAAAAAGACGGCCGCGTCGGCGCTGCCGCCGCCGAGCCCCGCGCCCAGGGGGATGCGCTTGAAGAGCCGGATCGTGAAGGGCAGCGCCCGGCTCACCCGGCCTTCCAGCTCGCGCGCCGCCTTCAGCACCAGGTTGTCGCCCTCGATGGCGGGTCCAACGACATCGAAGACGCGACAGTCCGTCCGCTCGATCAGGATCAGGTCGTGGAGCGAGATCGTCTGCATGACGGAGTCGATGTCGTGATAGCCGTTGGGCCGGCGACCCAAGACATCGAGCGTCAGGTTGAGTTTCGCGTAGGCCGGCAGGATCAGCGCCACGTCAGCACACTACACGCGGGATGCGTCGCGCCGGATGACCGAGAGGAGCACGCGGACCTCTTCGCTCTTGAGGGCCAGCTGGAGCAGGAGGTAGGTCCCGGCCGCTAGCGCGATCGCGGCCAGCGTCGCCACCAGCGGTCGCCATCCTCCCTGCACCGATCCGCCGGTGATGCCGTAGGCCACGGCCGCCGTGACCAGGGCCATCGGGACCACGCCGATCGCCGCCCGGCGAACGGTGTGCAGGATCTGACGCCCCTCGAGTCCGCCCAGCCTGCGGCGCAGCGCACGGCCGAGCAGGATCGCATTCAGGGTCGCCGCGATCGAGGTGCCCAGCGCCAGCCCGCCCTGCGCCAGCAGGTGCACCAACACGATGTTGGTCGCCAGGTTGACCGCGATCACGACCAGAGAAATCCGCAGCGGCGTCATCACGTCCTGCAGCGCGTAGAAGACACGCACGAGGAGCGCCGTGGCTGCCTGTCCCGCCAGCCCAAGACTGAAAAATGTCAACGCGAACGCGGTTTGCCGCACCGAGTCCGGCACGAACTGACCGCGCTCGAAAAGCGCTGCCGTGATCGGCACGCCGAGCACCGCCAGGCCGACGGACGCGGGAACGAGCACGAAGATATTCAGCCGCAGCGCGAGCGCGGTGCGATGCCGGATGGATTCGATCGCCCCGACCGCCGCGTCGCGGGCCAGGAACGGAAAGAGGACGAATGCCAGCGCCTGCGAGAAGGTGCCCAGCGGCAGCTGTGCCATCGTGTCGGCATAGCGCAGCGCGGCGACCCGGCCGTGCGGAAGGGATGTTCCCAGGATAGTGTCGACGAAGACGTTCACCTGGGCCGCGGCCAGGCCGAGCGCGATCGGGAACATCAGCCGGCCAACTTTTCGAACCCCGGGATCCCGCAGGCCCAGGGCTCTGGCCGGGCGCCAGCCGGTGCGCCAGAGCGCCGGCAGCTGGACGCCGAGGTGCAGCATCGCTCCGGCGACCACCCCGACCGCGAGCGCCGTCACCCCGTAACGGGGCGCGAAGTAGGCGGCCGCGACGATGATGGCACCGTTGTAGAAAAGCGGGGCCAGCGCCTGGGCAAGGAATCGTTGGAACGAGGTCAAGACGCCGATGACCATCCCGCCGGCTCCGAGAAAGATCGGCTGCAGCAACAGGATCCGGGTCAGACCCACGATCAGCTCGTGGTCCCTTGGGCCGTAGCCGAAGGCGATCAGCGAAACATAGAGCGGCGCGACGATGAACAGCACTGCGGCTCCGGCCGTGATGATCAGGACCCAGGTGTTCAGGACCCGCTGGGCAATCTCCCGGGCGCGCTGCGTTTCCTTCCTGGCCAGGTGCTCGGAAAGCACCGGAATGAACGCCGAGCTGATGGCCCCGGCCAGCAGAAGATTGAACAGCAAGTCGGGGATGCCGAAGGCCACCCGGTAGTCATCGAGCTGATGCCGTGTTCCGAACGTGTTCGCGATCACTAGCTCGCGGACCGCGCCCAGCACACGGCTGAGCCCGTAGGCGACGAGGATGAGCGTCGCGGCAGACGCGATGCGCCGCCGCTCGCTAGACATCGGCTGCCATTATCTCCCTCCCCCCTCTCAGGACCGCAACCTCCACCCTTCCGGGTAACAATTCCCTCCCCTCTCCGGGAGCGTCACGGTCGGGGTTTCACGGCGAGAGCCGCTATAATCACCGCTCGCATGGCGAATACCCAGTCAGCTAAGAAGCGCGTGCGTGCCTCGCTGCGCAAGCGCGACCGGAATCGCTCCACCCGCTCAGCGGTCAAGACGCTGGTTTCGCGCGCGCGCCGACCCGCCGTCCCCGAGGCGGCCAGCCTGACCAGCGAGGAAGTCCGGCGTGCCATCAGCGCGCTCGATAAGGCCGCTGAGAAGGGCGTCCTTCACGCCAACAATGCCTCGCGCCGCAAGGCCCGCCTGATGAGAGCGCTGGCGAAGCTTGCGCCGGCCGCCGACAAGCCCGCCCCGACCAGGGGCTCGGGCAAGACCGCCGCCCCGACGGCGAGCAGCGCGAAGAAGCCAGCTGCTAAACCGGCAAAAGCCAAAGCCTAACCGGCCCCCGGAACGCCGTCCGTCCAAGCCCCCAGCTCCCTCGGAGTTGACACTCGGTCGGAGACTGCCATGATTGGGGCATGAGGAGGGCACCGTTCTTCTTTGTAGGCGCGGGGGCGTTGTTTGTCGCGCTGGGAAGCTTCGGCCTGGCAGCGATGCACCGGCCTTCGGTGCCCACCGCTACTGCCAGCTCCCCCGCTCCATCCAGCCTTGACAAGCATGCGGTGGTGGTAGCAACACCCTCCGCGACAGGAGCCCAGGCGTCGCGGAGCGTTTCCCGACCGGGAAGCGCAACCGTCGCCCCGGCACCGGCTGCACCTCCGGCCGTGGCGACCATTTCCATCCCGAGAATTGGTATCCACAACGCGCCGATCTACGACCGCGGCACGAGCAGCAAGGGTGAGATGCTGATCGCCCCCGGTTACGCTGTAACGCATTACGCCTTTTCGGCTCCGTTCGGCGGAGGCAATGCCGTGATCTATGGCCACGACGATATCCAGGGGAACATTTTCGGCCACCTGTATGACCTTGGGCCCGGCGATCTGATCCAAGTCACCATGGCCGGCCAGACGCAGAACTACCGAGTAAGCGGCCACCAGATCGTCGCCCCGACCAGCGTTAGCGTTCTGGCTCCGACGGCCGACGTCCGGCTGACGATCATCACCTGCTGGCCCTTCAACGTAGACACCAAGCGCTGGATCGTGACCGCTTTTAAAAGCTAGACGGGCCACGCTCCGAGCACGGCCAGTGACTCTTTGTAGTCTGCACAATCCAGGATCACAAAACTTGACAGCCCGAAGCAGCGGGATACACTCTGCGCAGAGCAAGGTAACGCTGAGTCTCGGAAATTAGCGAAGGGGTCTCACTGGGGGCGTCAAGCTGATTTTGGACCAGGCAATTCGTCGTTTGGGCGTCAAGGAAGGAGGAAGAGGATGGGGTTCCCTGGATACCGTCGGTCGATTCGCGCCTCGCTGGCGTACGTTGGTATGGCGGTAGCGACCGCCTCGGCGCTCGTCGTGCTCCAAAATGGTGTGGCATTCGCCGCCGACGCGATTACCGTGACGCCCGCCAGCGGCACCGCCATTACGGTGGACGAGGGAAACAATACCGGGAGTAAGTTGGTCGGAAAGTTCACCGATACCGGGAATGCTCCGCAACCGGATGTCAACTGCGAGGAGCTCTATGTCGCAACCATCAACTGGGATGACGGGTCACACAGCACGGGGACGGTGTCGTGTGAGCGTGATACGTCGTCGGATCACGTCCCCACCGGCATCTTCGACGTAACCGGCGCCCATGTGTACACGGATTCCGCCAGTCACGACATCACTGTGAGCGTAGTCGACAACTCGGAGAGCGCCGAATCGAGCGGCGTGGCGGTCAAGACTGACACGGCGTTAGTCAACGATGTACCGCTTGTGGAAGACTTCCATAACGCTAACCGGGACGGCTCGCCATTTGTCAAGGTAGAGGGCGAAAGCCTCACGGTCAAGGTCGCTTTCTCCGATGACACCAACGCGTTTCCCGTGACCGAAGGTCCCTCCTTTGACCCCGGGATCACCGCCACCATCGACTGGGGTGATGGTAGCGCCGTGCAATCCGTGACGCCGACCGATCCCCCAGTCGACTTTTGTGATAGCTGTTTCGGCGACGCTTATGTCTCAGGCACCCACGTCTATGACGCCACGAAGCTACCCATTACCCACTACAGCATTAAGGTCACAGCCAAGGACGACGGCGGCTCCACAGCGACCGACAATTTGACGGTGAATGTTTCGGATGCGAAGCTAACGGCCGTCACTCCTCCTAAGACCTTCGTCGCTGCCGCGGCCCAGGCCTCGAGCCCGGTCGTCGCCAGCTTTAAGGATGCCGCCGGTTCCCAGGCCAAGGCTGCCGATTACACGGCAACCATCAAGTGGGGCGATGGGACGAGCTCGTCCGGCACGGCCACGCAAACAGCCGCGGGCGCCTTCAATGTGAGCGGCACCCACACCTACAGCTCGGCTGGCACGAAGTCCCTGACGATCACGGTCACTGACGAGGAGGGACAGGGACAGACCCTCTCGATGACCGCCACCGCAACCGTGCCTGTCCTACCGACCACCGGTCAGCCGAAGACCCCACTAGCACCATCTCTGCCGCTGTTACCGCTGATCGTCATGGCCCTCGGCCTGATCGCGATCGCGGGCGGCGTCGGCCGGACCCTGATCCGCGAGGGACGCCCCTAACACGCTCATCGCTAGGAGAGGCCACTCCGCTTGAGTGGCCTTTTCTTTTTGCTCCGGGAGACTATCGTTGGAGATCGTTCCATCGGGCTGGCTCAGCCGGCTGCGCTCAGCACTTGCTCCAGGATGAAGCCTTCGATGGCGAGGCGCGCATCGAGCTCGCCGAGCTTGATCTGCTCCTCGATCCGTAGCAGGTCATGAAACCCGCGGTCGAGGTCGGCCGCGTTGTAATCGGCCGCCTGGCGGAAGGCCTTCTCCACGACGAACGGATGGTCGGTCAGCCGCGCCTGCAGGTCGGCCACCGACCCGCCTCGATCACGCACCGCCCTGGCCTGGAGCAGCCGGCGCCAGTGGCTGACGAGCGTGTAGAGCAGCCAGGTGGGCTCGCGCCCGGCATCGAGCAGAGATTGCAGCACGCCCGCGACTTCGCCCGGTCGTCCGGTGGCGAGCGCATCGGTCAGCGCGAAGATCTCTTCTTCACGGGTGTCGCTGACGAGGGCGCGGACGGCTGCTTCATCGATTCGGGTCGAGGGCGAGGCGTACAGCGCCAGCTTCGCGATCTCCTGGTCGAGCAACCGCAAGTCAGGCTGGGACCGGTCCAGTAGCCCGCGGACGGCCGGCGGCGTGATCGTCAACCCACGTTCCTCGGCCAGCTTGCGCACCCACCCGGCGCGATCCGACCGCCGCGGCGGCTCGTAGCGCTGGATGCGTGCGCGCTTGTCTCGTTCCATGGCCGCGATCGCCTTGTAGATGGCATTGCCCGGCGTGACCAGAACGTGGGCCACCACGACCAGGTGCGTCGTCTCGGGGATGCCCTCCAGATAGGCGGCCGCTCGCTCCGCGCCCGCGCCCTTGTCCCGCTTGCCCGCCAGCAGACCCCAGTCGCGCAGCACCAGGACCCGCAGCGCATCGATGAACGGGAGCGTGCCGGCCTTCTCGGCGAAGGCATCGGCATTGAGCGCGTCCGCCTGGATGTCCTCGTAGTTGAATTCCAGCGTCAGCCCGGCGCGAAGCGGATCCAACAGATCGCGCGCGGCTCGATCGACGAGGTAGCTCTCGCCGCCGTGGATGAGGGTGATCACGCGTGGGCGAAGGCGCGGTCGATTTTCGCCGCCATGTAGAAGTCGCTGTCCGTCAGGCCGTCGATCTTGTGGGTCCAGAGGTAAACGCGCACCTCGCCCCAGCGGACGTAGAGATCGGGATGGTGATTCTCCGCCTCGGCCACCGGCGTGATCCGGTTGACAAAATGGACCGCTTCGACCCAATTCTTGACCTTGAAGGACTTGATCAGCTTCTTATCAGCCTCGACCAGCCAGCCGTCGAGCTGCTCCTGGAGCGGCACGATCTGGTCATGCGTCAGCGGCGGCGTGCCGCCGCGGCACGGGATGCACTTGTTGTCGGCGAGGCCGGTCGCCATCAGCCGACACCTTTGAGGTGGTTGGTTCTTTCCAGCGTCGTTATTTTGGAAATCGTCCCGCGCTCGGCTTCATCGGGCCCAGTTTCCAACCAGGCGTCGCAGATCTCCGTCGCGACGGCCTCCGGCGTGGCCCGCAGACTCATCACCAGGACATTGGCGTCGTTCCAGCGGCGCGCGCCCTTCGCGGTCTCGGCGTCACCGCAGAGCGCGGCCCGGATGCCCGGGACTTTGTTGGCCGCGATCGAGACGCCGGTCCCGGTCCAACAAAACAGGACGCCCTGCTGGCAGGAGCCGGACGCCACCCGCTCGCCGACCTCCCGTCCGACGTCCACCCAGTCCAACGGCTCGCCATCGAGCGGGCCATGCAACTCGACGTCGATGCCGACTCGACGCAGGTGATCGACAACGGCATCGGTCACGTTCGTCCGCTCGTCGCTGCCGACGGCGATCCGCATGAAACGCGCCTAGCCGCCGATCTGGCTCATCGTCTTGCCGGGCCGGACGAAATCGGCCTGGCCGATCTTATGGCCTTCTTCTTTCTGCCACACCGCGGCCTTGACGAAGTCACGGATCTCGTCGTCTGAGGCGCCACCGCGGAGCAGGGCCTTGACATCGTGCTCCTGGATCGAGAACAGGCAGGTGCGTAAGTGCCCTTCGGCGGTCAGGCGAATCCGGTTGCAGACTTTGCAGAAGGCGTCGCTGACGGAGGCGATCACACCGATCCCGCCCTGGCTGCCGTCGCGAAACCGAAAGCGGGTCGCCGGCGCCGGACGCTGATCCGGGACCGGCTCGAGCGGGAACTCCCGATCGATCGTTTCGATGATGTCGCGGCTGGCGACCACCGCGTCCATCGACCAGATGCCGTCGGCGTCCAGCGGCATGAACTCGATGAAGCGGACCTCGTAGCCCTCCTCGCGGGCCAGCCGGGCAAAGTCGAGGATCTCATCGTCGTTGCGGCCGCGCATCACGACCATGTTCAGCTTGATCGGGCTGAACCCCGCGGCGCGCGCGGCGGTCAGGCCCCGAAGCACCCGGTCGAACGCGTCCCGCCGGGCGAGGTCTTTGAACCGGTCGGAGTGCAGCGTATCCAGGCTGACATTCAGGCGCTTGAGCCCGGCGGCGCGGAGTGACTGCGCCTTTTCTTCGAGCAGGATGCCGTTGGTCGTCATCGCGATGTCGAGCTCTGGGTCGATCGCCGCGATCATGCCGGTCAGGTCCTCGATACCCTTGCGCACCAGCGGCTCGCCGCCCGTCAGCCGAATGGTACGGACGCCACACTGGTCGACCAGGACCCGGGTAACCCGGACGATCTCCTCGAAAGTCAGCACCTCCTCCCGCGCCAGCCACGGCAGCCCGGCCGCCGGCATGCAGTAGACGCAGCGGAAATTGCACCGGTCCGTGACCGAGATCCGCAAGTCGTCCGCGATCCGCCCGAAGGTGTCACGGAGATGGACGACAGGTTTCGGGCTGGGCACGAAATTAGTATATGTGGCGTGAAGTCGGGAGCCCGGGCGTGAAGCTGGGTGTGATGCCACCTTTCAGTCCGATGGAAGCCAAGGTCAAGTCCGAGCTGCCCCGGGGTGATGCCTGGCAGTACGAACCCAAGTGGGACGGCTTTCGGGCGGTCGCCTTCAAAGACGGCGACGAGATCGTGATCCACAGCCGCAACCAGAAGCCCCTGACCCGCTACTTTCCCGAGCTGGTCCCCGCATTGCAGCGAATCAAGCCCAAGCGGGCGGTCCTCGACGGTGAGATCGTGATCTTTACCGGCGCCGGCACCGACTTCGATGCCATGACGCTGCGCATCCATCCGGCGGCATCTCGGGTCAATATGCTGGCCGGCGAACAGCCGTCGACCTACATCGCGTTCGACCTGCTGGCCGACGGTGACGAGAGCCTCCTCGAGGTGCCGCTGAAAGATCGGCGCCGGCGGCTCGAGAAGTTGCTCGGGCCCAAGCCCGAGTCGATCTACTTGAGCCCGGCCACCCGAGATCGCGAGGTCGCGCTGAGCTGGCTCAAGGAATATCGCGGCACCGGTCTCGACGGCATCGTCGCCAAGCGGGTCGACAGCATCTATCACCCGGGCGAGCGCGCCATGATCAAGGTCAAAGAACAGCGAACGGCCGATTGTGTCGTGGGCGGCTTCCGCTGGGGCAACGATGGCAAGCGGGTCGGGTCGCTTTTGCTGGGCGTCTATCGCGGGAAAACGCTCGAGTACATTGGCCATACCTCGGGCTTCGATGACACGCAGCGACGCGAGCTGGTGGGGCTGCTGGAGCCGCTGCGCGGTGGGCCAAGTTTCGAAGGCGGCCGCGCGCCCGGCGGGCCCAGTCGCTGGTCGCAGGACCGCGACCTCGCCTGGGAGCCGCTCCGGCCCGAGCTGGTCTGCGAGGTCGCCTTCGATCGGCTGGAAAACGGACGCTTTCGTCATGGGGTTGGTTTCGTCCGATGGCGACCCGACAAGTCGCCGAAGTCGTGCACCTTTGCGCAGCTCAAGGCCGAAGCGTCGGTCGAGCTGAAGAAGCTCTTCGCCTAGCTTCGCCCCTACCCGTATTCAGCATCTCTCCGAATTTGTTAATCGCATTATCAGATTTTGATATATAATCTACGCTGACGTTGCTCGTGGCTTCAGGCCACGTGCCCGATGGTGCAGTCCACTAGGAACAAGACCGCCGCCGCGAAAGGCGATGGGAGGAATAACACGTGATGCTTGATATGAAGCAGGTTGACTTGAAGCAGGTGCGAGACGAGGTCGCGGACCGGGTCGCCCGGGCGGCCAAGGAACTGGGAAGCGGTGCGGGAAACGCCGCCCGCGAACTGGCCGCCTCGGCCGAGGAATCCCTGAACACGCAGATTCGCAAGCAGACAAGGGCCACCAGAACCAGGCGGAGCGGACCATCGCGCCTGTCCGTCATCACCGGTGCCCTGGTCGGCGCGATCGCCGTCTATTTCTTCGATCCGCAGCAGGGACGCGCGCGGCGCGCACAATTCGTCGAATGGTCGGGCGCCCGGCTTCGTCGCGGCTGGCACGCCGTCAACCAGATGGGGGTGCAGACCCGCTCCAACGCGGCCGCCCTTCCCCAGCGCATGGTGAGCCTGCGCTCGGGCTCGGGTCCGGTCGACGACCTCACCTTGCGCGACCGGGTCGAGAGCGAAGTCTTGCGCAATCCTGACCTGCCGAAGGGTCAAATCAATTTCGATGTCGAGTCCGCCGTGGTCACGATCCGCGGCCAGGTGGATAACGCCTTCCAGATTGCCAGCGTCGAGAAGGCCGTCCTGAAAGTCCGTGGGGTGACCGGCGTCGAGAACCTGCTCCACGTCCAGGGCACACCGGCGCCCAACAAGGCGCAAGCCCGGGAGAGCGCCGGCTAGACCGACTTCGAGTCGGGTTGAGCGGTCGGCGGTCCCCGCTGACTGCTCTTCTTTTGCCACCGCCTTGGTGCCGCTGCGGCGAAGTAGGCTATCAGCGATGGCTGCCGTCCAGGATTTGACCCCGATCCGCCAGTACTACGACGAGACCTGGCCTGACTATCGGCTGCTATGGCTGAGTCCCTCCAACTACGCGATCCATTTCGGCTACTGGGGCGAGCGCACCCACAGCCACGCCGACGCCCTCAACCAGCTGAATGCCGAACTGGCCTCGAGGATCGGCATCAGTCGGGGCGTCCGCATTCTCGATGCCGGCTGCGGGGTGGGTGGCAGCGCGATCTGGCTGGCCAGGCAGTTAGGGGTCGACGTCGTCGGCATCACGCCGGTGGCGAGCCAGGTGGAGCGCGCCCGCCACTTCGCCACCGAGCACCACGTCAGCCGTCAAGCCCAGTTTCTCCAGCAGGACTACACGGGGACATCGTTTCCGGCCGCCAGCTTCGATGTCGTCTGGGCCATGGAGAGCCTCTGCCACGCCGCCGACAAGCGGGCCTTTTATGAGGAAGCGCGGCGCGTCCTGCGTCCGGGTGGCCGCCTCGGCATCGTCGAGTACATGCGAACCACTCGCCCGCTCGCCGGGAGGGGCGAAGCGCTGCTGCACAGCTGGCTCTCCGGCTGGGCCATCCCCGATATCGCGACGGCCGAGGAGCATCGCCAGTGGGCCGCGGCATCGGGCCTCGGCAACGTCGAGCTGACGGACATCACGCCGCAGGTCCGTCGCTCGCTGGCCCGCCTCCACCGCATGGCCTCGCTCGCCTGGCCGGAGGCAGTGCTGCTCCAGACCATTGGGCTGCGAAACACGACCCAGCACGGCAACGTGCGCGGCGCTCGGGACCAGTTCCGCGCGCTCGAGCGCGGGCTCTGGTTCGACGCGATCCTGACCGCGACCGCCATGGACTGAGCCGATGCGCCCGGGCACCGGCGGATCTCGCCCGGTCACGATCCGAATCCCGCCGGCCGCGCTCGTGATGCTGGTCGGCGCCGCGGCATCGGGCAAATCGACCTTCGCGGCACGGCACCTTGGTGTGGAAAGCGTGGTCTCCTCGGATGGTTTGCGCCAGGCGCTGGCCGGCACCGAGTCGGACCAGTGGCCGAATGCCGCCGTCTTCGATCGGCTTCAGGAGTGGGTCGACGCCCGCCTCGCCGCCGGCGTCCTGGCCGTGGTCGACGCCACGAATACCGACTGGATGTGGCGGGCGGAGTTGCTTCGACGTGCCCGGCTGAAGGGGCGGTCAGCGATCGCGATCGTCTTCAACCTGCCGCTCGATGTCTGCCTGGCCCGCAATGCGACGCGCTCCAGGAAGGTCCCTGTGTCGGTCATTCGCCGCCAGGTCGACGAGCTGCGACGCGACGTCGACCGGCTCGACCTCGAGGGCTTCACGGCCATCTACGTCCTGGGCTCGGTGGTCGAGGTCGACGCGGTTTCGCTGCAGATCGAAAAAGGCCCGATGGCCCCGGCCCTTCCCTCGTAACTAGGACCCCGGCCGAAAGCGTCCATCATCGGCGACCAATTCGAGAGTGCCAAGCCGGTCGGTTCGGAAGAGGGGCGCACCGGCCAGGGCATGAAGAACCGCGCGGACCGGCAACCCCTGGCGACTGTTGGCGGCGACCTGGATGACGCTGAAGCCCTGACCTGGCCCATGCCACTCGGCTGGTCCGCCGCTCGTGAAGATCGCGCCGTCGAGGTCCCCGGGCAGCGACAGCCAGCTGGTCTCCGGCGGCACGATGGCCAGCACGCCACGACCGGTGTGGACCAGCCAGCTCCGCCCGTCAGTCGCCAGGCTGACGGTCACGCCGTCGAGTGAGATGGGCTGATTCCCGGACCCTACAGGGATTCCGGCCGACTGAGCTTGTTGAACGAGTCCGCGAAGCGTCGCACTCCAGGGATCAGGGTCGGCGATCTGGATGGTGCTCACCTGGAATCGGGTAAGGACCGCCGTCGCCGCCCCGATGTTGTCGCGCCGGCCGCCCGTGATCAGCCAGCAATCGATCACGCGCGCCGTCGGCGGCAGGACTCGTCCCATCGCCTGGGCGAACCGGTCCGGGTCAGGTCCGGCGTCGATCAGAACTTGGTGACCGCTCGCGGTCCGCACCAGGACGGCGGATCCGGTGCCGACGTCCAGGGCGTACACGTGCACCCGCCCGTCGGGCCGCACCAGGAGCAGCGACACGGCGATCAGCCCCGCCGCCGCCAGCATGGCCCAAACTTTTCGCTGCCAGAAGAACTGACGCAGCTTGACGCCGGCGAGTGCGCCACCGTTGAGAATGGCCGCCGCGGCCAGCCAGCGCGGCGGGAAATACGGCGCGACGACGGCCGCGGCCGGCAGACCGCCGGCGGTCTCGATCACCATTCGGAACCAGCCGGCAATCGCTCCCGATGCTTGGATCGCCGGCCAGCTGATGATCGATAGGGCCGGCCAGCCAGCGGCCGTCAGGAGGGCGGCGACCAGCGCCCCACCGCCGCCCACGACCATGATTGCCGGCAGCAGTGGGAGGACGAGCGCATTCGCGGCCGGAGCCACGATCGAGAGCTGATGAAAGTTGGCCAGCATCAGTGGCCAGGTGGCGGCCTCCGCGGCCACCGTGGCGGCGAACGGGTCCCGTATGATGCCCGGCAACCAACCCAGACGCGCCGCGATGCCGTCGGTCATCGCTGCAATGCCGGCCGTGCCCGCAAACGACAGCTGGAAGCTCACGTCATGGGCCAGGCCCGGCTTCAGCCCGAGCATGATGGCCGCCGTCAGCGCCAGCGACACAAAGACATGGCTGTCACGACGCAGCTGGCCGGCGATCACGACCAGCACGCCCATGGCTGCCGCCCGCAATGCCGCGGCCGATGCGCCGGCCAGCAGCGCATAGCCGACCATCGCGCTGACGGCCACAAATGGCGCAGCGTTCGGCAGAAGGCGCCCGAGTGCCTGCTGGATGATGCGAGCGAGCAAGCTGACTTTTAGACCCGAGATGACGACGATATGGATGAGCCCGCTGGCGATCATCCGCTGTTGCAGCAGCGGCGGCAGCGCCGCACGGTAGCCGAAGACGACGCCGAGCAGCAAGGCCGCCTGCGGCTCGGGCAACGCGCGGTCAACGGCATCGATCACGGCGTGCCGCAGGACAAACAGCATCGTGTGCAGTGGGTCGCCGGCATGCGACGTGACCCGAACCAGCCTCGCCGACGGCATCACGCCGGCGATCCCCTGCTCGGCCAGGTAGGCGCGGTAATCGAACTGGTCGAAGCGAGGCGGCTCCTGGACTTCGCCGCTCAGCAACACCAGGTCGCCGTAGTGAACCGGCGTCATGCCGTAGACGACCGCCTCGATCCGCAAGCCGCTGCGGATCTCGCCGCCGCCGATCAGCATGTGGTCGAGTCGGACGGTCAGGCGATGACTGGCCTTGTGATCGACGGGGTCATCGTCGACGGATCCGGAAATCGCGACCATCTGGCCCGCCAATCCTGGAGGCAACGCCACGGTCGCCGCCACGGCACCGCGGACCGCGCCGGTCAGGGCGGCGACGAAACAGAGCGCGGCAACCAGGGCGAGACACCGATTGACCAGGGCGACGCAGGCCGTCAACACGCCGCCGAGCACAAGCCAGGGCATCAGCGGGCTCAGCAGCATGGCCGCCATGATCCCGACGCTCCAGGCCGCGAGCACGATGGCCAGCCCCCACCAGGGCAAGTCCCTCAGGGCACGGTCAGCGATTTCGCGAGCTCTTTGTACGTGTTGGCGTCCAGTCCCATCGCCGACTTGAGTTCCGTGAGCCCATTAAAACCGCCGACGTCCTCCCGGTACTTGATGATCGCGTCGGCGAGGGTGCCGTCCATCCCCGGCACCAGCAGCAGCTGCCCGCGGGTCGCCACGTTGATGTCGAGCTTCGCCTTCTTGCCCTTCGCGCAATGGCCGGTCAGCGGCACGGCGATCTGCTTGGCGTCTTTGACCCGCGCGGCCAGGTTCGGCAGGCAGTTGGGATCCGCCTCTTCGGTAAGCCCGCCGGCGGCGACGATCGCATCGCTGACGCGCAGCGTCGACGCGAGCGTGTAGAGGCCCGGGGCGCGGACCGCCCCGCTGACGTAGACGATCACCGTCCGCTCCTGGGCCGCCTCGACATCGCTGGCCGAGATGACGGCCGGCGCCGTCGCCGGTGGCACCGGCCTAGGCCAGAGCACGTAGCCGGCCACGCCGACCACCATGGCCGCCAGCACGCCGGCCAGCTGCCAATCATGGCGATAGAGCCAGCCACGAACCACCGCCAGCCCGGTGCGCAACAACTCTGTGTGTGTGTGCACGCTTACTGCCCGAGGCACACTCGAGCCGTCGATGGCAGGCGCACGCCGGTCTTACTGCGTGACCAGGTTGATCAGGCGGTCCGGGACGTACACCGCCCGCTGCACGCGCCGGTCGCCGACCACGCGCTGCACGTTCTGGCTGCGCAGCGCGAGCTCCCGGGCAGCGGCCTGGTCGATGCCAGCCGGCATCTCGATCCGGTCGCGAAGGCGGCCATCGACCTGCACGACGATCGTGACCTGTGGCCGCCGCAGCAATGCCGCGTCGACTTCGGGCCAGGGCTGGAAGACGACCAGCCCTTCGCCACCCTGCCGCTGCCAGAGCTCTTCCGCCAGGTGCGGCGCGAACGGCCCCAGCATCCGCGTCATCCCGAGGCAGACCGCCTCCCAGGCCTCGTCCCGCCGGCCGCCCGCCTGCAGGTAGTCCTGCATCAGGTTCGTGAGCTCCATCAACGCCGACATGGCCGTATTGAATCGAAACGCCTCGACGTCTTTTGTGACCTTGTCGATCGTCTCGTGCAGTTTTCGAGTCAGGTCTTCGGGTAAGACCTGGACGACGCCGGCCACGACGTCGTCTTCTTCGCCCAACACCAGCCGCCAGACCCGATGCAGGAAGCGCGCTACCCCATCGACGCCGCGGTCGTTCCATTCCGCGTCCATCTCGGGCGGCCCGATGAAGAGCTCGTAGACCCGGCCGGTGTCCGCGCCGTATTTCTCGACCATCTCGTCGGGTGCGATGCCATTGCCTTTTGATTTCGCCATCACGTACCCGTTCCGATGGATCATGCCCTGCGTGAAGAGCGCGGCGAAGGGCTCGTCGACGGACACCATCTTCGCGTCAAAGAGCACTTTCATGAAGAACCGCGAGTACAGCAGGTGCAGAATCGCGTGCTCGATCCCACCGGTGTACTGGTCGACCGGCATCCAGTAATCGGCCTTCGTTTTGTCGAACGGCTGCGTCTGGTCATGCGCGCCCGTGTAGCGCAGGAAATACCAGGAGGAGTCGACGAAGGTGTCCATGGTGTCGGTCTCGCGGCGGGCCGGCTTGCCGCAGGTCGAGCAGGTGGTATTGACGAATGACTCGGTGTGCAGCAGCGGGTTCTGCCCGTCGGACCGAAACTGGACGTTCTCAGGCAGCCGCACCGGCAGCTGGTCGTATGGCACCGGGACGATGCCGTGATCGGGACAATAGATCACCGGAATCGGCACGCCCCAGTAGCGCTGACGGGAGATCAGCCAGTCTCGCAGCCGGTACGTAACCGTGCGCCGGCCGATGCCTTTGCGCTCGGCGTCGGCCGCGATCCGCTGGATCCCGTCCTTGACGCTGAGCCCAGTGAAGGGGCCGGAATTCACTAGCACGCCCTCGTAGGGCTCGTAAGCGCTGTCGAGCGGCTCGTTCGAGGCCTCCCGACTCACGCTGATCACCCGCCGGATCGGCAGCTTGTACTTGCGCGCGAACTCGAAGTCGCGACTGTCGTGGCCGGGGACCGCCATGATGGCGCCGGTGCCATAGGTGGCGAGTACGTAGTCGGCGATCCAGATCGGGATCCGCTCCTCCGTGAACGGATTGATCGCGTAGGCGCCGGAAAAGACACCGGTCTTCACGTGCTCCGTGGAGAGGCGCTCGATCTCGGTCTCGGACTTGGTCCGCTCGATGTAGCCGTCCACGGCAGCACGCTGCTCCGGGGTGACGATCTTTTGCACGATCTCGTGCTCGGGCGCGATCACCATGAACGTCGCGCCAAAAACGGTGTCCGGCCGCGTCGTGAACACGCGCAGCTTGCCGTCGTGCTCGATGAAGAAATCAAGCTCGGCGCCCTCGCTGCGACCGATCCAGTTGGCCTGCATGACGCGCACTCGCTCCGGCCAGCGGTCGAGCTTCTTCAAGTCATCCAGCAAACGCTGCGCGTACGCGGTGATCCTGAAGAACCACTGTTCGAGTTCTTTCTTGGTCGGCTTGGTGCCGCAGCGCCAGCAGACGCCGTTGACGATCTGCTCGTTGGCCAGCACCGTGTTGTCCTTCGGGCACCAGTTGACCGCCGCTTTCTGCTTGTACGCGAGGCCCAGCTCGAGAAATTTCAGGAACAGCCACTGCGTCCATCGGTAGTAGTCCTCATTGCAGGTGGTGACCTCGCGGTCCCAGGCATACAGCACGCCCATGATGTCGAGCTCGTGCTTGGAGATGGCGATGTTGCCCTCGGTCGAAACCCTCGGCGGGATGCCGCTCTTGATCGCCGCGTTCTCCGCCGGCAAGCCGAACGCGTCCCAGCCGAACGGATTCAGAACATTGAAGCCCCGCATGACTTTGTAGCGGGCGAAGGCATCGCCGATGACGTAATTCCGAAAGTGGCCCATGTGCAGCGGGCCCGAGGGGTAGGGGAACATGACCAGGTTGTAGAACTTGGGCTTGCTCGAGTCCTCGGTGACCCGGAACAGGCCGGCCTTCTTCCAGGCGTCGAGCCACTTCGGTTCGATCGCCTGCGGATCGTAGACGGGTGCAGCTGTTCGAGCCATGGAATTAGATGATTGGTGGAGCCGACGAGATTCGAACTCGTGACCTATTGCATGCCATGCAATCGCGCTCCCAGCTGCGCCACGGCCCCACACGTGCGGGTCGAGGGTCAAGTTTAGCGAACTCGTCGGATCGAGAGTCGCCCCGGTCGACACTAGGGGCGCAGTATACACGGTTTTGTGTAACTGCGTCGACCATCTCAGCCGATCCTGCGCCTATCATTCCTGCGATGCAGCACCTCTGGGCACCCTGGCGGATGGAATTCATCAAGGGCCCAAAGCCGGCCGGCTGCTTCTTCTGCGCCGCGGCCGCAGCCGACCCGGCCGACGACGCCGATCACCTGGTGCTCGCCCGCAGCGACCTGGCGCTGGCAATGCTCAATCGCTATCCCTACAACAATGGGCATCTGATGATTGCGCCCAAGGCGCACCTGGCGAACCTGGAAGACTTGCCCCCGGCCACGGCGAACGGCGTGATGGCGCTAACCCAGCGCGCGCTGCACGTCCTGCGGGAGGTCGTCTCCCCGCAGGGCTTCAATCTGGGCATCAACGCCGGCAAGATCGCGGGCGCCGGCGTCGCCGAGCACGTCCACCAGCACGTCGTCCCGCGCTGGGACGGGGACACCAACTTCATGCCGGTAACGGCGGACACAAAAGTCCTTAACGAGAGCCTTATCGCCAGTTATCAGGCACTGCGCGCGGGCTTCGACCGGCTGTCGTAACGGCGATCGTTATTCGATCAAGGCTCAATTAGGGCCGAACGGCGGATAAAGCCGCACGGAAAGCGCTGCTACCGTCGTTCTAGCCATGAACAAGCGGAGCAGGAAATCAGGCCAGGCGCTGGTCGAGTATGCCTTTCTCATGGTCTTACTTGCGACGATCGGCTTCGCCGTCATCGTGCTGGCGGGTACCCAGCTCCAGGGTGCCTTCACTGACGTTAGTTATGAACTCAACCATCTCACTGACACGGCTACGCTCGCCCCGAACGGGACAACGATACTCAGCCCCGGCGCCACGCCGGGAGCCGGCTCATGTCCGCCGGGGCAGACGGCTGAGCTGAGAGGCCACAAATGGAAATGCAAGTAGCGCCGATTGAGCTGCGAGACGCGACCGGCCCGCGTGGGCTGAATCGGCTGCTGGCCAACCGCCAGCTCTGGAAGAACGCGATTTACTCGATCGCGCTGATCACGTATCTATGCTCGTTCCTGTTCTTCGGCCTTGCCGTGGGCAACATGCGCGAGACCGGTGGAAGCCTGACCACCGTGATCGACCTGATCGTCGCCCTCTACTTCCTGATTCAGGTGATCTTTTTGTTCGTGCTCTCCGGCGTGGTCGAACGTCGCCGGCGGAGCCAGCCGATCGACTTCGCGGAACGGCGCGGCCGAACCTAGTTAGATTCGCTCGATAATCGTGGCGATGCCCATCCCGTAGCCGATGCACATCGTGCTCAGCCCGTAGCGGGCATCCTGCCGCTCGAGTTCATGCAACAACGTCGTGATCAGCCGTGCGCCGCTGGCTCCGAGCGGGTGGCCGAGGGCGATCGCGCCGCCGTTGTAATTGACCTTCTCTGGGTCGGCGCCGGTCTCGTGCTGCCAGGCCAGGACGACGGGGGCGAACGCCTCGTTGACTTCAAACAAGTCGATATCTTTGAGCTGCAGCCCGGCCTTCATCAAGACTTTCTGGGTGGCGGGAATCGGGCCGGTCAGCATGATGGTGGGCTCCGAGCCGACGATCGCCTGGGCCACGATCCGCGCCCGCGGCTTGAGCCCGAGTGACCTGGCTTTCTCGGCCGTCATGACTAGCACGGCGGCTGCGCCGTCGCTAATCTGGCTGGAGTTGCCGGCCGTGACGACGCCGTCCTCCTGGAACGATGGCTTGAGCTGGGACATTTTTTCACGTGACGGCGGCATGCGCACGCCCTCGTCGATGGCAAATTCATCGCTGCTGCCGTTTTGTTTGACCTGGACCGGGAAGATCTCGCGCGTAAACCGGCCTTCCTGGATCGCCTGCCCAGCCTTGACGTGGCTCTGGAAGGCGAACTCGTCCAGTTGCTGCCGGCTGAACGACCATTTCTTTGCGATCATTTCGGCTGAATTGCCTTGCGGGATGATCTCGAACAAGTCAGTCAGTTTCGGGCTGACCGGGCCCTCCCCGGGCCCAAACGCATCCGAGCCCATCGGGACGCGCGACATGTTCTCCACGCCGGCGCCGATCACGATGTCCTGGGCGCCGGACATCACGCCCTGGGCGGCAAAGTTCACCGCCTGCTGGCCCGAACCGCAGAATCGATTGATCGTCGTCCCTGGCACTTCGACCGGGAAGCCGGCGATCAGCACCGCGGCCCGACCGATATTCATGCCTTGCTCGCCAGTCTGGGTGACGCAGCCGACGACGACGTCGTCCACTAGCGCCGGATCGAGACCAGCCCGCTTGACGAGCTGCTGCAGCGTCAGCGCCAGCAGATCGTCCGGACGTACCGGGCTCAGCTTGCCGCCGCGCCGGCCAATCGCCGTCCGGACGGCTTCGACGATAACGGCTTCAGTCATGGCTACTCTCCTGAGGGCATGTCACGCCCTTCACCAGTCTAAACTCCGCCATCGACTAGAATGTTCCGCGTCATGCAGTTCGGCGCGTTCGTCCGTCTTACGGCAAAGGCCCCCGCTTGGGCTCGGTAATCAAGAAGCGCAGGAAGAAAATGCGCAAACACAAGCACAAGAAGATGCTCAAGGCGACGCGCTGGCAGCGCCGAACGAAGTAGTAATTAACTTTTTCAACTGCGCCTGGGAGGCCTCCCCGGGATAGCGACCGACGATGATGCCACGACCGTCAACCAGCACGAAGGACGGCGGCGCGTCGATCTCGTAGGCGGCCGCCAGGCTGCCGGCATCGTCGTACAGGCTGCTGTACGGGACTTTGAATTCGGCGACGAACGCGCGGGCCAGCGCCCGGTCGTGGTCCAGCAGGTCGACGCCAAAGAACCTGACGCCCTGCCCCGCGTACTGGGCCGCCAGCGTGTTGAGACCCGGCTGCTCCTTGCGGCAGGGGCCACACCACGCGGCCCAAAAGACCAGGACGGTCTTCGAATGCTGAAAATCGATCTTGAGGGTATCGCCGGCCAGGGTCTGACCTGACAATGGCGGCGCCAGCGTGCCGACCCGCCCATTGGGCGCCGCCTGCGAGACGTCCGGTTGGAGCGTGCAGGCGGCCAGCAACAAGGCGACGGCGATCAGCGTGCCCTCGATCGCGCGGCGCCGCGTCCCGCCGGGCCGGCGCCCGAGCAAGCTAATTGACCGTGCCGGGCTGGCTTTCCCCGATCGGCCGCCGGAAGCCAAGCCCTGGCGTCGATGGCCGGACCGCCGCCGGCAGCAGGGCCTTGTCGAGCACTTCGTTGACGTGCTTGACCATCACGAGCTCCATCGATTGCTTGACTTCGTCGGGTACTTCGTGCAGGTCTTTGCGGTTCTTCTCGGGCAAGATAAAAATCTTGATCCCGGCCCGGTGCGCGGCCAGAAGTTTTTCTTTCAGGCCCCCGATCGGCAGCACTTTGCCGCGTAACGTGATCTCGCCGGTCATCGCGACATCGCGGCGCACCGGCCGGTCGGTCAGGACCGAGACAATGGCCGTCGCCATCGTGACCCCCGCCGATGGGCCATCTTTCGGAATCGCGCCCGCCGGCACGTGGATATGAAAGAAATGA
The DNA here is from genome assembly GCA_035936995.1 of Candidatus Dormiibacterota bacterium. Classification (GTDB taxonomy): domain Bacteria; phylum Chloroflexota; class Dormibacteria; order CF-121; family CF-121; genus CF-13. Next base: position 149,026 of record DASYVR010000010.1, on the reverse strand, counting down.
TCCTCGAAGAAGCCCGGCTTGAGGCCCAGCTCGAGGGCGTGCGCGCGGGCGTAGCTGACGGCGGCGCGCGCGGACTCTTCCATGACCTTGCCGATCTGTCCGGTCAGGGCGAACTCGCCACGGCCCTGCATCAGGATCGCCTCGACGGTCATCACGTCGCCGCCATACTCGTTGACCGCGACGCCGGTGGCGGCACCGACCTGGTCCTCGAGCTCAGCGACACCGAACTCGAACCTGGATGGCCCCAGGTAGGTCGCTAATTCTTCGGGTTGGACGGTGACTTTGTCGGTCTGGCCCTCGGCGATGCGACGTGGGATCTTGCGGGCGATGTTGGCGATCTCACGATCAAGATTTCGTACCCCGGCTTCATGCGTGTACTCGCGAATCAGCAATCGTAAGCTCGCCTCCGTCAGCTCCAGGTTCTCTTCCGTGAGGCCGTGCTCGCGCAGCTGGCGCGGCACCAGGAACTGCTTGGCGATATGCAATTTTTCTTCTTCCGTGTATCCGGGGAGCCGGATGATCTCCATGCGATCACGCAATGGCGGAATGATCGTGTCGACCACGTTCGCCGTGGTGATGAAGAGCGCGTGCGACAGATCGTAGGGCACTTCCAGGTAATGATCAGAGAACTCCCGATTTTGCTCGGGATCGAGGACTTCGAGCAAGGCGGACGACGGATCGCCGCGCCAGTCGGCGCCCACTTTGTCGACTTCGTCCAGCATGAAGACGGGGTTGCGCGCTCCGGCCACTTTCATTTGTTGAAGAATCCGTCCCGGCATCGCGCCAATGTAGGTTCTTCGATGCCCGCGAATTTCGGCCTCGTCGTGGATGCCGCCGAGCGACAGACGCACGAATTTCCGGCCGAGCGCCCGGGCGATCGACTTGCCCAGGCTGGTCTTGCCGACGCCTGGCGGTCCAACGAAACAGAGAATTGGCGACCGCAGGCTCTGCGACCGCTGGCGCACGGCCATATACTCGAGAATCCGTTCTTTGATCTTCTCGACGCCGTAGTGATCTTCGTCGAGCACCCTGGCGGCGACTTTAATGTCCCAGGTCTCGGCCGGCGGCGGCCCCCAGGGCAGCGCGATCAGCCAATCGACATACGTTCTTATAATGCCGACCTCGGGTGAGGCCGCCGGGATGCTCTGCATCCGGTCGATCTCTTTCAAGGCGCGCTCTTTGACGCTGTCCGGCATGCCGACGGACTCGATCTTCTCGCGTAAGTTATGCAGCTCGGCGCCTTCTTCGTCCTCGCCAAGCTCTTTGCGAATCGCCTTCAGTTGCTCGCGCAGGATCTGATCGCGCTGGAGCTTGCCGATGGTGCTCTGGACTTCGTTCTGGATCTTCGCCTTGAGCTCGAGGATCTCGACCTGCTTGCTCAGGAAGAGCGCAAGCAGCCGGAGACGTTCGATCACGTTGGGCGTCTCGAGCATGTGCTGCTTCTGCTCGAGCGTCTGGTCGGGGGCCGCCGAGACCAGGTCGGCAAGGTAGACGGGATCGTCTGTCTTGGAGACAGTCGCGGCGATTTCCGGCGCGACCGCGGCGCCGGACTCGACGTATTTTTCGTACAGGCTCTTGACCGAGCGCATGTGGGCTTCCATCTCGAGGCCCTCGCCCACCTGATCAGGAATCGGTTCGATCTCGACTTCGATGAAGGGCTTGAATTGCACGAAGCGCACGATGCGCGCCCGCTGGGCGCCTGCCACCAGCATCTGCACGCCCGCCGGGGTCTGGCGCATGCCGTTGATCTCGGCGATCGTGCCGGTCAAGTACAGATCTTGCTCGCTCGTATCGTCGACCTGCGGGTCCTTCTGAGCGACAAGCAGGACCTGTTTGTCTTTATCCATGGCCGCGGTGATCGCCGCAATCGAGGTACGACGGCCGACCGACAGCGGCACGATCAGCTTGGGGAAGACGACGTCGTCTCGCAGGGGCACAAGGGGAAGGCGCCGTAGGGACGAGTCGCCAGAACCCTCCCTCCCCCCTTCGGTTGTCAGGGTCGCGGGATTTCCCGCGTGGGGAGGGTCGGGGTGGGGGGTCTTTTCGGGTGCCTCGGACATGAGCTAGACCTGCGCCCCGGCGTCGGTGACGGCGGCTCGCCAGGGCTTGTCCACGGTGATCCCGCCCTCGAGCGCCCGCGGTCCGACCAGCCGCGCGATCTGATCTTCGTCCAGGACTTCTTCCTGGAGCAGGGCGGTGGCCAGCGTATCCAGCTTGGCCCGGTTCGCGGTCAGGATGCTCTCCGCCGTCTGGTAGCCCTCGTGGAGCAACCGGGTCACTTCCTCGTCGATGATGGCCGCCGTCCGCTGGCTGATGTGCGGGTTACCGGCGAGCTCCCGGCCGAGGAAGACCGCTTGCGGCGAATCGTCGAATGAGAACAGGCCCATCTTCTGGCTCATCCCCCAGCTCACCACCATGCGCCGCGCAAGTTCCGTCGCCGTCTCCAGGTCGTTCTGCGCGCCGGTGGTGATCGATCCGAGCGCCAGCTGTTCGGCCGCTCGTCCGCCGAGCGCCATCGCGATCCGCGCCTCGAGATATTCTTCGGACAGGTTATGCCGATCGTCGGTCGGGATTGATTGCGTGACGCCGAGCGCCATGCCGCGCGGGACGATCGTGATCTTGTGGACCGGATCTGACTGCGGCTGGTACCAGGCGACGAGCGCGTGGCCCGACTCGTGGTAGGCGATCACCCGGCGTTCCGCCTCGCTGAGATAGATCTTGCGCTCGGACCCGAGGACCACCCGGTCGAACGACTCTTCGAAGTCTTCCATCGCGACACTCGTCCGGTTGGTGCGCGAGGCGTGCAGCGCAGCCTCATTGACCAGGTTCGCCAGGTCGGCTCCCACCAGGCCCGGTGTAGAGCGGGCGATGATGTCGAGGTCGACGTCCGGCGCCAGCGGCACGCTCCGCGTATGAACTTTCAGAATCGCCGCACGGCCGCGACGATCGGGCCGGTCGACGACGACGCGCCGGTCAAACCGGCCGGGGCGCAGCAAGGCGGGATCGAGCACGTCGGCGCGGTTCGAGGCGGCGACGACGACCACCGCCTCGCGCTGATCGAAGCCGTCCATCTCGACCAGTAATTGATTCAACGTCTGCTCACGTTCGTCGTTGCCCCCTCCGAGGCCGGCGCCGCGCTGGCGGCCGACGGCATCAAGCTCATCGACGAAAATTACCGAGGGCGAGTGCTTCTTCGCGTCCTCGAAGAGACTGCGGACCCGTGAGGCGCCGACACCGACGAACATCTCCACGAACTCGGACGCCGAGATGCTAAAGAACGGGACTCCCGCCTCGCCGGCGATGGCACGTGCCAGCAGCGTCTTCCCGGTACCAGGCGGACCAATCAACAAGACGCCCTTGGGCATCCGGCCGCCCAGCTTTTGGAACTTCGCCGGGTCGCGTAAGAAATCGACCATTTCTTGCAACTCGAACTGCGCCTGCTCGACCCCGGCGACGTCGTGAAACGTCGTCTTCGGCGTCCCCGGCTCCTGCAGGCGGGCGCGGCTTCGGCCAAAGCTAAAAATGCCTTGCGCCGCCTGGCCACTGCGCCGCACGAACCAGATCCAGATCGCGATCAAGACCAGGAACGGCAGGATGCTGATCAAGAGGCTACCGATCCCGCCGGTGTCCGCCTTGACCTGGGTATCGACGTGATTGCTCTTGAGCAGCGAGAAAAAGGTGGGGTCGGTCAACCCGACGTTGTCCGGGACGCTGGCATTGAACTGGGTATTGGTGACGCCGTTGTTGCTGAACGCCGCCTTCAGGTCCCCCTGCGCGCTCTGGCCCTGGATCGTGATGTCCGACACGTTGCCGTTTTCGATCTGGGTCACCAATTGCGAATAGCTGAGGTCGACTCGGGTCGGACCACCCAGCTTGCTCAGGAAAGGCGACAGCAGGATCACAATGTAGAGGCTGAGCCCGGCCAGCAGCGCAAGCCGTAGCCAGGAACCGGTCGGCCGCGGGTTTCGCGGCGTCTGTTGAGGCGGCTTCTGATCCGGCCGGAACTGGGCCATACGCTTAGTCTATGCGTGCCTCATGAGAATCAAACAAGACAATTCGGGCAAAGCCTTCGGGTTGGACGGTCGCCAGGTAACTCCCAGGTACTTCGCGCTGCAGCCTCGCCGCTTGTGGCCACTCCGCGGCGGGTGGAAGCCCGTCAGTGCACGCCACCGGCGATATGCCGGTTTCCGTCTCGCCGGCGACCCGGTCGAACTTCTAAGAGAGCAGGCGAGCTGAACGTATAATCCCGACCGGGGCGATAGCTCAGCTGGCAGAGCGCCGCACTCGCATTGCGGAGGTCGAGAGTTCGAGTCTCTTTCGCTCCACCAACCCAGTCAGGCCGATCGCGCGCTGGGCATCACCCGCCGCGATGGCGGGATCGTCACCAACCGTCCATCCTTGCGGCGTTCCAGCGTCCAGCCTTCTTCATGCAGCTTGCGATGGTGCGGTTGACAGACCAGCGCTAAGTTCGGCAGCGTGGTCGGCCCGCCCTTGGTCCAGAAGACCAGGTGGTGCCCATCACACCAGACCGGCGGCCGGTCGCAGCTCGCAAAAACGCAATGCTGGTCCCGGGCCGCCAGCGCCCGGCGGGTCGCAGCCGGGATGCTGCGGCTGGCCTGGCTGATTTCATGATCGAACTCGCCCAATCCGGTGATGCGGGTGATGGCGGCATCACACGCCAGCCGCTGGACCGTCGCCGACGGAATCGTCGCGCCGGACTCCAGCCGCGCCGCCGGCGCTCCGGGGAGACCCGCCAGCGTGTCGACGCTCGCGGTGATGATCAGTTGCGGGCGCGGGCCGGCACCATCGGCCTTCTTGCCACCGGGACCTCGACGGCAGAGTCCGACCAGGGCGTCGGCGCGGCGCTGGCCCGGGGTGCGCTCGTCATTCTGACTCGGCATCATCAAGGGGTTGAGGGCCGTCCGAAGCACGGCGCCACCCTCGGCATCGAGGAGGCCGTCGAGCCGGACCAGGCCGTCCTGCGGCTCGCCCAGGTGCAGGTAGCGGCGGGCGTAGGCTCGGTTGGCCTCGGCCAGCGCGCCCTCGGCGTCGACCCGGTGCTCGAAGTCTTTCGTCACGCCGGCGAATTGGCCGGGGTCGTGGGTCTGTGCGGCCTGCAACAAGCTCGACTCAGCACTGCGGACCGCGGCGGCGCCGACGTGCTCGGCGGTCCGCGCGATCAGCGCGACGTGCTGATAGCCGAGATCGCCGCGGGCGAACGCCGCCTCGGTCTTGGGCAGCTGATCCAGCTGACGGGCGATACCGACCCGTTCCGCCGCGGCGCCACCAGAGAGCTTGCACTTCCAGCGCAGCCAGTTGACGATCGACAGCGCGCCCTCGGCCGCGTACTCGCCGGACCTGTCGAAGCGCCGGACGCCATCCGCGAACACCGCCTCCAGCGGATCGATGCCGGCTTCCCGGATCTGGATCAGCCCTTCACCCAGGGCTGGCCCATCAGCCTGTCCGACCCGGGTCGACATCAACTTCACGCTCGCCTGCAACTGATCGACGGCGGCCTGGAGCCGCGCGTCCGACAGCTCTTCGCGAGTGCCTAGCGAAGCCATGCTCCCATCGTGGACCACGGTTGCGACAGCTGTCTGTCGCAACGTTTCGTTCGCCGAAATTCCTACCGAGCGATCGCGATTCGCCTCGCCCCGGCATTGAGACTCGCGAGCATCGCGCAGGGTCGTGCGGGACGCCCGCGCCTAGGCAGCGGCGGGCAGCGCCCGGTTGTCGGCACCGGCAACGGACGCCAGCTGCGGGTAGGCCCCGTGGACCAGCAGCATCGTACTGGCCCGCCGATCCAGCCCGGCCGAGAACGCTGTCCGCCGCAAAACCGACCCCTCTTTCGGGCCCCCTCCCTGAGACCCGTACACGGACAACGCCGCCGGCTACGGCCACTTTCCCGGGTCATCGCCCCTGTAACGAATACGACGGCGCCGTGACGCTGGGCGCGTTTGAGGCGTTCCGGGGCGTCGCCCCACGCGAGTGGCCGGGGCGTCGCCGTTTGAGACGTTCCGAAACGTCCGCCGCAACAGGGCGGCAGTAGCCTCCGCCTAGGCGCTCAACAAAAGCGCCATCCAAGGGGGCCGCACGACGGACATCATCGACGTCCAGCACACCAAGAAGGGGGTCTTGCCGAGGCCCGGTGAACTCGCGCCACCGGCCGCCGCTCGCGAGTTGCTGGCGTCGCTCCAGCAGGGGGCGATCTCGCCGGCTGCCTACGACACCGCATTCGTGGCCCGCCTCCGCCAGCCGGACGACCCCGAGACCCTGGCCTACCCGCAAACCCTCAACTGGCTGCTCCGCAGCCAGAACGCGGACGGCGGCTTCGGCACCACCCTCCCGATTCCCAAAGAGAAGCTGATCTCCACGCTTAGCGCCGTGCTGGCGCTCGCCGACCTGCCCCAAAGCCTGCAGGACGGCGCCGCCCACCGGGCGCGGGCGAAGGCGCTGCGCTTTCTCTACGAGGACACCGGCAACTGGCAGACCGGCCCCGACACCGCCGGCTTCGAGCTCGTGCTCCCGGCGTTGCTCGACGAGGCCAAGGTCCGCGAACTTCCACTACCCTACGAGCGCTTCATGGGGATTTCCGCCCAGCGGGACGCCAAGATCGGGCACATCCCACCCCGGCTGATCTACAACGTGAAGACTCCGTTGCTGCATTCGCTGGAGTACCTGGGCAACCGGATCGACGTCGAGGCCGCTCGGAAGCAGCTCTCGCCCAACGGCTCGTTTGCCAATTCGCCGTCGGCGACGGCCTACTTCATGCTCAAGACCCGGGACGAGCAGGCGAACGAGTACATCGCGTTGCTGCTCCGCAACCGGGGCGACGGCAGCATTCCGACGGTCGCGCCCTTCGAAGTCTTCGAGATCGCGTGGGTGCTCTATAACCTAGCCCGGGCCGACCAGCGGCCGGCCGAGGCGCAGCCGCTCGTGCGCTACCTGGCCCAGGCGCTCACCGACGATGGCGTCGGCGTCTCCCGGGAAGGCCTCCGGGCGGACGCCGACGACACGGCCCTGACCCTCAGCGTCTTGCATCGCTACGGCTACCCGATCTCGGCGGGCCCCTTGCGGCCCTTCGAGGGGATCAACTTCTTCTTCACTTTCCCGCTGGAGCGCGACGCCTCCGTGACGACCAATGCCCACGTGCTCGAGGTGCTCCACGCGGTCGCCCCCTTCCCCCGCCAGCACGTAATTCAGCAGAAAGTCCTCAAGTACCTGCGTGATGCGCGCGTAGACGGCGACCACTGGGTCGACAAGTGGCATGGTTCCCCCTTCTATGCCACCGCCCACGCCGTCTTCGCGCTCACCGCGCCGGCACCGGACGCCTGCCTGCCGGCCTACAACTGGCTGCGGAACAGCCAGCGCGAGGACGGCTCCTGGGGCTGGTTCTCAGGGGGCACCCCGGAGGAGACCGCCTACGCGGTCCAGGCGCTGATGCTGGCGCCGGCCGAGTTCCGGGCCGGGATGCGGGAGCAGCTGGGCCGGGCGGCCGCCTACCTGAATGAAACGGAGGGTGAGCCCGTCATTCCTATGTGGGTCGGCAAGACGCTCTACGGGCCAACTCAGGTCGTCCGGTCGGCGGTGCTTTCCGCCCGGATCCTGCTGGCGAGGAGCGAACATGCTAGACCGGCGGATTAACAGGCTCAAAGACAACCTGATGCGCCAGGTCGATGAGATCGCCGTGGTGCGTCATCTGGTGGACGCCAACCCGCGTGGCGACGACATGCTGGGTGAGGTCTGCCGCGCCGCGATCCTCCTCCATCCGAGCGCCAGCTTCGAGCAGGCGCTCACGCTCGCCCGGACGATGGCCTACATCGTCTATATCGATGACTACCTGGAAGAAGAACATCCCGAGCTGGACCTCGCCGACTATCGCCGAGTCTGCCAGAACTTCCTGCTCTGGCACAACCGCGATCTCAGCCAGATGCCCCTGGTCAACCACACGGTGGCGCGCAAGATCGAAGAGCAGTTCCGCGAGGACGAAGTACCTGAAGAATGGACCGCGATGCGCCGGCTGGTCTGGGAAAAATCGATCTGGACCATGCTCCAGGAGAACCACTGGCTGAAGCACCATGAGCGGGTCACCCTCGACGCCTACCTGGCGAACGGCATGTACAGCAGCTCCTTCCCGATCGTCCAGGTCTCGATCCTGGCGTTCTCCTATCAGGACGTTTCCCAGGAGCTCAAGAACCGGATCTTCGGCCACGTCTGCCAGGCGGCGCGCGTGGTGCGACTCGCGAATGACGTGCGGACCCACGAGCGGGAATCGGCGCAGGGCCGCTATAACTCGGTCGACCTGATCTTCGGCGCGCCGAGCGAGCGCACGCTCGAGAGCGCGCTGGACGCCGTGCATCATCTGATGGAGGAAGAGTTCGAACAGCTCAAGAAGGCGATCGCCCGCGAGCGCCGCACCGGCATCACCCAGCAATTCTTGAGCCACCTGATCGACAGTACCCAGGTGCTGCTCGACTTCTACGAAGTTCCCCGGGGGCAGAAGGTGCGTCCTGACCGGCTGTTGAAGGCAGGCTAACCGCAGGCATGAGCAGCTCCATCAACCTCAAGCTCGGCGCCCGCAAGCCGGCTGCCGTGGCCAAAAACCCGGATGCCTCTGCCATCGAGATGGAGCGACGCATCATTGGCGTCCGCTGGCTCGCGATCCTGGTTTCGACGGGCGCGCTGCCATTTCTAAATCTGGGCAGGCCGTCGCTGTTGCCTCTCCTCGGCCTGATCGGCGTGGGCGCCATTTACAACCTGATCCTCCAGGTTGTTCTGCTGCCTCGCAAACCAGGCTGGTTGACCGGCGGCTACGTTTCGGCGATCGGCGATGTCCTGCTGGTCACCGGCGGTGTCGCCGTCACCGGCGGGCTCGCGTCGCCCTTCTTCCTGGCCTATTTCGTCGTCACCGTCACCTCGGCCGTCCGCTTCGGCGGTGTGGCCGCCATCACGGCGGTGCTGACCATCGCCCTCAGTTACACCGCGGTCGTCTACTACAACAACACCGTCATCGGCACGCCGCTGACGCTCAAAGACCTGACCGACCTCGCGATGCGCACCGGCTTCGTCGCCATGACCGGGATCTTCGTGGGCTTCGTCGGCGACCGCGCCCGCCGGGCCGAGCGGGCGCTACAGGAGGAGTTGGAGCGGGCGCATGCCTCGCTCTCCGAGGTCACGGTCGAGTTGAACCGCGACCTCGAGTTCGAGCAGACCTGCCAGCTCGCCGCCGAGAAAGGCCGTTCCCTGCTCAATGCCGACGCCTTCTTGCTGCAGGTCCAGATGCCGCCGCTGATCGGCCAGGATGAGTCGATGCCGGCGGCCTCGATGCTCTACGTCGACTGGAGCCCCGAGTTGAAAGCCCATCACGAGGGCGTGGACATGACCACGGCACGGCTGGCGCTCACCCCGGCGATCGGCGAGCAGGTGATCGCCGTGGCGGACGCGAACATCCTTCTGCCCAACGAGCACAAACCGCTGCCCGCCGGGCTCTGGTTCCGCGTCCCGGTCTTCCACGGTGCCCGCGCCATCGCCGACATGATCGTGGGCTTCATGGGTCGCGAGCAGCCGCTGCGTGAGACGGAGCAGGAGCTGATGCTGACCTTCGCCGAGCGCGCCGGCATCGCGATGCGCAATGCTCACGCCCTCGACCAGGCGCAAAAGCTCTCGGTCACGGACTCGGTCACCGGGCTGCCGAACCACCGATATTTCCACACCAAGTTCGACGAAGAGCTGGAGAAAACCAAAGACATGGGTGGCTCGATCACGGTGATGATGATCGACCTCGACCGCTTCAAGGTCTACAACGACAGCTTCGGCCACGCGGCTGGAGACGTCGCGCTCAAGGCCGCGGCGCGAACGATTTCTTCCACGATGCGCCGCGAGGACACCGTCACTCGATACGGCGGCGAGGAGTTCGTCGCGATTCTTCCGGGTGTCGACATCCAGACCGCCCCGATGCGGGCGCAGGAGATTTGCGACACACTCGCCAAGGTCTTCATGTACAACCCGAAGACGATCTTTGCGCCGCTGACGGCGTCGGTCGGCTGGGCGACCTACCCGGTCGACGCCCGCAACCGCGACGAGTTGTTGAATCGCGCCGACCTCGCGATGTACATGGCGAAGAAGCGCGGCCGCAACTGCATCTGCGGCGCCTGCGAGTTGGAGAGCGTCGCCGCCCTCGACTCGGTGCTCAGCGAGGTCGTCGCGCAACTCGCCAGCGCCGACACGGTCGGCCCCGGGATGGTGGCGACACTCGAAAAGCGACTCGGCCAGATTGCCAACTCGAGCCACCTGGAAGAGCTCGCCGAAGGCATGCTGTCGCCGAACAGCGAGGCAACGCTCGAAGCCCTCAACGCCCTGGCGGCGTCGATCGACGCCAAGGACCCATACACAAGTGGCCATTCACAGTCGGTCGCCAAGCTCGCCGAGGACCTGGGCGACATGTTGCAACTGTCCGGGGCGCACAAGAACCAGCTGCGCCTGGCCGCGATCCTGCACGACGTCGGCAAGATCGGTGTCGTGGACAAAGTCCTGCTCAAAGAAGGCAAGCTCGACGAGGACGAGAAGCTCATCATGCGTATGCACCCCATCCTGGGCGCGCGCATCCTGCAGCCCATCAAGGCCTTCCGACAGATCCTGAACGTTGTCTTGCACCATCACGAGTGGTATGACGGGAGCGGCTACCCGGACGGGCTGGCGGGCCAGAACATTCCGCTGCACGCCCGCATCGTTTCGGTCTGCGACGCCTATCACGCGATGACGTCGACCCGGCCATACCGGCAGCGGCGCACCCCGGAGTTCGCGCTCGCTCAGCTCGACGCGGGCAAGGGCACCCAGTTCGACCCGATCATCGTCGACTACTTCATCCAGATGATGCGCCGGCGCCAGGCGGAAAACCCCGAGGCGCTCGAGGCCGACGCGCGCGACGATCACCCGGGCACGCCGGACGCAGAGGCGGCGGCGGCGAGCTGAGCCACGAAATGGCACTGGACGCGAACGGCCACCCGCTGTCCAGGATCACGCAGCGCAAGCTCGAGCATCTTCGGCTGTCGCTCGAGGCTTCGGTCCAGTCCACCCGCAGCGCCGGCTTCGAGCGCTTTGCCTTTACCCACCAGGCGCTCCCGGACCTGGACCTCGATGCGATCGACACGACGACCAGCTTTCTGAGCAAGCCGCTGAAGCTGCCATTCCTGATCTCGAGCATGACCGGCGGCGCCCAGGCGGCCGGCGATATCAACCGCCGGCTGGCGCTGGTCGCACAGACCGTCGGGATCGCCTTCGGCGTCGGCTCCCAGCGGGCGGGGATCACGCACAAGGACCTTCGCGCCACCTACCAGGTTCGGAGCGTTGCACCCGACGTCCTGCTGTTCGCGAATCTCGGCGCGGTCCAGCTGAACTACGGCATGCGCAAGGATCAATGCCTGGAAGCGATCGAGATGATCGGGGCCGATGCGCTGATCCTGCACCTCAACCCGCTGCAAGAAGCGCTGCAGCCGGAAGGCGACCACAACTTCAAGGGGCTGATCGAGAAGATCGCCATGCTCTGTAAGGAGCTACCCGTCCCCGTGATCGTGAAGGAGGTCGGCTGCGGCATCTCGGAGCGCACCGCGACGCTGCTGGCCGAGGCCGGGGTGGCCGCCATCGACGTCGCCGGTCTGGGCGGCACCAGCTTCGCCAGGGTGGAGGCCTTCCGCCGGGAGCGGCCGGAGGAGGTCGAGCTGGCGCTGGCCTTTTCCGAATGGGGCATCCCCACGGCGGACGCGCTGATCGCGACCCGTCGAGCGGCGCCGGCGCTGCCACTGATCGCCAGCGGCGGGCTACGCCACGGTCTCGATGCTGCCAAGGCGATCGGGCTGGGGGCGGACCTGACCGGCTTTGCCCATGCCGTCCTCGCCGCGGCATCGGAAGGGGAAGAGTCGGCCCGCCGGTTACTCGATGGCTTCGCCTGGCAGTTGCGCGTGGCCATGTTCTGCGCCGGCGCGCCGACGATCGCGGAGCTCAAAACCAGCCCCCTGACGGAAGCTCGATGACGGCATGAAAAGCAAGACCTTCGCCAGCCGCACCGATCGGGTGCGCGCGATGAACCAGGCGCTCGACCGCGAGCTGGGACGCCTCTCGCAAGCGGTCGGCTCCAGCCAGAGCTCGCTGCTGACCGAGATGGTCCAGTACCACCTCGGCCTGCGCAAGGCCGGCGAACGGCCCGGTAAGCGGCTGCGGGCGAACATCGCGCTGCTCACCTGCGAGGCGTTCGGGCGGCGCTATGCCGATGCGCTGTGGGCGGCGGTCGCCGTCGAGCTGGTGCATAATTTCTCGCTGGTCTTCGACGACGTCCAGGACCGCGACGAGCTGCGCCGCGGCCGGCCGTCGGTCTGGAAAGTCTGGGGCTTAGGTCAGGCGGTAAACGCGGGCGCGGCGCTGGAGGCGCTCGTCACGCGCGCCGTCATCGACCTGCTGCCCGCGCGCTACGCCGACCGCACGCGGCCGGCGCTCTCCTTGCTCACCGAGGCGATGCTCGCCCTCTGCCGCGGCCAGGTGCTGGATCTGCAGTTCGAGCAACGCGTCGATGTCAGCGTGGAGGAATACCTGGAGATGGTCTCACTCAAGACGGCGGCGCTCTTCGAATGCGCCGCGCGGCTGGGCGGGCTGGCTGCCGGCGTCGGCGATGCGTCGCTGGACAAAGCGGGCAAGTTTGGCTACCACCTCGGCGTCGCATTCCAGGTGATCGACGACATCCTCGGCGTCTGGGGTTCCAGCGCCCAAACCGGGAAACCCGTTGGCAGCGACCTGAAGAACGGCAAGAAGACCCTGCCGACGCTGGTCGCGCTGAAGGGCGGCCCCGCCGGCAACCGGCGCGTGCTCCGATCGCTGCTGACGCATGCGAAGTTCACCGCCGCCGAGATGGAAACCGCCCGCGCCATCATCACCCAATCGAGCGCGCAGGCGATCTGCCGGCGCCAGGCGGCCGAGCACCTCGCCGAGGCGCGCCTGGAGCTGTTCGGCATGACCGAGCGTCCCAACTGGGCCGTCCGCGCGTTAGCCGAGATGGTCAGCACGCTGGAGTCGGGACTGGTCTAGCGCGGGTGTCCGACGTTCGCAGGGGGCGCCAGGACCACCTGGCTGGCACAATAGTCGACGGAGGTAGGGGTCAGCGGCTATGCCGGTGCGCACCCCGCGGGTGGTGACATATGTGATTTGGGTTTTGCTATTGGCGCTCGCCATCGGTCAGCCGGCCGCGAACGCGAAGGCGCCGGCGATGGCCCCGAGCGAGGTGCTCGGCGTGCACGCGGAAACCGACAGTAAGGCGCTGCAGGGCAAGGTCTACGTCGCCCTGGGCGACAGCATCAGCGCCGGCCGCTATGCGACGGCCCAGGACGGGATCTTCCCGGCCTTGGTCGCGGATAAGCTCGGCATGACCCTCGACCTGGTGGCGCGGAGCGGCGCCAAAGCCGCCTGGGCCCTCCCCCAGTTGGGCCGGATCCTGGCCGCCCACCCGGCGCTCGTCACCATCGAGCTGGGCACCAACGACGCCGGCTTCCATACGCCCGGCGACGCCTTTTCGGCGCAGTACGACGCGATCGTCGGCGCCGTCTCGGGGCCCAGCACGCGAGTCCTCTGCATCGGTAGCTGGCTGCCGTCTCCCAGCTTCGACGGACTGATCGCCGAGGCCTGCGTGCGGCACGGCGGCACCTTCGTCAGCCTCGATGGCTTCTACGCCGTCAATGCTTTCCATGCTGGCGATGGCGGCTCGAGCTATCTCGGCCGCACCGACTTCTTCCATCCCGGCGACCAGGGCCACGCGGCGATCGCCGCGGCTGTGCTCTCGGCGCTCGGAGCGGGCCCGGCGCCGGTCATCGGCCCGCTACCTCCGGCGCCGCAGATCCCGGACGTTATCCGCACGCATCCACAGTAAGCGACGTGATCGCGCGAGCCGGCGAACTCGGTCCCCGGCCTCCCCCGGTCATTCCTCGAGCACGTCACCGATCTTGATCGCCAGGTGCAGCGAAAGCCGGACCTCGGCATCGCGTAGGTCGACGCCAAGCAGGTCCTCGATCCGCCCCAGGCGATAGAGCACGGTGTTGCGATGCAGGTGGAGGCGCTCCGCCGCGTCGGTCGGGCTTCCATTCGTCGCCAGGTAGGCGCCGAGCGTCAACAGCAGCACGCCGGCGCGATCCTTGGCCCGCAGCCGCGCCAGCGCGTCGTCGCGGAAAGCCCGCACCTCCGGCTGCGGCTGCAAGGCGTAGAGCAGTCGATAGAGGCCGAGGTCCTTGAAGGCGGTCGCACTGTCCTGACCAAAGAGTCGCCGGCCCATGGTCAAGGCTTGCTCGGCCTCCCGGGCGCCGCCCGCGACCTCGCTCGCGCCCGAGCGGACGGCGCCGTAGCCGAGCGCGACCGGTCCGTTGGCGGATGCGCGGGCGGCGCGGTGCAGCTGGTCGACCAGCGATCGCGGCTCCGGCGCCCGCCGCCCGCTAAGACTCACGAGCGCCAGCGCCGCATCGCCACGCTCCCGCACCAACGCGGTCAGCCGCATGGTGGCGAGCAGACGCTCCCAGGCGGCGCGGATCTTGGGCGCGAGCCCGCTCTCGACCGGTTCGGCCGCGATCACCAGGTAGGGCGCATCGACGTCGAAGCCCTTGCGCCGGGCCCGTTCCCGGGCCGCCTGATGCGAGCCGGGCCGGCCCGCCGTCAGCACGTCGAGCAGTTCTTCCTCGACCTCGTCCCGTGCATCGCGGGCGGCGCGGGCACGAACCAGCTCGATGGCACAGGCGTGCGCGGCCCGGCCGACCGCGAGCCGGTGCATCTCGCCCAACTCACCATCCGCGCCAAGGAGCGATAGGAAGCCGGCGATGCTGCCCTGCACCATGATGGGCGCGATCAGCCGTGCCTGGCCGTCGACCAGCGGCCGCAGCGCGACAGGGGGATCGAAGGCGCTGAGGGGGACCTCCCGCAGCCATTCCTCCAGGGCAGGACGCTCCGCGGCGATGGCGGTCGCCACACTCTCGGGCAGCCGGCCGCCGCCCACGTAGTCGACGCCCGAGTCGCGCTCGAGCAGCACCGGCACGCCGGTCAGCTCGTGGAGCCGTGCCAGCAGCGCCGGCAGACCGCGTCCCGCGAGGGCCAGTTCGCTCAGCTGGCGATGCAGGTCCTGCGCGCGCTCGTGGAGTTCAGCCCGCCGGTCCACGATGTAGCGCAGCACCTGCTGCTCGACCTGGTCGAGCGGCATCGTGGCCGGCAGCGCAAACAGCGGCAGCCCGTGGGTGTCGGCAACGCGCCGCGCCTCGGGCGACACCCGCCCGGCGATCGCCGCCCCCGCCACCCCCTGCCCCACCAGGGACTCGAGCAGCCGCGCCAGCGTCAGTCGGGAATCGACCGCGGTCAGCACCTGCGGGTCGATCAGCAGCAGCTCGCCCCCGCGAAGTGGCGTGAAGGCCGGCGGCCTCGCCCGGAGCGTCGTGCACCAGACCACCTCACGGCGGGTTCCGGTCGTCCCCGCCACGAGCAGGGTCTCCTCCGGTAGGGCGCCGCGCCATACATCGTCAACGGTGACGTGGGGATTTGGCGGGGCAGCGGGTTTTGACGAGCCCATCGTTCGTGCGCCGTGCCCTAAGGCGACGGGACGAGGGGTATTATCCCACAGCGCACCTCGTCCGCTTCAGACGCAGCGCACAAGCGCCGGGGGTCAGCGGGTCAGGCCGAGCGGATGCGGCGCCGGGTCGGCCGCGCCGGCTTCTTTAAGGGCCGGGCACGTTCTTTGGCCGGAGCCTTCTTCGAGCCGTTGCCGCTGCTGGCCGCCGCGCCCTGACGGGCCGGCGCCTTCCAGAGTGACTCGAGGTCGTAATACGACCGCTCGCCGGGGAGGAAGACGTGAACGATGACGCTCGCGTAGTCGAGCACCACCCACGAACCGTCTTCGTAGCCGGCGGCGCGCAAGGGTCGCACGCCCTTCGCCTTGCAGGCCTCGATGATCGAGTCGGTGATGGCTCGGACCTGGCGGTCGGTATCGCCCTCACAGATCACGAAGTAATCCGCGATCGAGCTCTTCTGCCGGATGTCCAGCCGCACGATGCCCCGCGCCTTCTTGTCCGCCGCTGCATTCGCGATGAGCCGGCTGAGCTGAAGGGGGGTCACTGACCTGATTATCCCAGTTGACCGGATCCGGCGTTGCCATGGTAGAGCTCGTGTGTCCGGATGTAATCGGCCACCATCGCGGGTACCAGATCGTCGATCGAGGCCCCCCGCGCCAGCCGATCGCGCACCTGGTGGGCGGCGATCGCCGGCGTGTCGAGATGGACGATCCGACTGCGGGCGGGCGAAAAGCCGAGCTCGTGGAAGGTCTGCGGCGCCAGGGTGGTCTCCGGCCGATTGAAGATCACGAAGCTCGCTTCATCGAGCAGGCCTCCGGCATCATGCCAGCTGCGGATCTGAAGGGCCGCGTCGGATCCCAGGAGGAGCGCGAAGCGCTGCCCCGGATACTCGCGCGCGAGCTCGCGAATCGTATCGATCGTGTAGGAGATGCCGCCGCGGTCCACCTCGAAGCGTGACGGATGAAGCCCTGGCTGGCGAGCCACGGCCAGCTCCACCATCCGCATCCGGTCCTGCGCACTCGCGACCGGCAGCGCCGTCCGATGCGGCGGCGTCGCGTTCGGCATCAACCAGACCTGGTCGAGGTCCGCGACCCCTCGCAGCTGGCGGGCCGCGGCGAGGTGGCCGTTGTGCACGGGGTCGAACGTCCCACCCATGATCCCGATCACGCCGCCGGGCGGGCGTTTTTGGCCGAGCCCGCCTTCAGCGCTCGGGATCGTAGAGGAACTCCACATCGGAAATCCGCACCGTCTCCCCACCGCGCGCGCCGTGTCGCGCCAGCGCGTCGTTCAGCCCCCAGCGGTCGAGCATGCGCTGAAAATGCGCCAGCCCCTCCGGGTTCGTGATGTCGGTCATCGCCAGCAGCCGCTCCAGCTGATTTCCGGAAACGCGGAAGCCGCCCTCGACCGGCTCGATGCTGAAGGGCTCGGCGGTGCTGGGTCCCCGGTACACCTTCAGCGCCGGCAGCGGCTCGGGCGCGGCCTTGTCGCGGCGGCGTTCGAGCGTCCGGTAAGTCGCCCAGAGCAGGTCCTGGACGCCCTCGCCGGTGACCGCGGAAATCGGGAACGAGCGCCGGCGCAGCTTGACCAACCGTTGACGGAAGGCGAGCACCTCCGAGGGCTCGGTCACGGCGTCCATTTTGTTGAGCGCGATCAGCTGCGGGCGGCGCGCCAGCGCGGGACTATATTTCTTCAGTTCGGTGCGCACCTGCTGGTAATCGTTCCATAGTTTCTCCCGATCGCCGGCGGCCGCGTCGATGACATGGATCAGCGCCCGGGTCCGCTCGACATGGCGGAGAAACTGCAGGCCGAGCCCGGCTCCGGCGTGGGCGCCCTCGATCAGACCGGGCAGGTCCGCCAGGACAAAACTCGCGTCATCCGCCAGCTCGACCACACCCAGCACCGGCTCGAGGGTCGTGAACGGATAATCGGCGATCTTTGGGCGAGCGGCACTGGCGACGGAGAGCAGCGTCGACTTGCCGACATTCGGCAGTCCGACCAGCCCAGCGTCGGCGATCAGTTTGAGCTCGAGCCACAACCAATGGGATTCGCCCGGCTCGCCGAGCTCGGCGAAACGCGGCGTCTGCCGGGTCGACGTCTTGAAACTGGCATTGCCGCGCCCGCCCCGCCCGGCGCGGGCCACGACCAGGCGCTGCCGATCGACGATCAGGTCGGCGAGGGTTTTGCCTTCCTCGTCTTTGACCAGCGTGCCCGGGGGAACCTGCAGCACGATGTCGGCGGCATCTTTGCCGTGGCGCCGGCTGCCGCCTCCGCGGCCGCCGCGGGCGGCGGCGAAGTGATGCTTGAAGCGATAGTCCTGCAACGAGTTGAGCTGGCGCGACACTTCGAGCACGACATGGCCGCCACGACCCCCGTTGCCGCCGTCCGGGCCGCCGCGCGGCACATATTTTTCGCGGCGGAAGCTGAGCGCCCCGCCGCCGCCGTCGCCGGCCTTGACGAAGATCTTGACCCGGTCAGTGAACATCAGGAAGACCTCGAGTGGGGCCTGGCCGCGGCATGATCAGCGCCCGGCAGACCCGGCTGGACCCGGGCGCTCGGCAGCTAGCCGGCTTCGGCCAGGACTGAGACTTTCTTGCGCCCGTGACCGGTGCGCTCGAAGCGAACCACACCGTTGACGAGCGCGAAGAGGGTGTGATCGCGCCCCATCCCGACGTTGGTTCCCGGGAAGATCGCCGTACCCCGCTGGCGAAGCAGGATGGTGCCGGCGTTCACCACCTGGCCCGCGCCCGTCTTCATTCCCAGCCGCTGGCCAACGCTGTCGCGTCCGTTGCGTGAGCTTCCTGCGCCTTTCTTGTGTGCCATGGCTTACTCCTGCTTGGTCGTCTTCGCGCTCGTCGTGGACGTCCGGCGGCTCTTTCGCGCCGGTCGCCCGCCGGCCGTGGGTTGTTCGCTCACCTTCTCGCCGCCGCGAGCGCGCGGCTCGGCGGTCTTCTCACCGCCCCGACTGCCGGGCTCACCGGCCGCGCCGGGTGCGCTGATGACGCCGATGCGCAGCTCGGAGAGCTGCTGCCGGTGCCCGATCTTCCGCCGGTGGCGCTTGCGCGCCTCGAATTTGAAAACGATCAGCTTGTCGCCCGCCCGGTGCGAGACCACGGTCGCTTCCACCGCCGCGCCCGGCACGAAGGGCGTCCCGACGAGCGGCTTGTCCTCGCCGCCCAGCAGCAGCACCGAGTCGAGGCGGACCGTCTGGCCGACGTTGGCCGGCACCCGGTCGACCAGGATGCGGTCGCCTTCTGAGACCTTGAACTGCTTTCCGCTGGTAGCAACAATGGCAAACATGGCAATAGCGCCCACGGGCGCGACTTTGTAGTCTACCGCAATTCCCCTCCGCCTGCCCTTGTCAGGGTCGCGGGATTTCCCGCCTGGGGAGCGTCAGGGTGGGGCGTTGGAATGCCGCTACGGGATATGCTCCGGGCCCTGGTCGACGTGATTCTCGTAAAATTGGGTGATCGCGTTCTGGTTATAGGCGTCGAGGAACTCGACGTAATGCCAGGCGACCAGCGCCACTTTCTTCTGCATCCCGCGGGTGTATGGCGTCATCACGATCTTGACCTCGCCGTAGGTCGGCTCCAGCGGCGCCAGCTTGTTGATGTAATCGGTCAGCTGGTTCTTCAAGCTGGTGCAATCCGTGCCGCTCGGGCAGTTGTAGAGGATCGCGATTCCCCCGTGCTCGAGATTGTGAACGAACTGGCCGGCGACCAGGGTGTCGATCGTTTTCCAGGGGGCGGGGGCGCTCCCCGCCACCGAGTAGTGCGGTCCCGACGTGGGTGGGTAGAACTTGTAGGGCCAGGTGGTCGACGGATCGATATGCGACGCCGTCCCCTCGTCGGGGACCTGCGTGCCAACCGTGCCGCTGACGGTCTGGAAGGTAATGCGGTTGATGTTCGCGAGCTGCGCCTGGTGGTTGAGGACGAGGGCGACCACCAGGATGAGGACGGCCGCCGTTCCCAGGATGCCCGCGATGATGAACAGGTTGCGGCGTTCGCGGGCGCGCTGGCGCGCCGCCGCCTCCTCGCGCTGCTGCTGCCGGAGCGCCTTCATCTCGCGTTGCGTTCTAGACACTGCCCCTCATTCTCCCAAATGGACAGCGCGACCACACCGTGCAAGCATGCTTAGCTCGCCGTCACGATGACGGGCGATTGGTCGGATCCGCCGGTGATCTGGGCATTGCTGCTATTGCCCGAGACGACGTTGGCATGCGGACCGAGCGAGGCGCCGGCGATCTTGGCCGTGAAGGTGATGACGAGGGTCGCGCCGTTGAAGCCGCCGGCCGGAACTGTGAACGGTCCCCACTGCGGTGTCGCCGACCCGGCGGCGGGCTGCAAGCGCGAGCCGGCATTCTTCCCATTGATGACGACGCCGTTGGTCGACTGGTAGGCGAAACCCTGCGGCAGCGTATCGGTGACGGTGACCGCCTGGGCCGCGTCGGTACTGTCGTTCTCCACGGTGATCACGTAGGTGACGGTGCCGTTCTGGCCCACATAGGGCGAGGTCGGCGCGACGGACATCGTGATCGGGACCTTGGTGCCCTTGCCAACCGCGACCGGCGCCGTATTGCCGATCGTCTGCGGCGGAACGTCCTTGACGCTGGTCACGGCCGCGGTCAGGTTGTACAGCCCCGGCACCACCCCCGGCAGCACCCTGGCCTGGAAGGTCAGGCGCAGGAGCCCGGCCGCCCCGTTGCTCGCCCCCGGAATATCCCACGACGACCAGACCGGCAGCAGGCTGTTCCCCGGCGGATCAACCGCGGCGACCCGTACGCTATTGCCTTCATACCCGGTCGTCGTGGTGTAGAGGAACCCGGGTGCGAGGCTCACCGAGACCGCCACACCTTTGGCGACCGCCGAGCCGACATTGTTGACGGAGATGACGTAGGTTGCCATGCCGCCGGTCGTCACCTGGCCGCTCGCCGCCGCCGCGGTCAGGGTCAAGGCGGGGCGCGGCTCGACGACGAGCCCGACCAGATTCCCCTGGTCGACCTCCGACGAGGTGAGGGTCGTGATCTTGACCTGGTTCTGGTAGTCGCCGGGCTTGACCGCGGCCTGCACCTTGAAGCTGAGGATCAGCGCGCTGACCGTGTTCCCGTTGCCGGCCGGAATGGTCCAGGTGCCCCATACCGGATTGCCTCGCGTCGCAGGATCGCTGGTCGCGGTGCGGATCGCGTTGCCTCCCAGGGTCGTCAACTCGTAATACTGAAAGCCCGCCGGCAGCACGTCCTCGACGGTGACGCCTCGGGCGGGCCCGGCCCCGGTGTTCTGGATCGACAGCGTGATCCCGGTAAAAACGCCGGGCGCGAGGTGACCCTTGTGATCGGAGCCGCTTGGGGCATCCGTGCTCTGGCTGATGACCAGCCTCGAGCTGGCGGGCGGCCCGCAGGCGGTCAGCGCCAGCGGGCCAAACAGCACCAGGAGGAGCAGGCTAGTCCGACGCGAGCGGCGCTCGGGGCGTCGCCCCACGCGAGCCGCGCGCTCGTGCGATGCGAGCGTTTGAGACGTTCGTAGTGCGTTTGAGGCGTCTCTGAGTAACTTTAGATTCATCCGGATTCTTTGCCGGAACCGGGATCCCGCATTCGCCCAGCAACCGCGTCAGCAGGCGCATTGGCATCCCAACGACATTGTCATAGGGCCCGCGGATCGATCTGACCAGGCGGCGGCCCTCGCCCTGTATAGCGTAGGCACCGGCCTTATCCTGCGCCTCGGCGGTTCGCACGTAGGCCGCGATCGTTCGCTCGGAAAGTTCACGCATGGTGACATGCGTCCGCGAGATGCCCTGCGCACGGCGGCCGGAACGCCCGTCGATCACCTGGACCGCGGTGTAGACCTGGTGGGTCCGGCCGGACAGCGCTCGCAAGAAGGCCGCGGCCTCGTGCCGATCCTTCGGCTTTCCGAAGATCCGGCCATGGCTGACGACCTCCGTGTCGGCGGCCACGACGATGCGGTCCGGTATCAAGCGAGCCACCGCCTCCGCTTTGGCGGCGGCCGCCCAGGCGACGAAGCGCAGCGGCCCCATTGGCACCGGCGGGCGCTCCTCGATTCCCGAAGCTACGGCACGAAACGGAATGCCGGACCGCTCGAGAATTTCGATCCGCCGCGGGGACGCCGACGCCAGCACGATGGCTGGCAGCCTCAGTGGAGCATCCGCAGCAGCAGCGCTGGGGCAATGCCGCCGCCAATCGAGAGGGCCGGGCCCACCCACTGCAACGCGGACCGCGGTCGCTCCGGCGCCGTCGTGCCGGCGCGACGATCCTTCAGCGGCGCCAGTTGAAGCGCGGCAAGCAGCGTCGCCGCCAGCAGTCCAAGCGCCAACCCAACCTGGAGGGCGGCGATCACGGCGATGGCGGCGGCAGCGAAGGTGATCGACCCGGGCCAGTTGGAGCGCGCCAGCGCCAGCAGCCCGGACCAGCGCGTGGAGGGCAAGGGAATGACGTCGATGCGAACGATGGCAGCATCGATCAGCAGCAACACGACGGCCAGCCCGCCAAGCCCAAGGGCGTCGCGCGCGCTGATCGCCACCAGCAGCAGCGCGGCAATCAGCCGGTCGCGGAGGAGCTCGCGCCCACCGCGGTCCGGGATCAACCAGGTGAGCGCCGTGCGCATGACCAGCAGCAGGGCACCCACCGCGGCGATCCACTGGAAGCGGACGAGGTTGCCGGCGTTGACCGAGCCCAGCGCCAGCATCACCAGCAGCGCGGTGGTCGGGAGCACGAGCACGCGCAACGTCCCCGCTCGGGCGGCGAACAGCATGAGCACGAAACCGCAGGCAAACGCCACCAGCTGCGCCCGTGCACTCCACGACGGTGCCGCCAGGGACTGGAACACTGTCGTCAGCGCGAGCACGCCGGTGGCGATCCAGGCCGGCCGTTCGCCGCGGCGTTCGAGCGTGGTGGCGACGGCGACCAGCCCGGCGAGCGCCGCCCAGCGGAGGCCTGGCGCCCCGGCCGCCAGGGCCAGGACCCCGAGCCCGGCCGCCCACTCGATGCCGATCGGCGTGGCGGCCGCACCGGCGACCAGGAGAATAGCCATGCCCAACGCAACCGTGCTACTGACATTGAGCGCGACATCGAAGAGGACCAGCGCGATGCTCGGGGGGCCGGCGGCCGCGAGCAGCGCCGCCGCCGCGGCGAGCAGAAGCAGCAGCGCGCTCAGCGCGGGCCGGAACCGGCCCGGCAGTCGCCAGCGCTCGCCGGCAACGGGCATCACCGCCAGCGCCCCGGCAAGCCCGGCCGTCAGTCCCCCAGCAGGGGCGGCGGCAAGGAGGATGGCCGCCGCGGCCGCGACCATCAGGACCTGACCCTGCAGCCGCTCCACCTGGTCGATCGGGCTGACAAACCAGGCCACGCCAAACGCTCCCAGGAACCAGGGCACCGCGCTGAGCAGGACGGGGTTCTCGCCGACCGGCAACCGCGACGCTAGGAAAAGAGCGGCGAGCAGCGCCGGCACGAAGGTAATCACGCGCCGGGTCAGCCCCTCGAAGCTCGACCTGGCCCTCGCGCCGCGACGCGGGAGGAGCAACGTCGCCAGGATCGGGCCGATGGCCCAGGCAACCATGCTCGGGTCGACCAGCAACGCCAGCGACCAGGTGGCCGCCAGCACCGCCCCCACCGTTGCCACCTGCCGCCGCCGGCCAGCGCTGCCGTAGGCAACCAGCAGGCTGACGGCAAAGAGGACCGCCGGCAGGCTCAGGATCACGGCCGCGCCAGGACGACGCCGACGGCAGCGACGAAGGCGCCCCAGAGCACGAACGGAGTCCAGGCCGGAATCGCAGGCAGCGCGGGCAGCGCGGGCCGCCGCGCCAGGATCGAGCGGAGCGTTCGTCTCCATCCAGCCTCTCGCCGGCGCAAGGGAAGCCGCCGACGCAGACGCCATCCCGCCAGGCCGAGAAGAAGGCCGACCGCGAACGACAAGCCGAGCGCCGGAAGCGCCCCGAAATTCGTAGTGATCCCGAAGGGCCCGGCCGAGATCGTCCCCGGTGGCACGAGCCGGACCGTGGCGGCGGCCGGCACCACCAGCGGACCGAGCGCGATGATGGGAAAGGCGGCGATCAGCCACAGCGCTGCCGCCCAGGCCGTGCCGATGTCCGGCCGGGCCGACTGCGGCACCCCAGCCCGGCTGAGCGCGGCGATCACCGCCAGGCACACCGCCAGCCCCACCGGGATCATGCCGAACAGCAGTCCGCGGGCGTCGAGGGCAATGCCGCCCAGCCATAGTCCGACGAACGCGATGCTACCGGGGAGCATCGCGAGGTTCAGCAAGGTGAGCCCCTCCGCCGCCGATCCCGCCGCGACCCGAACGTTGGCAAGACCGGCGAGCGGCACCAGCAGCAGCCAGATCCAGGTGCAGGCGACCGTCATGAGCGGATCACTGCCGGTCGACAGCGCGAGCCCAAGAGCCGCCTGCGCGACCAGCAACAGCGTGGCCAGTCGCGGCCCCGCCCGCTCGAACAAGGCCAGCGCGGCGAACCCCAGCGCGACCAGCACGGCGCCCGCGAAGAGCACGACCGCCGTCGTGCGGTCCGGCAGCCGGCCGCCCATCAGCGCCAGCAGTCGCATCAGGAGATATCCCGCCGGCGCGACCCAGGCGATGGCTGGCTCGAACGCCACCGGCGCCTGCGGCCCTCCGGAGATGACGGCGAGCGCGCCCACCCGCACCACCACCGGCAGCAAGACGAGCAGGAAGGTCGCGAGCCCGAAGGTGTCGGAGGGCACGCCGGAGAAGGCGCTTGTTCCCACCGACTGGATGGCGCTGGCCGCCGCCAGCAGCAGCCCGATGTCGGCGACCTGGACGGTGAGGCGGAGGCCTCGCCGGCGCGGCGACGTCTCGTCCAGCGCGCCGCTCCAGGCGAGGGTCAGCACCTGCAACGCGATGTAGACGAGGAGCAGGTTGTCGGCGAGGATCACCGCGCAGGCCGCGGCGCTGGTCAGCAACCAGCCGAGCCACGGGTCCCGACGATCGCCGCGCACCCGCTGCCTGGCAAGCATCAGCAGGGCAGCCGTGATCAGCGTGACGGCGGTGAACGCGAGCGAGAGGCCATCCAGCCGGATCGCCAGATCGGCGTAGGGAAAGGTCGTCAGGTAGGGAACGTCGACGTGTTCCCCCGGGGCGAGCCGCAGCAACTCCACCAGGGCGATGACCCCGGCCAGTCCGGCGGCGCCGGCCGAGATCCAGCCGTTGGCCCGGTGGCGAGGACGCTGCCGCACGATCGCGGCGGCGCCCAGCAGCGCGACGAACGGGAGCAGCGCCTGCAGCGCCAGAGGCACAGTTAGCTCAGAAACTGAACCGCGCGGGTGCGCTGTCCAGCGGAGCCCACAGCGCTCGGGCAAAATCACGATGCCCTCGCATGCGTTGCAGGCGCCGCATACAGCGCCCGCGCTCATTCGCCCGAAAGGGCGGCTCGGCCTGCGGCCTCGCTGGACAGCGCACCCGCGCGTTTAAGTCTCTGTGTAACTGTTCTATCGGGCGATGCGCGGCGAGGAGACGGGACCCTGGAGCGGGACTTCTTCGGCGCAGTAGGGGCACACGCTCCATCCCAGCTTGAGCTGCTTGTTGCACCGTGGGCAGAGTTTACTGAACTGCGTCTTGCAGTGGGGACACAGGACGTACTGCGAGTCGATCGGCTCGCCGCAGCTGGGGCAGGGCCGGAGTTCGCGCGCCGGACCCCCTGGCTCCGAGAGCGCTTGGGTCTCGAGCTCCAACGCCCGTCGCTCCGCCATCGTCAGCGGCGGCCGGATGATCATGTAGATGAAGAGCCCGAAGATCGGCAAGACCAGGGAGAGGCCGGTGGCGAAGACATGGAAGACGACGCTGTTCGAACGCTCCCGGGCGTCGCGGAAGGACCAGTAGGAGAGGCTCAGCCAGAAGACCAGCAGGTAAAAGACCACGATGAACAGCAGCGGCTTCAGCGACGATAGGTTCGGCAATGCGCCTCCTCAGCAGTCACGGAATTTTGACTCCGCTACCTTACCCTAATTCCGCCCTGTCACCCAAGAGGCCCAATAGCCGCTCGGCCGCCTGCTGGGCCTGCAAAAGGCGGGCCCGCTCCCGCTCCACCACCGTGTGCGGCGCCTTGGCGGTGAAGTCCGGGTTGTTCAACTTGGCTTCGATCAGCTCGATCTCCTGCCGCTTCTTTTGCAGTTCGCCGCGGAGCCGCTCGGCGTCCGAGCCGCCGTCCGCCGGCAGGCCGAGCCGCACCGTGGTCTGGCCGACCACGACCACCATCTGGGGCGCGCCCTCGGGCAGCTTCCCGTTGAGCTCCAATTGCGCCAGGGTGGCCAGGTAGCGGCGGCCGACCGGCTCGGTCAGCAGGGGCCGGGGTGAGCTGACCTCGGCTGGCTGGCGGCGGGCGCGTGGATCCGAGGCGTGGCGGAGGTTGCGCACCGCCCGGACGACTTCGAGCAGGTGTGCCATCTCATCCATCAGGTGGCGATCTTCGATGGTCTCATCGGGAAGCGGCCAGGGCGCGTACATGATGCTCTCCCCCACGTGCGGGAGCCGCTGCCAGAGCTCTTCGCTCACGAACGGCATGATCGGATGCAGCAACCGCAGCGTCGTTTCGAGCACGTTGACCGCGACCGCCAGCGCCGCCGCGGTGGAACGATCGCCCGCCTGCAGCCGCGGCTTGATCAGCTCCAGATAATCGTCGGCGAACTCGTGCCAGGAAAACTCATACAGCGCGTCGATCGCCGGGCCGAACTCGAAACGCTCGAACGAAGAGGTGACCAGCCGCGTGACGGTGCTCTGCCGTCCCAGGATCCAAATGTCAGCCGGCTCCAGCTCCGCCTCATCGATCGGTAACGGTGCAGCCCTCGCCGGGAGCTTCGAGACGAGCAGGCGCGTCGCGTTCCAGAGCTTGTTGGCGAAAAGCTGGTACGACTTGATCTTCTCTTCCGAGAAACGGATGTCCTGTCCGCTGGTGCCGAAGTAGGCGCACCAGGCGCGGGTGGCGTCAGCGCCGTAGCGTTCGATCACGTCGAGGGGATCCACGCCGGTGCCGAGCGACTTGCTCATCCGCCGGCCGTCGGGGGCAAGCACCGTGCCGTGGATCAGCACCTCGGAGAACGGCACCGCGTTCAGGAAATGCAGCGACATGAAGACCATGCGTGCCACCCAGAGGTAGAGGATGTCGCGAGCGGTGTCCAGCACCTGCGTCGGATAGAAGCGGCGCAGCTCCTCCGTGTCGGCGGGCCACCCCAGGGTGACGAAGGGCCACAACGATGAGGAGAACCAGGTGTCCAGCACATCGGGATCCTGCGTCAATTGCCGATCGCCGCACTGCTCGCATGCCGCGGGGTCCTTCAGATAGGCAACGGCGTGACCGTTGGCGCAGGTCCAGACCGGGATCCGATGGCCCAGCCAGAGCTGGCGGGAGATGTTCCAATCCCGGATGTTGCGCATCCAGCGCAGGTACTGTTCGCGCCAGCGCTCGGGATGGAAGCGGAGGTGCTCGGCCTCCGCCACGGCGATCGCCGGCCCCGCCAGCGGTTTCATCTTGACCCACCACTGCGCCGAGACCAGCGGTTCGATGACGGCGCCACACCGGTCGCAGTGACCGACCGAGTGCCGGTAGGGCTCGATTTTCTGCAATGCTCCTTCCGCCCGCAGCATCTCGACGATGTGCGCGCGCGCTTTCGGTACCGGCAGACCATCCAGCGCTGGGACGTCCGGGATGTTCATCCGGCCGTCCGGATGCAGGATGGAGCGGACCTCGAGGTGATGGCGCTCACCGATCTCGTAGTCGGTGGTGTCGTGCCCAGGCGTCACCTTGACCGCGCCGGTGCCGAAGTCCTGTTCCACCGCTTCGTCGGCGACGATCGGGACCCGCCGGTGGACGATCGGCAGCGTCACGGACTTGCCGATCAGGTCCTTGTAACGCCAGTCATCGGGGTGGACCGCGACCGCCGTGTCGCCGACCATCGTCTCCGGACGGGCGGTGGCCACCGAGATCACCCCGCCGCCTTCGACGGGGTAATCGAGGTAGTAGAGATTGTCGTCGGTCTCTTCGTACTGGACTTCGAGGTCCGAGATCGCGCTCTGGTCGCGCGGACACCAGTTGACGATCCGTGGGCCGCGGTAGATCAGGCCCTGCTTCCAGAGCTGTACGAAAACGTAGCGGATCGCTTCGACGTAGGTCGGGTCCATGGTGAAGCGGTTGCGTGACCAGTCGGCAGAGAAGCCGAGCCGGCGCATCTGCTGCAGGATGGTGTGGCCGGTGGTTTCGTACCACTCTTTCACGAGGCGGTCCCAGGCCTCGCGGCCGATCGCTTCTTTCGATGTCCCTTTCTTCGCCAGCTGCTTTTCCAACACGTTCTGGGTGGCGATCGCGGCGTGGTCGGTGCCGGGCACCCAGAGCGCGGCGTCGCCCCGCATCCGGTGCCAGCGGATCAACACGTCCTGCAGGGTGTACATCGCGTGGCCCATGTGCAGGTCGCCGGTGATGTTCGGCGGCGGCATCGAGATGGTGAAGGTCTTGCCGGTCAGGCTTTCGCGTGGCTTGAAGTAGCCGCGCTCGTCCCAGGTGTCGTACCAGCGCTGCTCGACGGCCTTGGGGTCATAACGCGTCTCCATCGTTGGCACAGTCTAAATCACGCTCACTCGAAAACCGGTCGATAATGGGCAGCATGCGGACGGGGTCCGCGCTTGTCGTGCTGGTAATCGCGCTCCAGCTTCAAGGCTGCGGAGGCCAGTCGAATTTCCCGCAGCCACTGGCAATCTCTACTCCCGATATCAGCGGGGGCAGGCTTGCGCCGGCGCTCACCTGTGACGGCGCGGGACGATCGCCGGCGATCTCCTGGAGTCCGCTCACCCAGCGACGAACTCGGTCGTCATCGAGCTGATCGATTCCGACGGGCCGCAGAGTGGGCGGGTCGAGTGGCTGCTGTACGGCGATGGACAGAATCCAGGTAACGGCACCCTACCATCGCCTCTGGGGGGTGCGTTTCAGGAGGGAACGAACGATCTGGGAAGGCTTGGCTACTCGGCACCATGTCCGCCTCACGGTGCGACGCATCATTACCGCCTGCTGGTCCGCGCGATCGGCATTCCGATGCAGCCCGGTGGGGGCGGCGGCGAGCTACCGCCCGCCTACACCTCGGCGCAACTGGAGGCTGGGATCCACCACCACGGTGAGGTCGACGTCATGAACCAGGGGGAAATCGATGCCACCTATACCCGGCCGTAAGCGACGCTAGGGCGACGGCGCGCTCGGCACATCGGGTCGAGGCCGTTCGTCGGCATTGGCGACTACCGCCTCTTCGACGCCGGCCGGCTCGGTGAGCTCGGGCAGCAGCGTCGTGTCGTACCTCGGCAACAGCGCCTCGGCGATCACTTCGTCCATGGTCTTGACGAACTTGAAGGTCAGCCGCTTGCGGATGTCCGCCGGGATGTCGACGACATCGGGCTGATTGTCTTCCGGCAGCAGGATGGTACGGATGCCGATCCGATGCGCCGCCAGCACTTTCTCTTTGAGTCCGCCGATCGGGAGCACGCGCCCTCGCAGCGTGATCTCGCCGGTCAGGGCGACATCCGAGCGGATCGGCCGCTGCGAGAGCGCCGAGATGATGGCGAGCGCCATCGAAATTCCGGCCGATGGTCCGTCCTTGGGGATGGCGCCCTTCGGGATGTGGATGTGCAGGTCCAGCTTGTCGCGGAAATCGACTGGGATGCCGAGCGCCTCGGCATTGGAGCGCGCGTAGGAGAGCGCGGCGCGGGCCGATTCCTGCATCACGTCACCGAGCTGCCCGGTCAGGTTCAAGTTGCCTTTACCCGGCATCGTGATCACCTCGATGGTGAGCAGCACGCCGCCGACCTCGGTCCAGGCCAACCCGTTCGCCACCCCGATCAATGGTTCCTTGTGGCCTTCGTCGGGCTTGTAGCGCGGCGGCCCCAAGAGATCGTCGAGGCGGTTGGGCGCGATCGTCATCTTCCGCGTCTTGCCTTTGACGACCTCGCGGGCGACCTTGCGGCAGACGCTGGCGATCGATCGCTCCAGGTTTCGCACGCCGGCCTCGCTGGTGTAGCGGCTGATCATGGTCGCGAGCGCCGGCCTCGTGATCTCGATGTGCTGGCCGGTCAGGCCGTGGTCCTGGAGCTGCTTGGGCACGAGGAACTCGCGCGCGATCACCATCTTCTCCTCGGCGGTGTAGCCGGGCAGGTTGATCACCTCCATCCGGTCGAGCAGCGGCCGCGGAATCGAGTAGAAGACGTTGGCGGTGGTGATGAAAAGGACCTCCGAGAGATCGAACGGGATCTCCAGGAAGTGATCGGAGAAGTGCTTGTTCTGTTCCGGGTCGAGCACCTCGAGCATCGCCGAGGCGGGATCGCCGCGGAAGTCCGACGACATCTTGTCGATCTCGTCCAGCAGGAACACCGGGTTGCGGGTGCCCGCCTCACGCAGGCCCTTGATGATCCGGCCCGGCATCGAACCGACATAGGTTCGCCGATGGCCGCGGATCTCGGCTTCGTCGCTCACGCCCCCCAGCGAGACGCGCACGAACTTCCGGCCCAGGGCGCGCGCGATCGATCGGCCCAGGCTGGTCTTGCCCACGCCGGGCGGTCCGATGAAGCAGAGGATCGGCCCCTTGGGCGACTTCGTCAACTGCCGGACTGCCAGGAACTCCAGGATGCGCTCTTTGATTTTCCGAAGACCGTGATGGTCCTCATCGAGCACCTTCTCGGCGGCCCGCAGGTCTCGGACGTCCTCACTCGACTCGTGCCAGGGCAGGGAGACGACCAGCTCGAGGTAGTTGTGGAGCACCGAGATCTCTGGCGAGCCGGGCGGCATCCGCTCGAGTCGGTCGACGTCCTTCAGCAGGCGGTCCTCGACCGCTTCCGCCAGCTCGAGCGACTTCACTTTCTCGCGCAGCTCGTCGAGCTCGCTGAGATGCACCTCTTCCCCACCCAGCTCTTCCTGGATGACTCGCATTTGTTCCTTCAAATAGAACTCCTTCTGCCGCCGGTCGATCTGCTGGCGCACCCGCTGCCGGATGCTGCGGTCCATGTCGAGGATCTCGATCTCCCGCTGCAACACGCTGGACAGCTTTTCCAGCCGCGCGTTCATCTGGAAGGTCTCGAGCACGTCTTGCTTATCGGTAACGCCGATGGCCAGGTTGGAGGCAACGATATCGGCCATGCGCCCGGCGTCGTCGACGCCCCGGACGGTGAGGTTGACCTCGGGCGGGACCTTCTTATCGAGCTCGACGTAACGGTCGAAGAGGTCCACGACGGCGCGCATCAGGGCCTCGAGTTCCGACGACGGCTGGGTGTCCTCGTCGAGCAGGGCCACCTCGACCCGCAGGTGTGGCTCGAGCTGGATGTAGCGTTCGATCACCGCTCGCGATGAGCCTTCGATCAAGACCTTGATCGTGTTGTCGGGCAGCTTGAGCATTTGCACCACCTCGCCAAGCACGCCCACCCGGAAGAGGTCCTCCTCCTTGGGGTCCTCACAGTCGGCACGCCGCTGGGTGCAGAGAAAGACCTGCTTGCCCTGGGCCATCGCATCCTCGAGCGCGTCGATCGACCGCTCCCGCCCCACGTAGAGCGGCACGATCATGTGGGGGAAGAGAACGACGTTCTTGAGCGGAAGAAGCGGTAATTCGAGGGTGGCCGGCCCGCCGGTCACGTCCGCCAAGCGCGGGTCCCTACGCGGTTTGCTCGGGTGCGATCTCCTCGAGTTCTTCTTCCGAGTACATCTCGGGCTCCGTGCTCAAGTTGACCGACTTCTCGGTGATGACGCATCGCTTGACCTCCGGGCGTGACGGAACTTCGAACATGGAGTTCAGCAGGATATCTTCGATGATGCTCTTTAGCCCGCGCGCGCCGGTCCCACGCTGCAGCGCCTTTTTCGCGATCGCGATCAGTGCGGCCGGCTCGAAGACCAGCTGGACATCATCGAGGGCAAAGAACTTCTGGTACTGCTTGACGAAGGCGTTCTTCGGCTCGGTGAGGATCCGGATGATGTCCGACTCGTCGAGGTAATCGAGCGTCACTCCGATCGGCAACCGACCGACGAACTCTGGGATGAGGCCATATTTGAGCAGGTCCATCGGCTGCAGCTGCTTCAGGATCTTGGTCGTCTCCTTGTTGCGGTTGGCATGCACCTCCGAGCCGAAGCCGATCTGCTTGTGGCCGATTCGGTGCTCGATGATCCGCTCCAGGCCGTCGAAGGCGCCGCCGCAGATGAAGAGAATGTTCGTCGTGTTGATCTGGATGAAGTCCTGGTGCGGGTGCTTGCGACCGCCCTGGGGCGGCACGTTGGCGATCGTTCCTTCCAGGATCTTCAGTAGTGCCTGTTGGACGCCCTCCCCCGAAACGTCTCGGGTGATCGAGGGGTTGTCCGACTTCCGAGCGATCTTGTCGATCTCGTCGATATAGATGATGCCGCGCTCCGCGCGGGCAATGTCGAAGTCCGCCGCCTGGATCAGGCGCAGCAGGATGTTCTCGACATCTTCACCGACGTAGCCCGCCTCGGTCAGCGAGGTCGCGTCGGCGATCGAGAAGGGCACGTCGATGATCTTGGCCAGGGTTTGGGCCAGCAGCGTCTTGCCACAGCCGGTCGGTCCCACCAGCAGCACATTCGACTTCTGGAGCTCCACGTCGCCCGCCATCTTGCTGTGCGCGATGCGCTTGTAGTGGTTGTAGACGGCGACCGAGAGCACCCGCTTGGCGTGATCCTGGCCGACCACGTACTGGTCGAGCGAGGCGCAGATGGTCTTCGGGTTCGGGATCAGCCCGCCCTTGGTCCGCTTCTGCGTGGTGGTCTTGGTGTCTTCTTCCAGGACCTCCTGGCAGAGGTCGATGCACTGGTCGCAGATATAGACGCCGGGGCCGGCGACCAGCTTGCGCACCTGCGACTGGTCCTTTCCGCAGAAGGAACAGCGAGTGTGCCGGCGGCGATCCTCGCGCTCGTTCATCGGGAGGTCTTGGGACCGTCCCGTTCAGGCTCGGGGCGGGGATCCGGCCGGCTGCTTCCGGCGGTGCTCAGCTCGAGGCGGCCGTCCTTGGCGATCGCGCCGTCGGACGAGCGGGCGGTGCTGAGGATGATGTCGTCGATGATCCCGTAGCTTTTGGCTTCCTCTGCGCTCATGAAAAAGTCACGCTCGGTGTCGTGCTCGATCTTCTCGATCGGCTGGCCGGTGTGACTCGCCAGGATATCGTTCAGTGTCTTACGGATGCGCAGGATCTCCATCGCATGGATCTGGATGTCGGTCGCCTGCCCCTGGAAGCCACCCGACGGCTGGTGAATGAGGATGCGGGTGTTGGGGAGTGCGAAGCGCATGCCCTTGGTGCCGCCGGCGAGCAGGACGGTCGCCATGCTGGCGGCCAGCCCCATGCAGACCGTCGAGACGCGTGGGCTGACGTAGCGCATCGTGTCGTAGATCGCCAGGCCCGCGGTGACGACGCCACCCGGGCTGTTGATGTAGATGTTGATGTCCTTGTCGGGGTCCTCTGAGGCGAGGAAGAGCAGCTGCGCCATGACGACGTTGGCCACCTGGTCGTCGATCGGGGTGCCGATGAAGATGATGCGGTCCTTGAGCAGCCGGGAATAAATGTCGAAAGCGCGTTCCCCGCGGTTGGTGGTCTCGATGACCATCGGGATGAGCGCTTCGGGCCGCCGGCTGAGCCGTTCGAAGTTCATGAGGGGCTCTCCTGTGTCGCCATTATAGGATCCAATTCTTACAATCAAGTCTTCTGCGTACTCACTTTTGAATACGCACGTCGGTCAGCGTGGCCTCTTTCCCTTGGTCTGACGCTCCCCGCGTGACGCCGACTTCCCCGCGCCCTCGAGCTCCTTCGCGACCGAAGGCGGCTCCATTGTATCCGAAGGTTCTGGCGCGGCCACCGTACTCAAAAAGTCAATGGTCTTTCGCATCAAAAGCTGCTGCCGAAAGTAGGCGCGCACCGGGTCGGCGGTACGGAGGTCCTGGTGTCGATGGCCTTCGTGGTCATCTTCAGCCAGGGCGTTGGTCACCGCCTCCTCCACCTCGGCGTCGGAAACCGTCACCCCTTCGCGCTCGGCCACCGTCTCCAGGGCCAGTTCGAGCCGAACCTTCTGCACCGCCTGCGGGCGCTGTTCCGCCTTGAGCACCTCCAGCGAGGTGTTGGTGTACTCGAGGTACCGCTCCATCTTCACGCCCTGCTCCTGCAGGCGTAACTCCAACTCGCGCACGCGCCGGTTGACGTCGCGCTCGATCAAGGCCTCAGGGATCTCGGCTTCCATCCGCTCATCGAGGGCCTTGAGGACATCGTTCTCGAAGCGCTGTTCGTCGGCCCGGCTGGCGGCATCCTGGAGTTCTTCCCGGAGGTCGTGCCGCAACTCGTCGAGCGTTTGCTGGGACACGGTCTCCGGGCCTACCTGCTTCGGAGCCATGAGTTGCGGTAGCTCATCGAGTGGTGGCAGCCGGCGTTCCTTGATCGACTTCACGGTGACGCGAAAGACGACCTCAGACCCTGCCAGATCTTTCTTCGGATAGTCCCCGGGGAGCGTCATGCGGATATCGCGGGTCTCACCCGGGGCCTGGCCGATCACGCCGTCGGCCAGCCCGGTGATCAACCGTTCCTTATCGACCTCGAGCTGGGCGTCCGTCTGGCTTTCACCGATCAGGACAGCGCCCGATTTGAGGATGTGGGTGTCGACGGTCAGAAAATCCCCGGCCTGAACCGGCCGCTCGACGGCATGGAGCTCGGCGAAGCGCGCCCGCAGCCGCTCGATCGCGTCGACCACATCGTTGTCGCCGATCTCGCTCCGCGGCCGTGGCACCCGGATGTCGTTGTAATCCTTGAGCGTGATCTCCGGCTTGATCGACACCGTGGCCGTGAAACGCATCGGTTGGCCGCGGTCGAACTGCTGCACGTCGACCCGGGGTACGTCGATCGGGTCCAGCCCGGCTTCGTCGAGCGCCGAGTTGTAGGCGGTCGGGAGGATCAGGTCAAGCGCCTCCTGGCGCAGCGTCGACCAGCCGATCTCGCGCTCGATCATCGGTCGAGGCGCCTTGCCTGGTCGAAAGCCGGCGATGCGCACGCGCGGCGCCAGCCGGCTGTAGGCCTGGTCAATTGATCGCGAAACCTGGTCGGCATCGACCTCGACGGAGAGGACGACCTGCGAACCCGGCTTGCGCTCGGTATCAACCTTCACGGCTGCCACGGAGACTTACGCTACCAGTTCGTCGTTCGGTCGCCAACGTCCGACTGGCCCTTCAACGGCCCTCCCGCCTGAGGTACCAATTCCGCACCTGGCGCGGCTCCTCCAACTGATTGGGCCTCAAGCCCGCAGGAGATCACGTTTGATGCGGGCGATCTCCGAACGATGCTCCGCCTCGTGTTGGAGGAGGTGATGCACCACCCAGTCGGGTGCGACGTCATAGCGTTCCCGCCGGCGTGGGAAGTGGAAGTCGCTCGCCGGCATCGGTCGGAGGCGATCCAGCAGAATTGACCGGATCGCCGTCAGCCGCGCCAGATGCTCGGCGAGGCTCCCTCCCTCCACCGTGGTCAGATGCCCGTCGACGTCGCGATCCACGAAGGGCAATAGCGCCGGTTCTGCCGATCGGGCATCTTCAAGCAGAAAGACATCGGCGAGCAGCCAGTCAGCCTCGATCAGTGCGATGTGGTACAGCAAGGCCGCGATACTGTTGTCGCTCCCGGCTGGAACCACGTCCAGCATCGCATCGGTCACCCCATCGATCTCGCGCAGCGTGTCACGGCGGCAATCCTCCATGGCCGCGAGCCAGCGCCCGACTTCCGGGTCACCCGCCATCGGCTCCAGCGTCAGCAATTGGCGGTCCGACACGCTCCCACCATCGCCGAGCACTGGATCATCCCGATGATCGGCGATCGGACCCCAGGAGAGAAGGATGTATTTTTGCGGGCGAGAGGACTCGAACCTCCATGGCTTGCGCCACACGGTCCTAAGCCGTGCGCCTGTACCAATTCGGCTACGCCCGCAGGCAGCACAAAATATACCCACGTACCATGCCTTCCATGGGCCGCCTCGTCATCGCACCGGGGGTTCGCCAGGCGATCGCCGCCGGCTCACCCGTCGTCGCGCTCGAGTCGGCCGTGATCACGCACGGCCTGCCGAAAGCCGCGGCGATGGACGCGGTCCGGCGGCAGTGGGAGGCTTGCGAGAAGGCAGGGGCGACTCCCGCCGTGATCGCCGTCTTTTGGGGTGCCCTGCGAGTCGGGCTGACGGTCGACGAGTGTGGGGCCCTGGCGGAGCGACCTGACGCCGTCAAGGTCTCGCCCTGGAACCTGGCATCCGCGCTCACCGGCCCCGGGTTCGGCGGCACCACGGTCGCCGCCACCGTCGCGGCCGCCGCGTTGGCCGGCATCCGGATCGTCAGCACCGGCGGCATCGGCGGCGTCCACCCGGGAGGCGATGGCCAGGATGTCTCGGCGGACCTGACCGAGCTGAGCCGGCGGGCGGTTTGCGTCGTCTGCGCCGGACCCAAGTCGACGCTCGACCCTGGAGCTACGCTGGAGCGGCTGGAAACGCTCGGGGTGCCGGTGATCGCTTGGCGGTCGTCGCTGCTGGCGGGGTTCCTGGCGAGGTCGGCCGGCCTTCGACTGCCGGTCCGCGCCGACGACGTTGACGAGCTGGCATCGCTCCTGGCGGCGCACTGGGAACTCGGCGGCGCGGGCGCGATCGTGAGCCAGCCCCTCCCCGGTGACCTCGCGATCCCGCTCGCCGAGCTGGCTGTGGACGATGCGGGGACCCGGGGCCCGGAACGGACGCCGGCGGAGCTGCGCCGGCTGCAGGCTCGACTCGGGGACCGGGTGATCCAGGCCAACGTCGCCGTGCTCGAACGCAACGCCGCCCTGGCTGGCTCCCTGGCCGCGGCCCTCGCCGGCCAGCTAGCCGCGCCCTCCGCCCATGGCTGAGCTGCCGCCGACCGAGGAGCAGCTCCGCCGGCTCAAGAACACCGTGATGGGCGCCGGTTATCGCCTATCGCAACTGGCCAAAGCCGGCGACTTGCACCCGGGGGCGGCCACCGAACTCGCCTCGATTACGCGGGAGCTGAACGAGGCGGTCGGGCGGTTAGAGCGGCTGCTGGCCGCCCTCCAGCGCGACCGGTAGCGGGTCGGGCTTCAGCGCGCGGAAGACCGCACCGGACGCGGCGATGGCGGCGATCAGACAGGCCGCGGCGGCGGTGAATAGCAAGATGACGATGAGGGGCGCGGTGTTGTGACCGGCGGTGAGGTAGAGCGCCGCCGCGAACGTCCAGAAGCCGGTCAGCGCCACCGCCAGGCGCGCCCAGACCGGCGCGGCCTTCCGGTACCGCTCGTGCGTGCCCAACTGCATCGGGAGGCGCTCGGCCCATTCCGGCCCGAACGCCCAGGCGGCCGCCAGGGCCGCCCAGCCGGCGGCGTTGAGCAGGGCAAAAAGCGTGAGCATCCCCCGCACCAGGTCCACACCAAAAACAACGACTGCCGCTTCCCTTCCCTACGGCCGCTCGCCGAACGCGGTTGGAGCGGAACCCCTACTCGAGAACCCCGCGGAGCCGGTCGGCGGATTCCTCCGCCAGGGTGTCGTTGATGAAGACGCCGGCGCCGGATTCTGACCCGGCCAGGTACTTCACCTTCCCACGCTCGCGCAGGATCGGAAAGAACTCGACGTGCAGGTGTGCCTGCGCGGAAACCTCCGCCCCGGCCTGGTGCATCGCCATCATGTACGGCATCGGGACCTCGAACAGGCGATCGTAGGCGCGCGTGACGCGCTGCATCGACGCCAGCAAGGCCCGGCGCGCCACCGGCAAGAGATCGGGGAGCGCCGGCCGATGCAGACGCGTCGCGACGTGGACCTCGTATGGCCACCGCGCGTACTCGGGGACGTAGGCCACCACGCCGCCCTCGTTGATCAGGAGGCGACGCCGTCCTTTCAGCTCCTCCCCGATCAACCGGCACTGGAGACATCCACCGGGCTTTTGGCCCAATTCGGTCGCCGCCACCGGCGGAACGAACGGATAGGCGTAAATCTGCCCGTGTGGGTGATGCAGCGTGACCCCGACTTGCTCCCCACGGTTCTCGAAGATGAAGACGTACTTGATGCCACGGCGAGAGCTGAGGTCCCGGTAGCGATCGGTCCAGACTTCGGCGAGGCGCTCCAGCCGCGCTACCGGCAGCGTCGCGAACGATCCCTCGTGCTCGTCGCTGTAGACCACCACCTCGCAGAGGCCGCCCGCCGGCGGCCAGGGCATCATCGCCGGGAAGCGATTCTCAAACACGGCGGCGTCAAATCGGGCAGCGGGAATCTCGGTCGAGTGCCCGGGATGCGACGCGCACAGCGGGCAGTCGGCGCGCTCGGGCAGAAAGGTGCGCGCCTGGCGTGACGCCGCCACCAGCACCCACTCACGGCGCAGCGGATTCCAGCGTCTCTGGTAGAGGCCATTGGGCATGGCCGGCGCCTGGTAGCCATCGGGGGCGTGCTCGAAGTCGCCATACAGGTAGACGCGCCGGCCGTCCGGTTGGACCATGTCGGTGCGGACCGCGCGCGGCATCGCGGCAAATGATAGGTCAGCCGATCCGCCAGCCTCACCACAGGCCGGCGCGCGTTAGCCGAGGAAGTCGAGCAGGACCTCGTTCAGCCGTTCGGCCTGGTCGAGCGGCACCCAGTGGGAGCCCATAAAGCGTTCATAGCGCCAGCCGCCGCGGACGCGCTGTTCCGAGCGCGTCATCGCGTCCTCGGTCAGGTAGAGATCGCCGCTGCTCCAGATGCCCAGCGTCCTGGCCTGGACCATGGGCACGGTCGAGCGGCCTCCCAGCAGCGCCTGCACCGGTAGGTTGGCCCGATACCAGTTGAGACCGGCGGTCAGCGCGCCAGGCTCGGACAAGGTCGTTATGTACGCCTCCAGGTCGGCTGCGCCCTGCAACAGCTCGCGAAGCAAGTACCAGTCGTCCCGCCGGACCAGCTCCTCAGCGATGCCTTCGAACAGGAACAGGATCCGATACCAGCCCTTCTGTAGCTCCTCCAGGGTGGGCTTGCTCACCGCCCCTGGCGCCCCCACCGAGATCGCGACCAGGCGATCGACCCTCGCCGGCGCCAGCGCCGCCACCAGCCAGGCAACCACGGCGCCCCAGTCATGGCCGACCACGTGCGCTCGTCGAACCTCGAGCGCGTCGAGGATGCCCGTCACGTCGCTGACAATCGCTGACAACCGGTAATCCTCAACCGCCGCCGGCCGGCTGCTCCGGCCTCGGCCCCGCATGTCAGGCACGATGGCGCGGAAGCCGCCACCAACCAGCGCCGGCACCTGGTGGCGCCAGAGATCACCGGTATCGGGAAAGCCGTGCAGGAGGACGACGGGCGTGCCGGTGCCCTCATCTCGAACGTGGAAGCGCAGCCCGTTAGCCTCGACCATCAGCTCGCTCGCGCATCGTAATCAGATGCGCCCATCCATCGCGACCTCCCCTCTTTGCGGCTCGCTGACCTGTTCAGCAAGGAAAATCAAAATGCGCCCAGGAGGATTTGAACCCCCGCACCCGGGTCCGTAGCCCGGTGCTCTATCCAGGCTGAGCTATGGGCGCATCGCGGAGAGGCCCTATTGTAGATCGAACGTTGCCAGGGTGGTATAGCGCGGCGGTCCGGCGCCGAGCTGGCTCCGCATCAGCCGGACCTGATCAACGGGAACGTCGCCGAAGGGCGCCGCTTGCCATCGTGCGGACCAGTTGCGCAATTCGGTCCGCTCCTGCGCCCTCAGCGGCCGGCGAAGGCGGGCCAATGTGAGGTGAGCATGGAACCGGTCTTCGACGGTCACGCCTGCGCTGCGCAGGGCATCGCCCAGGTCGGCCTGTACGGCGATCAGTCTCGGTAGATCGCCACCCGCGAGGCCGGCCCAGAGGACTCGCGGACGAGCGATGCCGGGAAAGGCGCCCACGCCAAGCGCGGCCAGGCGAAAGCGCTGATGCCGCAAGACGACCGGGGCGAGCGCCGGCTGCAGGTGCTCGACATCGGGACGAGGAAGGTGGCCGAGGAAATGCAGCGTCAGATGCATTCGCTCGACGGGATTGATCCGGATCGCCTCGCTGAGCGGTTGCAGCGCGTTCAGCGGCCCGACCAGCGCCGCGCGGACGTCGCCCGGCACCTCGACCGCGAGAAAGACGCGCCAGCGTTCGCCCTCATCCGCCGGCATGGCTGCCGACCTTCAGCGTGATCCGGCCGGTGCGGCGGAGCGCCGCCTCACGGTCATCGATGAACTTCGTGAACCACGGCGGGGTGCCCTGCGGGCTGAAGAGGTCGGCTGCCGGCGCGAGGACGAGGATGACGCCGAGGTGCACCTGGTCATTGCGTCGCTCCAACACGATGGCGATGACGTCGCCACGATTCGTGGGGATGACACCGGTCACGCCGCCGGCAGCGATCGATTGCACGGCCGCCGCGAGCGCCAGCTCGGGGATGTCGGCCGGCCGCAACCAGCCCGAATCGCCACCACGGGCGAAGGTCCCGCTGTCATCGCTCCAGCGCGCCGCGACCGAGGCGAAGCTGTGCCCGGACGTGAGCTCTTGCGCCGCCGAGCCGGCCCGGTCCTTCGCCATCGCCTGCACCAGGGCAACTTCCGTCAGCAACGCGCGCTGGTAGAGGCGGAAACTGTCGCTGGTGAACCCGTTTCGGGTCAGCGCCGCACCGAAGGGGGACGCGCCGGCACGAGCTCGGAGCGCGTCGATGCGCGCCTGCACGACGTGGTCACCAGCCGTGAGTCCGCGCTTCTCTGCCTCTTGTCGCACGATCTCCTCGCGCACTAACTGCTCGATCGTGAAATCTTCGAGCCGTTGCGAGGGCACCGGGCTCGGGATCGCTTCCGGGATTCCGATGAACGGGTCGCGATGGAGGCTAACCTCGAGGCGGGCCTGGTAGGCCTTCATCGGAATGGCGTGGCCATCGACCACCGCCGCCGCCGGCTCGGAGAACGGAAGCGCCGCCGCCGGCGCGTCGCAGGCACTCAGGGCGCCGCCGATAACGAGGAGCAGGACCGGCCGCCGCAAGGCGAGCCCCATTAGAGCACGGACGTGCTTGACACAGCCGAGAGGATACGGTTTGACAGGCAGCTGTCGCAAAACATGTGCAGCATGGGTCGAACCATGGCCGACAACACCCGGCACAGGCGGACCTACCGCTACCGGATTTATCCGACGGTCCGCCAGCGGATCGCCCTTGAAGCGCAACTCGGCTTCGCGTGCCAGCTCTACAACGCGGCGCTCGAGCAGCGGCGATACGCCTGGCGGGGCCGGCACCGCTCGGTCTCCCTTTACGAGCAGTTTCGTGAGCTGACAGACGTTCGGGCTGCGAGCACGGGGCCGGCCCAGATGAGCTGCTCGGCGATGCGGGACCCACTTCGCCGCCTGGATCGGGCCTTCACCGCCTTCTTTCGCCGGGTCAAAGTCGGGGCCAAGCCGGGCTATCCACGCTATCGCTCGGCCAGCCGTTATGACAGCCTGACCTGGGCTACAGGCTGGGGCCTCCACAATGGTCGCCTCGCCCTTCAAGGTATCGGCCACGCCAGGGTGAAATGGCATCGTCCGCTGCCTACATCCGCAGTGGTCCGCACCGTGACCGTCCGCCGAGTGGCGGGCCGGTGGTACGGGTGCTTTTCACTGACGGTGTCCGGATCGTCGCGAGTTGCCGCCGAGGGTCGACCAGCCGTGGGACTCGACCTGGGCGTCCAGCATTTTGCCACTCTGTCAACCGGGGAGCAGATTCGCAGCCCCCGCGCCTACCGCGCCGCGACGCGGCATCTGCGGGTCTGTCAGCGGCGGATGTGCCGTCGGCTCAAAGGCTCGCATCGGCGACAAAAGGCACGACTCCTTTTGGCCCGGCAGCATCAGCGGATTCGGAACCTCCGGCATGACCATGCCCACAAGCTGTCGCGACGACTGGTCTCCGAGTTCAGTCTGGTCGCCACCGAGGCTCTCAACATCGGCGGTCTTGCCAGGGGATTCCTTGCGAAAGAAGTAACGGACCAGGGCTGGGCGGCCTTCCTGACGGTGCTCGAGTACAAAGCGGCAGAAGCTGGTACTCGACTGATCAGGGTGCCACCCAGCGGAACCTCGCAGACCTGCTCAGGCTGCGGGACTGCAGTCCCAAAGCCACTATCGGAGCGGACTCATCGATGCCCGGACTGCGGACTCGTCATTGACCGCGATATCAACGCGGCGCGCAACATTCTTCGGCTCGGCTTGAGCCGTCAGGCGCCAACGTGGCCCACGGGGGCGTGCGTTGCCTGAGAAGGCGTACTTGATGCGTCAAGTATGTTATTGCCCCCCATTAGACCACGTTCTGCTCGGGCTGCAGAGCGCCGGCGCCGAAGCGATCAGGCGCAAACGCGGCGAGGTCGGCGGGCGGGGCGCCATCGGTGATCCAGCTCGCCAGCCATCGGCCGATCACGGGCGCCATCATGAACCCGTGGCCGGAAAAGCCGGCCGCAATCCATGCGCCTGGTTGGAGTGGGCCGATCAGCGGTTGGAAATCCGGCGTGTTTTCATAGAGTCCCGCCCAGGCCGTCTTCACGCGCGCGTCGAGCAGCGGCGGCCAGCGTCGCTCGGCGACCGCCGTG
The DNA here is from genome assembly GCA_035936995.1 of Candidatus Dormiibacterota bacterium. Lineage (GTDB taxonomy): Bacteria > Chloroflexota > Dormibacteria > CF-121 > CF-121 > CF-13. The sequence goes on along the minus strand of DASYVR010000010.1, from coordinate 106,894 downwards.
ATTCGGTCGAGAAACGACCAGTCGACCGTGGTGTCGTCGCCGGGCAGGGTTGCAGGCTCGCTCATGCCGAACAGGACGCCCTCTCCCTCCGGATGGAAGTAGAAGGATGTATGAAAGTCGATGGTCATCGGGCTCTGGCGGCTTATCCCCCCACCGAACGGCTCGGTGACAAAGACCTGCCGGGGGGAGGGCTCGATGGGCAGCGCCAGGCCAAGCATCGCGCCGACGCGCGCCGACCAGGGGCCGGCGCAGATGACGGTGTCGGCGCAGGCGACCTCGCCCGCCCTGGTCCGCAAACCGCGCACGGTCGTGCCCTCCGTCAGGAATCCGTCCAGCGGCGTGTCCTCGAGAATCACGGCGCCATGGCGTCGTGCGGCCTTCGCATAGCCGGTGGTCACCTCGTTCGGGCCGGCCAGGCCGTCGCTGGGACAAAACGTCGCACCGCACAGGTCCTCGGTCCGCAGCCCGGGCACCATCGCGCGCGCGTCAGCCGGGCGGAGCTCGATCACGTCCTCCATTCCCAGTCGTCGCTGGAGCCGGACGGCATCGGCGAAGCGCCGCCGCTCGTCATCGGTCGTCAGCAAGAAGAGGTAGCCGATCTGGCGAAAGTCGGCCGTGTGCCCGGTCTCATCAGCGAAACGTGCGAGAACGCGCTTCGCCTCCATCCCGATCCGGATGTTGACCTCGGTCGAGAACTGGGCGCGAATGCCACCGGCGCAGGCGGCGGTCGCGCCCTGGCCGATCCTTCCCCGATCGATGACGATCACCCGCCGTCCGGCGCGGGCCAGGTAAAAGGCGAGGCTGCAACCCATCACGCCGGCGCCGACGATGGCGACGTCAGTCCGTTTTACCGAGCTTCACCATCCCGAGGTACTCGAAGATGAACTTGAGCGCGGCCAGGCTCGTGACGTAGCCGACGTCGAGCGGCGGCGCGACCTCATCGACGTCGAGCCCGGCGAGCGGCACACCCCGAAGCTGGTGAAGGAAGTCGAGCAGCTCGCGCGAGGTGAGCCCACCGGCCGAGGGGACGCCGGTCCCGGGCGCGATCGACGGATCGAGCGAGTCGATGTCGAGCGAGATATGGAGCGCGTCGCGGCCGATTCGCGAGCCGATTTCGTCCGCCAGCTGGTTGCCGGTCCAGCGATGCGCGGTCGCGGCGGTGATCAGCGTGACGCCCATCTTTCGGATGAACTCGACCTCTTCCCAGTCATAGTCCCGGCATCCGAGCAGCGTCACCTTCCTGGGGTCGATCTCGCCCAGCTCGAGACCTCGCCGCAACGCGCAGCCATTCGACCATCGGGTGTGGCGAGACGAGTCATTCAGGTCCGGATGCGCGTCGATATAGAGGATGCTCAGCCGGCCGTTGAGCCGGCGTTGCTGGGCCACCAGCGTCGGGCTTACGGTCGTGTGGTCACCCCCGAGCACGATCGGCAGGGTGCCCGCCGGTGTCTTTTCGATTTCCGACGCGACGGCGTCCACATTCGCACCCATGTCGCCCTCGACCAGGGTCACGTCGCCATCGTCCTGGATGGTGACCGTGTCGAACAATTCGGCGTGCTCGCTGACCGGCGCGAAGATGGCGGAAAGCTTCCGCAGCTGGGCCGGCGCCTTCGCGGCACCCGGACGGTAGAGCGAGCCGCGATCGATGGGTACGCCCAGGATGCGGACATCCGAGGGGCACCCGGCGGCCGGCGGTTTGAGACCCGCCCACGCAGAAAGCCCGGCGGTGTTGAACTCGTGCCCGCTCACGCCTTGAGAAACGCAGAAATGACCTCGACCTGCGCCGCGATCAAGGTCGGGGTCCAGCCGTGCCCGGCAGACTCGATCACCCGGATCTCGGCCTGCGGCATCAAATCGCGCAGGTTGCGGATCGCGGCGACGTCGACGATCCGATCGTCGGCCGCCACCACGACGAGTGCCGGTTTGCGCCAGCTTTTGAGGAACTCGCGATAGTCCCGGGTGATCCCGTCACGCAACCACTGGCGGGCCGCGCGCCCATCGGCGCGGTGCTGGTTGTCGAAGTTCACCTGGGCATCGTAGGGGTCGACCCCCGGGCCTTCAACCAGGAATCGCTTATAGAGATCTGACGCCGTTCGGTTCCGCCGCAGCCGGTCGACGCACCAGAAGACGGGTCCTGCGGTCAGCACCCGGACCTGGCGTTTGAAGGCCGTCCGAAGGGTCTGCGGCGAGTAGACCGGCGTGTGGAGGACCAGCCGCGTGATCCGCTCCCGAAAGCGCGAGGCGTAGTCGAGCGCCACCGTGGCGCCCAGGCAGATCCCACCGACGTCGTGCTCACCAATGCCCAGTCGATCGACAAACGCCTTGAGGAATTCAGCGTGACGGCTGACCGAGAATGGCGGATCGCCGGCCGGCGTCTCACCGCAGCCGGGGAGGTCGGGGATCAGAACGCGCCGGTGACCGCTGAACGCCGGGCCCCAGCTATGGAAGTTCTCCAGCGAGCCGATGAACCCATGGCACAGGAGCAGCGGATGGCCCGATCCCTGATCGAGGTACCGGACCCGCCGCTGCCCGACGTCGATGAACTGGATGTTCTGAGCGCTGACCGCGGCGACCTTACTCTCCTGTATCGATCTGCGCGCGCTGCAGCCGGCCGCTGTAGTCGACGTAGATCGTTTTCCATTCGGTGAACTCGTCGAGCGCGACGGTACCGGCCTCGCGATGCCCGTTGCCGGTGTTCTTGACGCCGCCGAAGGGCAGCTGGATCTCCGCACCGATGGTGGGAGCATTGACGTAGACGATTCCCGACTGCATCTCGTCCATCGCGTGGAATGCTTTGCGCAGGTCATTGGTGTAAATCGACATCGAGAGACCGTACTGCGTGGAGTTGGCGACCTCGAGCGCTTCCTCGAGGTTGCTCACTGGCAGCACCAGCGTCGAGGGACCGAAGATCTCCTCCTGAGCCATCCGCATCTCCTTGCGGCCGTCGGCAAAGATCGTCGGGCGGTAGAACCAGCCTTCCGATCCCGCGAAGTCGCCGCCGTGCACCAGCCGAGCGTGCTCTTTCTTGCCGATCTCGGTGTACTCGTGCACCTTTTTGAGCGCGGCTTCGTTGATGACCGGGCCCATGTCGGTGTCCGGCTGCAGGCCGTCGCCCACCTTCATCTTGGCGGCGCGCTCCTGCAGCAGGTCGGTGAAGTCTTTCTCGACCTTCCTGTCAACGATCAGGCGCGAGGCCGCCGTGCAGCGTTGGCCCGAGGTCCCGAACGCCGCCCAGAGCGCGCCGTCGACCGCCAGCGGCAGGTCGGCGTCATCGAGGACGACGATCGCGTTCTTACCACCGAGCTCGAGACCCAGCCGCTTCAGGTTGCGGCCGGCGATCTCGGCGATGTGCCTGCCGGCGTCGGTCGAGCCGGTAAAGGAGATGCCCTGGACGCGCGGATCCTTGACCAGCACGTCGCCCACATCCTTGCCACTTCCGGTGACGAGGTTCAGCACACCGCCGGGCAACCCGGCCTCCTCGAGGATCTCCACCAGCTTGGTGGCGATGATGGGCGTGTCAGATGCCGGCTTGAACACGACGCTGTTTCCCGCCATCACCGCCGGAAAGATCTTCCACGAAGGGATGGCCATCGGAAAATTCCAGGGCGTGATGCAGGCGACCACTCCCAGCGGGACCCGCACCGTCATACACCACTTGTTCTTCAGCTCCGAGGGCACGGTCTCGCCGTGTGGATGACGACCCAGGCCGGCCGCATACTTGCCCATGTCGATCGCTTCCTGGACGTCACCTCGCGCCTCTTTGAGCACCTTGCCCATCTCCTGGGTCATCAGCCTCGCCAGCTCTTCCTTGCGTGCCTCGAGGATCAGGGCTGCCTTGAGGACGATCTCGCCCCGGGCCGGCGCCGGCGTATGCCGCCAACCGTGGAAGGCCTTTACCGCCGCCTCGATCGCGGCGTTGACGTCGTCCGCGTTCGATGCCTGCATCACGCCGAGCACCTCCGCCTTGTGCGCCGGGTTTAATGAGGTAAAGGTCCGTCCGGTCTTCGACTCCACCCAGCGTCCGCCGATGTAGTTCTTGTAGGTCTTGGCCTCGGTTTTTTGGCCCCGCTCGCTTGTCATCGTCTGGCTCATGCTGCCACCTCCTGAAACGCGCCGTTCAAGATCTCCCATCCTTCGTCGAGCTCCGCTTCCGATAGGTTGAGCGGTGGCACCAGCCGGAGCACATTGTCGTGCACCCCACAGCTCAACACCACCATCCCCGAATCCAGGCAGACCCTCCGGATCTTTGCCTGGAGTTCCTTGTTGGGCGCACCGTTCTTCTTGACCAGCTCCACGCCGACCATCAGGCCGAGGCCGCGCACCTCGCCGATCACCGGCAGGCGCGCTTGCAGCTCACGCAGGCGCCGGATGAGCTCCGCGCCTCTGGCCGACGCGTTCTCGAGGATGCCCTCGCGCTCGAAGACGTCGAGGGTCGCGATACCGGCGGCGCAGGACACCGGGTTGCCACCGAAGGTCGAGCCGTGCGCGGACGGCTCCCACTGGTCCATCAGCGTCGAGGTGGCTACCACCGCGCTCAGCGGCAGGCCTGAGGCGATCGACTTGGCCAGGGTCATGATGTCGGGCACCACGCCGGTGTGCTCGCAGGCGAACATCTTGCCGGTCCGTCCATAGCCGGACTGGACCTCATCGGCGATCAGGAGGATCCCGTGCTGATCGCAGAGCTTCCTCAGCCGCGGCATGAACCCCGCCGGCGGGACGACGTAGCCGCCCTCGCCCAGCACCGGCTCGACGATGAACGCGGCGATGTTGCGGGGTGGCACCCGGGTGTCCAGCATCTCGTCGATTGCCCCGAAAACATAGTCGAGCGTTGCCTGCTCGCTGGGCCCGGTCGGGTTTCGGTAGGGGTAGGGGTAGGGCACGTGGTACACGCCCGGCAAGAACGGCTCGTAGCGTTCGCGGTAGTAGCTCTTGGAAGCCGTCAGCGAGAGCGCCCCATAGGTGCGGCCGTGAAAGGCCCCCTGAAAACCGATCAACGCCGAGCGCCCGGTGGTGTAGCGGGCCAGCTTGATGGCTCCCTCGACAGCCTCCGCGCCGCTGTTCGCGAAGAACACCTTGTCGAGCTTGCCCGGAGCCACCGCCGCGATGCGTTCGGCAAGTTGGATGGCCGGCTGGTGGTGCGCCACCACCGAGGTGTGGACCACCTTGTCGAGTTGTGCCTTCGCCGCCTCGATGACCGCTGGATGACCGTGCCCCAGGTTGGTGACGGCGATGCCAGAGGCGAAATCGAGGTAACGGCGACCGTCAACCGCGTACAGGTAGGACCCCTGGGCGTGATCGATGACGAGCGGGGTATAGCGGTAAAGGACCTGGGAAAGATGGGCGCGCTCCCGCGCCAGCCATTCCTCCTGGCTATCGGTGTCGGGGTTTTCCTGGACGAGTCTCACGGTGCCTCCTTGTTCGAGCCTCCGGATCGGGCGCATGGCCGTCGCCGGTTGCTGGCGGAGGCTGTCCATCGGTCGAGGCCCACCAGGTGCAACTGATACCTGCGTGCGTCATGGGTTGTGCCGTTTGCAACGGCGAGCTAATGGTAGTCCCTGCGGCCTGGAGACGCGGTATGGCCCGGTCAGCGCGACGTCGCCGGGTTCAAGGCCGATGCCCGCCGCGGTGCCCGCTGGACCGCGAGGAAGCCGCCGAACATTACGAGCACGCCGATCGCCTGGCCGACGTAGAAGACGTCATAGACGTGGAATACCCGCGTCAGGCTCGAGGCGCCGGCGACGATGAAGGCGCCCGCCGCAATGAGCACGTTCGCCAGCACCCGCGAGGAGGCGCCGCCCCGGCGCCAGGCGGCGTACGCCGACCAGGCGGCGCCGCCGATCAGGATGACGCTGCCAACGATGTTGATCAGCGCGGCCATCAGAATGGCCAGCACGCTGAAGAGGCCGCCCTGGATCTGGATGGTGTCGGCGTTGGGGACCTGGTGCGTCTCGAGCTTGACCGCCTGCAGTTGCGCACCCAGCATCCCGGCAAGCCCGATCGCGGCGAGCACGATCAGGGCCCACAGGGCGACTCGGCTGAACCGCGGGGCCAGCAAGTAGATGGTTCCGAGGGCGAGCAGGCCGACCAGGACGATGGCTCCGAAAAAGTAGTAGGTGCGGTACAGGAGCGGCGTCCACCCGCCGGCGGCGCCGATGACCTCGGTGAGGGCGGCAATCGCGTAAAAGGCAAGGGCGACCGACCACACGAGCAGGTACGGCCGTGGCTTGACGCGATACTGCATCCATAGCGTGCCGGCAAACGCGGCGCTGATCAGGGTCGCGACTAATGCGTAAAAAACCACGGTCAACGCCAGTCTATGTAACAGCGGTATCGGGCGTGGGCCTGAGTTGTCCACAACGCCGAACTTGACGGGACAGGCATATTCAAGTTAAATAGCCGCAGCCACGTTCCAGCACAGAGGTCTAGCCACCGTTTGAGCAGAGTCATCGCAGTTGCCAACCAGAAAGGCGGGGTTGGCAAGACGACCACCGCGGTGAACCTGGGATGCGCGCTCGCAGAGCTCGGGAAGCGCGTCCTCCTCATCGACCTCGATCCCCAAGGCCATCTGACGATCAATATGGGGTTCAAGCAGCCCGATCAGATCGAGCTCACCCTCTACCACCTGCTGCTCGATCCGCAGGTCACCCTCGGCCACGTGGTGAAGCACAGCAACCTCGGCGTGGACTTTATCCCGTCGAACATCGAACTCTCGGGCGCCGAGATCCAGCTGGTGACCGAGATGGGCCGCGAGACCTTCCTCAAGGAAAAGCTTGCACCCGGCCAGGACGAGTACGACTTCATGGTGATCGATTGCCCGCCCTCGCTCGGCCTCCTCTGCGTCAATGCCCTGGTGGCCTCCACCGAGGTCATCATCCCGCTGCAATGCGAGTACTTCGGCATGAAGGGCATGCAGCTGCTGCACAACACGATCGAGCGGGTGCGGGCCAAGCTCAACCCGAGCCTTCGAATCAGCGGCATCCTGGCCACCATCCACAAATCCAGGACGCTCCACTCGCAGGAAGTGCTGGAGCTGGTCCGTGAGCGTTACGGCGACGTCGTCTTCGACGTCGTCATCAAGGACAGCATCCGGTTTGCGGAGACGCCGCTGGCCGGCATGTCGATCCTCCAGTACGCGGGCAGCTCCGAAGGCGCGAACGCGTACCGCGCCCTGGCCAAGGCGGTCATCAAGCGCGCGCCGGTCGCCGCGGTGGAGACCAAGCAGCCCGTTGCCTCTCGTGTTTAAGCGGGTTTCGCTGGAGGGATCAGCGGAGCTCTTTCGGGAGACTTCGAGCACACCGGAGGTCCTCGCCGAGACCGACCCGGAGCCGACCCACGCGCCGATCCATCACCTGCCGATTCATCGCGAGATCCACGGCGAGAGCATCACTTACTTCGAGTACCGGCTGACCGAACCCCAGGTACAGTCCCTGATCGCCGCGGTACAGAAAATCAAATATCCCCATAACCTGAAGAACACGGCGAAGCTCAACATGGAGGAATTCGAGCGCCTCGAGGCGCTTCGCCAGCTGCTACTCGACGGCTTGCGGTAACGATTCGTCGGCCCGCTGCGAGCTTGCCACGTCCCAGCGGCGCGCCATCTGCTGCGCCCGATAGAGATTGGCGTAGAGCCCCGGTGCCTCGACCAGATCCTCGTGCCGGCCGCGCTGCACGACCCGGCCCCTGTCGAGCACCGCAATCTCGCCCGCCTGGCGGATGGTGGAGAGTCGGTGGGCGATGACGAGCACGGTGCGCTCCGCGACCAGCCGGGCGAGCGCCGCCTGGATCAGATGCTCCGCCTCCGGGTCGACGGATGAGGTCGCCTCATCGAGGATCAAGATGGGGGCGTCACGCAGCAACGCCCGTGCGATCGAAATCCGCTGCTTCTGACCGCCGGAGAGGCGAACCCCACGCTCACCGAGGATGGTGTCGTAACCCCTGGGTAGCTCCTCCACGAACTCGTGGGCGTAAGCGGCGCGGGCGGCCTCCTCGACCTGCGCGTCGCTGGCATCGGGGTTGCCAATCTTGATGTTGGCCTTGACCGTGTCGTTGAAGAGGAAGACATCCTGCAGGACGAGGCCGATCGAATGATGCACGAACTCCATCGGTAGCTCTCGGAGGTCAATGCCGCCCAGCCGCACGGCGCCCTGCTGCGGGTCCCAGAAACGGGCGATCAGGTTGGCGATGGTGGTTTTGCCGGCACCGCTCGGGCCGACCAGGGCGAGCACCGATCCTTCCGTCAGCTCGATCGACACGTCGTGCAGCACCGGACGCCCCGTCTCATAAGCAAACGTGACACGCTCGAGCGCGACGTTATATCGCGGCCGCTCAGGCACGCGCGCCCTGGGCGACTCCTGCACCTCGACCGGCGCGTTCAGGATCTCGAAGATCCGGTCGGTCGCCGCCTGGGCATTGCGGAATCCCTCGAGCTGCCGGTTGAGCTCGGTGACCGGCCGGTAGAGCAGCGTGGTGAGGAAGACGAAGAGCACCAGGTTGGGGACGGTGAGCTGGCCGGCGTGCGCCATCAGGCCGCCCACCAGCAGCACCAGGGCGACCGGGATGGCGGCCATCCACTCGACGCCGGCGAAGTACCAGGTGTGGACGAGGTTCGCCCGCGTCGCGGCCTGCTTGAGATGCTCACTCCGGTCGTCGATCGCGCGGCGGGCTTGCCCGAGCGCCGCGAATGCCTTCAGGACGCCGACGCCCTGGATATGGTCGACGATGATCCCGTTCAGGCGGCCGAGCTCGTCACGGTAGCGCTTGAAGGCCTGCTGGGCGGCGCTTCGAAAGGCAAACACGATTACCAGAATCAGCAGCAGCGGCGCCAGGGCGACCAGCGCCAGCCTCCAGTTGACGAAGAGCATCAGGATGCCGATCAACAAGGGCACCGTCGCAGCGCTGATCATCTGGATCCCGGCATGGGCGGTGAAGAACTCGATCGACTCGACGTCGCCGATCACCTTGGCCGCGATCGTGCCTGACTGCTGCCGCGTGTGGAATCCCATCGACAGCTGCTGCAGTTTCTCGTAGCAGCGCATCCGCAGGTCGTGCAGAATCTGGTACGCGGCGATATGCCCGAAGCCGCCTTCGAGGTATCGCGCGACCGCCATCAGGGCGGTTGCCCCGACCATCGCGAGGCCGAGCTGCACCAATGTGCCGGTGGGCGATGGACGGGCCAGCACCGTCAGGATTTGCCGGATGATCAGGGCCGGCAACACGCTGAGCGCGGTGAACAGGACCGAGCCGATGACCGCGATCGAGAGCATGCCCCGATGGCCACGCGTGATCGCCCACATGCGAGCGAGAAAAATCATGAGCAGGCCATTCTGTTGGGGTTCACGAAGGGACAGTCGATACCGCCCTGACTCGTTCCGCCACCAGTGCATGCAGCGCTTGCGCCAGGCGGGGGTCGGCATTGAGCATCGGGGTTCGCCTCAGCTCGATACCGAGCGCATCGGCTCTCTGATTCGCCTCGATGTCGATGTCATAGAAGATCTCGAGGTGGTCGGCGATGAACCCGACGGAGGCGACGAGGACCGCGCGATGCCTCTGTGCCGCCAGCGCTTCGATGGTGTCGACCAGGTCCGGGCCCAGCCACGGCTCCCCGGTGTGACTCTGGCTCTGGTAGGAGAACCGCCACTGCTCGATGCCGGCCCGCCGGGCGACCAGCTCCGAGGTACGCAGCAGCTGCTCCTGGTAGGGATCGCCGTCATTGAGGATGCGTGCCGGCAGGCTGTGCGCCGTGAAGACCGCCACCACGTCCTGGGGATGGGCGAACTCGGCACGGACCATCCGCACATTCTCGGCGAGGGCCTGCACATAGCCGTCCAGCTCATGCCAGCTCTCCACGAAGTCCAGGCGCAGCGGCGCCGCGGTCGCCAACGCCGCCTCGAGCTTGCGCCGGTAGCCCTCGGTGCCGATCTTCGAGTAATGGGGCGCCAGCACGATCGCGATCATCCGGTCGGCTCCGCTCTCCACCACCTCCAGGACCGCGCTGGCGAGGTGCGGCCTCCAGTGCTTCATGCCCAGGTGCACCGTGTAGATCCCGTCATCCGGAGGATCGGCGTTGAGCAGGCGCTCGAGGCGGCGCCCGAGCTCGGTGGAGACCGCCAGCAGCGGCGTCGGAACACCAACCCGCCGGTAGCGCGCGGTCAGTTCCTCGACCGCCGCCGCTGAAGGCGTCCGGCCGCCCCGGATATCGGTGTAATAGGCCGCCACCTCGTCCAGGCGATTCGGGCTGCCGTACGCCATCAGCAGCACCGCGGTATGGCTACGAGGCATGCACGAACTCCACCAGTCGCTGCAGGTGCTCAATCGGGGTCTCCGGGAGCACGCCGTGGCCGAGGTTGAAGATGTGGCCGGGCCGTCCACCGGCGCCGTCGATCACCCTGCGGGCGCCGTCCTCGATGGCGGGCCAGGGCGCGAGCAGCAGCGCCGGGTCGAGGTTCCCCTGGATGCCCCGATCGTCGCCGATCACCCGCCACGCCTCTTCGAGGTCGATCCGCCAGTCGACGCCGATCACGTCTCCGCCGGCCTCGCGCATCAGCGAGAGGATACCGGCGGTGCCGGTGCCGAAGTGGATCGAGGGCGCCCCGGCGCGCCGCAGGCCGTCGAAGATCGCGGCGACGTGCGGCATCACATGGCGGCGGTAGTCGGCCGGCGACAGCGCGCCGACCCAGCTGTCGAAGACCTGGACCAGCTGGGCGCCGGCCTGGATCTGCGCGAGCAGGTACTCGAGCACCAGCCGTGCGAGGCGCGTCATCAGCGCATCCCAGATCGCCGGTTCCGCGTGCATCATCGTCTTCGTGATCAGGAAATCGCGGGACGGTTTGCCCTCGATCAGGTAGCCCGCCAGCGTAAACGGCGCTCCGGAGAAGCCGATCACGGCGACCGAGGGATCCAGTTCGCGGCGAAGCAGCTTGATCGTTTCCAGCACGAAGGGGACGGCCTCGCCGGGGGGCCGCCACTGCAACCTATCTATGTCGGCGTGTGAGCGGATCGGTTGCTCGACCACCGGGCCGACCCCGTCGACGAGCTGCAGCTCGACGCCCAGCCCGAACGCGACCGGCAGCATGATGTCGGCGAAAAGCACCGCCCCGTCGACGCCAAGACGGCGCACCGGCTGCAGCGTGACCTCGGCGCAGAGCTCCGGGTTCTGGCAGATGGTGAAGAGGTCGTAGGATTCGCGGACCTTCCGGTACTCGGGCAACGACCGTCCCGCCTGCCGCATGAACCAGACCGGCCGGCGGTCCACCGGCTCGCGACGAGCCGCCCGAAGCAACGGCGGCACCAGGCGATCGGCCGCCGGCCGGCCGGCCTCGCCCGCCTTGACCGCCCTCATCCGCCCGCGATCAGGCTGACCCGTTGCTGAAGCTCGCGCTCCTGACCTCGCTCCGGTGCGCTCAGGCCCAGGGCGAGCTGCAGGGCATCGGCCGGCGCCATCCGGACGCAGGTGAAGATGGGCGTCTCGCGCTCCGTGTAGCGGCTCGCCTGCGACTCCCGGAGCTCCATCACCAGGTCGAGGAAGGCGGCGGGCTCGTCGCACTCGAAGGCGACCACGAATTCCTGGTCGTCCAGCCCGAAGGAGTAGGCGGTATTGATCTTGACCTGCGGGTAGCGGTGGCCGATCGTGAAGTGCTCGATCATCATCGCCTTCCGCCGCTCGTAGGGAAGGCGGTACCAGGCGCGCTTCTTCCACAGGGGATAGACGAAGAGATAGCGTCCGCCGGCGGGCTTCAGCCGGGTCCGGCGCCCCTCCTGGTCGGGGTGTTTGTGGCGCCCGAGATAGGGGGAGGGTCGCATCATCGCCAGGAAGGAGTGGGCGACCCGCAAATAGGGCCCGAGGCGGGTGGCGCGCCATTGCGACTCCGCGCGCTGGATCGCGTCAACGGTATCGGCGGCCTGCCAGATGAGGAGATCGCAGTCGCCGCGCAATCCCACGGTCGAATAGGTGAGCAGCATCTCGGCGGTCGGACCTGCCTCCAGCAGCTCGGTGAACTCGCGTACCGCCGCCTCCCGCTCCTCGACTGGCCACTTGAGGACCGGCGGGTCGACTTTGAGAAAGGTGTACTTGACGACCTGGCGAGCTTCTGCCATCGGCTACAAGGGTAGCAAGCCGCGGCACTAATCTTGATCCGTGGCTCGCCTCTCGATCCAAAAAGTTCACGTCGGGGAGAAGGACACCAACTGCTACGTGGTCGCCTGCGCCGAAACCAAGGAGGCGGTCGTCATCGACCCGGGCGACGATGCGCCCAAGATCCTGGGACAGCTGCCGGGCCTGACGGTGCGGTGGGTCTGCTTTACCCATGGCCATCCCGGACATACCGGCGCCAAGGACGCGGTGAAAGCGGCGACCCGGGCCGTGACCGCGATGCACCTTGCCGATGCCACGGCCATGTTGAAATCGGCTGACCGCTACCTGGTCGCCGGCGACACGCTGCCGTTCGGCGCCTTCGCGCTCGGGGTGCTACCCACGCCCGGGCATACGCCCGGCGGGCTGTCATTCAAAGTGGGCAATCACGTCTTTACCGGCGACACCTTGCTCGCGGGCAAGATCGGTCGCGTCGACCTGCCGGGCTCTAGCCCGCCGCAGATGCTACTCAGCCTGCACGGGCAGTTGCTCACCCTCTCCGACAACACCATCGTCTATCCCGGCCACGGCCCGAACAGCACGATCGGCCAGGAGAGGGTTGGCAATCCGTACTTACGGGTTCGATGAATCTATCTAGGCGGACTTTTTCTCGTGATAGATCGCTTCGATCTCGCCGGCATACTTCTCGACGATCCGCTTGCGCTTTACGCTCATCTTGGGGGTCAACTCATCGCCCACCACGAAATCGCCGTCAAGAATCTTCCATTTCTTGATTTGCTCGGGATGCGAAAGTCCCCGGTTAACATCGGCCACCGCCTCATCGACGAGGCGCCGGACATTGGGGTCGTTCGGCCCACCCGCGACGGCGGCGGCATCGCGGTCCAGGGTGATCAAGGCGGCGACGAACGGACGGCCATCGCCAAGGACGACCGCCTGGCCGATCCCTGCAGTGTTGCGGAGCCGGGTCTCCATCGGGCCGGGCGCGACGTACTTCCCGCCCGAGGTCTTGAAGAGGTCCTTCTTGCGGTCCGTGATCTTCAGAAAGCCCTGCTTGTCCAGCTCACCGATATCGCCGGTTTTCAGCCAGCCGTCCACGAGCGCTTCCTGGGTCGCCGTCGGATCCTTGAAGTAGCCGCTGAAGACGTTGTTGCCCCTGACCAGGATCTCGCCGTCGGATGCGATCCGGACTTCAACACCGGGAAGGGGTAGGCCGACGGTGCCGAAGTGCGCGTCTCCTGGCCGATTGAAGGTGGCGGGCGCCGTGGTCTCGGTAAGACCATAGCCTTCCAGGATCTCGATGCCGAGGCCATAGAAGAACCGAAGCATGTCGGGTGATACGGCGGCCGAGCCGCTGATGCAGACCTCGATCTTGTCGAAGCCCAGCGCTTCGCGGATTTTTCGGAAGACGAGCCGGTCGGCAAGCGACCACTGCCATTTCACCCAGGGCGTCGGTGGCTTGTGCTGCTCATACGCCGCGGTCCGGAGCGCGCCCATCAGTAGCGCCCAGTCGCGGATCATCCGGCGAGGCCCGGTGACCTTGTCCATCTTGGCCCGAATTCCCGCATAGATCTTTTCCCAGAGCCTCGGCACCGACGTGAAGTAGGTCGGATGGACGTCCGCGACGACCGCCATCACCTGGTCGATGCTTGGACAGAAGTACACTTCGCAACCGGTGCAGAGCTGGCGAAGCTCGCTGACGACGCGCTCGAGCACGTGGGCTAGCGGCAGGTAGGAGACCACCCGGTCGTTGGGGTCGCCGCGGAAGCATTGCAACGTCGCGACCGCGGTCCAGGTCAGATTGCGATGCGTCAGGATCGCGGCTTTCGGCAGACCGGTGGTCCCCGACGTGTAAATGAAGCTGGCGGTGTCCTCCGGCCTGACCGCCTGCCAGCGGCTGGCGAACAGCCCCGGCCGGCCGCGGCCGAAATCGTCGCCCCGCCGTAGCGCCTGTTCCCAGGTGACGACCCAGCCCTCCCCTTCCGGCGCATCGCCCTCGACCAGGATCACCCGTTGCAAGCCAGGTAGCTCGGGCCGCAGCGCGATCACCTGGTCGAGGAGTTTCCGCTGCTCGACGATCAGAACCTTCGACTCGGAGTGATTCAACAAGTACTTGACCTGATCCGGTGCATCGGACTGATAGATAGCGACCGTCACCAGCCCAGCGTGCGCGATGCCGAGATCGGCGATCTGCCACTCCGGCCGGTTCGACGACCAGAGCGCCACCCGGTCCTGGGGATTCAGCCCCTCAGCAAGGAGGGCATTGGCGGCCCGGCCAACGGCCCGGCTGTAGTTGGCCCAGCTGATCGGCGTCCAGCGCTGCCCGGTCTTGAAGTAGAGGGCGGGTGCGTCGCCCCGGCGCTCGGCGGTCCGCTGGAAGAGAGCCGGCACGGTTTCCGGCGTCTCCGCCGGCAACGCGGAGGGCGCGAACTCCCGTGCCACCGAGCTCATGCCGCCACTATAAGAGAACTTTCCGCCATGCCATATGGCTTTTCGAGACGTTACGTATCCTTAAGGATATAGATATGGTTGTGGGCACCTGCGAGCTCATCTTCCACTTGCCGGAAAACCACAGCCTCAAAGGAAAACGCCAGGTGAGCCGCTCATTGGTGCAACGAATCCGTAGTCGCTTCAATGTCTCGGTCGCCGAAGTGGCGGACTTGGACCGCTGGCAGACGCTGGCGATCGGGGTGACCTGTGCCGCCAATGACAGCCGGCATGCCAACGAAATCATGAGCAAGATCGTGGACTTCGTGGAGGAGCACAACGGCGGCGCCGTCTTGCATCAGCACCACATCGAGATCATCAGGACATGAGCCAGGCGGCCCGAGCCGATGAGATCGGCACCGTGGAGGAGGGTCCGCTCTCCGCCGTTCTCGCCGCCCTCGCCCGGGATGATCCGGCCGGCGTCGTCGCCGCTCTCGATGGGCAGCTCCACCACGGGCAGCCGGGCAGCCCGGCCGCCCTTCGCCACCAGGTCGGCGAGCGCCTGGCGACGGCGCTGGCCGAGCAGAGCGGCCAGGTCAGCCGCTGGGTCGATGCGCTTGCCACCTCACCCTCCCCGACGGCCCGCCAGGTGGCTTGCCTGTTGCTGGCCAGCCGCTATCCCGACGACCCGGCCGGGGTGCTGCGCACGGCGGAGATGCTCGCAGAGGATCCACACCGGGAGGTACGAGATGCGGCCGGCGGGCTGCTCGGCACGCTCCTCGATCGCGACTTCGTCAGGATCCGTGGACGCCTGGAGGTGGTTCGATCCTCGCGCTCAGAGAATCTGCGCCGCGCGGTCGTGCTGGCGGTGAAGTACGCCGCCCGGCGCGACAAGCCCGAGCGCGTCCCCGACCTGCTGACGTTGCTCCAACCCCTGTTGCGCGACCGGGAGCCGTACGTCCGCCGCAACCTCGGTCCCTACACCATCGGCGACACCCTGCTGCGGGTCAATCCCAGCGAGACGCTTCGCTGCTTGCGGCAATGGTCGCGCGACCGCGACCAGATCGTCCGTTGGAATGTCGCGATGGCGTTCTCCAGCGCTATCGGGTCGTTCCATTGGCCGGCGGCGAAATCAATCCTGGAACGATTGGCCACGGGCCCCGAGCCGCTGGTCCGCAATGCGGTCGCGAAGGCGATGCGGCGCTGCCGCCAGCGGTACACCGAGGAAGTCGAGGAGACTCGCCTGCGCTGGCTCAAAGACCGCGAACGCTCCGCCACGGCCGAGCTCGTGGGCCCGCTGACGAAGCGCTAGTCGCGATGGCGCTCTACCACGGCATCTTCTGCCCGATGGTCACGCCATTGAACGACGACGAGACGGTCGACCAGGCCTCGATGCGCCGCCTCATCGATTTCCTGATCGACGGCGGCCTGCATGGCATCTGGGTGATGGGCACCACCGGCGAGTTTGCGCTGCTTCCCGAGGCCGAGCGCGCGCGGGCGGTGGCATTGACCGTCGAGCACGTCGCCGGTCGCGTTCCCGTGATCGCGAACGTGGGCGATAACTCAACCACGCTGGCCCTGCGCCACGCCCGACACGCGGTCGAGGCTGGCGCAGTCGCCCTCGCATGCACACCCCCGCATTACTTCCTGCATTCGATGGACGAGGTGATCGCCCACTATCGAACCCTCAAAGAGGCCTTCCCGGAGCAGCCGCTCTTCATCTACAACATCCCGCAGACGGTCAAGGTGCGGATGACGCTGGAGGCCACGCTGCAGCTCGCTCGCGAGGGTACCGCCTCCGGCATCAAGGACAGCCAGAACGACCTCCAGTGGTTTCGTGCACTCTCGACCACGATCCGTCAGGAGGGACGGGAATCGCAGTTCCGCCTCTTTCTGGGGACCCGCACCCTGATCGACATCGGGATCGTGGCGGGCGCCCACGGCGCGATCCCGGCCAACTCGAACGTGGTGCCGCGAGCCTGCGCGACGGCCTATGAGAGCGCCGTGGCGGGCGATTGGGCCGACGCGCGATCGGCCCAGGCCCTGGCGACTCGCTACGACGACCTGGCCGAGGTCGCTCGCGGAGGGTCCGCCAACGCCGCGACCCTCAGCAGCCTTAAGCATGTTCTGCATTCGTGGGGGATCATCAGCAATCCGCGGGTGGCACGGCCCTCGAGGTCACTGACTGCGGACGAGGTTGCAGAACTGAATCGGCGACTTCAGTCTCTGCCCAGGAATCCCTCTAAGGACTAGTTGAGCCAACCACTGAGCGCAAGTCCACGATCGCTGATCGACGCTTTCCAGGCGACCCTCCCCTGGCCGCTCGATGCCTTTCAAATCGAGGCGATCGAAAAGCTCGAGGCCCACCAGGGTGTCCTGGTCTCGGCTCCGACCAGCTCGGGGAAAACGGTGATTGCCGACTATGCCATCTACCGCTCGCTGGAGACGGACGCCCGCGCGATTTATACGACACCCCTCAAAGCCCTTTCCAACCAGAAGTTCCGCGACTACCGGCGACTCCACGGTGAAGGCTACGTCGGCCTGGTGACCGGCGAAAACACGATCAACCCGGCGGCACCGGTGGTCGTCATGACAACGGAGATCCTGCGCAACCTTATCTATGAGGATCCGCAGCGGCTACAGCGCGTCCGCTACGTCATCCTCGATGAGGTCCATTACATCGATGATTTCCCGCGGGGCGCGGTCTGGGAGGAGATCATCATCCAGGCACCGCGGCATATCAAGTTCATCGGGCTCTCCGCGACCATCAGCAACTTCCAGGAGGTGGCGGGCTGGATGAGCCAGCAGCGCGGCGACATCGCCACGGTCAGCGTGATCAAGCGACCCGTCGAGCTGCGGCTCTGGCTCGCCATGCGCAATGATTTCTACCCGCTGCTCGATGACCAGGGGGCGATTCCACGAGAAACGCGCCAGCGGGCGCAGGCAGAGGACTCGACCGATTTCCGGCTGTCCCAGTTTCGACGGCCGCCGGAAAACGACCTGCTCCCGGTGGTCGATCGCCTTCGGAGCCGGGAGTTCCTGCCGGCGATCTATTTCATTTTTTCTCGGCGCGGCTGCCGGGAGGCGCTGGCCCGCTGCGCCGCTCACGGCTTCGACCTCACCACCGAGGCAGAGAAGGCCACCATCGACCAGATGGTCAAGGACCGCCTGGATCGGATCGACGACCGGGATGAGGCGAGGCTCTATCGCGCCCTGCTCGACGGCGAGACGCTCCGCCGTGGCCTGGCGATGCACCACGCCGGCCTTCTCCCCTACCTGAAGGAACTCGTCGAAGAGCTCTTCCAGCGCGGCCTGATCAAAGTCGTCTTCGCCACCGAAACCCTGTCACTCGGTATCCACATGCCGGCGCGCGCTTGCGTCGTCTCCTCCTTCACGAAGTTCGACGGACGCGACTTCGCGCCGCTCACCTCCGGCGAGCTGACCCAGCTGATGGGTCGGGCAGGGCGACGCGGTATCGACCCGATCGGACACGGGGTCATCCTCAAGGAACCCGACGTCGAGATCGGCACCGTCTACGAGGCGGCCACCGGCGAAGAGATGACGGTTGAGAGCAAGTTCGCACCGACCTACAACATGGCGCTCAACCTGCTCCGATATCACCGCGCGGACGAGGTCGACGAGCTGATGGAGCAGGCCTTTGGCCAGTATCAGAAGGTCGTGGCGCGCGGCGATCTCGAGGCCCGGCTGGCCAACCTTCGACAGCGCCTCGCTGACGTGACGGCGACCCGCTTCCAGGCGGAGGGCGACCCGTGTTGCACCGAACGGACCTTCAGCGCCTTTATCCGCGCCGAGGAAGAAATCGCCTCCGTGCGAGTCCAGATGCGCCGGCTGCGGCGCGACCACTGGCAGGGTGGCCGGGGTCGCGGCCGGCGGCGGCGAGCCGGCGGCTCAAAGGACGCGGGCGGCCACACCCTGGGGGAACTGAAGGAGCAACTCCAAACCTGGCAGCACAAGCTCAATCAATTGCCCTGCCGCAAATGCCCGTTCGTGGCCGAGCATCGGGCGCACCACGCCGAGGTGAAGGATTTGCAGGCGCGGATCCGAGCCTCCGAACACGATGCCGGGCGCAGCCAGGGAGAGTACCGGCGGCGGATGCATGCGCTGCGTGGCGTGCTCGAAGAGCTCGGCTTCCTGGCGGGCGCGGTCCCGACCGAGAAAGGCCTGCTGGCGTCCCGCATCTATGGCGAGAACAGCTTGATCATCACCCAGGCGATCGCCGACGACTGGCTGGAAGAGCTGACCCCGCCCGAGCTGGCGGCGTCACTGGTGATGGTCACCGCCGAGGATCGTAATCGCGACCGTCCTCGCCAGCGCCGGCGATTCCCCAGCAGTGCGATCGCGCTGGCGCAAAAGCGCTTACGCATCATCTATTACCGCATCTCCGCGCGCGAGAAGGAACGGGGCGAAGATAACCTCAGGCCGCTATCGGGTGACTACGTCAACTTCACCTACGACTGGTGCAGCGGTCGTCCGCTGACCGAGATGCAGGCCCCGGTCGACATCGAGCTGGGGGACGCGGTCAAGGCGTTGAAGGGTCTCTACAGTGCGCTCCGCCAGATCGAGTTGGCGGTCGTCGATCGACCGGCGCTGCGCAAGCTGGTGCTTCAGACGCGCCAGAGCCTGGAGCGCGATCTGATCACGCGCGTCTAGTCCGCCTCAATCAATTCCCTCTTCCTGGGCGAGCTTCTCCGAGATCCGGTAGACCTGCTCCGGGAGATCGGCGATATCGTAAAAGCGCAGCGGTTTTTTCAGCCGCTTGGCGATCCCGAGCTGCACCTTGACGCCGAGGCTCATGGTGCCGAATACCCAGACCTCATCGCAGCGGGAGAGGAGGTTGTTGATCGCCTCGCGCACCAGCTGCTTGGGTACGGTGTGGAGCAGGTAGTAGTCGAAGAGCATGAAGGGGTTGATCGGCACGTATCCCTCGTCGAGGACCATCTTGGAGACGTGCATCCGCCAGTAGAAGTTGCGATTGGACATGGCGATATAGATCAGCTTCTTGGGATGGCGGAGGGTCTGCTCCAGCTGCTCCAGCGGGCTGGCCTCGGGAACCGGGGAGAAGATCGAGGCGAGGATGGCCTCGGCCGACTTACCGACCGCCGGCAGCTCTTCCGGACGGGTCAGCGGAGCGGGAGGCGCTTCTTCAGGCTCGACAGCGTCGCGATCCCGATCTCGCGGCATGTTGTCGGAAGTCTATGCGCCCACCAATTGAGCGTCAAGCAAACCGCGGACCACCGGCCGCAGCCGTCGCAGCGCACGGTCGAGGAGCGCCCGGTTCTCCGGGACATTCAGCCAGCGGCTGGCACCCGACGGATGCGGCAGCGGTACGAGGAGCGGCCGGCTTTCGGTCCGGGTCGAGAGCTCGTGGCCGGAGAGGTCGAAGAGCCGGCCGACCAGCGAGCCCAGCGGCCGCCCGGGCAGGAAGCGCTCATGGGCCAACCCGCCGACCAGGATCAGGAGTTGCGGCTTGACCAACGCGAGCTGCCGGTCCAGGTGCGACCGGCAAAGGTCGACCTCGGCGCGGCTCGGCCGCCGGTCTCCCCCACCGGAGCCCTTCCCGGGAAAGCACTTGGTGATGGAGGTCATATAGATCTGGCGCCGGGCCTGCTCCTCCGAGGCGAAGCCGGCGCGTCCCAACCAGGCCATCAGCACCTTCCCCGAGCGTCCCTGGAAGGGCAGCCGCCGAACCGTTTCCACCGCGCCCGGGGCCTGGCCGATGAGCATGATGCGGTTGTCGTCATAACCGCTCAGCACCGGCGCCGCGGCGGCCAGGTTCCCAGCCTCCACACAGCGGGTGCATGCAAGGATCTCTCGGTGCAAGCGCGCCAGCGTCACGGAAGCGGCCATCAAAGAGAGTGTCCCACCGGCCGACGCTTTTAGACTCCCCGGTTCCTGCAAGGCGCTGGGGCTGGCTGCGTCGCATCTAGGTGAGAAAGGCGTTCCCGCTCGCACTGATGGCGGTTGCGCTGTCGGGCTGCGGGACCACCACGGCCGCGGCGCCGACGGCGCCGGCGACGCCGACCAGTTCCCCCAGCTACAAGGCCGCCGTCCTCGCGGATGCACCGGTCGCCTACTGGCGGATGGGCGAGACCAGCGGCGCCACCATGGCCGACCAATCGATTAATGGAAACAGTGGTGTGTATCAGGGGGCCTTCACGCTTGGGCAGCCGGGGGCACTCGCCAGTGACGGGAACACCGCGGTCGCCTTTGATGGCGCGAGCGGCGCGGCCAGCGTGCCCAGCTCAGCCAGCCTGCAGGTAAACAAGGTCACGATCGAGCTCTGGATCAAGAAGCGCACCGAATCCGGCTCCGGCGTCTATGTCGCCAAGAACTTTGTCGGCTCGGGCGTCGCGGGCAGCGGCTGGTTCCAGTTGCTGAACAGCGATTACACCGGCCGGCTCGCGTTTCGAGTGACGGGGGACATTGATCCGGTGCTTGTCTCCTCTACAACCCTGGCCCTCGATACCTGGTACTACGTGGTGGCGACCTACGACGGGAGCGACGCCAAGCTCTTTGTCAACGGCAAGCTCGACGGTACGCTTGCGGTCGTAGTGTCCCCGGCTCAGAATGCCGATCCGATCTACATCGGCCGGCGCGCTGACGGCTTCTTCAATAACACCCTTCTCGACGAGGTGGCGATCTACCCGACCGCCCTCTCCGCGGATCGGATCGCGGCGCACTGGCGAAGCGCAACCGCGACCCGGTAGCACACAGCGGCAAGCGCGCCTAAATCGACACAGCCTATTCTCGGCCCGCTGCGGCGAGCAAGGGCCGGCCGGAAGGCGGGCCCATTTTCAATCGGAAGGTCAGCGGTCCTGGGGCCTCCCGGGCGGAGCGGCCAGCGTTCTTGGCGGGGGAAAGTTGGCCGGCAGGTCCGCCGCCTCTACCTGGAAAAGCGCCTCCGGCGCAGGCAAGCCGTGGAGCTGATGCAGGCCGAGGTCTCCAAAGGTGACGCCGGCCGGCTGCGCGCCCTCAACCGCGTCCCGGGTCGCGCGTGACAGCAGGATCTGGCCGCCGTGGCCGGCAAAGCAGATCCGCGCAGCAGTGTGGACGGCCAGCCCTATATACCCGGTGTCGGTCACGGCGGGACGGCCGGTGTGCAGGCCGACCCTGACCCGGACCTGAAGGTCGTCGAGCCACGGTCGCGCGCGAACCTTGCGCTGGATGGCAAGCGCGGCATCCAGGGCTGCCGGCGCCTGCTCGAAGACCGCGAACATCTCGTCAGCTCGGGTTTCCACCTCGCGGCCACCCGAAGCGCGGATGGCCGCGCGGAGCATGCGGCGGACATCGGCGAGGAACATGTCATACCGGTCGCCAAGGTGTCGCACGAGACCGGTCGAGTCCTCGAGATCGGTCAGCAGAAAGGTCACCAGGCCGGTCGGCAGCGTCCGTGCCTCGCTGGCGCGAACCTGAATCTCCCCGTGCAGCCGCTCGTTTTCGATGGCAAGCTTCACCGCGGTAGTCACCGTCCGCGCAAGGTCTGGATCGCTGAGCACGGCGCGGTCGTGGACCAGGGCCGTCATCGGCCGGCCGTAGCGCCCGAGCAGTGTGACCGCACGGCCCTCGTCGTCGGCCGGCAGGGCCACGGCCCGACCCGTGCGGTCGAGATAGGCCCCCGCCGAATCAGACCAATACAGGACGGATAACGTGGGGTCACGGAGCACGGTGCGCAGCCGCTCTTCGAGCTCCTCCGGTGTCCCCATTCCGCCGAGCTCGATGACCGCCTGGCCCGCGGCTGCCTGCAGACTCTGCGAGCGCAACTGCCCGGTCATGAAACCGATGGGCACGATGCCGTACTTCTTGGCGGCCTTCAGCAGCCTCGTTCGCGCCCGATCTCGCGCCGCTTCGTCCTCGAAGCGGGTCTGGTTAAAGCGCGCGAGGGCGTTGCGGACGTGGGCCTCGTCGTTGATCGGCAGACGCCGGCTGCCGCGTGAATCAACATAGGCGAAGGCGCTGTCCGGTAACCGGGCACGTGTCTTCCCGTCGAGTTGGGTCATGGCCTGGTATCGCCATGATCGCAAAGTGACGACACCACGGGGGCCTCACCTTGAGATCGCCGATAGGAAGGAGGGCACCACTGCGACCGCCACTCCGAGCGCGGCGACTCCGCCGCCGGTCACACGCGCGACCAGCACACCATGGCGCCAGTTCTTCTCCGCCAGGAAGACGAGCGCGATAGCCGCCATCCAGACCAGGTTCATCAGCCCGACCACCACCAGGACCGCCATCATTGCCCAGCAACTGCCGACGCAGTAGGCACCGTAGGAGGCGCCAGTGCGCCGCGCTCCGCCAGCTCCGCTGGCGTCATGCTTCGCGACGAACCCGAGCGGCGAGCGACAGGCGCGGACTCAGCTCCCCTTCAACGGCGTGACTTGGTAGAGCCCCGCCACGACCAGCACGGCGCCTCCCACAATCGGCAGCCAGGGCGAGGACTGAGCCTCCGTCGGCAGGTTGGCGAAAGCGAGGAAGGCCATCAGAGGGGCCAAACCAATCAGAAGCCAGACTAAAAGGTAGCCGGCCACGAATGCCACCGAGCCCAGCAGGCCCTCGCCGCGCGCGCGGACCACCGCCCGTTGGGCGAGCACCACCGGGCCGATAGCCGGCAGCATCATCGCCACCATCATCCCAAGCCACTTCACCATGAACGCCGGAACGGCCATGTCGTTCGCCATATGGGTGCTTACTTGACCTAGACCGGTAACCATTCCGGACATCTCGCGAGCCTGGCGGACGGTGAAGTACCAGCCCAGGAGACCGAGCGCGACCAGGGGTACGGCTACCGCCGCCGTCGACCTTGTGTCCAGCAGACGCCAGGCGGCGCCGGGTTGCTCTTTGTCCGTTGCTATCCTCTCGCCGAGTAGTCGAGCTCGGGGCGCCAGTCGGTGCCTCGACCCTCGGGCGTGCGGTCGAGAACCGACCACAGCGGCCACATGAAGTCGACGTGCCGCATGTCCTGGCCGGGGTCGCTGGGGACCAGGTACAGTTCGCTGCTCCAGAAGTGGTGGATCTTTCCGTCGCGGCGCGCGAAGACCGTTGCCATCGGATGCTGGGCGCCGTCGGGCGTCTCGGCCTGGTAGTCACGGTTGTAGGTGTTGTTGGCGGAAGAGAGCAGGCGCGCGTGGCGCCAGCCCCGTGATTTCGCGTGCACGCTGAAGCGCTCGATGGGCACCCTGGCGACGACCA
Organism: Candidatus Dormiibacterota bacterium; assembly: GCA_035936995.1. Taxonomy (GTDB): domain Bacteria; phylum Chloroflexota; class Dormibacteria; order CF-121; family CF-121; genus CF-13. The sequence goes on along the minus strand of DASYVR010000010.1, from coordinate 83,178 downwards.
CGAAATTGATCTGCTGCGTGATGTGCTGCGCCGCGCCGTCGATCGCGTCGATGATCGACGTACAGGACGGGCAGCCCTCCTCGAGCGGCAGCCCCGCCTTGCCTGGAATGAACATGTGGCTATAGAGGAATAGGGTGTACTTGCCGTCCGCGAACAGCTCGGAGAGCCGGACCGGGCGTGCGGCGTTTTTGCTGGCGTCCCACTCCTCGAAGGTGTAGTCGCGCGGCACCAGGCCGCCGAGCGGCAGCTTCCGACGCTGCGCGGCGACGGCCTCGATCTGCCGGCGCAGGTCGATCTCGGCCTGCAGGAGTTCGTCGCGCGCCCGCCGGTACTGGTCTGACTCGCCGAGAAAGCGCACCTCGTGCAGGGATTGCTTTACTTCGGTTGACATCGTGCCCAACTCCTTTTCTTCGTGGTGAGGGCCGTAGCGCCCTCTAATAGCGGACGCCGTGCTCGACGTAGAACTTGATGAGGATCGATACCTCGCCCCAGCCGAGCGAATTCCCTTCGAAGGACTTCCGACCCTTCGCCGTGGGCGCGAAACCATGCTCCCGGAGGCGGAGCAGTGTGCCGTCCTCGCGCGCCTCGAGGTCGAACTCGACCGTCGTCATCGCGTCGGCCGTCTCGCCCCACTTAAAGACAAAGCGCTTGAGTGGAAGCACCTCGAGGATGACGCAGTCCCGATCGGCGTTGATGTCTCTTTCGGGTCCCCACCCCCGCCAGCGGAGCGTGAGCTTTCCACCCGCTCGGAGGTCAATCTCGCTGCCGCGCGTTCCCCACCACGCGTCCAGTCCCTGTGGGGTCGTGAACGCGGCCCACACCTTCTCGCGCGGCGCGCGGATGAACACGCTGTGACGGATCTCGGGCCCTGGTTCGCTCATGGTTGCTCCTCGACGTAGCGCTTCAGCCGCTGCAAACGCTGCTCCCAGCGCGCCGCGAGAGTCGTGAGCCAGACGGTCGCCTCGCCGAGAGGCGCGCTTTCCAGGCGGTAGCGGACCTCACGTCCGTGGCGCTCTTTGGCGACCATTCCCGCGTCCGCGAGCGCGCCAAGGTGTTTCACGACACCTTGGCGGGTCAACGGGAACCTGCCGGCAAGCCCCGTCGCGGTCTTCGGGCCCATCGCCAAGCGCTCGAGCAGTTGTCGGCGCGTTGGATCTGCCAGGGCGACAAACACCGCGTCATTCATGTGCAACTACACAGTTGCACATCAGGCCTACGCCTGTCAAATCGCCCTCAGAGCCATTCGGCCAGATGTCTAAGGCCTAGCTGCTATCGTGCGCCGGTGAGCTCGCGACTTCGGATGTCCGCCGCACTCCGACACCGTGACTTTGCGCTGTTGTGGTCGGCCAGGGCGTCTCCCTGGTCCCAACCGTACAAGTGATGAACTGGATCTGCCAGTCGAAGTAGGTGTCGACCGGTGGCATCAGGGCAACCCCCCCGTGCAGTTTCTTGCTCTTACTCCTTGATTAGACGAACCTGACCGCTTACTCCGATGCTCTTGATTGCAGCGCGCGCTGCGCCTTCGACATCTACGGGGAGGCCCCGGTCAAGAATGTGCGCGGTCATGATTTCCGCTTGCCGTCCCGTCACGGAAAGCTCCAGTGGAACGTTCGGCAGGATCACTTCGACTGCGTGTAGGAAAAGCGGCCGCGAGTACATGTCCAAGCGCGGAACCTCAACCCGGACGGCACGACGTTGCATGCTCAATGACAAACCCCCATTTAGGCTTTCAATTCGGACAAGGATATGCCTTTGATGCGACGAAGCGAGCCTCCAACCTGAGTGCTACGCCCGATCCCCGGCTGAAGCCACGAGCCTCCACAACACAGACCTTGTGATTACATTGCCAGGCGAATCGGGTAAGAAGTGCTGCCCGACAATTGATACCTATTCAGCCCCGCCCGGGGTGGGAACCAGCATCGCGGGGACTATCCCAGCCGATGCGGCCTCATTGCAGCCCGACTGATTGACAGTTGAGCACAGGGCTCGCCGTGGCTCAGCGCGAGAACGTATGGCCGGGCTTCAGCTTTCTTGACGGCCGCGGCTGGGGCTACGGCGTGTCCGTACTCGACGATGGCCGGTATTCCTGGGACGGTGGGTTTGGCACGGCGTGGTCGAACGTGCCGTCGCAGGATCTCACCGTTGTGGTCCTCACCCAGCGCGCCGCCGACGAGATAGGCATACCGGCCGTGTGCGCCGACGTGCTGGCTGCAGCTCGCGCCGCCTGACTCTCTCAGCTGGAACTGAGAGAGGTCGGGCGCACTGTCTGTTGGAGGGAGGAGGGCTGCTTACCGCAGATCCCGGCTACGGATGTTACGCACGGGCGGAGCGCTCGACAGCGGTGGGGTCGTAGGTGTTCCGCGGAGCTACGCAGCCACGATCGACACCGGGTATGAACGCAAGGCCGAGCCGACTCCTAGCGGCCCACTGCCCGGAGCACAACAGCGTTGGCCATCCCGTCAAGCTCCTCGAACTTCGCCGCCTGCCCCTCGCCGAATGCAGCATCGAAGGCTCGGTCGTCCAGTCGCAAGCGGATCGCAGCGAGGTCCTCACGACGAACCCGCTCGTCGGCGGGCCGAAGCACGTTGTGCGTTGACTCCAGCATGCGATCGACCGCCCCAAACAACCGAAGCGCTTCCGTCAACTGACCCTGACGCAGAGCGACGCCGGCCACTCCGGCGAGGCCCGCGGCGACCTCCGCTCCGGGCCCTGATCGCCAGCGAAGCAGGAGACTCTCGCGGAAGCGGGCGGCGGCCGTCGAGAGGTCGCCGGCGTGCAGCGCAACGTGCCCCAGGTTGTGGACCGACCACCCGACGAGAACGTCGTCCGCCAGCTCCCGACCGGTCGCCAGCGCTTGCTCGAAGGAGGGGACCCCGCGAGCGGGATCGCCCTCGCACCGATCAATCTCGCCGAGGCTGACGAGCGCGTTCGCGATCGTCCACGGGTAGCCGAAATCGGGCTGCCTGCGGATGGCCAGCGCCTCCTCGACGATGGCGCGGGCACGGGCGTAGTCGCCGTCGATGCAAGCCAGCTGGCCCAGGCCCAGCAGCGGGCCGGTGCTCAACGTGAGCTCGCCGAGCTGCCTGAGCAACGCGAGGCTCTCGGTGTACCTGCTGCGTGCGGCGTCATTTTCGCCGTGCCGGAGCTCGGTGTCGGCCATGATGGTCAGCAGCTGCCCGACTCCCCATCGAGCTCCGGACTCTTCGAAGAGCGCGCGAGACTCGCTCATCGCACGCCTCGCGGCGTCTAGATCGGGGAGCGCGAACCGCACGAGCATCATCAGCACGTAAGCCAGCTCGACCTTCAGACCGAGCGCCCGAAGCAACGGAACCGACTGCTCCGTGAGCGGGACCGCCAGCGGATCACCCTGCATGCCCGCGAGCATCGCCGCAGCCAGGAGGGCACGGGCACGCGGGAGCGTCTGCGCGGCCGCGTCACTCCTGGCGAGGGCCGCTGTCACGATCTGCCGAAGCTCACCGATCCGGCCACGGGCCGATCCGGGACCCATCGTTACAGCGAGCATTGAAGCGGCGAGGAGAAGTTGTTGATCATTGCTGTTCGGCTCCGCCTCGATCCATTCGAGCGCAGCGCGCCAGTTCTCGTACTCAATCCCGAAATGGCGCGCTATCTGGCGTTGTTGGAGGGAGCCCCTGTAAGTTGCCACAGCGGCGGGCTCCGAACCAGTCCAAAACGGCAAGTCCATTCCGTACTTGAAGAAATGCTCGAAGTGTCGCTTGCGAAGGGCGGGCGCCTCCCCCGAGTCGACCAGCTTCTCACGGGCGTACTGTCGAGCATTCCGTACCGCGCAGCTCCCCAACGGTCCAGCATCAGGACCAGCGACTTGTCGATGAGGTGCGCGACAAGCTCAAGGACCGCCTCGCGCTCGATGCCCTCGCCCGCACAGATGGCCTCGGCCGCCTCGAGGGTCCAGCCCCCAACGAAGATCGATAGTCGCCGCAGCAGGGTGCGCTCCATGTCAGTGAGAAGGTCGTAGCTCCAGTCGATGAGGGCGCGCAAGGTCTGTTGGCGGGCAAGGACGGTTCGACTGCCGCCGGTAAGGAGACGGAATCGGTCGTCGAGTCGCGTCGCGACCTGGGCGACCGAGAGGACTCTAACTCGGGCGGCTGCCAGCTCGAGCGCAAGAGGTACACCGTCCAGGCGGCGGCAGATCCGAACGATGTCGGCGGCGTTCTCCGCCGTGAGGGCGAACGCCGGCTGATAGGAAGTGCACCGATCGACGAACAAGCTGATCGCCTCGTACTCACGGAGTTCATCGAGCGGCGGGAGGGTGTCGCCGTCGGGCAGGCGAAGCGACGGCACCGGCACCAGCGTTTCCCCCGGAACATTCAAGCCCTCGCGGCTCGTGGCAAGGATCGTCAGCTGCGGGCACGAGCGAAGCAGGGCAGCCGCCAGATCCGCGCACGCCGCGATGAGGTGCTCGCAGTTGTCGAGCAGGAGCAAGAGCTGACGGCTGCGGAGGCCCGCGCTGATCGTCTCGACGACTGGGTGGCCGGCCCGTTCACCGATGTGCACGGCCGCGGCGACCGTCGGCGCAACCCCGGCAGGATCGGTGACCGGCGCGAGCTCGACCAGCCATACGCCATCGGAATAGCGGTCGAGGACATCGGCGGCGAGATGGAGGGCGAGCCGGGTCTTTCCGCTGCCGCCCGGACCGGTCAGCGTCAGCAGCCTCGTCGTCTTCAAGAGCTCCGCAGCCCTGGCTAGTTCAGGCTGCCTTCCAACGAATGTCGTGGTCTGCGTCGGAAGGTTATTTGGCGTCGCATCAAGACTTCGCAGCGGCGGAAAGCTGTCGGGCAAGCCATCGATCAAGAGCTGATAGATGCGCTGCGGGCGCACGAGATCCTTGAATCGATGCTCGCCAAGCTCTCGAAGCGTGAGTCCAGGGGCGAGTAGGTCACGGATGAGCGACTCGGTCGTATCCGAGACCAGGACCTGGCCGCCGTGGCCCGCAGCGGCGATCCGGGCGGCACGAGAGATCTCGAAGCCGACATAGTCGACGCCACTGGCGACGCTGGCGGGCCGCACCTCGCCGGTGTGGATGCCCATCCGCACCCGCACCGCCGCCTGGTGTGGCCAGTCGGTTGCGCTCAAGCCGCGCTGCATCTCCGCCGCGGCGGCCAACGCCGCGCTCGGACTGGTGAAGACCACAAAGAAGGCGTCGCCCTCACTCCGGACCTCAAACCCGCCGTGACGGGTCAGCGCGTCCCGAATGATCTGCGTGTGACGCTCGAGGACGGCCTCCCACTTGTCGGTGCCAAGCGTCCGGACTCCGTCGCTCGAGCCTTCGATGTCGGTGAACAGCATGGTGAGGGTTCCCGACGGCGCGGCGGCGCGGGTCGCGCTCACGGACGCATTCTATTGCCGCCCGATGCGGGCATCGGTGTTCTCGCAACCTGGCCGAGTTCGATCAGTGACTCGAGGCAGGACGAGTTGGCCCCCGGATGGCCGCGGTTCAAACCTTATTTGGAGGTAGTGTCCCAACCGTACAAGTTATGAACTCCACCTGTCTGTAGGAACTGCACGCCTGGTTTTCGACGGATTGGGTTGAGCCGAGCCCTAACGATGGGCGGACGGTCGGCGGACGGAAGGCGTGAACCGGCTCTAGGCAACCTTGCGGCGGTGTCGGCGCCGAGTCATCGGCACTTCGGGACAGCCATGCTCAGACGGCCCAACGCCCGTGACAGGTCGATGACATATTCTGCCTGAACTTGACAAATGGTTCCCGGCGTGGCACAGTTGGAATGTCGGAATTTCGTACTAGGCTCAGGAGTGATTCAAGAGTTGCCGCTAACAGTACTTAGAGAGAAGGGGCAGATCACCATCCCCTCGGAGATCCGAAAGGCCGCGCACCTCGAGGAAGGCGACCCGGTCGACGTGGCTATGACTGCCGACGGGATTCTTTTGCGCCCCCGCAAGACCATCGATGCCACGCAGGCTTGGTTCTGGAGAACCGCTTGGCAAAAGCGTGAGCGCGAGGCGTCAGAAGACATTCGGCGGCGGCGCGTGCGTACTTTTAAGACTGACGAGGACTTCCTACACAGCCTGGAGAAGTAGCCCGGCCGAACCGGACTGGTGGGAGCTAGAGCGTGCCGACTTGGTCGGGTACTGAGAGCTTCTTCAAAGACCTGCGGGACTTAACCCCTGCGGACCGCAAGAAATTCAAGAAGGCCGTCTCGAATTTCGTCATGGACCTCAAAACGGGAAAGTTTCGTAAAGGCCTCCGCGTCAAGGGAATTCAGGGAACGGAAGGCATCTTTGAGATGACTTCGGCCAAGGATGGTCGCGCGACGTTCCAGTATGGACCAGAGGTCCGACCTAAGGTTCCTCACATTCTATGGAGACGCTGCGGCTCACACTCGGTCCTGAAAGCGCCCTAGGCGTCTGGCTGGCCGACCTCCCTTGACTCCAGCTTGGCTTGTTTTTGAGTGGTGTCCCCGACCGTACAAGTTATGAACTCCACCTATCAGCTGAGCTGGGCGCTTGGTGTTCGGCGGTCGAGCTCCTGCGGACACTTGGCGGACGCCTGTCTAAATTGGCCGACGGAGCGCCGACGTCAGGCATTCTCCCGGCTCAATTTTTTAGCTCCGTTCAGGGCCATCATCGAGCGGTATCAGCACCGTCGCCAACATCCGTCGCTTACGATCCGGCGACGGATCGTAGGCTAAGAAGCGACCCACGGCTGCATTGAGCGCGCCGGCCATTTCTGAAATCTCTTCGTCGGTGAGGTTCAGTACGACCTGGCGATAGCCCACCCCATCCTTAAGCAGGTCGATTTTGGATCGTTCCAGGTACTGCTCGAACTGGGCAATAAGACCGGCGGCAAAGGCTGTGAAGTATCCGAGGTGGTCATCCCGTGACGACTTCGCGAGGTCCTCAGGTGAAAGCGAGGCACCGCCTTCGGCAAGCACATAGGTCCGCTCCATCGCACCGCGAACCCGCCGCTCGGCAGCAACCGCGAGAGCGCCCCCTCGATAGAGCCGCTCAATCTGGCGGTAAAGGGTCGCCTGGGGAACGTCAGGTAGAACGGCGGCGACCTGTTGCGGCGCTAGGCGGCGCCCCCTGGCAAACGCGAGGATGATGCGCAGCCGAACGGGATGGAGGACGAGCTCAGCCCGTTTCATTCTCAATCATGATACTATTATCGGACATGAGAACGCTTCTGTTAATGAGCTCTCTGCTCCTGGCGATCCAACTCTCCACAAGCCTGCTGTTGATCCTCCTTCCCCTCGTCGTCATCGAGCTCGGCTTGGTCGTGTTTTCGCTGGTCGACCTTTTCAAGCCTGAGCGGCGCGTCATCGGGGACAACAAGCTGGTTTGGGCGCTCGTCATCGTTCTCGTCGGCACCATCGGACCCATCGTGTACCTGTTGGCCGGCCGGAAGCAGAACTAGGGCATTGGAAGCGGCGATCGCCTGTCACGGGCTTGTCAAGCGCTACGGCGATATCACTGCGCTCGACTGCCTCGACCTCGAGATACCGGCAGGATCCCTATTCGGCTTTCTGGGTCCGAACGGCGCCGGCAAGACGACCACGATCCGGCTACTGACCGGCCTGGCATGGCCCAGCTCCGGTCGAGCGGTCGTGGCGGGACTCGATCCCGCCCGCGGTGACATCCAGCTTCGGCAGCGGATCAGCCACCAGGACCAGCAGTCGAAGCTGTATGGCTGGATGAAAGGCCGAGAGCTTCTCGAGTTCGTAGGTCGACTCTTCGGCTTCCGCGGACCCGATCTCAGGTCACGCGTCGATGAAGTGCTGGAGAAGACCGGCCTCGTCGAAGCTGCCGGCCGCCGCGTCGCCGGCTATTCGGGCGGAATGCGACAGCGGCTGAACCTGGCGCAGGCGCTGATGAACCGCCCCCAGGTTCTGTTCCTCGACGAGCCCGCCAGCTCGCTGGACCCGGCCGGCCGGCACGACGTCCTCGACCTCCTGGCGGAGCTGCGCGGTCAGGTCACCGTCTTCATGTCGAGTCACATCTTGGAGGACGTTGAGAAAGTCTGCGACCGGGTCGGAATCATCGACCGGGGACGCCTGCTCGCCGAAGCTACTGTCGCGGAGCTCCAAGCGAGGTTTGCGGAGCCGGTGTTCGCGATCGAGTTCGAACCGGGCCAGGGTGCCGCCGAGGAGAATCTGATCACCCTCCTCGAACAGTCGGCCTTGGTCGGCGGCATCGGGCGCGACGGACCGGTGTTCCGGGTGGCCGTGAACGACGCCGCACGGGCTGGGCCCGAGATTTTGCGGATCCTCGCCACGAGCGGCGTTCACGTTGCCCGCTTCGAGCGGCTCCGGCCCAGCCTGGAGGACATCTTCCTGCGCCTCGTGCCGAGCCAGCGGCCACGCGGAGCCCACGTATGAGGGGCTATGCCGTCCTGCTCAAAAAGGAGATCACAGAACAATGGCGAACCGGCCGGCTCCCGGTGGTGGCCGTGATCTTCTTGCTCTTTGGCCTGGCTTCGCCGGTGCTTGCCAAATACACGCCGGACATCGTCAAGCTGGCCAGCTCGATTGTCATTCACGTGCCCACGCCAACCATCAAGGATGCGGTCGCTCAGCTGATCAAGAACCTGAGCCAGGTCGGGGTGCTCGCCGCGATCCTGCTTGCGATGGGCAGCGTCGCCGGGGAGAAGGAATCCGGCACGGCGGCTTTCGTCCTGGTCAAGCCGGTGAGCCGCTTTGCATTCCTCGCCGCGAAGTTCAGCGGTCTCGCCATGACGATGGCGGTCGCCGTCGTCCTCTGCGGACTGGCGGCCTACTTTTACACCGAGTTGCTCTTCGCACCTCTTTCGGTGGTTGGATTCGGAGCCGGCTGCCTCGTCATCCTGCTGGGCCTGCTTGAGATCGCCGCCGTGACGTTCCTGAGTAGCACGTTGGCGCGGTCCTCAATCCCGGCCGCCGGTATCGGGGTGCTCGCTCTCGTCGTCGCTGGCGTCGTCTCCTCGCTGCCCAACGTCGGCCGCTTCACTCCCTTCGGCCTGAATGAATTGGCAAGCGACCTTGCCCTCCAGCAAACAGCGACCGGGTGGGGCTGGCCGGTCGTCGCTAATACCGGTTTTGTAGTGGTCACCCTGGCGGCCAGCTGGCTCGTCTTCCGACGGCAGGAGATATGACGCCTTTACTCCGTGGAGAAGCGGGCCCCGCGCGAAGCGCGTTCTTCAGCGAGACTCGTCCAATCGTTTCCCGAAGCGAGCATGCGAGCCCGGCGGGTCGCGCTCGTGCTTGCCACCTGTGAGGGTAGACGCTGTGATCGTGGCAGAGGGCGAGATCGTCAGCCTTGCCCGCAAGGAGCCGCGAGCGTTACCGCTCCATGCGGCCGTCGATGTCATCGATCGGTCCGATACGGATGGAGCTCGCTAGCCGGACACGGGACCACCCATCTTTACGGATGGGCTCTTACGAATCCTTATCAGGCGCAGTCGCCGAGCCGGTTCATAACTTGTTCTGGAAGTGTCCCCAACCGCACAAGTTATGAACTGCACCTGCCAGCGGCATTCAGCGGTTGGGTCCTACAGCCACGAGATCGGACCATTAGACTGCCTCCAGCTTTAGAGGACCAGGGAGGCCACGTGGAGACAAGCAATCGGTAATGCGCCGAGGTGACTTCGAGGATCTGGTAAGGCGCCATCTCGACGGCGAGTTGGTTCCCCGGGGCTTCACACTCATCCGCCAACCTCCCGCGGATTGGGACGACGACCAACCCCGCGCCGTGTACGAGGCACGACCGGACGAGTTCGACCGACGGTACCCTGCCCTTGCGGCTGGCGGCGATCCGCCCTGCATCGACCTATGGATACAACTCGACCCAAGCATCGGAAGAATCAGCAGCACCCTGAACGGTCCTTTGGTTGAGGAGGTTTCGAAGGGACTCGGCCTAACCAGGCCCCCTACGTCCGGCCCTCCCGGCACGGATGTCAGCTTGCAGCTGACCGATCTCGGCGCCCGTTTACGCGACCTACTGGACGCCGCCAGGCGGTACATCCTTCCTCAGAGGCTGCGGACCAAAGTCCAATCGTTTCCCGAAGTAAGTATGGGTGCCAACCGGATCGCACTCGTGCTCGCCACAGGTGAGGTAGTTGAGGATGTGATCGTGGCCGGGGACGAGATCGTTAGCGTTGCCGGCAAGGAGCCGCGGGCCTTGCCGCTTCACGCGGCGGTCGATGTCATCGATCGGTCCGCTCGCTAACCGGAAAGGTTCTGGAAGTGTCCCCAACCGTACGAGTTTTGAACTCCATCTGCCCGCCGAGATGGGCGTTTTGTATTCGGCGTTGACCTCGAGCGTGCGCCCAGCGGACGCTCTGCGGACGCTTGGCGAACGCCTGACTAATTGAGCGTGCCTAACCCACCCAACTGCGCATGGCCTCCCGATCACCCGAAGCGCCCGACCGGAGGCGGTCCGAGAGCCCGCCATCGTAGGATCAATCAGATGGGCTGGAGCGGGGGCCGAACTGCATATCGTGTGCGGCTGGAGGTGATCGGAAGCCCGGCATGGTGCGACCGCCGCCGAGCCCGACGGGCAATCGAGCCAACGGAGGCCAGGCAACTGCATTGCCCAGACCGCGGAGCCGGTGACTGACGTCGCTGCAGTCCTGGGCCCCTTCTTTCTGGCCTACCACGAGGCCGGAGCCGAGGAGGAGTTTCAGGTGTTCAAGGATTATGGACAGGCCCTTAGCTATATGGAAACGCCCGAGGTCGACGAAGGGGCCTACTGGCTGTTTGACAGCGCTGGAAGGCAGGCCGTGCTCGGAACGCAGAAATGGGATGTGATCGTGAGGGACTGGTCGGAGCCGAAGCCGGATGAAATGCGGTCTGCCCTGTCCGAGTTCCTTCGGCGCAAGGGCTACGAACCGCCGGATACTGACGCAGACATCCGCACATTTGCAGGCAACGTAGCTCCGATCCTCGAGGAACTAGAAAAACACAACACGCCCAGACTCATCCGAGCCATCAGGCACGCGGCCGATCGTCTCTTGAATCGAGACGGAGGAAGCGTGTAATCCTTTGAGTGGTGGACATCGCGAGATCCTCGTCGCCATCTCTATGGCCCACGCTAGCCCAGCCGAACGGTTGCAAGCGGCGGGCGTCTCCTTCCGATACGCGACTCGGGTTGGGATCGACACCGTCAAAGTGCAACCACCTTCATCCGAGACCCGCCGGACGAGTTAGCCGAGGGTATCAAGAGTTGGATCAGCACAGGTAAGCGCCACAGACGTTGGGTCGTCTTCGAGCGGCCCTCGGCAGACGACATCACCCGTGCGCTCGCGGCGACGCCCTATGTCGAGGCGGTGAACCTGGTCGACGGTGGGCGCGTCCTGGTTTCGATCTCCGACACTGCAGATAACTTGGACCTAGAGTTGAACAGCTCAGAGTGGGAGGCCTTGAGGCCCGAAATCGAGAGCATCCTTGGAGGCGCGCTTCGCTATGACGTGGCGGAACTAACGGGCAGCGAATCAACCTGAGCTAGCCCGGTTCAAAACTTGTTTTGACGGGGCCTCGCCCCACGCGAGGGGCGCTTTAGTGCCATACGAGCGTTTGAGAGGTTGGTGTCCCCAACCGTACAAGTTTTGAACTCCACCTGCCCGGCGAGGTGAAGACCTGGTATTCGAGCGTCCTTGCCCTGGGCGACGCGACCCGTGGGGGATTCTAGGCAGCCTTCCAGGGACGACACCGTCGCGGTAGCCGAGGGCCCTCTAGTAGCGGCTTAGCGAGACGCGGCGACGCCATCGGGGGTGGCGACCGACGACGCCCGGCCAGAGGTAAGAGCAAAGGCCGTGATGGCGCCCAGGCCGGAGACCGCGATCACGCCGGCCATCGGCAGCGCAGTGCCGGTCCCGGCGATGCCGACGATTGGCGCGCCGAGCGCCGCGACGCCGCTCTGGATGACGCCAAGCAGCGCGGATCCAGTGCCGGCCGCGTCGGGGCGTCGGGAGAGGGCCAGCGCAATGGCGTTCGGGACGATGAACCCGACGCTCGACGCAAGTAAAAAGAGCGGCGGCAGGACGGCCAGCAGTCCAAACCCGCTGACGACGACAAACAGCAGCGCCAAGCCCGCGGTCGCATTGGCGACCAAACCGCCGGCGAGAAGACGTGTCGGTCGAATGCGACTGACGAGACTGCCGTTAATCTGGCTGGTCACCACAAACCCGAGAGCGTTCATCCCGAAGATCAAACTGAAGGTCTGCGGCGAGACGTAAAAGATGCCCTGCAGCACGAACGGTGAGCCAGCGATGTAGGCGAACATCGCACCAAAGGCAAGGCCGGCGGCCACCGCATAGCCAATGAATGGCGTATCACTGATGAGCTGACCGAAGATGTTCAATGTCCCTGCGAGGCTGCCTGCATTCCGACGCGCCGCTGGCAGGGTCTCGGGCAGGCCAAGCGCCGCACCGAGCCAGAGCAGGGCCGTCACGATCGTCAGCACCAGAAATATGCCGCGCCAGGTGCTGAAGCGGAGAACCTGAGCGCCGAGCACCGGGGCGAGGATCGGCGCCAGCCCCATCACGAGGATGAGCCGCGAGAAATAGCGGGCGGCCGCTGACCCGGAGTAGAGATCACGGACGATGGCACGAGCGATCACGATGCCGGCGGCGCCCGTCAGCCCCTGGATGAGCCGAAGGACAACCAAGAGCCATGCCGATGGTGCGATCGCGCAGAGCAGGGACACGACCACGTATCCAGCGACGCCAATCAGCAATGGCCGGCGGCGTCCAAGACTGTCACTGAGCGGCCCGGCGACTATCTGACCGAGCGCCAGCCCGATGAGGCAAGCGGTGAGGGTCAGTTGGACGACGGACTCACTGGCCGCCAGGTCGCGTGCGATCGCCGGGAGGGCCGGGAGATACATATCGATCGAGAGAGGCCCGAAGGCCGTAAGGCTGCCCAACAGTACGAACAGGCGCAAGCGCTGAACGCGAGTCAAGTTCGAGGGATTGCCGGATCTCCGTAGCGCTGCCTCGAGAGCAGCGCGACGGGGCAAGGCCATAGGATCATTAACACAAATCCGGCCTAGGTGATTCCATCAGGCGGCCCGCGCGCGGCTCACGAGCCGGCTGGGATCAGCTCGAAGGTCGCCTGCTCGCTGAGCCTGGGGGGCTCGCCTGGTTGCGGCGGACCGAATCTTGGTCCGTACTTGCTTCCGTAAAGCTCGGAAACCATGCGTGTCTCGCCAGGATCGATCACATGCCGCGACTTGACATGGACGTCGAGACCTCCGAGCTGCAGCACCCCATCGCCCCGCGCCGCGAGGTTCTGCGGCCACTGCCGCGCCATTCCCTGGCCGCTCACGATGAAGAGGCGATGGCCATCGGACACGACGAAAATCGTCACATCGTAAGGTTTGCCGGTCTTGCGCCCGAAGGTCGTGAACGTGACCTCTCGATCATTTTTCGCGGCGTCGATCACGTCGTGGCTGAAGGTGCTTACACTGACTGCAACCGTTCTCAGGTTGGCCCGATATTCCACTTAATAATCCTTTTCAGCAGCTTTTCGAGTTCGCCCAGCCCGGTTCAAAACTTGTTTTGAGTGGTGTCCCCGACAGGATTTGAACCTGTGCTCCTGGCTCCGGAGGCCAGTGCTCTATCCAGGCTGAGCTACGGGGACACAAACGGAACCCGATTATAGAAGACGCCGGTGGCAGGGCAGTCAGCGGTTCGCGACCCACCCTACGGAATCCGTTACAGGCGTGACCCCCCTGATTGACGGTGGCCCATAAGCTGGGCTCGGACAGGCCGTTTGAGCGAGCCGCCTGTTCTGGAGGTGGGTCACATGCGGCAATGGACCCCATGGCTTCTCGTTGCCCTGGCCGTCTCGTCCGCTATCCTGGCGTGCGCTGAAGTCATCTGGCCATAACGTCAGGCAGAGCCGATTTTCGTGTTAAGTAGGCACTGCTAGACTGTGTGCAGTGCTTGACAAGCGGCGAAAGGGGCGTCCAAGGCGGGACGCCCCCGCCAGGGGCAATGCGCTCGGCATCCGGATCCGCCGGGCCCGCCAGGGCCTCGGCCTGAGTCTCGCGGCCGTCGCCGGCACCGACTTCACCCGCTCCTTCCTCAACCAGGTCGAATTGGGGCGCGCCCAGCCTTCGATGCATTCCTTGCGCATCATCGCCGATCGGCTTCAATGTCCGATCGAGTTTTTCTTGCAGGATCCCGAGGTCTCGAGCGCCGCGCTGGAGTTGACCCTGACGGAGGCGGAAACCCGACTACATCAGGGAGACGCGGCCCGCGCCGAGACGCTGATCCGACAGCTTCTCGACTCCGCCATCCCGCCCGAAACCCGCCCGCGCGCCCAGCTCATCCTGGCCGGCGCCCTGCAGAAGCGCGGCGCCGCGGCGGAATCGATCCCCGTGCTCGAAGAGGCGGTCAAGGCCTCGGAACGAAGTGGTTGGACAGTGCTGACGGCGGAGCTCTACGACTCCATGGGTCGCGCCCACTACCTCCTCCGCCGGCCACGGGAGGCGGAACGTTGGTTCCAGCGGGCCGTGGAAGCCTACGAGTCGGGTGGCCTCAAAGATCCGATGCTGAAGGCGCGCATCCTCGGCCATCAAGCCAACCTTCATTACGTGGCCGGCGAGGCCGGCGAAGCGATCGCCGTCTATCAGGCCGCCATCGATGCTGCCGAGCAGGTGCTGGACCTGCCGGCCCTTGCGGCAATCTACGAAGGCCTGGCACTCTCGTTTCAGCAGACCGGACAGTTCGCCCGGGGGCTGACGTATGCGCAGCGCAGCCTCCGGATCTTCGAAACCCTCGATGACGTGCGGATGAGCGCGCAGCTCCGGCACAACATGGCGGAGATGCTTCTGCAACAGGGACGGACGGAAGAGGCGGAGCGACTCTACCTTGAAGGCGCGGCCCAGCTCGAGCGGCTCAACGACCGCCAGTTACTGCCCCTGCCGCTGGCCGGTGCCGCCGAGGCGGCTCTGGAGCTCGGCGCGCTCGATCGGGCCGAGAACCTGGCCCGGCGCGCTCTCGATGCGCTTCAGCAGTCAACCGAACCGCTGGCGATCGTCGCCAGTCATCGCGTGGCAGGCCGGGTGATGCACGCATCTGGTCGGCACGCCGCCTCACATCAGCACTTCGAAGCGGCGCTCGCGACCGCCTCGACCATCGACAGCCCTGAACTCAGAGCGCGCGTCACCTACGACTATGCCCGCACCCTGGAGGCGCAAGGCGACGCCCGCAATGCGGCGATTCGATTCCGGGAGGCATACGAGAGTCGCCGGTCGACCGGTGCCTAAGCGCGCACCGGTTGTAACTCCGAGCCATTTCAGAGTAACTAATACTTGACATCCACAACCGGCGAATCGCATAATGCGAGCCACGGAAGGTGGTGTCGTTCTTCAGGAACGATCCCCCCGCCACCCTCCAGCTCTGACACGTCAAAAGTTTTGTTCGCGTCGCATTCTGCGATAGACTGATCACACACAGTCAAGGGGGATGAATGGACGGGTATTCGCGAAAAGTCGGGGCCAGGCTACGGAGCCTTCGAAAGCAGCGTGGCTTGACCCTCCAGCAGGTGGAAGTCCTGTCGAGCAAACGCCTCAAAGGTTCACTGCTCGCCGCCTACGAGCGAGGCGACCGGAACATCTCGGTCACCCGCCTGCACCAGATCGCCACGCTTTACAGCGTCCCGGTCAACCAGCTGTTGCCGGAAGAGCTGGAGGGTGTGGGCGAGCCGGCGCTGCCGCCCAAGCTGGCCATCGACCTGACGCAGCTGCAGGGGCTGCCGGAGCGGCAGGGATCGATCCTAGCCCGCCACGTGGCGCGGCTACAGCAGCAGCGTCAGGACTTCAACACGCCGGTAGTGACGTTCCGCTCGGACGACCTCGAGCAACTGGCCGCAGCCTATAAGACGTCCCCGGAAATGCTAAGGCGGTCCTTGCACGAATGGGGCGTCTTCCGCCCGGGCCAGGCCGGCGGCGCGCGGCCGGATGTCGAACGCGAATCGCCACCGGAACCCGAGGAAGAGCGCTAAAAAGGGATCTCGCCCTGGGGCGTTCCCGGGGTACCGCGCTCCGCGCGTAAATCGGCGACCGTTGCCGGGTGCGGGGCCTCGTCCTCGGGCAGCGGCTCCTCTTTCACCGGCAGGCTCTCGATCCGCTGGCGCGCCTCCTCCAGCTTCCGCTCGCAGAGCTGGAGGTACTCGCGTCCGCGGGCGACCGCGGCGATCGCCTCTTCCAGGCTCAGCTTGCCTTCCTCGAGCGAGCGCAGCGTCTCATCGAGCTGCGCCAGCGCCTGCTCATAGGTCAGCGATGGATCGAGCGTCATGGGATCGCCTCGTCGACGGTGGCCTCGAGCCTGCCCGCCGAGAGCAGCACCCTGACCGGCTGGCCCTTGCGCGCCTGATCCGACTCCCGGATGACGCCGCCGCTGCGGCCGTCGAGGCAGATGCTGTAGCCGCGCTTGAGCGTCTGCTCGGGCGCGAGCGAGCTCAGCCGTGCGGCCCGGCTCTGGAGGCCGCCGGCCCGCTCCCGGACCCCGCGGCCGGCGAGCCCGTTGAGTCGCTCGCGTAGCGCGTCGGTCTGCCGTCGCCCGGCGTCGATTCGCTCGGCGGTCGCCTCGTGACTGCGCTGGAGCCGGCGACGGCACTCCTGGAGCGAGCGTTCGCGCTGACGCCAGACCTCCCGCGGCTCCCGCTGGCGCAGCATTCCCTCGAGGTGGGCGAGACGTTCCCGCCGCCTGAGGTGGAGGTCCTCGGCCATCCGCGCCAGCGACTGGCGGCGCAGCTGCACCTGGTGCGCGGGGGTGATCAGGGCCGTCAGTCCGGCTCGCTGCAGCCGCTGGCCGCGCTCGCCCAGCTGCCGAAGCAGGTCGGCCTTCTTCGGCACCACGATCTCCGCGGCCGCGGTCGGCGTCCGGGCCTCGCGGTCCGCCACCAGGTCGGACAGCGTTCGATCGGAGGTGTGCCCAAGCGCGGTGACCACCGGGATGCGCATCGCCTGGATGGCGCGGACCACCGCCTCCTGGTTGAACGCCATCAGCTCCTCGAAGCTCCCGCCGCCGCGTGCCACGATCACGACGTCGGCCAGCAGGTCCTGGTCACACTGTCGGAGCGCCGCGACCAGGCTCCGCTGGGAGGCGGTGCCCTGTACCAGCGCCGGGTAGACCACGAGCCGGATATTCGGAAAGCGCTCCCAGATAGTCTGCTGCAGGTCGTGGATCACCGCACCGCTCGGCGAGGTGATCAACGCAATGCAGCCTGGCAGAAACGGCAGGGCTCGCTTGCGCTCCGGGCGGAACGCACCCTCGGCCTCCAGCCGCTGCTTCAGTTGCTCGATCGCCGCCCGGAGCTTCCCGGCGCCGTCGTAGTCCAGCCGGCTGACGACCAGGTTGACCCGTCCGTACTGGGCGTGATAGTCGACCTGGCAGGTCACGACCAGCTCCTGGCCGTTTTCCGGGAGGAAGGGGAGCCGCCGGGCCGTGCCGCTGAAGATCACCGCGCCCACCGCTGCCGCCGCATCTTTGAGCGTGAACCACACGTGACCGCCGCGCAGCGAGACACCGCTGACCTCGCCCTTGACCACGACGCTCTGGAAGCGCGCCGCCAGCAGGTCGTGAATGCGGGTGTTGAGCTCCAGGACGGAGAGCGGCTTGATCGCCTCCGCAGTCTGGACCGCCATCAGGGCATCGCCTCCGCCAGGCTCGAGTCCGGCCGGTAGAGGGCGCGCTCGACGGCGCGGCGCAGCGCATCAGCCTGCGCCGTCTCGTCGGTGAAGACGCGCACCAGCGTGGTGCGGATGGGAAGGCGCCGAAACAGCTCGGCGACGGCGCTGCTCTCGACGGCTCGGCTCATCGGGTTGTAGATGTTGACGGGGAAGCGATCGTTGAACGGGTTTTGCGGCCGCGGATCGACCGAGGCCAGGTCGACCTCAAAGGAGGCATGGGCCAGCGACGGCGGGAGCGCCTCCCGGATGCGGCGGACGTAGTCGGCCGGCGCAGGGTACAGGTACGCCTCCGGTAGCCGGGAGAACTCATAGTAATCCTCGAAGATCAACCGCCATTTGAGCTCGCGGCGGACGATCCGGCCCCACTCCTGCGACAGTTCGGCGGCGCGGCCACCATCGTGGCGCCAGCGGTCGACGGTGTCGATCAGCGACCAGTCGGTCAGCTCGCGGTAGCCGTCGAGGTGGTCGAGGGGATTGCCGGGGAGGATGCGGTCGATCGTCTCCCGAAAGATCTCCCGCATGTGGAGGTCGATCCGGCGAACCGTGCGGTGGTAATAGATGTTGTTGTAGAGGTAGAGCCGGGCGTTCAGGAAGAGAAGCAGCGCCTGGGCGCCATGCTGGTGGAGCAGCATCCCCTCCCGATCGAGAAACGAGTAGTGCAGCAGGCGTTCGATGTCGACCGGCCCGACCTTGACGCCGCACATGTAGGCGTCGCGTGGCACGTAATCGAGGTTGTCCGCGGTGTACATGCCGTTGAGCACCGGCTTGAGGGCCCTCACCCAGGCCGGGGCGGCCATGCCGGGGAGATCGGGCTCGGCGATGAGTTCCGCGATCCAGCGCGGATCGATCCGCTCTCCAGCAGCAAACGGACCGGTGGGGCTGGCGCCCAACGCGGCGATGATCGGGGCGAATTCCCCGCCGATCAGGGCGCGACCGATCACCTCGTGATCGATCGAGAAGCGGTCGAGATAGTTCTGGTCGAAGAAGTGGCCGAAGGGCCCATGTCCGATGTCATGCAGCAGGCCGGCGACCCGCAGCGTCTCTTCGACGCAGGCGAGGGATGGTACCTCCTTGACCAGCGCACCCAGGTTGGGATAGAGCTGGCGAGCCCATTCCCCGCTGAGATGCATGGCTCCGAGCGCGTGCTGGAAGCGCGAATGCTCCCCACCCGGGAAGACCCACCAGGCCGACTGCAGTTGGTGAATCCGCCGCAGCCGCTGCAGCCAGGGATGATCGAGCAGGTCCTGTTCCGCGGCGATACTGTCGCCATGGACCCGCTTGGTGATCTTGATGTACCCATGCAATGGATCGGCCATCAGGTTCACCGTGTTGTATCGACGGGCAAGGTCGCTCATCACTCCGGCAACATTTTAATAGCGTATTAGGGTCGCGGGATTCCCGCGTGTAGGATGACCCCGATGGAGACGGCGGTGATCGTCGACGCCCTTCGCACGCCGATCGGCCGCTACGCCGGCGCCCTGAAAGAGGTCAGGCCCGACGACCTGGCGGCGCTGGTTATCAGCCAGGCGGTGCAACGAAACCAGCTCGACCCCGCCACCATCGAGGACGTCTATTTCGGCGATGCGAACCAGGCCGGAGAGGACAACCGCAACGTCGCGCGGATGGCGGTGCTGCTGGCGGGGCTACCGGTCGAGATCCCCGCCGCCACCATCAACCGGCTCTGCGGCTCGGGGATGCAGGCGGTGGTGGCGGCGACCCGCGAGATCGAGACCGGGAACGGCCTCTGCTTTCTCGCCGGTGGCGTCGAGAGCATGACCCGCGCGCCCTACATCCTGGAGAAACTTCCACGAGAATTCGGGCGCGGCCCGCAGACCCTGCATGACAGCACGCTGGGCTGGCGCATGGTCAATCCGCGGCTGGCCGCCAGTTATCCGCCGATCAGCCTTGGGCAGACGGCCGAGGTGGTCGCCCGCCGCTATGCCATCAGCCGCGAGGCGCAGGATCGATGGGCGCTCGAGAGCCATCAAAAGGCGGTCGCCGCCCAGCAGGCCTGCCATTTTCACAACGAGCTGGTGTCGGTCGCGCTGCCGACCGGCGCGGGATTCGAGCAAGACGAGGGGCCGCGGGCAGATACCAGCCTCGAGAAGCTGGCGGCGTTGAAGCCGGCCTTCGAAAAGGACGGAACGGTGACGGCGGGCAATTCCTCGCCCCTTAACGATGGCGCCGCTTGTCTGGTGATGATGTCCGAATCGCAGGCGCAGCGGGTCAATGCCCGGCCACTCGCTCGAGTCCTGGCCGCAGCCAGCGCGGGTGTCGATCCATCCTGCATGGGCCTCGGACCAATTCCGGCGTCGCGAAAAGCCCTCGCCCGCGCCGGACTCCAGGCGAGCGATCTCGATTGCATCGAGTTGAACGAGGCCTTCGCCTCGCAGGTGATCGCCTGTGTGCGCGATCTCGGTCTCGATCCTCAGCGCGTCAACCCGAACGGCGGAGCGATTGCCCTGGGACATCCCCTGGGCGCCAGCGGCGTGCGCATCATCGCCACGTTGGTGCACGAGCTTGCCCGCCGCAAGGCACGTTATGGGCTCGCGACAATGTGCATTGGCGTCGGTCAGGGAATCGCGACCGTCATCGAGAACCTCGTGCGTTAGTCGGATATCACGGTACCCTTCCCTGGGGGGAGAGTAGGGTGGGCCCCCGCGTCACCTGCGGCTGCAGGCCTGTCAACAGATTGCGACCGACCTTTCCCCACTCGCCATCGCGGCTGCCTGATGATCGTTAGTGAGGCCGTTATGTTCCCAAGGAGTGGTGTCATACAACGCCGCCTGGTCGCGGCAGGCATCGCGTGTGCGATGGCGGTCGTACCACTGACGGTCACGGCGGCCGGCAGCTCCGATGTCGATGCACTCTGGAACCAACCCAACGGCGTCAGCGTGGATAGCGCCTTCTACGTCGTCCAGGCGTGGTGGGATGGGATGATGCGTACCGCGCAGAGCGATCGGACCCAGCGCGGACTCGACGCACTCACCCAAGCGAATACCGATCTTCTCAATGCTTATTCCCTTCTTCAGCAGCAGCGCACGGATCCCGGACCACACCCGGTCGCGCTCATCGATCCCTTGCTGTCGAGCGTCTACAACTTCGTCACCGGTTCTAATGTCAAAGCGCCAGTGGGCTCGGTCTTCAACTGGGCCAATCAATCACTGCTGCAGCTCGAAGGGCGAGGATCGACCGATGACATCGTGCGCAGCCTCCTCAAGGAATATCGGGCCAAACAATCCAGCGCCACCCGGGACCTGCAGCCCGGCGCGGCCGATACCGACGCGCTGCTGGCCGCCAACGCGCAGCGCGAGAGCGCGTTCTTGATGAAGATCAGGACCGTCGCGGTGCCCAGCGACGAGCTAGCCAGCCTGCTCGATGATGCCGTCCAGTCGACGGCCGCAATCGCCGCCAAGCCGATCGGCGTCAAGCCGATCGCCGCCAAGCCTAACGGCGCCAAGCCCAACGCGGGCAAGCCCAACGGCGGCAGCGATGGCCAGAACCGGAAGGACAAAGACGGCAAAGGCCAGGGCGGAAATCCGCAGGGCAACGCCCCGTCCCAGGAAAAGAAGTAGCGCCGCGACCGCTGTTTAGACTTCCTCCTCGTCCTGAACCCCTTCCAGGGTCAGCATCAGCCCATCCTGCAGGTCGTAGAGAGCGTCCATCGAGTCGGCGATGGTAAGATCCTCGGGCGCCCGGTTGCCGAGCGGGTGTTCCATCTCGGCGGCCAGCCGCTGGACGCGGAGGGCGAGGTCGGCCGGCAGCTGTGTTTCCTCGGCGATGTTGAGCATCTCGAGCTCATCCAGCAGCCGGTCGATGTGACGGATCCGGTTCCGGCGGGCATACCGAAGTTCGCGCTCCGCGTGCCACCGTTCGCGAAGCGCGGAGATCTGGACCGAGGTCTGCTCGATCATGCGCCCGCCGCCGAGGGTCCGAGCCATGCTTCCCGAACGAATACGATACTTTCAAATATCGAGTTGGTCAAGAACTCGCCGCGGGCCGGCTACCTGCTGGTCCTGCTCTCGGCCCTCCTCTTTGCCGCCGGCGGCAACCTGGTCAAGGCCCTCTTCAAGCTGGGTTACTCCCCGTTCCTGCTGGCGCAAATGCGTATCTGGTGCGCCTTCGCCGGGCTGCTGCTGTCGCTGCTGTTGATCCGGCCCGCGCTTCTTCGCGTCAGCTGCCACGAACTCCCGGCGCTCGCCATCTTCGGTGGCGTCGGCCTGGCCGGTGTGCAGCTCAGCTATTACCTGACGATTGCCCGGATCAACATCGCCGTCGCCCTGCTGGTCCAATACCTCGGACTGGTGGCGGTGGCCGCCTTCGAGCGATATCAGCGCCACCAGCCGGTGGGACCCAGGGTGTGGGGCGCCCTCGCCCTGGTGCTGGTCGGCGCCTTCTTTGCTGTCGGCGCCTACCAACCCACGCTCTTTTCGGTGAACCTTCCCGGTGTCATGCTGGGCCTCGTGTCGGCCGGCTTCTTTGCCTTCTACCTCCTGCGGGCGTCGACCCTTGCCCGGCGGCTGGACACCTGGACGATGCTCGTCTATGGCTTCGGGGCGGGCAGCCTCCTGTGGGCAGGCTTCGATATCGTCAGCGGCACCGCTCCGCCTCTCGACTGGCGGATCTGGGCGGTGATGGCGCTGCTCGGCCTGCTCGGCACGTTGGTCGCGCATGGGCTCTTTGTCAGGGCGCTGAAGACCATCCGCCCCTCGACCGCGGGCATCGTCGCCACCGCCGAACCGGTCTTCGCCGGATTGATCGCCTTCCTCGTCTTCAGCGATCGGCTGCAGCCACTCCAGGTGGTCGGTGCCGCCGTCATCGTCGCGGGGATCATCACGGTCCAGGCCGCCAGCAACGAGGCGGTCATCGCGACGCCGGCCCTGCAGTGAGCCTTGACCTCGAGCGCGTCCGCGCCCTGTTGCTAAACGGCGAGATCATTTGGAGCCTGCACTATGAGCCGAGCTGCTCCAGCACACAAGATCTGGCCCGGGCCGCCGCCGAAGCCGGCGCCCAGCAGGGCTGGACGGTGGTCACCGACCTCCAGCATCAGGGTCGTGGGCGGCGGGGTCGAACCTGGGTCGCCCCTAACGACACAGCCCTCCTCTTCTCCACCATCCTGCAGCCGCCGGTTGACCTCCTCGGCCTGCTTCCCTTGCTGGGCGCGGTGGCCGTCGCCGGCGGCATCGAGGTCGCGACCGGCGTTGCTCCCGACCTCAAGTGGCCGAATGATGTCCTCCTCAAGGGCAACAAGCTGGCTGGCATCCTGCTCGAACACCCCGGCGGGCCAGCCGTCATCCTCGGTGTCGGCGTGAATGTCAACCAGCTGACCGCGGACCTGCCTCAGGGAGCCACCTCGCTGGCGGTCGAGCTTGGCCATCGGCCGGACCGGGAGACCCTGCTGGCCGCGATCCTCAACGACCTCGGCAACGCCTACGACCGCGCCGACCGTGAGGGCATCGACTGGATCGTGCCGGGCTGGCGCAGCCGGAGCTCGATGCTGGGTAAGCCGGTCGCGTTTCAGCGGGACGGTGCGCTGATTCGGGGGATCGCGGAGGATCTTGGTGCGGACGGCGCCCTGCTGGTCCGCCTCGCTGACGGCGCGCGCGTCAGCGTCTTCGCCGGCGAGGTCGAGCGGGTCCCGCTCGACTAGTTGTAGGTCGTGCCGCCGTCCTGGATATAGCCGCCCTCGTGGGTCCCCTGCGGATCGTGATGGGTGAAGTGGATCAGCCCGCCCTGCGCATTCCAGACGTACTCGCCGTGGACCAGGACGTGGTCGCCCTCCTTCACGGGCGCCCGCATCCCAATCGAAATGTTGTGCTCCACCTCGATGGTGAGACCGCCGGACGAGAGCGTGATGATGAACTGCTCGTGCGTGCCGGTACCGCTCGTTCGATCGGGCAAGAGCCTGGTAACCGTGCCGTCAGCGGTCACCTCGACGGTTGATTGATGGTGGTTGAAGTCGGAGACGATCGCCGCGTCATCCGGCTGGGCCGACGTGCCACACGCCACGAGCAAAACCACGCTGAGCAGCAGCGAGGCCGCAGGCCGAGCCGCGCTTTCGCGCGTGAAGCGCCGGCGCCGCATGCCGGCCGTGCAAGCACGCGAGCGCACGCTCTTAAGCATGAGCGCGCCGCGGCCGGCTGGACGGCGCATCGGCGCGATTAGTTCCCCGAACTAACTAACCTTCACGTCTCCGATCATCTGGGCGTGAAGCGTGCAGTGGTACTTCACGTCGCCAACCTTAGTGAACGTAACGACGAACTTCGCTCCGGCGTTCTGTGTGCACGAATCAAAGCTGCCGTCGTCGGCCGTCACCGTGTGCGGGGAAGAACTGTCGGTGAAGTCCCACTCAACGCTCTGGGCCGTACTGACGCTCACGGTCGACGGGTCGAACTTCCCGACAGTGTTCGGGTCGGCAACGAGCTTGACAACCTGTGTGCCCGTGCCGCTGCTGCTTGCGCCGGTCTGACTGCAGCTTGACCCACCGCCGTTGTTGCTGCTGCTACTGCCGCAGGCGGCCAGCACCAGCGCGCTCCCGGCTGCGACGATCGCCATCTTCCAAACGCCCACGCTAGCCTCCTTGAAAACCGAATTGCCCCGGCTTGAGTTTACGGGCCGATCACGCGCGGCGGCAACGCGATCAGCCGCACGGGCAGAGAATCGGGTGTCTACCCTAGTCGGGCAGCTCGGCGAACTCGCGGCGCGCATCGCGCACCCAGAGCGCAATCGCCGCGATGGTGATCACCGCGCCGATGGCCACGATCACGAGGTTGAGGATGAGGCCGGTCAGGAGGAGTGCGATCCCGAGCGCCAGCACCGCCGGCCAGATGCTGGGCGGCGGCAGATGGAAGGCTTCGTGCCCCTCGGCGTGTGCGTCGTGCTCCGGCTCGGCCATCAGGGGAAGTTGTTGTAGATCAGTGCCCAGGCAAAGGCGAGCCCGAACATGATCAGCGCGGTAAAAAACAGCAGCATTCCCAGCCGAATGTTCTTGCGTGCCTCGTCTCTATGCATGGCCCACCGAACTATACCCTCCCAATCACGCGATCAGCCACCATCACCGCAAACAGCAACCCGAGGTACGCGATCGAGTAGTCGAACAGCAGTCGCGACCACCGCTGCCGGCGGGAAAGCAGAGTCAGGACCGCGAGCCCGATGAAGACGGCCCCGAGCAGCGCCGCTCCGGCCAGGTAGAGCGGGCCGAGCACGCCGGTCAGGACAACCGCCAGGGTCAGGGCGACGAGCACCAGGGTGTAGCCGACGATCTGCCGCCGCGCCGCAGCCTCGCCGTGAACGACCGGCAGCATCGGTATCTGAGCGCGAGCGTAATCGCCGCGCAAACGAAGCGCCAGCGCCCAGAAATGCGGGGGCGTCCAGAGAAAGATGACGGCGAACAGGTAGACCGCCGTGAGGTCGACCCGGTGGGTCACGGCGGCCCACCCGACGACCGGCGGGACGGCCCCGGCGGCACCGCCGATCACGATGTTCTGGACCGTCGAGCGCTTGAGCCACAGCGTATAGACGAAGACGTAAAAGAGTAGGCCGCTGATCGCCAGCGTCGCCGCCAGGGCGTTCACCCAGAATGCCAGCACGAGGAAGGCGGCGACCCCGAGCGCAATCCCAAACAGCAGGGCATGGCTGGGCGCGATCCGCCCATCGGGCAGGGGACGGCGGCGGGTGCGGATCATCTCGCGGTCCAGGTCACGATCGATCCAGCAGTTGATCGCTCCGGCGCCCGCGGCGGCCAGCGCCCCACCCAGCAAGGTGAGGACCACCAGGCCGGTGGAGGGCCAGCCGCGCTCGGCCATCATCATCCCGCCCAGTGCCGTGATCAGGAGGAGCGGAATGATGCGCGGTTTCGCCAGGCTGACGTAGTCGAGCACCACGTCTCGCGCAGGACGCCGAATGCGGGCGCCCTGCCAATACCCGGCTGGCTCACCGGCGAGAGGCAACCGGCTGGCGATCACCGCCAGCACGACCGTGCCGGCCCAGACCGCGCTGGCGAGCGCCAGGTGGAGACCGCGCAGCGCCGCCGGCAGGTGCAGCGCGACGACCGCGGCGCCCACCGCCACCTGGAAGGCCAGAGCGGCGAGGGTGAGCGCGACCGTTGCGCGCACGGCCGGCTGCCGCCGGTGGCGGGCAAGCACCGACAGCAGGCTGATGACGATCAGCAGACCGATCGCGGCGGCGACGCCGCGATGGAGCAATTGGATGGCCGGCAGTCCGTCGAGGGCGAAGCTGAATCCGCCGCCGCACAACGGCCAGGCATCGCAGGCGCCGCTCGCGCCGCTGCCGACGACGAGCGAGCCGCTGAGAATCAGCAGGTAGGTCCCCGCGGCGGCAAGTCGCGTCCGGCGTATCGAGAGGCGGTCGACGGCGCCGGCCGGCACCGGCAGCAGCGCGGCGACCGCCGTGACGCAGACCGCGCCCAACAGCGCCATGGCGGTCGCCAGGTGCGCCAGGACGATCATCGGCGGCAGCTCGAGCCGGACCGTGATCGCGCCCAGCACGACCTGGACCGCGAGCAACGCGAGGGCGATCATGGCTGGGATGACGATATCGCGGCGATGCCGCCAGGCGGACCAGGCGACGACCGCGGTCAGCACCACCAGGAGGCTGGTCAGCGATGCCGTGGTCCGGTGCGAGTACTCGATGATGGCATGCAGGTTGAGGGGCGGCAGCAGGCGGCCGTGACAGAGCGGCCAGTCGGGGCAGCCAAGGCCTGATCCGGAAACCCGTACCACACCCCCCAGCACGACCAGCGCGTAGGTCACCAGCGCCGTGGCGACGCTCAAGGCGCGGAAGGCCTTCATGCCGTCCCCCCGATCAGGCGTGCTCGGCCGCCGTCGTCACGCCCCGACGCAGGTCGCGGACAGGCCGGCCACTACGGATCGGTGGGATGGTGTCGAAGTTGTAGGCCGGTGGTGGCGAGGTGGTCGCCCATTCGAGCGTGTTGCCTTCCCACGGATCCGCCGGCGCCCGCCGGCCGCCACGCACGCTGATCGCGAAGTTGATGAGGAAGATCAGCACCGCGGTGGCGATCATGAATGCGCCGATGGTGGCCAGCAGGTTCCAGGGCGCCCAGTCGGTCCGATTCGCGGTCCAGCTCGCGATCCGGCGCGGCATCCCCTCGAGGCCCAAAAAGTGCATCGGCATGAAGGTGATGTTGAAGCCGACCAGCTGTAGCCAGAACTGGAGCTTGCCGAGCGTTTCGTTCAGATAACGGCCGGTGATCTTCGGGAACCAGAAAAAGATGGCGCCGAAGACGCCGAAGACACTGCCACCGAAGAGGACGTAGTGGATATGCGATACCACCCAGTAGGTTGCGTGGAGCTGGTAATCGACGGCAAGCGAGGCCGTAACGACGCCGTCCACGCCGCCCATCAGGAACATCAAGATAAATCCGACCGCAAACAGCATCGCCGTCGTGTACTTGATCGAGCCGCCCCACAGGGTGGCGAGCCAGTTGAGCACTTTGACCCCCGACGGCACGGCGATGATGGCGGTGGTCGCCATGAAGAACTCCTGGAGGGCGAGCGGGAGGCCGGTGGTGAACATGTGGTGCGCGAAGACCATGAAGCCCAGCACACCGATCGCGGCCATCGAGAAGGCCATGGCGCGATAGCCGAAGATGGGCTTCCGGCTGAAGACCGGGAGGATCTCCGAAACGATGCCCATCGCCGGCAGGATCATGATGTAGACCGCCGGGTGCGAATAAAACCAGAAGATGAACTGGTAGAGCAGTGGATCCGCGCCGTGATTGAAGAAGTGGGTGCCCAGCTGCCGGTCCATCAGCACCATGCCCTGGACGCCGGCGAGGAACGGGGTCGCCAGCAGCGTGAGAGCGGCCGTGATCTCGATCGCCCAGACGAAGAGCGGGAGCCGGAACCAGGTCATGCCGGGGGCCCGCATGTTCTGGATGGTCACCAAAAAATTGATCGCGCCCATGATCGAGGAGATGCCCAGGATGTGCAGCCCGAGGATCCAGAGGTCCTGGCCGAGGCCGGCCGCGTAGGCCTTCTCGGTGAGCGGCACGTAGCCGGTCCAGCCGGCGGCGGCGGCCCCGGTTTTGGTCAGGAGGCCGGCATACATCGTCAGGCCACCGAGCGGGATCAGCCAGAAGGAGAAGGCGTTGATCCGAGGAAACGCCATGTCTCGGGCGCCGATCATCAGGGGAACGAAGTAGTTCCCGAAGCCAGAGAAGACCGGGATGATCCAGAGGAAGATCATGGTCGTCCCGTGCAGCGTCATGATCTCGTTGTAGGTCTGCGCCGCCAGGAAGTTGTTGTTCCCCACTGCCAGCTGGGTGCGCATCAGCAACGCAAAGATGCCGCCGACCAGGAAGAAGAAGAAGGTCGTGTATAGATACATGATCCCGATCTTCTTGTGGTCGACTGTGGTCAGCCAGGCCATGACACCGCTGGGAGTGCGTGCCTCGCTGCGCGGGAGGGCGATGCTAGCCATTGGCTTGTGCCTCCTTCATCCGCCGGTCACCGTGATCGTCCCCTGCATCCCGACCGACACGTGGAAGGTGCAAACGTAGTGGTAGGTCCCAGGCTTGTTGAACTTGAGCTCGAATTTGTCGCCGCCGTTCTGTGTATCCGAGCTGGGGACCTGTTGGTTGTCGAAGGTCACGTTGTGGATGGCGATGCCGGTGTTGGTCCACTGGACAACGTCTCCCACCTTGAGGGTCGCGCTCGATGGCTGGAACTTCAGGTCATCGGTCTCGTTGACGCTGACCGCGGCTGGCGCACCCGTCACCTTGTCGGCCAGCGGCGGGCCGGCCCCCGGAGGCGGAACCCCGCTGAGGAAGGCCGTGTACGCGGCCGGCGTGACCGCGTCGACTTCGAGCAGCATGAACCAGTGGCCAAGGCCGCAGAGCTCGTTGCATTGACCGAAGTACTGGCCCGGCTGACTCGCCTCGATCCAGCCGTCGTTCGAAAAGCCAGGCTTGGCGTAGATCTGCCCGCCCAGCCGCGGCACCCAGAACGAGTGCAGCACGTCGCGGCTGGTGATGTGCAGACGGATGACCTGGCCCGCCGGAATGGTGAGCTTGGTGGTGGCGGTCTTGCCGTTTGGGTACTTGAACAACCAGGCCCATTGAATCCCGGTGACCTGGATGGTCTGCTGGGGCGGTGGTCCATTGCGCACGTAGTCGATCCGCAGCGTGGTGCGGATGAACAGGAACGCGAGGATCACCACCGGGATGGCCGTCCAGAGGATCTCCAGGCGGGGGTTGCCGTGGATCTGGGCGGGTTCGCGGTCGTCCTTGCGGCGGAAGCGCAGCGCCGCATACGCGAGCAGCCCGCCGACGATGACCAGCACGGCCATCGCGAGCCAGAAGATGCCGGTGTAGATGCTGACGATGTCACAGGCGTTCGGGCCCGCGCAGTTGAGCGGGCTGACGTCAACCGCGGCGGCGGGCAGCGGGGCCAACGCGGCGACGACGCCGAGCGCGAGCAGCATGCCGAGCAGCAGCCGACGTGGTTTCACGCTCACGACAGTGTAGCGGCCCCCTGGCCGGCTCATCGATGGAACAGCCACCAGCGGCCGCCCGGTTCGCGCTCACCATTCCGCACCTGGGCCGTCCGGCGCGCATCGTGCATCGCGTCGTACCAGAAAGTCAGCGCCAGGAAGAAGGTGCTCATGAAGAGGAGCAGGGAGAGGATCTCTACCAGCAGCGAGAGCAGCACCATCGCGCTGCCGCGCGGCTTCCAGAAGGCCAGCAGCTCGGCGGTGGCGCCGGGGATGTTCAGCGTGATGTAGAAGAGGCCGACCACGCCCAGCAGGAAGACCGCGGCTTTCTTCGGCTGGCGGTTGTAGAGCTGACCGAGGCCCGGGACCGCCGAGAGCCAGGTCGCCAGCCGGGGACTGGTCCGGCGCTCGGTTGGCGTCAGGACGGGGGCGGGGTGGGGATCGACCATGGGCGCAGCTGCCGGCTAACGCTGGAACATCCGGTAGCAGTAATACCCGACCAACAGCAGCGTGCCCAGGGCCCAGATCAGGACGAAGAAGAAATCCCCGGGGCCCGGGTCGCGAGTGAGGTTGATCAGCTCGACGAGCGCCGGCGCCATCAGCCGCCCGCCTTGTGTGCCTTGGTGACATCGAGCAGGTTTTCCGCGAGGATGACCAGCGCGGTGAAGCCAACCAGCACGACGAAGGCCATTGCGGTCCCAATCAGGTTCTTCAGCTGTTGACGTCTCATGGCAAGCTCGTGTTCTGCTGCCACATCCGGATCCAGTGGACCAGCAGATTGACGTTGTCGTTGACCGGCGCCGGCAGCAGCTTATTCAGACCCCAGGGAGGCATGATCGTCTTCAGGTGCTCCTCACCCTGGTTCCCCAGGTAGATGCAGCGGTAGTAGTAGTCGTCGCTGAAGAAGCCGAGCCGGTTCTGGTCGTTGAGCGGCGGGCCCTTACCCCCTTCACCCACGGTCCCGTGACACTGCGCGCAGGTGCTCTCGTAGAGCTGGGGCGCTGTGTCGAAGACGCCAAACGGGTTCGGCACCAGGTTCTGATGCGCGCCCGCCTGGGTGGTCGCCTGCCGGTTGCCGTTGTGGCAGATGATACAGCCGGTCTCGTCGATTCCCAGTCCCTTGTACTGGCTGGGGATGAAGCCGGTCAGTTGGGCGACGACCGGCTTGTTGGTGCTGGGATCGGTGACGACCTTCCCCGTGGCGTCCAGCACGTAGTAGGGCTGAGCCGCAGGGTTGAGGCAGCTCGCAGCGGTTGAGGTGCCGGCTGCGGCCGAGGCGGCGGGCGTGGCGGAGGACGAGGGCGCGGCCGACGCCGAGGGCTTCGCCGACGGGCTCGCCGACGGACTGGCGGCCGCCGTCACCGGCCGGCAGATCAGCGTGTCCTGGCCGTACTTGGCGAAGACCGCGTCGCTGATCACCGCCGGGTGGTTCGGACCCAGCCGCTTGGCGGCTTCCTGCGGGCCGATCTTCTGGATGTCGGGCACGTGGCAGGTGATGCAGCGCTCGACCACAAACTGGTTGTTGACCTTGACCTTGGGAAAGAGCTGCTGCACCTGGATGGGAAAGTCAGCGCCGTACCGTTGCGCGTAGTTCTGCTGGATCGACAGCCACGGCCGATTGAAGTCCTGGTAGAACGCGAACGCCAGCAACGCCAGGAAGGCGACACTGACCACCAGGAAGGCGCGACCTAGCACGGCTTCCCTGCGCAGGTCTGCGGATTGCCGAGCACCCAACCCCAGTCCCAGATGAACTCATGGCCGCGGAAGAACACGCCGATCAACACCAGCGCCACGACGATGGTGGTGTAGAGCGCGAACAGGATGATGGCGACCTTGCGCTCCGACGGCCGCCGGCTCGGGTTGCGGTCGAGAAACGGCACAAGGATCATCAGCACGATGACGAAGGTCGGAAAGGCGACGCCCGCCATCAGCGGCGGGAATCGCGACAACAGTTCCTGCAGGCCGAGGAAGTACCAGGGCGCTTTGGACGGATTGGGCGTCACCCCCGGATTGGCCAGCCCGAGCAGCGGCGCCTGCAGGAAGATCGAGACCAGGATCAGGAAGACGGTCATGCCGACGGCGACGATGAACTCCTTGAAGATGAACTCCGGGAAGGACACGATCATCTCGTCGTCGCTGTCGTCCCGGACGCTGGTTGGCGCCTCGACCTGGCGCCGGCGCGCTTCCACCCGGTCGCGGGCAGCGATCCGGTCACGCGCCTCGGTAGCCATGCTTAATTAGAGGCCTCCACTGAACCCATCTTTTCGCACCCGCCAGAAGTGAACCACCATCAGCAGGAATGCCGCAAGCGGAAGCCCAACGACATGCAGCACGTAAAAGCGAAGCAGAGTCGCGTCGCCCACCGCCCGGCCTCCCAGCAGCAGGTAGCGGGTGTAGGGGCCGGCGATCGGGGCGTACTTCGCCATGTTGGTCCCAACGGTGACCGCCCAGATGGAAAGCTGATCCCAGGGCAACAGGTAGCCGGTGAAGCTCAGCAGGAGGGTGAACAAAAGGAGCAGCGTGCCGACCCCCCAGTTGAACTCGCGGGGCTTCTTGTAGGAGCCGGTCAAGAAGACCCTGGCCATGTGCAGCCAGACCGTGATCACCATCGCGTGGGCCGCCCAGCGGTGCATGTTGCGGATGATGCCGCCGAAGGTGACGACGAACTGCAGGTCACGCATGTTCTGGTAGGCGGTGTGGGTCGAGGGAACGTAATAGAACATCAGGAAGAGCCCGGTGACGGTCAGCACGATAAAGAGGAAAAAGGACAGGCCGCCAAGGCAGAGCGTGTATGACATCCGGATCCAGGAGCGGCGCACGCGGACCGGGTGGATGTGAAGGACGAAGTTCGTGAGCGCGGTGCGGGCCGCGATCTTGTCGGTCAGCGGTAGGCCATGACGGAACACGGAGCCGACCATCTGGCCAATGACGGAGAAAATCTCGTCCATCGCGGCGCGAATCACTCTCATGAACGCTCCCGACCTCCTCGCTAGACCTTCAACCGGTATTTGTGATCGACGATGATCGAGCGGTCGATGAACAGTTTGCCGTCCTTCGCCAGCTCGATGTGCACCCGGTCCATCGGGCGGGGTGCCGGCCCGAAGAAATTATCGGCGTCCCGGAAGTACCGGCTGCCGTGACAGGGGCACTTGAAGCCTGGCAGCGTCGGGTTCGCCTTGGTCGCCAGCTGGCCGGTATCCGGGTCTTTCGAGATGGCGGTGCCCGCCGCAATCAGGTCACTGGTGACGTCCTGAAAGTATCGGGGGGTGCAACCGAGGTGAGTGCAGATCAGGCTGATGGCGTAAAACCCATCGGGGTCACGGTTGATAACGACCCGCTTGTCGATGATGGTTACCGTGTCGCCCACGGCATAGCTGGTCGGGAGTGCCAGGACCCCGTCCGGCTTGAACGCCGGCGGGTCCTCGTAGGTGGCATTGGGCTGGACGAACTTGACGCTCTGGAAGAGCGCAATGGCGGACGCCACCAGGAAGCCAAGCCAGCCGACCATCGCCAGAAAGCTGCGGCGCGAGATCTCGCGGCTGTCCTCGATCAGGCGTTTGAAGTCGGCAGCCATTAGACGAAGGCGTTATGCGGTGGTGGTGTCAAGATCGTTGCGAACACGATCGTCGACGCCATGATCATGATGAAGAGCGCCGCCACCAGTAGGCAGCCGAAATCCGCCTTGATCGCCGCCACCACGCCGCGCACGCAGTCGAGGATAGCAAAGCCACGCTCGGCGAAACATCGGGTCTTCGCCCGAGTGAGCTGGGAGCCTCTAAGTCAGGTCTGCTGTGCCTCGTTGGAGTGAGGCGCCGTTAGCACGCCCGCGGTCAGCGCCGTCCGCTTGCGCACGTACTCCTGAACCAGGGAGACAACGGTGGCGTGGCTCCAGGTGAGGGGTGAGACGGAGAGCGGCGCCTTGCTGTACGGGTCGAGCTGCTCCGAGAGCACTCCACTCGGCAGGGCGGCGCCAGCCACCCACTCCAGAATATCCCGGGCCCGGCTGAGGTCATCCAGCGTGCGCGCCTGGCTGACCAGCCACTGCCCGTACCACATGGTGCAGATGAACCAGGGGTTCCCGGGAACGTTGCCGACGTCCTTGCTGACCTGGTAGTACCAATCGTTCTCATAGCGGGCGATGCCGCCGACCGCGGTCTTGCACCACAGACGGTCATACACCGCCTTCATCGTGCTGACGATCTGCGGATCGTCGGCGGAGAACATACCGAAGTACCAGAGCCCGTAGACGCTGGAGTCGATGGTCAGGTCGCGCGCCGTGGTCCCATCGGGTCGGAGGTAGATCCGGCGGATGAACCGGTTCAGCTCCGGATCGAACAGGAACTTCAGCGTTCCCTGCTTGATCCCGTCGGCGACCGCTCGATAATGGTCCGCCAGCTTCATCTCGCCGTAGAGCTGCGCGAAGTTGGCCGCCGCCTTGAGCCCGGCCCACACCGTGGCCACCGTGAAGCTCATCACCCCGCGACGCTCCTCCCAGAGGTCATAGCTCGGCTCCGGCAAGCCGGTGAGCGGGTCGATGTAGCCGGCCAGGAAATCGCCGGACAGGATGATCAGCGGCCGGTAGTAGGCCTTGAAGAATTCGAAATCGCGGTGGCGGTCGTAATGCTGCCAGAGGGCGAAGAGGACCAGTCCCGTCTCGTCCTCCTGAATCGGGTACTGCGGCTTGCCGGTGGCGTCGACCCAGGGGTGCCAGCTGCTCCCCGGGTCACCAGCCGGCGTGTACTTGTGGCGGAAGTAGCCCTCCTTGGTGACGACTCGGGCGCAGAGCTCGAAGAACCGGCGGGGCAGGTCGACATAACCTGCCTGGTCCATGGCGTAGACCGCCAGCGCGGCGTCGCGCGGCCACATATAGCTGTAGGTGTCGCGGGCGAACTTGATCACGTCCGCGTCGTTGGATGCGAGCACGGCGCCGCCGTTGTCGACCTGGGTACGGACCACCAGCAGGCAGCGGCGAAAGAGGTCGACCACCTGCGGGGAGAGATCGCCGAAGTCGCGTTCCTCCTTGTTGACCCACGCGGTCCAGTAGGAGCGCGTGCGGTCGAGGAACGCCTCCGGTCCGCGCAGGGTGACGACGTCGGCCACCACCTGCAACTCGGCGAGGTTGCGAGCGGCGATCAGCCACTGGTAGGCGGTGGCCGCCTGTCCTTGCGCAACGCGACCCAGCTTGAGCGCCAGCGTCATGTCGACTGATCCCTGCTCGATCGGGTTGTTGCCGAGCTCTCCATCCTCAGCATCGCGCCAGGTTCCCTGCGCGCCCCCGACGTCCTTCTTGCCGCAGGCATAGCCGTCCAGGCCGATCCGATCACCAACCTGGCCGCAGGCCGCGAAACAGCGCTGGCCCTTGTAGGCGACCAGTCCCTTCACCGCCGGGTAATACATGACGGTGTCGCCGACCCCGGTGCCGTAGATGTGCCAGTCGAAATGAAAGAAGAGGCGGACCTCGCGCTCCGGGCCCTCGTTGAGCACCCGGACCCGCCGAAGCAAGAGGTCGCGCCCAAGGTCGACGGTGTCGTTGAAGGTCAGGCTGACCTCGAGGTCGGGGTGTCGCACGCTGACGTTGGTGACCAACGTGTCCGGCAGGTAAACGAGGTTTTTTGACCAGGCCGGGTCATCCAGCCAGGCGAAGCGTCCGTCCACCCAGATCCCGAAGCGGGAGGGTTCGCCGCTCGTGTGGTTCTCCTGGCCGACCCGCGGGTAATAGATGTCGCGCAGTTGGTAGTTGTGATCGAAGTTGACCAGCAGGGCGCCGTTGCCGATCGGCAGGTCCCGGGACACGTCGGCCATTATCGGGTGCCGGCCTCCATCTTGGGAGATGTGAGAACGCGTTGTTACGATGTCGTGCATGGTGAACGCCGCCAAAACCGATCGTGTGATGGTCCAATCGAGCCTGCACGCGGAGCTGATCGACGTCACCGAGCGGGTCGAGCGCGTCGTCAGCCAGAGCGGCGTCGTTAGCGGCCTCTGTCACGTTTATGTGCCGCACACGACGGCGGGGGTTCTGGTCAACGAGAACGCCGACCCGGACGTCCTTTCCGACTTCCTGACGACGCTGGAGCGGCTGATCCCCTGGGACAACGGTTACCGTCACGCCGAGGGCAACGCGGCGGCGCATATCAAGTCAACGCTGGTCGGAACCTCACAGACGGTTCCCGTGCGTGCCGGGCGGCTGGCGCTGGGACGCTGGCAGGGGATCTACTTCGCGGAGTTCGACGGCCCGCGGGAACGCCACCTGCAGGTGACGGTCCTCGCCTGAAAAGACCGACGCGCGCTACATTCACGCGCCTTGTCTGGGCGCGGCAAGGGCGCTGTTGACGCTCGGTGAAAAGGCGTAACCAGTACGAGGATGCCGGTATATACTGGTCAGATTCTTTAGCCGGGGAGACGCATGCTCACCAGCATCAAGTCGGTCGGCAGCTACCTTCCGTCCGGCATCCTGACGAACGCCGACCTCGAGAAGATGGTCGAGACCTCCGACACCTGGATCCGGGAGCGCACCGGCATCGTGGAGCGGCGGATCGCGGCCGTCGACGAGACCGCCACGGACCTGGCCGCCGCGGCGGCGAAGGATGCCCTGGCGGCGGCCGGGCTGCGTCCGGAGGACACCGATCTCATCGTTTGTAGCACCTCCACCCCGGACTCGATGTACCCCTCGGTTGCCACACGGGTGCAGGAACGGCTGGGCGCGCACGGTCCGGCCTTCGACGTGCAAGCGGCCTGCACCGGCTTTCTCGTTGCGATGAGCGTGGCCGACCGCTTCGTCAGCGGCGGCGACTCGAAGCAGGCGATCGTGATCGGGAGCGAGACGCTGACCAAGATCCTCAACTTCAAGGACCGCGGCACCTGCGTCGTCTTCGGGGACGGCGCGGGGGCGGTGGTGCTCGGGCCGGGGGTAAACGGCGCCGGCATCAAGTCCTGCGTACTCGGAGCGGACGGCTCCGGCGGCGACCTGATCTATGTCGCCCCGGGTGCCGATGGCCCGGAGGGGCGCGGCCGCCCGGAGATCCGCATGGATGGGCGGAAAGTCTTTCGCTTCGCCACCGAGATCCTGGCGCAGGCGACGCTCCAGGCGCTGGAGAAGGCGAATGTCCGGCTGGAGGACGTGAAACTGATCGTCCCGCACCAGGCCAACGCCCGCATCATCGAGGCGGCCGGCAAGCGGCTCGGCGTGGGCGCCGACGTCATGGTCAACGAGATTGCCAACTACGGCAACACCTCGACGGCCTCCATCCCGCTGGCGCTCAAGGATGCCGTCGCGGCCGGCAGGCTGAAACGCGGCGACCATCTCGTGCTGGTCGGGTTCGGCTCCGGGTTGACCTGGGGCGCCTGCGTGATCGAGTGGGAAGGCGCGCCCGTCAGGGTCGCGGCCTAACCCATGTTTCGTCCCAAAACGCGCTACGTCGCTCTGCCGTCGCCGCGCGCCGGCGTCGGCGAGGAGATCGACCGGCTCACCTGCCCCAAGTGCGATACCTCGCTCGAGCCCGCTCGCCTGACCGCCGCGCTGGGCGTCTGCTATCGCTGCGGCTACCACTTTCGGCTGCGCGCTCCCGAGCGGATCGCGATGCTGGTGGAGTCCGGCTCCTTTCGAGAAGAGGACCAGGCGATCACGGCGACGGATGTCCTGGGCTTCAAAGATTCGCAGCCCTATAGCCGACGGATCGAGCAGAGCCGCGCCATCACCGGCGCCAACGAGGCGGTCACCTGGGGTGAGGCGATGCTGGCCGGGCACCGGATCGTCCTGGTCGTCCTGGACTTCGCCTTCATGGGCGGCAGCATGGGAGCGGCCACCGGCGAAAAGATCACGAATGGCATCGAGCGCGCGCTGCACAGCCGCCTGCCGCTGCTGATCATATCGGCCTCGGGTGGCGCCCGGATGCAGGAGGGCATGCTCTCTTTGATGCAGTTGGCCAAGACCTCGGCCGCGCTCGGGCGGCTGGGGACGGCCGGGGTCCCCTACATCTCGCTGCTGACCGATCCGACGATGGGCGGCGTGACCGCCAGCTTCGCCTCGCTCGGAGACGTGATCCTGGCCGAGCCGGGCGCGATGATCGGGTTCGCCGGGGCGCGGGTGATCCAGCAAGCTACCTACGAGACGCTCCCCGATGGTTTCCAGACCGCGGAGTTCCTTTTGGCGCACGGCATGATCGACCTGGTCGTGCCGCGGCCGGAGTTGCCAGCTGTGCTGCGCCAGTTGCTCGACCTCTACACCAGGAATGGGGTCGTCAGCGACCTCGAGCTGCAGCGGCAGGCGAAGAGCGCGGCGCCGGCCCCCGCCGTCAACCGGTGACCGACAACGGGTCGGTTGCCGCCGCAACCTGGGAACAGGTCGAACTCGCCCGCCACCCTGACCGTCCCTACGCGCTGGACTACATCCACGCGATCTGCAGTAACTTCGTTGAGCTCCATGGCGACCGGGTCTTCGGTGACGATCACGCCATCATCGGCGGGCCGGCCAGCTTCGACGGTAAAACCATCATGGTGGTTGCGCAGCAGAAGGGCCGCACTACGGCGGAACGGGCGATGCGCAACTTCGGGATGGCCAACCCGGAGGGCTATCGTAAGGCACTCCGGCTGATCCGTCAGGCCGAACGCTTCCAGTTTCCGATCGTGGCCTTCGTCGACACCTCGGGCGCATTCCCCGGCGCGGGCGCCGAGGAGCGCGGCATCGCCTGGGCGATCGCGGAAAATCTGGTGGCGCTCTCCCAGGCTCGCGTCCCAATCCTGACGCTCGTGATCGGCGAGGGTGGTAGCGGCGGCGCGCTTGGCATCGGCGTGGGGGATCGGCTGCTGATGCTGGAGCATTCGATCTACAGCGTCGCCATGCCGGAGGCGTGCGCTTCGATCCTCTGGCGGGACATCGCCCGCAAGGTCGAGGCGGCCGAAGCACTCAAGCTCACCGCCGCGGACCTGAAGCGGCTCGGTCTCGCGGATGAAATCATTCCCGAACCGCCGGGCGGCGCGCAGAACGACTACGGGCTGGCGGCGGACGCGGCCGGAGCGGCGATGCGCCGCCATCTCAGCACCCTCGAAGCGATCGACATCGACCGCCTGGTGGAAGAGCGCTACCAGCGATACCGGAAGGTTGGCGCTACCTCTTAACATCTGAGTCACTGAGGTGGCAACCGAAGCCCTAACCGATACGCCCGTCCGGCGCCGCAAGCGGCTGGATCCTTCGGTCTTTCGACTCCCAGTGGAGCGAATCCGCGAAGGCTATTACAGCGACGTCTATTTCAATCGCACGCTGGACGTGCTACGCGCGGATCATCGCAACCCGCACGTCCTGATGCAGGTCTTCCAGAAGAAGCAGGCCGTCATCGGCGGCATGGATGAGGCGATCGCCATCGTCAAGCTCTGCTCCGAGGATTTCTCCCAACTGCGAGTGCACGCCCTCTACGACGGCGACGAGGTGGCGCCCTGGGAGACCGCGATGACGATCGAAGGCGACTATTCCCTGTTCGCCCGGCTGGAAACCGTGTACCTCGGCGTGCTGGCCCGCCGCACCAAGGTGGCGACCAACGTGCGCCGTGTCGTGGAGGCGGCGCAGGGGAAGCAGATCATCTTCTTCCCCGCTCGGCACGACCACCACCTGGTGCAAACCGGCGACGGCTACGCGGCCCATGTCTCGGGCGCGATCGGGGTTTCGACCGACGCCCAGGCGTCCTGGTGGGGTGGCAAGGGGGTGGGCACCGTGCCGCACGCCCTGATCGCCGCCTACAACGGCGCCACCGTGCTGGCCGCCCGGAAGTTCGCGGAGCATAACGACCCGTCGATCAACCTCATCGTGCTGGTCGACTTCGAGAACGATAGCGTCCGGACATCACTGGAGGTGGCGCGGGAGCTGAAGGATCGCCTGTGGGGCGTTCGCCTCGACACCTCGGAAACAATGGTCGACGTCAGCGTCCAGAAGCTGATGGGCGACTTCGACCCTCGCGGGGTCAACCCCCAACTCTGCCACCTGGTCCGCCGCGCGCTCGACCGCGAGGGCTTCGAGCACGTCAAGATCGTGGCGAGCGGCGGTTTCAACGTCGAGAAGATCGAGCGGTTTGAGCGCGAGCGGGTGCCGGTGGATGCCTATGGTGTCGGCAGCGCCTTCTTCCAGGGCAACTACGATTTCACCGCCGACGTGGTCATGGTCGAAGGCCGGCCCTGCGCCAAGGCCGGGCGCCGCCACCGGCCGAACCCCCGACTCGAGCTGGTGAGCTGAACCCATGCCCAACGTCACGATCGTGGTCGACGTGCTCAACGGCTTCTGCAAGCAGGGGAACCTCGCCTCGCCTCGCTGCGATGCCGCCATCCCGCGGATCCGCGAGGTCATCGAGGAGCGCCGGCGCGCCGGCGACCACCTGATCTTCCTGGCGGACACGCACGACCCGCACGACCGCGAGTTCGAGGTCTTCCCGGTGCATTGCGTGCGAGGGACGACCGAGTCCGAGGTGGTCCCTGAGCTCCAACCATTGCTCCAGGGGGCCACCCTGATCCGGAAGCGGCGCTACTCCGGCTTTTTCGAGACCGACCTCGAGGAGCGCCTCAAAGCGGCGCAACCGGAGCAGGTAACCGTGGTCGGCGTCTGCACCGATATCTGCGTCCTGCACACGGTCGCGGACCTGCGAAACCGCGATTACCGCGTGGTGGTGCCGGCCGCAGCGGTCGAGACCTTCGATGCCCCCGGCCACCCGGGCGACGAGGTCCAGCACTGGGCGCTGGCCCACCTCAAGGGTGTCCTCGGTGCGACCATCCTCCCGGCTTAGATCTCTTTCCGCCCTTCCGGCGAGCACAGTTACATAGCAACTTGATCGCGCAGGTGCGCGTGCGCGCGAAGGCGCGGCTCGGCCTGCGGCCTCGCTACTCTGCTAAGTGCGCTCCTCGCTAGCCGCCGTCGAGCCGGCCCGCATCGATTCGATTTGGCGGGTCAGTTCCGCGACCTGCCGCTCCAGATTGGCGACTTGATCCCGCGTCGCGATCGGTGAGCTGGCGCTTCGCACACTGCTGGAGACCCGGCGGCTGAGATCCTCGCCCGCCTGACGAGTGCGAGATGCGAACTCATCGAAACGCCGGCGACCCTCCTCCCGGCTGATGTGCCCCTGATGCAACCAGGTATCGACCATACGGTCGCCTTGTTCGAACGCCCAGCTCGCCGCCCCCAGCATGATGGTGAAGCCGTCACGGATCGCCTCGCGCACGCGTTCGCTGCCTTCTGATGGTTGATGCTCTGCCATGCGCTAAGTTTAGGGAACTTCATGCCCATCTATGAATATCGCTGCGCCGACTGCGGCAAGCGGCCTTCCATCTTCTTTCGCAGCCTGGCTTCGATCGAGGCCTCGCCCGCGTGCCCCCACTGCGGCGGCCGGCATCTGACGCGGCTCATTTCCCGCACCGCCCAGGTGCTTTCCGAGGACAGCCGGCTGGATCGCTTGAGCGACGGCGACCTGTCCGACGTCGACGAGAACGATCCTAAGAGTATGGCGCGCTGGGCGAAGAAGATGGGCCAGGAGATGGGCGGAGACGAGCTCGGTGAGGACTTCGACCAGGTCGCCGACGAAATGGGAGACGGAGATCCCGAGGGCCCGGCCGGCATGGACGACGACGAGCTGTGACCAGGCCGCGCATCGATCGGATCCGCGGCCGCGAGATTCTTGACTCGCGCGGCAACCCAACCGTCGAGGTGGACGTGCGGCTCGAGTCGGGGGAGCTGGGCCGGGCCGCCGTTCCATCGGGCGCCTCGACCGGGGCGCATGAGGCGGTCGAACTCCGCGACGGCGATCAGGGCCGTTATCGCGGCAAGGGGGTGCTAAAGGCAGTCGGGCACGTCAATGACGAAATCGCCGCGGCGTTGCGGGGGGCCGATCCGAGCGACCAGCGGGCGATCGACGAACGGCTGATCAGTCTCGACGGCACCGCCAATAAATCGCGGCTGGGCGCCAATGCTGTTCTCGGCACCTCCCTGGCGGTCGCCCGGGCGGCGGCAGCGGCGTCCGGGCAGCCCCTCTATCGCTATCTCGCCGGCGACGGCGAGCTGTTGATGCCGGTGCCGATGATGAACATCTTGAACGGCGGCAGGCACGCGCAGACCAAGGTGGATTTCCAGGAGTTCATGATCGTTCCTGCGGGCGCGCCGAGCTACCGCGAGGGGCTTCGTTGGGGCGCCGAGGTGTTTCATGCGCTCAAGGACAGCCTGCATCAGCGCGGCCTCAGCACCGGGCAGGGCGACGAAGGCGGATTCGCTCCCGAGCTCGACACCAACGAGCAGGCGATGACCCTCCTGGTCGACGCCATCGAGCGCAGCGGTCACCGGCCGGGCGAGGAGGTCTTCATCGCGCTGGACCCGGCGGCCTCCGAGTTCTATCGCGATGGGCGCTACCAACTGACCGGCGAGGGACGCAGCCTCGACGTGCAGGAACTGGTCGATCGATGGGCCAGCTGGATCGATCGCTATCCGGTCATCTCCATCGAGGATGGTCTGGCGGAGGACGACTGGGAGGGCTGGCGGCTGCTGACCAGCCGGCTGGGGAAGCGGGTGCAGCTTGTCGGTGATGACATCTTCGTGACCAACGTCGTCCGGCTGCGCCACGGCATCGAGGGCGGCATCGCCAACAGCATTCTGATCAAGGTCAACCAGATCGGAACGCTGACGGAGACGCTCGAGACGATGGCGACCGCCCGCCGGGCCGGGTACCGGACCGTGGTCTCGCACCGATCCGGCGAGACCGAGGACACGTTCATTGCGGACCTCGCCGTTGCCACCGGCGCCGGGCAGATAAAAACCGGTGCGCCTTCACGCTCCGAACGGGTCGCCAAGTACAATCGGCTCCTACAGATCGAGGAAGAGGTGGACAGCACGGCACACTATCCTGGGCGCACCGCCTACATCGCTATGTCAGGGTCGCGGGATTTCCCGCATGTCTAGACGCGTCCCTCCGCGGGGATTCTTCAACGGCGAGTCGCCCTTCAGCCGGCTCCCCACCGAACCGAGCTTTCCCACCATCCGGGTCTCGGGGCGGGCGGTCTTCTGGATCGTGGTGGCCGCGGTCCTGCTGCTGCTCCTCTTCCTGCTGAAGCCGTTCGCGACGCTCTATACCGACTATCTCTGGTTCCGCGCACTTGGCTACGGCGGCGTCTTCGGAACGCGCTTCGCCGCCCAGATCTGGACGTTCTTCATCTTCGCGATCCTCTTCTGGGCCATCGGCGCGGCCAACGTCCTGGTGGCACTCGCGCTCAACTCCGGCCGGCGCCTCTCGTCGATCGGCATCCGCCAGCGGCTGATCACGGCGCCCTCGACGATCCTTGCCATGCTCGCCGTCTTCCTCCTG
This sequence comes from Candidatus Dormiibacterota bacterium, assembly GCA_035936995.1. Lineage (GTDB taxonomy): Bacteria > Chloroflexota > Dormibacteria > CF-121 > CF-121 > CF-13. The sequence continues at coordinate 40,714 of DASYVR010000010.1, read as the reverse complement.
GGACTACTCTTCGGCCGGATCGCGGCCGGGCAGTGGCAGACGATTCTCACCTTCCTGAATCAGAAGCCCTTCAACGTCCAGGACCCGATCTGGCATCAGGACGTCTCTTTCTACGTCTTCACCCTCCCCTTCTACCGGTTCGTGTGGGGCTGGCTGTTGGGAGTCGTGATCCTGATGATGCTGGTAGCCGCCGGCCTCTACGCCTCCCGGGCCGGGATTCAAACCTTCACGTTGCCGGCGCGGGCGGTACGCCACCTGTCGGTGCTGGCGGCGGCCTTTGCCGCGCTGCTCGCCATCCATTACCGCCTCGACCTCTACGAGCTGCTGCTCGGCCAGCGCGGCTTCGTCTATGGGGTCGGCTATGCGGATGTCGCGGCCCGCATTCCAGCCTACTGGATCATGACCGTGCTGATGGCGTTGATCGCTATCGGACTTCTCGTCAACGCGGCCGCGGGGCGGCTGGCGCCACTGCCGGCGGCGCTGGTCGCCTGGTTGGGGGCGGCCTTCATCCTGCTTGTCCTTTTTCCCGGGGTCATCCAGCGGTTCCAGGTCGCGCCCAGCGAACTCTCGCGCGAGACTCCATACATCAAAAATGAGATCGCGTTCACGCGGCAGGCGTACGGCCTGACCAGTATCACCGACCGGCCTTTTACCCCTCAGGACACCTTGACCGCCGATAAGGTGGCAAACAACCCGCAAACGGTCCAGAATGCCCGCCTCTGGGATCCGCAACTGGCGCTCCCCTCCACCCTGGAGAACATCCAAAGCCTTCGCACCTATTACCAGTTCTACCCGAATGAGGTTGCGGTCGATCGCTATCAGCTCGGCGGCCAGTACCTGCAGCTCTTGCTCGCCGCACGCGAGCTGAACCCCGACAAGGTAACCCAGGTGGCAAACACCTGGGTCGCGCTCAAGCTGCAGTACACCCACGGCTACGGCGTGGTCGCCGCGCGCGCCAACGAGGCGACCGCCCAGGGCGATCCCGTCCTGACGCTCCAGGACATTCCACCGACCGGCGTACCGACGGTGACCCAGCCCGCAATCTACTTCGGTCGGCACACGACGAACTACGTCTTGACCGACTCGAAGCAGCCCGAATTCGATTATCCGTTCACCACCGACCAGTACACCCAGTGGAAGGGCAATACGGGCGTGCCGTTATCGTCGACGCTTCGGAGCCTGGCCTTTGCCATCCGCTTCGGTGACATCAACATGCTGATCAGTCCGCAGCTGACCTCCCAGACGCAGGTCTTGTTCAACCGCGCTGTTCAGGACCGGGTCGCGGCGCTCGCGCCTTTCCTCCAGTTCGACCAGGACCCCTACATCGTGGTGGTCGACGGCCACATCTACTGGATCCTCGACGGGTTCACGGTGACCGACCACTACCCATACAGCGAGATCCCGCCCAACGATGGCGGCCCGTTGACGGGCGTCAACTATGCGCGCAACTCCGTCAAGGCGGTGGTCGACGCCTACGACGGCACCACGACCTTCTATCAGATCGACACCAACGACGCGGTCGCCAACACCTACGCCTCCATCTTTCCGGGGCTATTCAAGCCGTTCAATCAGATGCCCGCGGGACTGCAGGCTCACATCCGGTATCCGCGCGACCTTTTCAACCGGCAGGCCGAACGGTACACCTACTTCCACATGACGGATCCCACCGTCTTCTACCTCCGCTCGGATCTCTGGAACATCGCGAAGGAAAATTTGGCTCAGGCGGGCGGCGCCTCGCCGATTCGCCCCTTCTATGTCATCAGCCGACTCCCGGGCGAGCCCAGGGAGGAGTTCCTCACCATCCTGCCGTACACGCCGAACGGCAAGACAAACATGATTGCCTACCTGGCGGCGCGCTCCGATCAGCCCGACTACGGCACGCTCTTCGATTTCCGTTTTCCCAAAGACAGCCTGGTCGTCGGCCCGCAGCAGGTGGAAGCCAACATCGACCAGGCGCCCCTGATCAAGTCCCAATTCGCGTTACTGAATGCCCCGGGCTCGAGCGTCATCCGCGGCAACCTCCTCGTCCTACCAATCGAGACTTCCCTGCTCTACATCGAGCCGGTCTACCTTGAAGCGACAAACGTTGCCAAACCGCAGCTGAAGAAGGTGATCGTGGCCACCGGCCAGAACGTCGTCATGGAAGACACGCTCGACAAGGCGCTCGCCGCCCTGCTCGGCCAGGCGACCCCGACCACCACGCCAGGCGGTACCACGACGCCCCCCAGCGGCACGGTGGCCCAGTTGATCGCGCAGGCAAACCAGGACTACACCAACGCCCAGACCGCTCTCAAGAACGGCGACTTCACGACCTACGCGAGCGATATCCAGGCGCTTGGGAAGGTCCTGCGGCAGCTCGCCGCCCTGCAGTCGCCCAGCCCTTCCTCCAGCGCCTCGCCCAAAGCCTCCGCCTCCCCCTAACCACCGGCCAGGCGCCCCCGCGCTCAGGGCATGAAAAAAGGCGCTTGCCCGCGGCAAGCGCCTTGTCCGAGCCCCCGGAACCTCGTTAGTGACCTCCTCCAACGATATCGGCGACAGCGAGGACGGCGGCGGCGACCGCGGTTAGTAGGGCGGCGAAACGGTACATGACACCCTCCTTGTGGGTGACCGGGTGCCCGCACCGTTTGGTCCGGAATGTAACACCCGATTCAATTTGGTGTCAATATACTTTTCGGCAGCGCGTTTAGCTAGGCTATACATCAGGAGCATTTATGAACTCAGTCGGTGAACGTCTTCGGGAAGCCAGACTGGCTCGGCGCTTAACCCAGGAGCAGCTGGCCCGGGGCCTGGCGACCAAGGGCTTCATCAGCCAGATCGAGCGCAATCGGGCCACGCCCTCGCTGGCCAAGCTGCGCCTGATCGCAGAGCGGTTGGGATTGCCGCTTGGCCACTTCACCGGTGACCAATCGCCGCTCGAACAGACCTACCTCCGCAAGAGCGCCGTGCTGGCCGTCAAAGCCCAGGAGCCCGAGCGCGCGCTGGCTCTGGTTGATGAGGCGCTGGCGACGACAACGACCGCCAACGAGCGAGCCGACCTTCATCGCATTCGGGGGACAGCTCTCGATGCGCTCGGCCGGCTTACGGATGCCTTGGAAGCCCACCAGGTGGCGGCGGCGATGGTTCCACCCGACGATCCGGAGCTCAGCGCCGCGATCTATATCGAGATTGGCACGGTGCTGCAGATGACCGAACAATTCAACGCCGCGATCGAAGCCAACCTCCGAGCGCTGGGCTGGCTCGATCGATCTAAACACGCCGATCCTTCGATGCGGTCCCGCGCACTCCATAACCTCGGTCGTGAGCACTACGCGATGGGGCAGCTCGTCCAAGCTGATCGCTACTTTCAGCAGGCACTCGCGGCGGCCACCGACGCCGAGAGCCTTCACCGGATCGCTAACGCCCACATGAGCTTGGGCGTCAGCGCCCGGGCCGTCGGCGACCTCAACCGCGCGATCGAGCACTGCAATCGAGCCCTCGAGCTGCACGGGCGAATCGGCCAGCAGCAGGTCGCCAACAGGATTCTCAACAACTTGGGCGACGTCTACTATGCGGCTGGAAGGAAAGCGGAGGCGCGGGACATTCAGCAGCGATGCCTGATCCGCGCCCGGGAGTTGCGCGATGACCTGACGATCGGCGTCGCCGCCGGTGAACTGGCTCGGTATGCGCTCGAGAACGGCGAAGCGGACGACGCGTTGGCGCTGGCGCGCGAAGGCCAGAAGGCCGCGCATCGATCGGGCGACCACCTGCACCAGGCGTACGCGATGGGGATCGAGGCGCAAGCGGCCGATCGCCTGGGCAGGCAAGTCGTCGCCGACCGTAAGTTTCGAACCGCGATGCGGATGCTGGCGGAGCGCAACGCCGCTGGCAAGCTTGCCGAGGTCTGTGCGATTTACGCGGAGGTTCTGCGTGCCCGCGGGCAAAGTGACCGGGCTTTCGCCTTCATGCGGATGGCCGCCGAGCGCGACTTCGCAAAATTACCGGGGCTGCTCAGCCGGTGATCGCCTCGCACGCCGCCCGATCAGGTGACGCCTTCGCCACCGTGCTGGTCGCCGGCGATGATGCCACGAGCGAAGGCGAGCTGCGGGCCCACCTCGAGAGAGCTGGTCACCGCGTTCTCACGGCCCAGGATGGCGGCGCGGCTTTCCGGTTGCTTTCCGCGCACTCGGTCGACCTCGTACTATGCGAATCGCTGCTGCCCGACATGGACGGCTTCGACGTCTGCCGGGCGATCAAACATTCCGCGGCGACGCGCGACGTCCCGGTGGTGCTGCTGGTGTCGGCGGAAGACGAGGTCCAGCGGGAACGGGCCCTGCAGGCCGGCGCCGATGATGTGGGCGTCAAACCGCTGCAGCGGGCGACGCTGCTGGCGCTGGTAACAGCTCAGCTGCGCATCACCCGCTTGAAAAGCCAGGTCAACGATCTCGAAAGTGTAGTGGTCACGCTGGCCCGGGCGGTCGAGGATCGCGATCACAGTAGCGTGGGCCTTTCCGAGAAGGTGGCGCACTGGGCGATGCAACTGGGGACCGCGATCGGACTGCCGGATGAGCAGCTGACCGCCCTCTACAAGGCCGCCTTACTGCATGACGTCGGCACCCTGACGGTCCCGGTCGGCGTCCTCGCCAAAGAAGGCCGCCTCGATCCAGGGGAATTCAGCCAGGTAAAACGCCACCCCGTCGTCGGCGAAGAGATTCTCGGAGCGCTGCCGCGCGCCGAGCAATTGCTGCCGGCGGTCCGCCATCACCATGAACGGGTCGACGGCGCTGGATACCCGGACGGACTGGGTGGCGAGGACATTCCTTTATTCGCACGCATCATCGCCATTGCCGATGCCTTCGTTGCCATCACGAGCGATCGCCCCTATCGCCCGCGGCGGCCGCGTGACGAGGCGATGCGCACGCTCAGGCAAGGTGAAGGCAAGCAGTGGGATGCGGCGCTCGTCGAGCGCTTCCTCCGGCTCGTTGAAGATACCGACGCCCACGCGCCTCCGGAGGCACGAATCGGCTAGTCCTGCGCGGCACTTCCCAGCAGGCGGTACACGCCTACCTTGGTTGTAGATCCCCGCAAGGGCGGGCGCGTCGCGCAGTTCGGCCGGACGGGCTTTTAGCGGTGGGGTCAATTTCTCAGCCTTCTCTCATTCCGCTCAGAGCCTGCGCTCATCCAGGAGCGCGATGCTGAATCCAGCAACTGGAAACCGGAATGAGCACCCTCCATTCGATCCTCGACAGTCTGGCGGCGGCGGGCAGCATCTACGGCTGGCGCATCGATGCCATGCTGCTGGGCGGCCTGCTCTGGGCCCTGGCAGCCGGCTATACGCTGCTCCGGGCGACGATCGCTTAGCGCGGCCATTCCTCGGGGCGATCGATATCGTCGCCCAGCCTGGCGGAAAGAGGGACCTCGGTCACCGAGTCCGGATATGCCGTGATCACCCGCTGACCGCCCTCGTCACCATCCAGCGCCAGCAGGTCCGGGAAAAATCGACGATCGAACACCGGCGGGTTGCCGCGATGATCGCCGAAGCGAGGAACGATGATCCGCCCCGGCTCAAAGGCGCGGACCAGCTCCTCGATGGCCTCCGCGGTCAGATAAGGTTGGTCGCCGACGCCGATCAAGGCGGCGTCTGTCGTTTCAGGCAGGGCGCGCACGCCGATGGCGATCGAGCTGCTGATCCCCCGGTCCGGCTCCGGATTCTCGTACATCGACACGGGCAGGCCGGCGAGAGCCTCGGCAAACCGTGAATCATCCGAGACGACCGCGATCAGCGGCGCCACACCGGCGTTCAGAAAGGTGCGCGCCGCCCGGCGCACCAGGGGCTCGCCGTCCCAGGGTTCGAGCAGCTTTTGACGACCAAACCGGGTGGATCGGCCGGCGGCCAGAAGAATCCCGGCGATCAGCCGGCGGGTGTCGCGGCCTTGAGCTCCGAGTCGACGCAACTGGCGAACCGTTGGGCCAACCGCTGAGCGACCTCCTGCATGATGCCGGTGCGTCCGAACTGCGCCACGACGCCGCTCACCGCCAGGTCCGTGTTCATCACGACGCTTGTCCCCTTATCACTCGGCTCGAGCTGTGCCGTCATCGTGGCGGAGGCGCCGCCGCGTCCCCGAGTCTCCGCGCCTTCGGCTTTGACTTGCACCGTGTGGGTCGCCGGGTCCATGCTCTCGATCCTGACCCGGCCCTTGTAGGAGACCCCGATCGGTCCGAGCTTGACCTCGATCTTTCCGGCGTACGTCTTGTCGTCGATCACCTCGGTGAGCGAGGCCCCCGGAACGCAATGCGCGATCTTCTGCACGTCGAGCAGGTACGCCCAGGCCGCATCGACCGGCGCTCCTAGCTCGAAACGCGTGGTGATTACCATGCCTCTAGCGTACCGATTCCGTGGGCTCCCTGCGACGCCGGGCATGAAAACGGCCGGCACCTTGCGGGTGCCGGCCTTCGAGCGCCTGTTAAACCGAGTCTACGTCAGGAGGTGGCGATTGGGGTTCCGGGATCGACCAGGTGGATCCAGGTGAGCCCAGCAGGAAGGTGCATCACCTTCCCGTCGACCCCGAGGATCTTGAGCGGCTGCTCGGGATCGGACAGGTCCCATTTCGCCGAGTAGTGATGGCCCTGGGTGAAAACGTCCGCGGGGCCGGTCCCTAGGAGGTCGAAGTCGACGGCCGGAGCGCCCAGCACGTCCGTAAACCCGGCATCATGGTGTGCCACCTGGATCAGGATCACGTTCACCGGCTTGATCGGCTGGCCGGTGTTCTTGTCGATCAGCGGCCCGAGCAAGGTTCCATACGCGTAGGCGCCATCCGAGGCAGAGTAGGTGTAGGTCACCCGATGGAAATTCGTCTGATCGAACACGATCCGGTTGGCCACGACGGGTGCCGGGCTCGCGGGCGGTATGCCCGGCGAGGGCAGCTGATAGGTAACGCGCGGCGCGTACTTGCTCAAGCCCTGGGCAAGGCGATCCCCATCGGTGTAGAGGTTGTGGGGTGCGCGCCGGCTCGGGTCGCGCGAGAAGTAGACGCCGCCATCGCTGCCCTCGGTGAGCCCCGGAATGTGCTGATCCGCAATCATCTGCAGCACCCTGGTGTTGGCGCCCGAAAAGAAGATCACGCCATGGTAGGCGTGCCAGAGGCGGATCGTGACCGGGCGGGCGCTGCGCACCGGCTCGATCCGCTGGTTGCCGGAGGGCTTGACGTAGATCACCGTCATCCGGGTGATCCCGCCTTCGGCGAGGTACTCGTAGACCAGGTCGGCCTGCTGTAGCCCGGACTGGGGCCGTGCGAGGATCGAGTTCTCGATCTGGACCATCGCTGGTCCCGGCCGGCTCGGGGTCGGCGTTGGGGTCGGGGCCGGTCCGGCGGTGGTGCTGCACCCGGCCAGGACGACCAGGGCCAGGCCGCAGGTCAGCATGGATATGCGGCGGTTGATCCTGTTCAAGGGTGGGCACCAGTATAAGGAAAGGCGATAGTGTAGCCCGCGTCATCGCGTGGTAGCGTTCAAGTAATGCTGCCGCACGAAATGCTTCAGAGTCAGACCCAGGTCGAGCGATCGCTGCTCAGCCGGACGATGGGGTGGCTCGGCCTGTCATTGGCGCTGACGGTTGGCGGCATTTACCTCTGGGTTACCACGCCCGGACTCCAAAGCCCTTCGTGGTTTGTGTATTTCCTTGTCGGGATCGGGTTGATTTTCGGCATCCAGGCGGCGGCTTCCCGGAACCACACGCTGGCTGCCGGGTTGCTGGCGATTTTCTCGGTCGTCGAGGGCCTGTTCATCGCGCCTGTCGTCAACCTCTACCTCAACTCCAATCCGGACGCGGTCGGAAGCGCGCTGGTGGGCACCGTCGGCATTTTCCTGGTCGCCGCCGCGGTTGTCTACCTGACCAGCATCAACATGGCCGCCTGGGGCCGCTATCTCATCGGGGCTCTGTTACTCGGCATCCTCGTCAGCTTCGCCACCCTGATCTTCCACTTGCCAATTAGCCAGCTGGCGCTCACCGGGTTCCTCGGAGTCGTCTTCGTGGGGTTGACGTTCTACGATTTCTGGCGGGTCAAGGCGCAGCGCGCCGGCGATAACAATTCGCTCCTGCTGGCACTCAGCCTCTACCTCGACTTCATCAACCTCTTCCTGATCCTGCTCCGCATCTTCGGCCGGCGCAACTAGCTAGCGCTCGCCCGCGGGCTCGCTGGAACTACCTAGGCAGCAATGCCGATCTTGCGCAGCGCGGGGCCGAGTTCGCGCAAGTTGCGCTTGTGGCGCTCCCGCCAGTCGAGGATGAGGTCGGCAAAGGCCGACTTCGAGAGCCGCTCACGACGAACGGCATTGGTTTTCGGGTCCGTGATCTCGAGCTCCACCCAGACCAAGCCCGCCTGGACCAGGCGCGCGGGGTAATCGTTCTCTTCGATCAACCGAATCAGCTCAAGCTCTCCGAGCATTTCCATCCACCTCGACGAAAACACGTTTCCGACTGCTCTTATTCGTACCCAACGGGGATTCCGCGGAAATCCGTCACTCTTTCAAATCCGGCCCCAGCCGGACGGCGGAAGATGCCCGGTAAACTTAGGGCCGTGCTGGCTGATCTGCACATGCATTCCACAGTGAGTGACGGCTGGCGCGATCCGGACGAGGTGGCCCACCTGGCCGCCGACCATGGCGTCCGGGTGATGGCGCTGACCGACCACGACACCTTTTATGGAGTGGGCCGCGCCCGTGCGGTGGCTCACCGTCGCGGCCTCGGCTACGTGCCCGCCCTCGAAATGACAACCTATCCGCCGAACCAGCTGCGACACATCCTCGGTCACGGCGTCGACCTCAACCATCCTCCGCTGCTCGCCCTCCTCGACCGGACCCAGGGCGTCTTCCGCAAGCAGACCGAAGCTTGGATCCAGGCCCTGGAGGACCAGGGCATCGGTCGCGAGCTGGGGCTGGAGGCCTTTGCCTATAAGCCGACCGTGATGCCCGGCGCCGTGCTCAAGCTGGTCCTGCAGCACGGCTTGATGACCGAGAAAGATGCCTGGGCGAGCGTCCGCAAGGCGGTCGACTTCATGCCGCCCGATTTCTATGCCCCGATCCCGTCACCGCGAGAGGCGATCGACGCCATCCATGCGGCAGGCGGGCTGGCCGTGCACGCGCACCCAGGTTCGGTCCCGGACCAGGATCTGATGAAAGAGGTCCTGCCGATGCTGGACGGCCTGGAGGTTTACACCCGCCGGCACAAGCCGGAACAGATCCCGGTTTACGAAGAGCTGGCCGGCCAGCATGGGCTGCTGATGACGGTCGGCAGCGACTATCACGGGTTCAACGGGGACGATTACGAGGCTCCCCGCAAGCTGATCGATATCCGCTACCTGGAAAAGCTCGGATCCCGGGTGCAGTGGCCGGTGGTGGAGCAGGCGGGTTGAGCCCAACGTTGGTCAGTGCGGCGGTGGCCGACGCCCGCGCCGCGCTCCTCGAAGTGGGTGGCCGCGAATCGACCATCGTCGCCGCCGCCATCGAGGGATTGCCCGCGGTCCCGGCATTCCAGGTGATGGCCACCGCCTCGCAGGCGGCGCGGCCGCAGTGGGCCGGCCTCGTCGACGACCTGTTCGAGCGACCCTTGTTGAAGAATGCCAAGGCGGGCTTGCGCAATGCGCTGATGTCGACGCTGACCGGTGACACGCTTTACCGAAACGTCTTCTTCTCCTTTGCCGACGCCGTCATCCTCTGGCACTACGGCTATACCCAGGAACGCACCGGCGGTGCCCGACTCAACGCCACTTACGAAGCGCTGCGGAGGCTGCTGGCGGGTGCCGATGCCTTCCTCGAGACCCGGCCAACGGCCGAGCCCGACGTTCCCTATTTCCACCGGCTGCGACGCATCCGACTAACTCGCGACAATGCCTACCCGATGTTGCGACGAGCGGGGCGGTTGTTGGGCGCGGTCGAGGCAGAGGTCACGCAGGAAAAGCTGCACGCGGTGCGCGGCAGCATGCTCACCAGTTACGTGACGTTCAGCGCCCAGGTGATCGCGATGGCACGGGCACTTCGAGCCGAGCGTGACGCGATCGACCGGACTGACGTCCTCAGCGGGCTGCGCGCGATCACAACCCTGTTGCGGACTCCGCCGCCCGTGCTGGCCGGCTGACCGACAGACGAGGGAGCGTCGCCCCGAGGCCGACCATGGCCACCGCCCCGAGGGCCATTGGCAGCAACGCAAACGGGAAACGGCCGGTCAAGTCCCAGGCCACACCTCCGAGGGAGGGGCCGAAGAACGCCGAGCCGTAGCCGACCGTCAGCATCAGGCCGGTCGTGCGGGCGACCTCCGATGGGGACATCAGGGCGGGCAGGCCCAGGTTGAGAATGAAGGCCATGCTGCTTCCCGCGCCAGCGAGGCCGGCCCAGAGCGGCGCCGTCTCCACCGGCGCCAGGATGTAGCCGCCCACGCCCACAACCGATCCCAGACCGGCCAGCACGAAGGGCCAACGCCGTCCGATCATCGCGTCCGCGGCCAACGTCAGCAGGAGGCTGACGGGCAGTTGCATCGAGTTGAGCACGCCGAGCGTGAGGGGGATCAGGTGATGGGCGTGACGGGCCTCGAGCGTGTCGGGGATCCAGATATTCATGCCGAAGTAGACGACACTGGCGCCGCCCATCAACAGCCCAATGCGTAGCATCCGGCCACTTCGCCAGTCGGGGAACCATGCCGCGCCAATCTGAGCACTCATCTTCGTCGATGGCGTGAACGCCAGCCAGAGCGCCAGCGCCGCGCCGGCCGGTACGGCCCAGGCGGCCAGCGCGCCCTGCCAACCGAACGGGTTGACGAGGAAGGGAAGCGTGACGGTGGCCGCGATGACCTCGCCCACGAAAATGCCGTTGGTGTAGATGGCAATACCCCGACCGATCCGATCAGGCAGCCAGGCCTGCACCAGGCTGGGCACGGCCGGTTGGCTGACGGCGATGCCAAGTGACAGCACCGCCGTAAAGATGAAGAGAGCCGCGGCGCTCGGAAATGCGCCGCGCAGCGCAGCGCCCGCGGTGAGCAAGGCGAGTCCATACGTCACCGCCTGGCGAGCCCCAACCCGGCTCACCAGGTAGGCGCCCGGGATCGCCCCGACCGCCATGATCAAGATCGGCAGTGACGTCAGCAGCCCGCCCGCGCTGTAAGAAAGCGCCAACGCACGGTGGAGCGCCGGCAGAGTCGGGGGGACGCTCAGGATCACCGTGCGCAGGTTGATGCCGACCAGCCAGAGCAGGGCCAGAATCAGACCGGGCGTCGCCCGACGCGAGTGGCGCTTTAGTGCCATACGAGCGTTTGAGACGTTCTACTGTCGGCCAGCTACAAGCCGCCGACGGGCAACTCCTCGATCAGGACTGTCGGGCTGCCACAGAAACCGCCGGCGAACATGAAACGCAGGTCGTCGGCGACCGCGACCACCCTCTGGAGCAGCGCGATGACATTGCCGGCGACCGTCAGCTCCTTCACCGGCTTGGTCAACCGGCCGTGCTCGATCCAGTGCCCGGTCAGTCCCAGCGAAAACTCCCCGGAGACCGGGTTGACCGTGTTGAGGCCGGAGAGCTGGGAGACATGCAGCCCGTTGTCGACGCGCGCCAGCAGCGCGTCGCGGGAAAGCTCACCAGGCTTCAGCACCAGGTTCGAGACCCCCACCTCCGGCACACTCTTGTAGGAGCGGACCGCGCTCCCGGTCGACTTGCTGTTCGTTCGCCGTGCGGTGTAGGTGTTGTGCAGGTAACCCTTGAGAATGCCGCCCGCAATCAGCTCGGTGCGTCGGGCGGGCACACCCTCGCCGTCGAACGGCCGGCTGGCCAGACCCTCCGGCAGACGCGCGTCGTCGGTGATGGTGACGATCGGGGCGGCCACTTGCTCGCCAACTTTGCCGGCCAGCAACGAGCGCCGCTTGATCACAGCATCGGCGCTGAAGGAACCGGCCAGCACGCCGAGGATCATCGCGGCCGCATGTGGGTGCAGCACCACCGGCACGATGGCCGTCGGCACCGGTTTAGCCCCCAGCAGGCCGGCAGCATTCTCGACCGCCTCTTGCACGACGCGCGCCAGGTCCAGCTCATCCATGTCGCGGCCGTGCGTAAAGGCAAAGCCCGACTGCATCTCCGAATCCTGCTCCGCAATCGTCTCCAGGACGCCATAGGCGACGGTGCGCTCGAACGCTGCCTCCAAGCCGCGGGTGTTGTAGATCTCGACCTGACCGGTGCCATCGCTATAGATGGCGTCGCTTACCCGTCGGACGCGGGGATCCAGCGAGGTCGCGCGCCGCTCCATCTCGAGCGCGAAGTCGATCTTCCGCTGCGGCTCGAGCTGGCTCAACCCGGGTGAGGCCAGGCCGAGGAGTGGTTCGGCGGTCTGCACCACTGGCAGGACGTTGGCTTCGTCATCATGGTTGTAGCGCCCGTTCTCGAGTGCCTCATCGACGAGGCTGTCAAGCGCATCCGGCTCGGTGTCTGAGGTGTAGGAAAAGCCGACCCGATGCTCGCGAAAGGTGCGAACGCCGATCCCCCGGCTCTCGGCCGAGACCAGCGACTCGATCTCACCCTTGTAGACACGAACGGTGAACTCGGTCCCACGGGAGATGTACACTTCCGCATCCTCGGCGCCCAGCCGTTTGCAGCGGGCGAGAGCGCGCTCGCCGATGGGATTCACTGCCGCATGGCGCCGGCCGGGACCACGCCCGTGCCGCCGACGGTCAGCTCGGAGATTCGGATCGTTGGCTGGCCGACCGACACGGGAACGCCCTGTCCTTCTTTGCCGCAGGTGCCCGGGGCGAGCTTCAGGTCGTTGCCAACCATGTCGATTTTGTGCAGCGCCCGAGGGCCGTTGCCGACGATGGTGGCGCCCCGCACCGGCCGGCCGATACGGCCGCCCTCGATCAGGTATCCCTCGGTCACGGCGAAGACGAAATCCCCCGTGGTGACATCGACCTGCCCCGCACCCAGCTTCTTGGCATAGAGCCCTCGCGGCGTAGCGGCAATGATGTCCTCGACCGAATGCGCCCCCGCGGCGATGAAGGTGTTGGTCATCCGCGGGATCGGCAGGTGCTGGTACGACTGGCGACGACCGTTGCCGGTGACCGGGTGATTCTGCTGGCCGGCTCGCAGCCGGTCGTACATGTAGCTGACCAGGATGCCGTCCTGGATCAAGACGTTGCGGCGGGTGGGCACGCCTTCGTCGTCGACGGCGAGCGTTCCCCACCGGCTGGGCAGCGTCCCGTCATCGATCGCGGTCACGATCGGGCTCGCGACCGCGTGACCGATCTTGCCGGTGAAGACCGTCGATCCTTTGCCGACGAAGTCAGCCTCAAGCCCGTGGCCGCAGGCCTCGTGGAAGAGCACGCCGCCGAATTCGTTGCCGACGATGACCGCCATCGGGCCCGCGGGCGACGGCGCCGCGTCGAGCAACGCGACCGCCCGCTCGGCCGCGGCGCGAGCGTATTCGGCGGCCGACGTCTCATCGAAGAATTCGAAGCCGCGCTGCATGCCGGGCGCCTCCATCGCGGTCTGGATCTCGCCGTTGCGTTCGGCAACCGCGTGCACCATCAGCCGCACGCGGGTTCGCGAATCCGTATGGCGAGTCCCCTCTGAGGTCGCCACCAGCACCTCCTGGGCGCTCTGGCCGTAGCCGACCGCGACTTGCTTGATCGCACCGCTCACTTCGCGGGCGGCTTGGTCGGCCTCCAGCAGCAGCTCGATCTTCGCCGCCGGCCCGACCGTTTCCGGCGGCACCTCGATGCGCTGGGGCGGGCGGGGTGCACCGCTCAGCTCGCCGAGGGCAAAGCGCCCGCCGCCGCGCCGCCCCACCTGCGCGGCGAGGTCGGCGGTCTTCAGCAATCCGCCCTCGGAGAGGTCCTCGGTGTAGACGTAGCTGACGGTGCCCCGGTGGATAATGCGCAGACCGGCGCCGAGGTCGTTGCCCGAACTGACGCGCTGCACTTTGCTCTCCTCGACGCTGATCGACTGATTTCGTTTTCGCTCGACGAAGAGCTCGACGAAATCGGCGCCGGATCGCAGCGCGCGCTTGATCACGCTATCCACGAGGGATTGGTCGAGGAGGGGCATCAGGTGGAGTTTAGCCGGGCCTTTGATCAGCCCGCCGGCGGCGAATCAGTTTCGGTGCGAATGAACTTCTAGCCCGCTCCGCGGGCGTAGGAATGGAGCCCCACAATCCACAGGTTGACGGCGTAGAGCGTGACCATGATCGAGATGAAACCGGCGGTCGCGATCAACGCGGTCCGCCGCCCACGCCAGGCGCGCAGCGTGTGGGCGTGCAGGTAGATCGCGTAGATGATCCAGGTGATCGCGGCCCAGGTCTCCTTTGGGTCCCAACCCCACCATCGGCCCCAGGCATGCTCACCCCAGATGGCCCCCGCCATCGTGCCAAACGTCCAGATCGGAAAGCCCAGCAGGATGGCGCGGAAGGTCAACCGGTCCAGGGTTTCCAGCGAGGGAAGCCGGACGGCGACGGCCGATCCGTGCAGCCAGGACTTCACGCTGGCGCTCCGATCCTTGACGAGGTAGAGCCCGGCGAAGACAAAGCTCGAGACCAGGATGCCGGACGAGGCCATCATGCTCGTCACGTGGATCTTCAACCAGTAGCTCTGCAGCGCGGGGACGAGTGGCTCGGGCGACTGGTAGAGGCCATAGCCGATGCCCATCAATGCCACCACCACGAAGAGCGCGACGCCGCCCCCCAATGAGGCCACCGGCCAGCGGATCGTCATCAGCAGGAAGGCGGTGACCGCGACCAGCGCCAGCATCGAGCTGTACTCGTACATGTTGGCAAGCGGATAGTGGCCATCGGCGAAGCCTCGGGAGACGATGGCGCCGAAATGGATCAGCGCGCCCGGCAAGACCAGGGCCACCCCCAGCCAGCGCAACGCCTCGCGGCGGTAGGCGAAGTAGGCGAAGTAGAAGAACATGCCGCCGACGTACATCAGCATCGCCGCGAAGTACAGGTGGAGCGAGAAGTCAGCGACCGCGCCCGGCAAGCGGGCGAGATCGCCACGGATCAGCGCGAAGGCCAGCAGGTAAAAGGCGAGCGGGACGAGGCGCCACAGCGCCGGTAAGCGCCGCCCGGCGACCGCCGGCGACGCGACCAGCGGTTCGCGAACCGTTGCTCGTGCCATCTCAGACGGCGGCTTTGGCCGCGACCTTCCCGCCGGAGGCGACCGGGGTGAGCGGGATCATCTGCATGGCATCGTCACGAAACCGGACCCGCTGGAAAGTGATGCAGTTCACCGGGCAATGATCTTCGCAAATACGGCAGTTCGTACAACGGTCGTAGTTGACCAGGATCTTGCCGGCCTTCCCGCCGAACTCTTCACCGAGCACAGTGTTGCAGATCTCGACGAAGCCGCCGCTCGAGGTATCCCGGCTCTCGCCGTAGACGACGACGTCGAGCGCCTTCTCCGGGCAGACGTCGTCGCAAGCTCCGCAGAGGATGCAGGTCGACTCGTCGACGTGATGCACCGTGTCGCACTGAAAGCAGCGGAGTGCGGCAGTGATCGCCTGCTCGTCGTTCCAGGGCAGCTCGACCGGGGTCATGTCCATCCGCTTCTCGGGCGGAAGGATGGGCGGCTCCTCGCGCAGGTAGTAGTCGGCTTCACGATGATCGTCGGTGGTTTCGATGACGGTCAGGGGCTTCGCGTCGCGCGGGACCGCCGCCCCGAGGAACTCGTTGATCGAGCGCGCCGCCCGGTGGCCCCAGGCGATCGCGTTCACGATGAAGGACGGCCCTTCGACACAGTCGCCGCCCGCGAACAGCTTGCCGACTTTCGTGTGGCCGCCAGTGTCCGCCTCGAGGAGCTTGCGGGGCGTCAGCGGGACCCCCTGGTCCTGCGGGAAGTCCATGATCTGGCCCGAGGCGAAGATCGCGTACCGGCAGGGGATCACGTGCTCGGTGCCCGGCAGTTTCTGCACCGTGTTGATCAGCAACTTGCCACTATCCGGATCGAACTCGAGTTTGCTCTCGTCGACCCGGATGAATTCGACACCATTGACGTGACCGCTCGCGTCGGCCTTGATGGCGTTGACAATCACGCCGGTGTGCAGCGTCAGCCCGATCTCACGTGCCTCGACCAACTCATTGCCGAAAGCCGGCAGCCGGTCGGCCGGCTCGATCGACACCATCCAGACTTTTCGGGCTCCGCTCTTGATCGAGGTCTGGGCGGCGTCGGTGGCGACCGCACCACCACCGATGACGACCACATCCCCGCCCCGCGGGAAGTTCTCGGGGACGACGTCGTAGGAACGAACCCGCAGGAATTCCATCGCCGAAATGACTTCCGGCAGCTCCGAGCCGGGCACCGGGAGAATGCGGCCGGTCATCATGCCCACCGAAATGAAGGCGGCGTCATAGTCGTTGAGGAGCTGCTCGACCTTGATGTCTTTGCCGACGTTCTTGTTGACCAGGACGTTCACGCCCATGTCGACGATCATCTGGATCTCCCAGAGCAGCTGGTCCATGTCGAAACGAAAGTGAGGGATGCTGGCCGACAGCAGTCCGCCCAGTTTGGCCTCGCGCTCGTAGAGGTCGACGCCGTATCCCATCAGCCGGAGATCCTGGGCCGCGGTCATCCCCGCCGGCCCCGAGCCGACGACGGCGACCCGTTTGCCATTCTCCGACGCCCGCTGCCAATCAACCTTCACCCGGCGTGCCCAGGCGTAGTCGGTGGCAAAGCGCTTGAGCGATTTGATCGAGACCGCGTTCTCCGGTCCCTGGACCCAGCCACGCTTACAGTCGGTCTCGCACGGATGGTTGCAGAGGCGGCCGAGCATCGACGGAAACGGGTTGGTCTCATGGATCACGAGCCAGGAGTCCAGGTACCGCCCTTGCGAGACGTAGTCGACGTAGGCGGCGATGTCCTGGTGGATCGGGCAGGCGCGCTGACAGGGCGAGACCGGAACGTTGAGGCCCAGGTCTCGGCGGCCGACGAACACCTTGTTGGACGCGGTGTCAGTGGTCGTCTTGCCGATCTCCTCCAGGACCTGGAAGGCGCTGACGATGCCGACCGTCCTCGAGGTCTTCTTGAAAAGCGGCCCCTCGTCCTCGGTCATGAGCACGATCGGGGTGTCTTCCCGATACATGATGTCCGCGCCGGACTCGAGGGAATCCGCGATGTTGCGCCCGGGCAGCGGCCGGCGCATATATTGTTCGACTGGTCCGCTCCCGTCGGCGTAGGTGGACAGCGCCTCTTGGTAGCCGAAGAGCCCCACGATACCGCCATCCTTCACCACCAGCAGCGCGTCGCCGCCCGACGCGGTCAACCGCGTCAGCGCCTCGGCGGCGCTCAGATCAGCGGGGCAGGTCGCGCCGATCGGCTGCAGGACTTTGCTCAGGGCCGGCATCAGGCGACTGCCATCGCGCGGCTGACATCGCGCACCGTGAGAGCGCCGATCGGCATGCCGGCCGAGGTGGTGACGAGCACGAGCTGCCGTCCGCTGTCCCGAAGCAGGCGAACCGCCTCCGACACGGGCAGGTCCGGCCGGACCTCGGGCAGGGGCGTGCGAACGATATCGGCGGCTCGGGCGCCGAGCTGCGCCCGAACGTAGCGCTGGAGGATGTCGAGATACGACACATAGCCCAGGCAGCGCTGATCGACGATGACCGGCAGTTCATAGACGCGGTTCTGCGCCATCATCCGGGCTGCCTGGGCGAGGCTGGTGCTCGGGAAGCAAAACGCGAACTGTCCGGACATCGCCTGCTCGACCGTGCGCGCGTCCCGAATCGCAGTGGGCATCGTTCGAGATTATAGGTGTGGCCCGGGCGCGGACCTCCGCTCCCCGTCATGCTCCTGGGGACCGACTGTAACGGCGACGTGACGGGCCAGGGGAGCGCGGCCCGTTATACCAGACGAGTTGGCCAAGAACTTGGCGCAAACGCCGTCCGCTGATCTGGATCTGCCCCGTAACCTGGGCGGCTTTCGCGCCCGCATTCAGCTCCCCTTCCGCAGCGGATTCAACCGCCTCATCCGGGTGCTCGGCATGCTGACGTTGCTCGCCTCGTCGCTCGGATTGCTGGCCGCCGTCGCCGGCTTCCCGCTCAGCTGGCTGAGCATGCTGATCGGCCTGCTGGTCAGCCTGGTGCTGATCGGGTTCAGCGTCCGGCCCAGCCAGCGTAAGCCTAAGTTTTAGTAACGTCTCAAACGCTCGTATGGCACTAAAGCGCCACTCGCCTGGGGCGACGCCCCGAGTTCTAGTCCGGCTGCAGCAGCCGGAGCACCGCCGCGGTCATCACCCGGTAGCCGATCAAGAGACATCGCTCGTCGACTCGGAACTCCGCGGTGTGATGCAGCACCGGGCCGGCGTCCGGCGCGCCGCCTACCAAGAAGAAGCACCCAGGGCGCGCCTCCAGAAAGTACGCGACATCCTCCCCCACCATCAGCGGCTCGAACGGCACCACCGCATCATTCCCAAGCACGTGTCGCGCCGCCTCGGCCACCAAGCCGGCGACGGCTTCATCGTTGACGACCGGCGGAGCCGCGGACTCGAGTCGAAACTCGCACGAGCCTCGCATCGCGATGGCAATCCCGGCAGCGAGCTCAACCATTCGTTGGAGCAACCGTTCGCGGAGTTGAGCGTCGAAGGTTCGGAGCGTCCCCTGGATGACGACTTCGCCGGCGATGATGTTGAAGGCGCTCCCGCCATGGATGCTGCCCAGCGTGACAACGACCGGCGCTCTCGGCGACGTCTCGCGGCTGACCAGCGTCTGCAAGGCCGTCACGATCTGAGCCGCGATCACCACGGCATCGACCGTCAGGTCAGGCATCGCCCCGTGTCCGCCCTTGCCTCGCACGATCAGCGTGAACCCGTCGGCGCTGGCCATCATCGCCCCGGACCGAACCGACACCTGCCCGGTCGGAAGTCCAGCCCAGACGTGCAGGCCGATCACCCGGTCGATCCCCTCGAGGACACCATCGTCGATCATCGGCTTGGCACCGGCCGCCCGTTCCTCGGCGGGCTGGAATGCGAAGCGGACCATGCCCGGAAGCCGGTGCTGGTTGACCGCCAGGCTGTCGGCGAGCTCAAGAGCGATCGCCATGTGGACGTCGTGGCCGCAGGCGTGCATGACACCGGAGTTCTTGGAGCGAAAGGGCAGATCCGTCGTTTCCGTCAGAGGTAATCCATCCATGTCGGCCCGTACCAGCACGGAGCGCCCGGGTAACTTGCCCCGCACCTCGGCGACGACGCCCGTGCCGCCAACATTCATGCGCAGCTTTTCTACCGGAAGGCGATCCAGATGCTCCACCAGGTAGTCCGCCGTTCTGCGCTCAAGGAGCGAAAGTTCCGGCCGCTCGTGCAGCTCGCGGCGAATCTCGATGAGGCGTTTTTCGACTCTGGCGTCGACCTGAATGAGCGCCTCGTGAAGCTCCGTGGCCACCAGAGCATTCTGGCAAACTGGCTTTGATGCCGCGATCCCTTGCGGAATACCAGCGGAAACGTGACTTCAGCAAGACGCCCGAGCCCAAAGGCACGCCGGAACCCATCGGCCAGAATCGCTTCGTCGTCCAGAAACACTGGGCGACGAGACTCCATTACGACTTCCGGCTGGAGATGGACGGGGTCCTGGTCAGCTGGGCCATTCCCAAGGGTCCCACCCTCAACCCCGCGGAGAAGCGCCTGGCCGCCCACGTCGAGGATCACCCGGTCAGCTATTACGACTTCGAAGGCACGATCCCCAAGGGTGAGTACGGCGGCGGCACCGTCATGGTGTGGGATTGGGGGACCTATGAGCTGGAGGAATCAACCCCCGCCGAGTCGCTGCGGCGGGGCGAGGTGAAATTCCGGTTACACGGGGTGAGGCTCAGCGGCAGGTATGCCCTCGTCCGCACCCGATCGGAGAAGGACTGGCTGCTGATCAAGAAGAAGGACGAGGCCGCGGATCCGAATTTCGACATCGAGACGTTCACCACCTCGGTCAAGACTGGTCGCACCAAGGAAGAGATCGAACAGGGCAAGGATGCCGTCTGGTCGAGTCGCCGGGCCGAAGGCGAGGGCGGGCTGATCAACCTGGCCAACGCCGAAAAAGGCCCGGTGCCGAAGAGCCTCGAGCCGATGAAGGCCCAGCTGATCGAGAAAGCCTTCGATGACGAGCGCTGGCTGTTCGAGGTCAAGTGGGATGGGATCCGGCTGGTGAGCTTCGTCGATGAGGGCAAGGTCTCGTTGCAAACCCGCGCGGGCCGTATCGTCGACGCCGAGTACCCACAACTGCAAGCCATCAGCGGACTTGTCAACGCCAGGCAGGCCGTGCTCGACGGCGAGGTGGTCGTGCTCGACGAGGAGGGCCGGCCGTCCTTCCAGTTGCTGCAGAACCGCGGCAAGGAAGAGCACCCGATGCAATACGTGGTCTTCGACATCATCTACTTTGACGGCCAGCGGTTGTTCAAAGTGCCGCTCGAGGACCGCAAGCGCCTGCTCCGCGACATCGTGCGCGATTCGGGCGTTCTCAAGTACTCCGACCACGTCCTCGGCCAGGGCAAGGCCTACTTCAAAGCGGCGCAAGAGAAACGCCTCGAAGGGATCGTCGCCAAACTCCGCGACAGTCCCTATCAACCGGGAGTCAGGAGCAGCGCCTGGCTCAAGATCAAGGCCCACCTTCAGCAAGAGGTGGTCATCGGCGGCTTCACGGAGCCCCGCGCCAGCCGGAAATATTTCGGCGCGCTCCTGGTCGGCATCTACGAGGACGGCAAGCTCGTCTACACCGGCCACGTCGGCGGCGGGTTCGACGAAAAGACGCTCGCCGATGCGTACAAGCTGATGAAGCCGCTGATCGTCAGGCAGTCGCCGTTCGGCGGGACGCCGCCTCGTGGCAATGAGAAACCGACCTGGGTGAAACCCGTTCTGGTGGCCGAGGTCAGGTTCGCCGAGTGGACACGCGACGGCGTGATGCGCCAGCCGGTCTTCCTCGGACTCCGTGACGACGTCGACCCGCGCGAGGTCCGCAGGGAACAACCGCTGGAAACGGAGCAGGAAACCCGTCAGCCAAAGAAAACCACGGCCCGGCCGCGCGCCAGGCCGTCGACCACTACCCGAAAGCCCCCGCCCGCCGTCGCGTTGAAAGCCGTGCGGGCCCCGGTGACGCCTTCTTCGAAGACGACGATCGCGACGACGAGAACGAAGCGAGCATCCGGGCCGGCCGATATCCCCGATACACCGCTGAGCGGCGCGGCGGCTCGAATCGCCAAGCAACTCAAGACCGACGTCCGCGGCGCCACGGCCGCGGAGCTCACGGCGCTCGACGCGATCACGAAGGAAGCCGACTGGCAGATCGGCGGCCGGACCGTCCATCTGACCAACCTCGACAAACTGCTCTTCCCGGAAGACCGCTACTCCAAGCGCGACCTGATCCGTTATTACGTCCAGGTTGCGCCGGTCATGATCCCCTACTACAAAGACCGACCGCTCTCCATGAACCCGCACCCCGATGGCATCCACGGCAAGAGCTACTGGGTGAAGGACAAGCCAGACTACGCCCCGGACTGGATCCCAACCTTCCGCTACCAGGACCAGAAAAGCCTCAAGGACTGGATCCTCATCGAGGAAGTGGCGACGCTGGCCTGGCTCGCGAACCACGCCGTCATCGACATGCATCCCTGGTACTCGCGAGTAGACAAACCGGATTACCCCGATTGGTCCGTGGTCGACCTCGATCCGGCCGAGGGCGCGACCTTCAAGGACGTAATTGCGGTGGCAAAGGTGGTGAAAACCGCGCTGGACCACCTGAAGCTGAACGCCCTGCTGAAGACGACCGGCCAGAGTGGGCTGCACATCTACATCCCGGTCGAGCGGCGCTACACCCTGGACGAAAGCCGTGGCTTCGTCGCCAAGCTGTCGCACATGATTGCGGAGCTGATGCCCGAAAAGGTCACGGAGGTCTGGGAGGTCAAGCGCCGGACCGGCAAGATCCGCATCGACTACACGCAGAATGTGATCAACAAGACGCTGGCCGGGCCCTACTCGGTCCGGCCCGCGCTCCGTGCACCGGTCTCGACCCCCATCGACTGGAAAGAGCTCGATGATCCGCGGCTGCGTCCCGATAAATGGACGATCAAGACGCTCGGCGACCGGCTGCTCGAGGTTGGTGATCTCTTCCATGAGGCCCTGACGCTGCGGCAACGCCTGCCCGCCCTCTGACCGATGGCCGAACGCCCACTGCTACCGGCCGACCTCCCCTCGCTCCAGCGGTTCCTGGACGCATGGCTCAAACAGCGGGGCAATTATTGGTCGCCGCTGTCACAGTATGCCCGCCTCGCCGAAGAGGTTGGCGAGCTCGGCCGCGAGCTGAACTTCGAGTTCGGGGATAAAGCTCGGGCGGCCAAGGACGCCGGCGGCTCGATTACTGATGAGCTCGCTGACGTCCTGTTTATCGTGGTGCTGCTGGCCAATGACCTGGGCATCGACCTTGTCTCGGCGCTCAGTGCGACGCTCGAAAAATACGAGGGCCGGACGCAGCCGTAAGCTCCTGCACCGCTTTTCCACAGGAGTTATCCACCCCCTGTTAGCAGCTGGTGGATAAACGCCCGCAACAAATGTTCCGTCTGGACGACTCCAACGCGGGGTCGTATTTTATGTCCCACTCGACTGCGCCGGTGCTTCCGTGGAGAGGACCACCATCCTCAGGCACTGTTCGGGAGCGGGTCATCGTCCAAATTGCAATCGTTTGTCAAGAAACCGTCTTGACACCGCCGAACGCCGGCGGTAGAATGCGGCAAACCTATATCTAGTGGTCACCAGAGTTCCAGGACCCCATATTTAGGGGAGGTAAGCGACCAAGGCTCACGCAGAAAGGGGAAGTACCGGCGGCGGCAGACGCCGGACGGCGCGCAGTGTGCCGGCGCTCGTTTGTGAGCTAGGGGGAGACCATGCTCAGGAACACGCTCAGGATGATCAACCAGCAGGATCAGTGGTTCAACCAGTTGCGGCGCGAGGAATCGGCGCGCCGTACGCTCCGCTACTCGCTCTACCAGGCGCTCGAACAGGTGGAACGGCTGCTCGAGAGCGACATGATGGAAGTCCCGCTCGAGATGCAAGCGCGTCTCCGGCAGATCGTCGAAGCCGTCGACCCCCAGCTCGCGTACCGCATGGACCAATCTGGCCCCAGCGCCCTCGACATCCAAGACATTATCTTCGAGGCGCAGGACCGGCTCATCAAGCAGGTCCGCACCTGATCGCTCGGTAGCCTCGAACGCCTCGCCTCCTGCAGTGACGCCCGGGAATTATCCCGGGTGTCATTGCGTCTGGACCCAAAACCGGACGTGCACCCGCAGCGCGGATGGGTTACAACCTGCTGATGAGCACCGAAACGTGGGACCTCTGGCTACCGGGCCCCGGCGCATCCGGCCTGCCCTTCGCCCGCTCCCGGGTGAACCCTGATGACGCCGGCGATCGGGTGCTGGTCCACGCCGCTCCCCAGAAACTCCAGGTCGTCGTTTCCGATGCGGCCGGCCAGGTGATCGCCAGAGGTGACGGGCTGGAGCGCCACCAACCAGGACCGATGAGTTACCTGGTCCGGCGCGGGGCAATCATCACGCTGGAAGATGGCTGGCCGACGCAGTCCGACATCGGCCGGGTCGTGCTCCTGCCCGGCGGCGAGGCTGGGATCCTGAAAAGCTGGTGGAACGCCGACGACCGCAAGGAATGGCGCTGGCAGGTCGAGTTCTATAACCAGATCCGCGGCTAGGGGTCCGCGACCGGGATCCCGGAGGCGCACAACTGGCACTCCGACGGCAGCCAGATCCGGGTCGCAAGATCGGCAAGTCGCTCGAGGGGAAGTTGCTTCGCCGCGGCGAACTCCGGTCCCGCCGGCCCCATGACCAGCAACGCGGCGATTACCACCGGCGTCGCCTCGCAGACCTCGAGGTCGGCAGCGGTGGCTCGGACGGCCGAGCCCATGCTGATCGCGTCGTCGACCACCGCCACGCGCCGACCCTTGATGGCCGCGCGCAAGGCCGGCTTGATCCGGTAGTCAACCGGAAACAGCCCGGTTCGATCGCTGACGGTGCGCTCGGAAAACGCAAAGTCGACGCCAAGCTCCACCGCCATCAGGTCCGCCAGGAAGGCTCCGCCGGTCAGCGGCCCGCAGACGACGTCGACCCCATGGATGGCGACGCGCCCGGCGAGCTCGGCGATCAATGGCTTCAGGGCGGTTGGCCGCACAAAGAGCTGGTCCAGCTCCAGCCAGACATCGGCGTGGTAGCCGGATTCGAGCCGGAAGTGCCCGTGCTTGGTGGCAACCAGGCTCAGAAGTTCGGCCAATGGCTCGGTGCGCGTGGACTCTAGCCTACGTCTGGACGAAATATGACCGGCAGGCCAGGTCGATGAGATCGGGATCCAGGCGCGGCGGCCGCCCCAAGAAATAGGCCACCTCGTCCAGCTGGTTGAGGATGTCGCGCGGCTGGCAGCCGCGATAGGGTCGCTTGAACGGCTTGTAGTAACGGTCCAGGACATAGTTGAAGCCCGCCTCGTTGAAGACGATCTCGAACTCTTTGCAGGACCGCTCGAAGATCAGGCGGAATTCGGTCGGCGTCGGATCGGGGACGTGGATCTTGTACCGGACCCGCCGCAGGAACGCTTCGTCGACCAGCGAGCCGGGTTCGAGGTTGGTGCTGAAGACGACCATCGCCTCGAAGGGTGCGCCGACCGCCATCCCCGCGCCGGCCAGCGTCAGGTAGTCGATGCGCCGCTCGAGAGCGACGATCAGGCGGTTCAAGAGGGCGCGGGGCGAGGAGTCCTGCCGGCCGAAGTCATCGAGCAGGAAGATGCCGCCGTTCGCCTTGAGGTGGATGGGCGCCTCGTAGTAGCGCATCAGGGGGTCGAATGAGGGTGACAGCTGCGCCGTGGTCAGCTCGCCACCCGCCTTGACGAAGGGCCGCTTGATAAGGACCCAGCGTCCGTCGAAATTCATCGGCAGTTGCCGCTGCACGCGCTGGTGGTGCAGCGGATCGTAGAGCCGCATCACCTGGCCCTCGATATCGATCGCATACGGAATATAGATCGGCTCACCGAGCAGCTCGGCGCAAGCCTCGGCGATGGTCGTCTTGCCGTTTCCCGGAGCGCCGTAGAGGAACAGCGGAGCGCGGGCGTTGACCGGCGGCCCAAGCTGCACCAGCAGGTCCGGACTCAGGGTCAGGTGCTGCAGCGCGCGGGTCAACCAGGCAGCCGTCACATCCGCCTGGCTCACCTGGGCGCGGACCGACTCCTCGTAGTGCGAAAAGGGGACCGGCGCCGGACCGATGTAGTGGTCGCGGGCCAGGACGTCGCGAGCCCGGACGCGACCGGGATCGCTGATCAGGTAGCCGAGCGACTCCCCGAAGTCAAGGCTGGTCGCCCCCGCCATCCGTCCGATGGTCTGGCACCAGCCCTGCTCGACCAGGCTCTGGATCGCCGGGGTAACGGTTTGATAGGGCAGGCACAGGGCCGCCGCCCAGTCCTTGGCCGACAGGGGCGACTTGAAATAGATGTGTTTCAGCAGGAGGTCGGCCAGCCGGGCCACTGAGAGTCCAGAGTCCTCGATGCGCGCCGGCGAAAGGGGCACGAATTCCGGGGTGGTCGCTTGTGGCGGTGGCTGTATGGCCATGGGCAGGAGGTCCGCCGGGGCGGCTCTTCAGAGCAACCTGCCGCCGGCGGAGTTTCTTGCTAGCCGGGGCTCAGGCTTCGAGCGCCGGGCGTGCCCCGAAATAGCGCTCCACGCTCAGGCCGTGGCGCTCCAGTTCCGCCCGCGCGAGTGGCTCGAACCGGCGCATGTACCAGTCCTCGGCCGGGTTCTGGGAGTACGCGAGTAGCCGGTTGTAGGGCAGAGTGTAGATAGCCCGGCCGGCCAGGATTTCCAGCATTTGGGGCGCCATCTCCGGTCGGGCAAGCGCCCGCCGGAGGGTCACATGGATGCCGCGCATGTCGGCGATCAGGCGAAGGCGGCGCGGCACGAAAATGGCCAGCGCGAACAGCAGCGGAATGGCCGTTACCATGATCCCCAGGATCAGTGCCAGCAGGTGGACGCCGTGAGAGCCCGCCCGGCCGGCGGCGATCAGCGAATCGCCGGAGTGGATTTTGAGCGCCTCCCCGGTTCGGTGCAGGAAGTCGGAGAGGTACGGGACGCCGTTCGGCACTCCCTGCTCAAAGGACAGGATCCAGCTGTCGAACGTCCTGCCGGCATTGATCACGCCCTGGGCCAGCGCGTCCAGCTGCAGCACCAGGTTGTTGACCCAGAGCCCGGCCTGCACGCACAGGTAGATCCAGGCCAGCATCACGAGGTCGGCGAACATCCAGGCGAAGCGGCGGCCGTAGACATCGGGGTACAGGCGCATGTTTCACCCCTTCAGGTACTGGAAGAAGAACGTCAACTACGCGCGGAGTCTAGCGCTGTTGTCTAAACAGCTTCCAGATATTCGATGACCTGACGGGTCAGCTGGGTCGGCGTCGACGCCCCTGAGGTGACGCCCACCCGTGTTTTCCCTTGGAGCCACTCTGGCTTGATGTCCTTGACGGTGTCCACCAGGTACGCCGGCTTGTGGGCCAGCTCCTTGACCACCTGCACGAGGCGCTTGGAGTTCGAGCTGCGCTCGCTGCCGACCACGATCACGACGTCGCACTCCTTCGCCGCTTCGACGGCGGCTTCCTGCCGGTCCTGGGTCGCCCGGCAGATCTCGTTGTAGGCCTCGGTCTGCGGATACTTTTCCCGCACGCGTTTGATCATGGCGGCGGTGTCCCAGATGCTCAAGGTGGTCTGGCAGGTGACCGCGATCTTGTCGTTACTGATCTCGAGCGCGTCGACATCCTGGGGATCCTGGACCAGGTGCACTTTTCCCGGGGCCTCACCGACGACCCCCTCCGGCTCCGGATGACCGCGGCGGCCGATGTAGACCACGTCATAGCCCCGTTCCGTGAGGTCTCGGACGAGGTCATGGGTGACGACGACATCGGAGCAGGTCGCATCCACCATGTTGAGGCCACGCTCGGCAGCCCTGGCTTTCACCGCCGGCGACACCCCATGGGCGGTGAAAATCACGGTCCCGCCATCGATCGTCGCCAGGCCCTCGAGCCGGTTGTCACTGTCGACCAGCTCAATCCCGTTTTCCTGAAGCTCGTCCGTGACGTGCGTGTTGTGGACGAGATAGCCGAGCATCCGGATCTTCTCGCCCGGATGCGCTTTCGCCGTCTGCTTGGCAGCGCGAATCGCCTCAACGACGCCGTGGCAATAGCCACGCGGCGTGATCTTCAGCACGTCCACGATCCGAGTCTACCCGCGGGTCGAACGGGTGAAGCTATTGAACGTTTACGAGAGCGTTACGCCTCAGGTGAGCGGGTTAAGCCGGGGGTGGGGTTCCCTAACCAATGTTGATCGGGCCACTCGACACGTTGAGGATCTTAAGAAACGCCAAGATGCTAACCGCGGCCAGCACCATGATGAAACCCCCGACGACGTACGACGCGATCCGATGTCGGGTGAAGACCGCGAGCCCCACGAGCAGCAGGATGATGGCGACCAGGATGTTCGAGAAATTCACGACAGCTTTCATTGCATCACCTCTTTCATTGCTGAGCTTCACGCCTCGACCAGCGCTCGGTCAAGGTCTGAGATCAGATCGGCCGCGTCCTCGATACCGACCGAGATGCGAACCAGCCCATCGGCCACTCCGTGTGCTCGCCGCGTTTCAGCCGGGATGGAGGCGTGCGTCATGGCCGCCGGCAGCTCGATCAACGACTCGACCCCACCCAGGCTCTCGGCCAGCGTGAACAGCTGCGTTTGCTCGACGACGCGACGGGCCGGCTCGAGCCCGCCCTTGATCTCGAACGAGATCATGCCGCCAAAACCCGACATCTGGCGCCGGGCGAGGTCGCGCTGCGGATGGTCGGCCAGGCCTGGATAGAACACCCGGGCGACCTTCGGATGTTCGGTCAAAAACTTCGCCAGCAGCCTGGCGTTGTGGTCGTGCTCGCGCATTCGGATGGCGAGCGTCTTGAGGCCCCGAAGCACCAGCCAGGCGTCCATCGGTCCGGGGACGCCGCCGATCGCGTTTTGCAGAAAGGCCAGCCGCTCGAAAAGGTCCTCCCGGTCCACCACCAGCGTTCCGCCGATCACATCGCTATGCCCGCCAAGATACTTGGTGGCGCTGTGCACCACGATGTCGGCGCCGAGCGAGAGCGGACGCTGGAAGTAGGGGCTCATGAAGGTGTTGTCGACGACGACGAGCGCCTGACGGGCGTGCGCCAGCTTGCTGACCGCCTCGATATCGACCAGCTTGAGGAGCGGGTTGGTGGGCGATTCGATCCAGACCATCCGCGTGCGGTCTGTCAGCGCCTCCTCGACCGCTTTCAGGTCGGTAGCGTCGACAAAGGAAAAGGCGAACCCCATCGGCTCGAGCACACGGCGAAAGAGGCGGTAGGTGCCACCGTAAAGGTCATCCACCGCGACCGTGTGGTCACCCGGCTTGAGCAGCTGCACGACCGCCGCCTCGGCGGCCATACCGGAGGCAAACGCCAGGCCGTGCCGGCCACCCTCGAGCGCCGCGATGCACTGTTCGAGCGCCGCGCGCGTCGGGTTCCCGCTGCGCGAGTACTCATAACCGCGATGCTTGCCGACCGCCTGCTGGGCGAAGGTCGAGGTCTGGTAGATGGGCACGACGACGGCGCCGGTGGATGGATCCGGTTCCTGCCCGGCGTGGATGGCCCGGGTGGAAAAGCCGGGGGTGGCTTTGCCGCTCATCGGGGCGCGCGCGTGTGGGCCATGAACTCGAGCAGATCGAGGCGGGTGATGATACCGACTGGCCGCTCGGCGTCCATCACCACAAGGGCGTTGGCGCCACCGAGCAGCGCATTGAAGGCCTCGTCGACATGCGCCCCGGCGGCGATGGTCGGGAAGGGCCCATCCATCGCGGCGCCGACCGTGGTTTCGATCAAACCGGGGTCACGGTAGACCCGATCGAGCAGCGTGCGTTCCTGGATGCTGCCCACCAGCCTTCCCCGCCCGCTTCCGTCTTCGGTGACGGGCATCTGCGAGATCCCGTATTCCTGCAGAAGGTCGATGGCGCGGCCCACCTTCTCCTTCGATGACACCGTGATCAATTCGGGCATTTCTCGCTCGCGCGTGGCGACCACGTCGTGCACGAGCTGGCGCGGAAAGCGCTCGAAGAAGCCGTTTTGACGCATCCATTCGTCGTTGTAGATCTTGCTCAGGTTGTTGCGGCCGGTGTCCGGCAGGATGACGACCATCAGCGTCTTTTCGTCGAGGTCGCGCGCCACCTCCATCGCCGCCTTCATGGCCGTGCCCGCCGAGCCGCCCACCAGGATGCCCTCCTCGCGCGTGATCCGTCGGGCGGTCAAGAAGGAGTCGCGGTCGTTGACCCGGACGATCCGGTCGATCAGCTTCAGGTCGATGGTGCCGGGGATGAAGTCTTCGCCGATCCCCTCCACCTTGTATGGCTTGATGGTGTCGCCTGAGTAGAGCGATCCCTCCGGGTCGGCGCCCACGATCATCACCGATGGTTTCTGTTCCTTGAGGAACCGGGCAACGCCCGTCATGGTGCCGCCCGTCCCGAGTCCGCCGACCACCACGTCGACCGTGCCGTCGGTCTGCTGCCAGATTTCCGGACCGGTCGTCTCATAGTGAGACTGTGGGTTCACCTGGTTGAAATACTGGTTCGGCTGAAACGCGCCGGGGATCTCGTGGCTCAGCCGTTCGGCGACGGCGTAATAGCTTTCGGGCGACTCGCGGGCCACGGCGGTCGGGCAGACCACCACCTCCGCCCCGTAGGCACGCAGCAGCGCGATCTTCTCGGGCGACTGTTTGTCGGCCATCACGAAGATCATTCGATAGCCTTTGAGCGCCGCGGCGATGGCCAGCGCGTGGCCGGTATTTCCGGAGGTCGGCTCGACGATGGTGCCGCCCGGCTTCAGCAGGCCGCGCCGCTCGGCGTCCTCGATCATGCGGAGCCCGATCCGGTCCTTGACGCTGCCGCCGGGGTTGAGCGTCTCCACCTTGGCCAGGATGGTCGGGCGAAGCCCGGCGGTGATGCGCTGGAGCCGCACCAGCGGCGTGTGCCCAACGGCCTCCAGGATGCTGCCCAGGACCTGCACTGGGCCCCATTGTATGCGTAGAATCGGCCTCAGCTTAGAGGAGGGAAGCGAGCCTTGCCTGTATCGGTGGCCAATTCACAGCTGGTCTACGACGCCATGAAGGGCGTGGGCGTCACGCTCGTCAGCGCCCTCCCCGAGACCTGGCTGGTGCACCTGATCCGGATGGCCGACGAGGACCCGAAGATGACGCTGGTGCGGCTGGCCAAAGAGGAAGAAGGCGTCGGGGTGTCGGCCGGGGCGCATTTCGCCGGTGTCAGGTCGGCGATGTTGATGCAGAACCACGGGTTCCTACAGGCGATCAACGGGATCGTCGGCGTGTCGCTCCTTTACAAGATCCCGCTGCTGATGCTGATCACGGATCGGGGCAGCTTCGGGGAGAAGGACCCCTGGCAGACGGAGGGCGGCAAATATACCCGCCCTGTTCTCAACGCGCTGAACATCGCCCACGATGACCTGACCCGCCCGGATGAGGTCGAGCCCAAGCTGGCAAAGGCGATGACGCTGGCGCAGAGCTCACTCTCACCGGTGGCGCTGCTGCTGGGTCGCGACCTGATGTGGGAAGAGCCGAAATGAAACGGATCGACTGCCTGCAGGCCATCTATCCGGAGCTCGAGGACTGCGCGGTCGTGACCATCATGGGCGCGGTCGCCGCCGAGCTGTACTCGCTCGGCCATCGCGCCAACTTCTTCTACCTCGAACACGCCATGGGCCTCGCCTCCTCGATCGGGCTCGGCATCGCCCTGTCCCAGCCCAACCGCAAGGTGGTAGTGATCGACGGTGATGGGTCGGTCCTGATGAACCTGGGCGGGCTGACCACGCTGGCCCGTTCGCGGCCGAAGAACCTGGTGCACGTCATCTTCGACAACGAGACGCTACTTTCCGTCGGCGGCGGCGCGCCGGGCGGTTACAAGTGGTTCACGACCGCGACCTCGACTGGCGCCGACCTGGCCGGGATCGCAAAGGCGGCCGGTTTCCCGCGGGCGCAGCTGGTCCGCGAGCTGGAGGATTTCAAGGAAGCCGCACTCGACGCGCTCAATCGCGATCAGCTGAGCTGTATCGTCGCCAAGGTCGACGCCGAGATGCCGAAGAGTTTCCTGATGGACATTCACATGCTCGAGAACCGCTTCGAATTTCCGCGGGCTCTGCAGCAACCGCCATCACAAAGACCAGCCGAGAAAATTGCTGAAATCAAGGGAGGAGTGACTTGAGCACGAGTGTCGACACCCTGGCATCCTTCGTCGAGGGCCTGATCTCCGGATCGATCGACGTCATCGACCTTACCCAGCCGCTTTCGGAACGGACGCCGATGATCCAGCTACCACCGCCCTTCGCGAACACCCCGAACTGGAAGACGCACGAGATCAGCCGCTACGACGAGAAAGGGCCGGCGTGGTACTGGAACTGGTTCGAAGGCGGCGAGCATGCCGGTACCCATTTCGACGCCCCGATCCACTGGGTCACCGGCAAGGGCAAGGACGACGTCTCCCAGGTTCCAGTCAAGCGACTGATCGGTCCGGCGGTCGTCATCGACAAGTCGAAGGAGGCGCAGGCCAACCCCGATTACCTGCTGACCCTCAATGACATCCGGGCGTTCGAGCGGCAGCATGGCTCCCTGCCGAAAGGCTGCTGGCTGCTCTACCGCACCGGCTGGGACGCGCGGGCGAACGACCAGAAGGCGTTTTTGAACGCGAACGAAACCGGGCCACACACCCCGGGCATCGACATCGAGCTGGCAAAGTGGCTGGCCAACGAGGGCCCCGTCGTCGGCGTGGGCGTGGAGACCGTGGGCACCGATGCTGGCACAGCCCACTCCTTCAACCCACCGTTTCCCTGCCACCAGTTCCTGCTGGGCGCGAACAAGTACGGCCTCACACAGCTGGCCAATCTGGCGGAGCTGCCGCCCACCGGCGCCGTACTGGTCGTGGCGCCACTGAAGCTGGTCAAAGGATCGGGCAGCCCCTGCCGGGCCCTGGCGCTGGTCCAGCGATAGGCGCGCCGGCCGGTCTCGAGCTCCGGCCGATCCGACCGGAGGAGCTGCGCGCCTATATCACGCTGCTCCGCCGGGCGTTTGGCGGATCCCTCCCCACCGATGAGGAGCTGGCGGTGGGAAAGGAGATTCTTGAGTACGACCGGACGCTGGCGGTGTTCGATGGTCGCCAGGTGGTCGGCACCGCCGGGATCTTCTCGTACGAGATGACCGTGCCCGGCGGGTCGCTCCCGTGCGGCGGTGTCACGCGGGTCGGGGTCGCCGCCACCCACCGGCGCCGAGGTCTGCTCACGGCGATGATGCGGTCCCAGCTGGACGATATGCATGAACGCGGCGAGCCGCTGGCTGCGCTCTATGCGTCTGAAGCGCCGATCTATGGGCGCTTCGGGTACGGCCTGGCCACCTACCAGGCGAAGATCGAGATCCAGCGATCGCGCGGCGGCTTCGCGAAACCGCTCGCGGCCACAGGCCGCGTGGTCATGGTCGACGTGCCTGCTGCGACCGACGCCTTCACCCAGGTCTGGGCGCGGGTTCACCCGACGCAGCCCGGCATGCTCGGCCTCGACGCGCGCTGGTGGCGCAATCAGCTGGCAGATCTCGAGATCCACCGACAGGGCTTCAGCCCCCAGTACCGCGTGGTGTACCAGGCTGAGGGCGAGCCGGCTGGATTTGCCATCTATCGAATCAAGATGGAGTGGGATCCGGCCGGTCCGATCGGCACGCTGCGGCTGGAGTCATTGATCGCCGCAACGGCGGAAGCCTACGCGGCGCTCTGGCGCTACGTGCTTGATGTGGACCTGATCGCGCGCATCTCAGCGGAGATGCGACCCATCGATGAGCCCCTGCGTTTCCTTCTGGCCGACTTGCGTCAGCCGAAGATGCGCGTCGAGGATGGCATCTGGCTGCGATTGGTGGACGTCGAGCGCGCGCTGGCCGGCCGCCGCTACGCCGTCGACGGCCGGCTGGTGCTTCGCGTCCACGATGCATTCTGTCCCTGGAATGACGGCCACTATGAATTGAATGGTGGGCCGACGAATGCGGTCTGCGAGCATTGCGAGGGCAATCCCGACCTGGAGTTGAGCGCAGCCGACCTGGCCGCCGTCTACCTGGGCGGCAATCGATTCCGCACGCTGTATGAGGCGGGCCGCATCCATGAGCTCCGCCGTGGGGCCCTCGCGCGGGCCGATGCGATGTTCGCCACCGACCGCGCCCCCTGGTGTCCGAGCCACTTCTAGCAGCCGCGCAGGCGGGATAATCGCTCCGTGGACCGCGAGACCTGCCTGTCCTTCGATCAGCAGGACCCGCTCGCGTCCCTGCGGGAAGCGTTCGCCGTCCCAGAAGGCGTGATCTACCTCGACGGCAACTCGCTCGGCGCGCTGCCACGCGAGACGTTGCCCCGGCTGACGGAGGTTATCGCCCAGGAATGGGGCAGCGGGCTGATCCGCAGCTGGAACGCCGCGCACTGGATCGAAGCGCCGGCCCGGATCGGCGACAAGATCGCCCGCCTGATCGGGGCCAAAGCCGGGGAGGTGATCGTCGCCGACAGCACCTCGGTGAACTTATTCAAGCTGCTAGCGGGGGCGCTGCGCCTGCAGCCGGAACGACATTTCATCCTGACCGAGACCGCCAACTTCCCAACCGATCTCTACATTGCCCAGGGGCTGATCGACCTGCTGGGTGGCAACCACGCGCTGCGAATCGTTGCGCGCCACGAGCTCGAGGGCGCCCTCGACGGCAGCATCGCGGTGATGATGCTGACCCACGTCGATTACGCGACTGGGGAGATCCACGACATGCGACGCCTGACCGCGGCCGCTCAAAAGTTCGGCGCGCTAATGTTGTGGGACCTCTCGCATAGCGCCGGTGCCGTGCCAGTGGATTTGAATGCCTCCCAGGTCGAGCTCGCCGTCGGGTGCGGCTACAAGTATTTGAACGGCGGCCCGGGCGCGCCAGCCTACCTCTTCGTCGCCAAGCGTCTCCAGGACGCCATGCAATCACCGCTCTCCGGCTGGATGGGGCACGCTGCGCCTTTCGCTTTCGAGCGGGAATACCGCCCGGCTCCGGGGATCAACCGGCAGCTGGCCGGCTCGCCCCCCATTCTCAGCATGCTGGCGCTGGAGGTCGCGGTCGACCACTGGCTGCGCGTCGATCAGAAGGAGGCTCGGCGCAAATCGATGGCGCTCGGCGACCTGTTCATCAAGCAGGTCGACGAAACCTGCCGCGACCTCGACATCGAGGTGGTGTCGCCACGCGAAGCGAAAATGCGTGGCTCGCAGGTGTCGTTGCGCCACAAAGAGGGATACCGCGTCATGCGCGCGCTGATCGACCGCGGCGTCATCGGCGACTTCCGCGCTCCCGACCTGATGCGGTTCGGCTTCGCCCCTCTCTACACCCGCTATGTCGACGTTTTCGACGCGGTGCGCTACCTGCATGACGTGTTGATGTCACGGGCGTGGGAGCGGCCCGAGTACGCGACCCGCCTTCCCGTGATGTGATGACGAACAACCAGGGCGATCGGCTACTACGCGGCTACCTGAGCAGCCGCCTGCTGCTGGTCGCTGTCGGCGTCATCACCCCGATCGGCATCCTGGTGGTCAACGCCGCGGCCTTCGTGATGCGAAACCTTGTGCAGTTTCGCATCGGCATCGCCGTCTGCGCTTTGATCAGCTCGCTGGTGCTCAACGGCCTGACCGCCTCCTGGCTGCTCCGGCTGGCCGGCCGGCGATCGATCTCGATCTACCTGCAGCACCAGGAGTGGGCGACCGTCATCGCCACGATCGTGGTCCTCGCCACCTCGATCGGGGCCGCGATCTTCACCTACATCGGGATGAGCAACCCAGGCCATCTCCCCGATACCCTGGCCGTGATCACGTCGCTTCTGGCGCTCCTGGTGCCACTCGGCATCGCCTACTTCAGCCGCCTCTTCGTAAACAGCCGCTGACGGCCTTCAGCGGGCGAGCTATCTGACGCCCGTCGACTAGAGCTGCGAGCGGACCTCCCAGAGCTCGGGGAAAAACCGCTTGTGCAGAGTGGATTGGAGATAGCGGACGCCGGTGGACCCGCCCGTGCCCGGCTTGTCACCGATCTGCCGCTCCACCATCTCGATGTGCCGGAGACGCCACAGGCGGAAGCCCTCATCATGATCGAGCAGCGCCTCGGCCAGTTCGAGCAGGTCGGCATGGCGGTTGGCCTGACGATAGAGATCGCTGACGGTTACGCCGCGACGGTCGATCAACGCGGTAAAGGCATCGTGGAGGGATGGTTCATCCAAGCGCCGTTGCAACCGGGCACGCGCATCCCCTTGGACATCGAGCGCCTTGATGTATCCAGCATCCTTGAGCCCCGACAGGAACTCGATCTCACGAAACTGGACGGACTGAAAACCGCTGGCGGGTGCCAGCTCCGAGCGGAAGGTCAGGAAGTCCTGCGGTGCCATCGTCTCGAGCACCGCGACCTGTTCGACGAGCAGGTCCTCGATCACCTTGACCCGGGTGAGGGCGTGCCGCGCGGCGCGCAGCTCCTCGGTCTGGATCGCGGCGCGCACGCTCTCCAGCTCGTCGATCAGCACTTTGAACCAGAGCTCGTAGACCTGGTGGACCACGATGAAGAGCAGCTCATCGTGCGCCTGGGTCAGCCCTTGTTGCAGCTCGAGCAGCTGCGGGATGTGGAGGTACGACTCGTAGCTCAGCCGGCGCCCCGACGCGTCCTGGTAGCCCATCCCGCCAAGGCGGTAGGGAGTGCCCTCCTGCTTCGGTTTTTCCGCCGTGGCCAAGTTGGCTCCAGCTTATTCCAAAAAAGTGTTACAACGAGTGCGAATAAAGGAGGGGATGCGTGAAGGAGTCACCTTACTGGAACCCCCGGCACGAGACCATGCCGCGCGACCAGATCGAGGCGCTGCAGGTCCGCAAGCTGAAAAACCTGGTCGCGTGGGCCGATGCCCGAGTCCCCTGGCAGGCCGCCCGGCTGAGGGCCGCGGGCGTCACCGCCGACTCGATCAAGAGCCTTAAAGACTTACAGCGGATCCCGATGATGACGCGCGACGAGTGGATGCAGGCCCAGTTGGACAAGCCACCCTTCGGTCCGTTGCTGGCTGCTCCCGAGGAGGTCGCGGTGCGCTACCACCTGACCTCGGGCACCACCGGGCGGATCCCGCTCCAGGTGCTCGACAGCATGAAGGACTGGGAATGGATCGCCGAGATGTGGTGCTACGGCTTCTGGGGCTTCGGCGTACGACCCGCGGACATCGTCTTCTTCGCCTTCAGTTACGGGACGTTTGTCGGCTTCTGGGGCGCCCACTACGCCTGCGAGAAGCTTGGCTGCCTGGTGCTGCCGGGCGGCAACATGACAACCGAAGCTCGGGTCAAGCAGATCCTGAGCATGAAGGCGACCGTGGTTTGTTCCACGCCGACCTATGCGCTCCGGATGGCGCAGGAAGCGAAGACCATGGGCGTCAACCTTGCCGGCAGCGCGGTCAAGCGCCTGATCCTCTCGGGCGAACCGGCCGGCTCCATCCCGGCGACCAAGCGGTTGATCGAAGAGGAGTGGGGCGCCAAGGCTGCTGATACGGCCGGGATGACCGAGGTGGGAACCATCATGGTCTTCGAGTGCGAGAAGCAGCCGGGCGGCACGCACATCATCGAGGACCACTACATCGAGGAGGTGGTCGACCCGGCGACCGGTGACCCGGTGGGCTATGGCGAGCTGGGCGAGCGGCTAATCACCTCCTTTGGCCGGGGTTTCATCCCGGTGCTGCGCTACCGCACCCGCGACCTCGTCGTCCGGGTGCCGGCCAACACCTGTACCTGCGGCCGCACCTTCGACCTCTACGAGGGTGGCATCCGGGGCCGGGTCGACGACATGAAGCTGGTGCGGGGCACCAACGTCTACCCGCGCGCGGTCGAGTCGATCGTCCGCGAGTTCAAGCAGATCGACGAGTTTCGCATTCACCTCTACACCGCCGATGGCCGGCAGGATGAGATCGAGGTGCTGGTCGAGATCCCGGATCGAGAGGGCGTGAACGCCGACGGCATCCTCGTCGACCTCGCCAAGTCCTTGTCGCAGGCCCATGAAGGGCTCCGCTTCGGCGTCAAGAAAGTCGAGAACGGCAGCCTGCCGCGATTCGAGCTCAAGGCGAAGCGGCTGCAGGACGACCGCACCATCATCGGTACGGCCGGCGAGCGGAGGGTGACAGTATGAAGAACACCATGGGCGTCGAGCTGAGCGACGCCGAGCGGTCGCTCGTCGAGTGCTACCAGGGCCTGGTCAGGGTGCTGAAGGACGGCAAGGACCTCGCACCCTTCGAGCGCCGCAACGCGCTCAAGGCCGTGGCCGCGCTCTGGCAGGTCGTCAACGGTCTCGACCTCGACCCCGGCAATCTGTACGAGATCGGCGCCTAAGCCCTCGTCTGCCCGAGTGAGGCCATGCTGATCCGCGGCGGGCGGGTGGTGACGTCCGGCGGCGAGCAGGACGCCGACGTCCTGGTTGCGGATGGCAAGATCGCCGAGGTCCGACCCGGAATCGTCGCCGGCGAGGAGGTCATCGACGCCACCGGCCTGCTGGTGCTGCCCGGCGTCGTCGATCCGCACACCCATCTCCTGCTCGACACCGGCACGAAACGCACGGCAGATGACTTCGAGAGTGGTTCAGCCTCGGCCGCGGCCGGCGGCGTAACGACCTACCTCGACTTCGCCCCCCAGCTGCCCGGCCAGACATTCGGCCAAGCCCTGGGCACGCGGCTCAACCTGATCGAAGGCCGCTCCCATGTGGACTACGGCATCCACCTCAATATCACCCACCTCACTGACGGCTGGGAGCGCGACCTCGAGGCACTGGTCGAAGCCGGCGTGACGAGCGCCAAGGTGTACACGACCTATCGCGACACGATCTTCTACGCGGACGATTGGACCTGGTATCGCTTGATGGAACGGTCGGGGGAGGCTGGCCTGCTGGTCCAGGTGCATGCCGAAAACGACGCCATCGTGACGGGCAAAACGCAGGAGCTGCTGCGACAGGGGAAGTCGGGGCTCGCCTACCACGCGGCCTCGCGTCCGGCCGTTGCCGAAGTCGAGGCCGTCAGCCGCGGCTTGGTGTTCAGCGAGCAGACACGGAGCCCGATCTATTTCGTCCACCTGTCGTCGCCCCGCTCGGTCGACCTGATCACCGAGGCTCGCGACCAGGGCGTTCAGGCGATCGCCGAGACCTGCCCGCACTACCTCGTGCTGGACGACTCGGTCTATGCGCGCGGGGATGCGGCGCGCTTCGTGATGACGCCGCCGCTCCGTGACCGCGTTAGCCAATCGCAGTTGTGGACGCGGCTGACCCAACAGGCGATCCACAGCGTGGGCAGCGACCACTGTGGCTTTTCCCTCACGCAACGGGAGGGGATCGATGACTTCAGCCGCGTCAGCCCGGGGATCCCCGGCGTCGAGACCTCGTTGCTTCTCCTGTACACCTTCGGGGTGGTGGAGCATCACATGAAGCTTCGCCAGCTCGTCCGCCTCCTCTCGACGAATCCGGCGAAGATTTTCGGGCTCTGGCCGCGCAAGGGCGACATTCGGCCGGGCTCGGACGCCGATCTCGTCCTCTTCGATCCGCGCCCGTCGCGCAGGCTCTCGGTCTCGGAGCTGCACAGCCGGTCGGGATTTTCCCCCTATGAAGGTCTGAACGTCACCGGCAAGGTCCATACCACCATTTGTCGAGGCCAGGTCGTCTACCGCGACGGCGCTGTCGTGGGCGACCGGGGCTTCGGTCGCTTTTTGAAATGCGCCCCGTTCGACCCCGAGGCAGTACCGCTGTGACTGATATCAACGGGGAGCGGCTGCTGGCCGACCTCCGAACGCTCTCGACGATCGGCGGGCAGGCCGACGGCGGCGTCGACCGGCTCGCCTGGTCCGAAGCCGACTTGGCGGCACGGCGCTGGTTTGCGGAGCGGATCCGGGAGGCTGGGCTCGAGCCCCGCGTCGATGCCGCGCTCAACGTCTTTGGTCACCTGGCCGGTTCCGCTGGTCCCAGGCTGCTGACCGGTTCGCACCTCGACAGCGTCCCCAACGGGGGACGCCTCGACGGCGCGTACGGGGCGGTCGCCGGCCTCGAAGTCCTGCGCACCATGATGGAATCGGGCGATTCGCTTGCGGCGCGCGTCGAGGTGGTGGGGTTCGCCGACGAGGAAGGCGTGCGCTTTGGCATCGGCTTGATCGGCAGCCTGGCGCTCATCGGCGAGCTCGATCTGGACCGACTCCGTGATGAGCGCGATTGGCAGGGCGTGCCGATCCGCCAGGTGATAGCGTCGGCCGGGCGCGAGGTCGATCGGATGCTCGACGCCCAGCAACACCTACCCTCGATCGCCGCCTTCCTCGAGCTACACATCGAGCAAGGGCCGCGGATGGAGGCCGACGGCGCCGACCTCGCGGTCGTGACCGGGATCGTCGGCGTCTACCGCGAGCAGGTGCGCGTACTCGGAAGTCAAAACCACGCGGGCTCGACGCCCTTCCGGCTGCGCCACGACGCTGGTCGGGCCGCCGCTCGAGCGGCGGCGGGTCTGCGCGAACTCGTCCAGACCATCGACCCCGAGGCGGTGGCCAACATCGGGGTGATGCAGTTCCATCCCGGCGGCGTCAACGTGATTCCCGGGCGCGCCACTTTCACGCTCGAGGTCCGTCATCTCGAGGAGCCGGTCGTGCTTCGAATCGTCGAGACCTTCAAAAAGAATCTCGAGATGATCTCCGCCGAAGAAGGCTGCCGCGCTGACACGCAGCAGGTCTCCTGGGTGCCTCCGGCGCGGATGAACGCCGAGGAGATGGCGGGGCTCGAGGCGGCGTGCCAGGAGCTTGGGCGCAAGCCGGTCAGGCTCTGGAGCGGCGCGGGTCACGACGCCGCCATCCTCGCGCGCCACGTCCCCACCGGCATGCTCTTCGTCCCCAGCATCGGCGGGGTGAGCCACTCGCCGTTGGAGAACACCTCCGATGAGCACCTGGTCCTCGGTGCGCGGGCGCTGCTCCGAGGAGTCCGGGCGGCCGCGGCGCGGATAAAGTAGTCGCACCGACATGGACATCCTGTTGCCGCGTTCGCTCGAAGAAGCTCTGGCGATGAAGGCGGAGCGCCCTGAAGCCGTTCCACTGGCCGGCGGCACGGACCTGATGGTCGACATCAACTTCGGGCGGCTGCGGCCCCCCGCGATCGTTGACCTCAGTCGCGTGCGCGAGCTGGCCGGCTGGCGGCAAGAGAACGGCCATGTCTTGCTCGGCGCGGGCGTGACCTACGCCACCATCGTCAGAGAAATGCCCGAGTTCAAGCCGCTGGTTCAGGCGTCGCGCTCGGTCGGATCGCCGCAGATCCGCAATCGGGGCACCGTGGGCGGCAACCTCGGCACCGCGAGCCCCGCCGGGGACGCACTCCCGGTGTTGGCCGCCTACGAGGCCAACGTGATCCTGCAGAGCGCGGCCCGCGGCGAGCGATCGTTGCCCTGGCACACGTTTTTCACCGGCCCCAAGAAGACGGCGATCGCTCCAGATGAGCTCATCATCGGGACCCGCTGGCGGCGTCTTCGCGGCCCCGGGAGCTTTTCCAAGATCGGCACCAGGAATGCGATGGTGATCTCGGTCGCCGGCCTCTGCCTGGTGGTCGATGAGGAGCGCCGCCAGGTGAAGGTCGCGCTCGGCTCGGTGGGGC
>DASYVR010000009.1:0-42557 GCA_035936995.1 Candidatus Dormiibacterota bacterium | reverse complement strand
AGTACCTCGAGTTCGTGGCCGACCAGATGAACCGTCGACCACGCAAGACGCTGGGCTGGCTCCATCCTGCTGAAGCTCTCGACCGGTTATTCTCAACCGCGTCGGAACAAGCCGGTGTTGCGCCGACCACTTGAATCCGCCCTCCCCCAACGGGGAGGGAGAATGTGGGCGGCGTGCAGGTGGTGGTCTACGGCGGAGGCGCGGTCGGGAGTCTGGTAGGGGCGCGGCTCCATGAGGCCGGCGTCAACGTACGACTGATCGGGCGGGAGGCGCATGTCGAGGCGATCCGCGCGAATGGGCTCCTGGTCAACGGTCGCGACGAGTCGCACCTCGTTCGTCTGCTTGCCACGACGACCCTGGACGGGAAGGCCGACATCATTCTGCTCACGGTCAAATCGCAGGACATCCAGGGCGCCTGCCGCGACATCGCCGCGCTGCATTCGGACGCCACGGTTGTCACCATGCAGAACGGCGTCCGGTCGGACAGCGAGGCGGCGGACATCCTCGGACGGGACCGGATCGTGGGGTGCGTCCTGACCATCAGCGCCACCTATCTCGAACCGGGTGTGGTCGAGCAGAACACCGGCGCGTTATTCCAGGTGGGCGCGCCCTTCCCGGAGGCGGCGGCGCGTGTCGAAGCTGTTCTCGCGTTGTTGAGCCCTGCGATCAAGACGGAGCATGTCCCGGACATCGCCCGCGCCCGGTGGACCAAGCTGATGGCCAACCTGAACAACGCCATCATGACCATCACCGGCCTACCGATAGGCAAGGCACTGCGCCATCCGGGACTCGCCTAGCTATCGATTGCCACGATCCGCGAGGGCGTGAGGGCGGCCCAGCTTGGCGGGTTCGGCCTCGACCAGAGCCGTCGGGCGCGCACCTTTCGTCTGATGACGACACTTCCCACGTCGCTCAGTTACCTCCTGTTCAGAGGTCGGCTGGCAGGCAACTTCCCCCCGGAAAGCACCTACGGCCCGTCGACGCTACAAAGCCTGCGACGGGGCTCGAGCAGCGAGCTCGGCTACCTGAACGGCGAGATCGTGACGCTCGGTGAGCGGATCGGACGCCCCACGCCCTACAACAGGGGCCTGCTCGATGCCGGCCGCTCGGTCTTCGAGACTCGGCGCCACCTGACGGCCGAGGAACTGCTTCGGAAGTTCAGGTTTTGACGCGCCGCCCCGCGGCAATAGACTGAAGCCTATGCCCACTGTTCTGGACCTGTTTTCGCCTGCGGCTCGGGCCTGGTTCTCGGGCGCCTTCCCTGCCCCAACCGAGGTCCAGGACGGCGGCTGGCAGTCGGTCGCCGCCGGCCAACACACCCTGATGTCGGCGCCGACCGGGAGCGGCAAGACGCTGGCCGCCTTCTTCTGGTGCATCGACCGGCTGGCGACCGAGCCGGAGCCGGCCGAGGCGGAGCGCTGTCGCGTGCTGTATGTCTCGCCGCTAAAGGCGCTGACCGTGGACATCGAGCGCAACCTGCAAGCCCCACTGCGCGGCATCGCGCTGCACGCGGAGCGGATGGGCCTGAAGCAGTCGCCGATCACGGTCGCGATCCGCACCGGCGACACACCGCCTCACGACCGCCGGCAGATCGAGCGCCACCCGCCGGACATCCTGATCACGACGCCGGAGTCGCTTTTTCTGCTCCTGACCAGCGCAGCGCGGCAGATCCTACCGTCGATCCGCTGGGTCATCGTCGACGAGATCCATTCCATGGCCGAGACGAAGCGGGGCGCGCACCTGGCACTGAGCCTGGAGCGGCTGACCGCGCTGACCAAAACCGAGCCGCAACGCATCGGGCTGTCGGCGACCCAGCGCCCGCTGTCGGAGACCGCACGCTTCCTCGGCGGCACCAACCGCGAGGTGGCCATCATCGACGCCGGTCGAGTCAAGGCGATGGAGATCACGGTCGAGGTCCCGGTTGAAGACATGGGCGCTCTCGAGCGTGATTCCCCCCACCCCGACCCTCCCCCCAAAGGGGGGAGGGCAGATTACGAGGAGGTTCCAAGGCGGAGCATCTGGCCGGCGATCCATCCGCGCATCCTGGAGCTGGTCCGCCAGCACCGATCGACCATCATCTTCGTCAACTCCCGGCGGCTGGCGGAGCGCCTGGCCGCGGCCATCAACGAGCTGGCCGGCGAGGAATTGGTCCGGGCGCATCACGGCTCGATCGCCAAGGAGCAGCGCCTCCTTATAGAGGATGCGCTCAAGGCCGGCCGGCTGCCTGGACTGGTGGCAACCTCCAGCCTCGAGCTGGGTATCGACATGGGTGCCGTCGACCTCGTCATCCAGGTCGAGTCGCCCACGAGCGTTGCCAGCGGCATTCAGCGGATCGGTCGCGCCGGCCATTCCGTCGGCGAGCCATCGAAGGGGACGATCTTCCCGAAGTACCGCGGCGACTTGCTCGAGACCGCGGTGGTCGTCGATCGCATGTTGCGAGGGGAGATCGAAACCACGCGGGTGCCACGAAACCCACTCGACGTTCTCGCGCAGCAGATCGTGGCCATGAGCGCCATGGAGGAGTGGTCGGTGTCCGCGCTGTCCGAGCTGGTACACCGCGCGTATCCGTTCAGCGACCTCGGGCCGCGAGCGCTGGAGTCGACGCTCGACATGCTGAGCGGGCGCTATCCGTCGGATGAGTTCGCGGAGCTCCGGCCACGCATCGTCTGGGACCGGCTGGAGGGAAAAATCCGCGGGCGGGCCGGGGCGCAACGGCTGGCCGTGGTCAGCGGCGGCACCATCCCCGACCGCGGGCTCTTTTCCGTCAACCTGGTCGACGATGGCAAGAAGGTCGGCGAGCTGGATGAGGAGATGGTCTATGAGATGCGGCCGGGGGAGACCTTCGTGCTCGGCGCCACCACCTGGCGGGTCGCCGACATCACCCCCTCGCAGGTGATGGTAACCCCTGCGCCGGGAGAACCGGGGCGGATCGCGTTCTGGCACGGCGACGCCATGGGCCGGCCGGTCGAGGTCGGACGCGCCATGGGGCAGGCGATGCGCGAGCTGACGGCGATGGACCCGGACGCCGCCGCGGCTAGACTGCGAGAACGATCCCGTTTCGACGAGCGCGCCGCCACTAACTTGCTGGCCTATCTCTCGGACCAGGTGCAGGCCACCGGCACGGTTCCCACCGACCGCACCATCGTCATCGAGCGATTCCGCGACCAGCTCGGCGACTGGCGGCTGTCGGTGTTGACGCCATTCGGCGCTCGCGTCCACGCCCCGTGGGCGCTCGCCGCCCGGGCGCGGATGCAGGAGCGACTGGACCTCGAAGTCCAGATGATCTACACCGACGATGGCTTCGCGCTGAGGCTACCCGAGGCCGATCGCGCGCCCGACATCGACGACCTGCTGCTCGATCCGGAGGAAGTGCGCGAGCTGGTGACGTCGCAGCTGCACGGATCGGCGCTCTTCGCCTCGCGATTCC
Source organism: Candidatus Dormiibacterota bacterium (assembly GCA_035936995.1). Taxonomy (GTDB): domain Bacteria; phylum Chloroflexota; class Dormibacteria; order CF-121; family CF-121; genus CF-13. The sequence continues at coordinate 39,130 of DASYVR010000009.1, read as the reverse complement.
GCGAGAATGCCGCCCGGGCTTTACTACTGCCGCGGCGCCGTCCGGGTGAGCGCACGCCACTCTGGCAGCAGCGCCAGCGCAGCCATGACCTGCTGCAGGTTGCCAGCAAGCACGCCGAGTTCCCGATCCTGATCGAGACCTACCGAGAATGCCTGAGCGACGTCTTCGACATGGATGGCCTGCGTGACCTGATGAGCGCCATTCGAGCTCGCGAGGTCCGCACCGTGGTGGTCGACACCGAGCGCGCCTCGCCATTCGCGTCGACGCTCGTCTTCGACTACATCGGCCAGTACATGTATGAGGGCGACGCGCCGCTGGCGGAGCGGCGGGCACAGGCGCTCACGCTCGATAAAGAACTGCTGGCCGAGCTGCTCGGCACTGAGGAGTTACGCGAGCTGCTCGATCCGCGGGCGGTCGAGGCGCTCGAGCTAGAGCTGCAGGGCCTGCTCAAGGAGCGCTGGCCTCGGGATCCCGATGAGGCGGCCGACCTCTTGCGGCGGCTCGGCGACCTTACGACTGCGGAAGCCGAGTCCCGCGGGATCCGCGGCGAATGGCTCGACCAGTTGGAGCGCGAACGCCGCGCCGCCCGGGTGCGCATCGCCGATGAAGAGCGGTGGATCGCCGCCGAGGACGCCGGGCGGTATCGCGACGCGCTCGGCGTCGCCCTCCCCCTTGGTCTCCCTGACGCCTTCCTCGGGAGGGTCGATGAGCCGCTGACATCGCTGCTGGTCCGCTGGGCGCGGACGCACGTCCCCTTCTTCAGCGCCGACCCGGCGGCTCGCTGGCGGCTCCCGTTGCGCGAGGTCGAGCAAGCCCTGCGACGGCTCGCCGGCCGGGGCGACATCGTGGCCGGCGAGTTCCGGCCAGGCCAGGCTGGTCGTGAGTACTGCCATCCGGAGGTGCTCAGGTCGCTGCGAAGGAAATCCCTGGCGGCGCTTCGACGCGAGGTCGAGCCGGTGCCGGTCGAAGTTCTGGGCCGGTTCCTACCTGGCTGGCACGGCGTTGGCATCCAGGCGAGCGGACTGGACCGACTCGCGGAGGTGGTCTTCCAGTTGCAGGGATGCGCCATCCCCGCCTCGGTGCTGGAGCGCGACGTGCTCGCGGTGCGGATGCGTGACTACCGGCCGCAGTTCCTCGATCAACTGATCTCGATGGGCGAGGTGGTCTGGACCGGCCGGGGGTCGCTCGGTAGCTCCGACGGCCGGGTGGCGCTCTACCTTCGCTCAGACGCGGCGCGGCTGATCCGGGGAAGCGCCGAGCCGCCAACCGGCGAGGTACACGAGCGCCTGCGCGAACACCTGCAGAACCGCGGCGCGTCATTCTTCCGCGACCTCTATTACGCCGCCGGCCAGGGTGACGAGGACAAGGTGCTCGATGCGCTCTGGGACCTGGTGTGGGCGGGTGAGGTCACGAACGACACCTTCCTCCCACTGCGGATGCTCGGGCCGCGCGCACGCCGCCATCCACGCCGGCCGTTGATGCGACTCGGGCCGCCCGCCGCCGCCGGCCGCTGGTCGCTCGTCGGCGATCTGCTGCGCCCGGCCGCCTCGACCACCGAGCATCTGCATGCGATGGCGGGCGCGCTCTTGCAGCGCTACGGCGTCCTGACACGCGAGGCGGCGCTGGGCGAAAACATCAGCGGGGGATTCGCCGCGCTCTATCCGGTGCTGCGCGCGATGGAGGAGGCGGGCAAGATCCGTCGAGGCTATTTTGTTGACGGCCTGGGTGGCCTGCAGTTCGCGCTTCCGGGCGCCGTCGACCGGCTGCGCGGCTCGCGCGATGAGGAATCGAAGGTGGTGGCGCTGGCCGCCACCGATCCGGCGAGCCCGTATGGCACCACGATCCCGTGGCCGGAGCACGAGTCCCGAATGGCCCGCATGGCGGGCGCCTACGTCGTCCTCGACGGTGGCGAGTTGCGGCTATTCCTGGAGCGCGGTGGACGCTCGCTGCTCATGGTCGGGACCGTCGGGCTCTCGCACCTGCAGGCGCTCGCCGGAATCGCGGCCCGCGTGGGCAAGCTCGAGATCCAGACCATCGACGGCGCGCCGGTCAAAGAGTCAGGTCTCGAAGCGGCGCTGCGTGAGGCGGGATTCGGCACGAGCCCCAAGGGTGTCGTCCTCTGGCCGGAGCGACGGCCCGTGCTTGCCTGAAGGCGACACGATCTGGCGAACGGCCGCCGCGCTGCGGCGGCGCATCGGCGGCAAGCTGGTCAGCGACGCTCGTCCCGCAGCCATCGCGCGACTGAAAGGTCGCCGAGTGGAGTCGGTCGAGCCGCACGGCAAACATCTCGTGATGCAATTCGAGGGCGGTCTCGCCCTCCATTCGCACATGCGGATGACCGGCTCCTGGCACCTGTACCGGGTGGGGGAGCGCTGGCGCCAGCCGGAGCGGCGCGCCACCGCGGTGCTCAGTTTCGACGACGTCGTGGCGGTCTGCTTCGCCGCGCCCATCATGGAGCTGGTTCGCGATGCCCGACGACCGATCGCTCAGCTGGGACCGGATCTCCTGGTCGATCCCTTCGACCTGGATGAGGTCATCCGCCGCGCCCGCCGGTCAGAGGCGCCCACCCTTGGGGAGCTGCTGCTGGAGCAACGCGTCTGCGCCGGCATCGGCAACATCTATAAATGCGAGGCGCTCTGGTGGCAGCGGCTCGATGCCTGGATGCCGCCGGCCGAGCTAGCCGACGACGCGCTGCGCCGGCTCTTCCTGACCGCTCGCGACCTGATGCGTCGCAACCTCATCACACCCATCGCCCGCCAGCGCCATGCCGTCCATGGGCGTGGTGGTCGTCCCTGTTCGCGCTGCGGGACGCCGATTCGAATACGAGCGCAGGGGCACCAGGCCCGCCTCACCTATTTCTGCCCGCGGTGCCAGGGCGGGACAGCTTAGCCTACGGGGTCAGTTTGAAGTGGGGATTCTCTTGATCAGAACTTGCCGTAGACGGGGATCGCGGCGCCGGTGATCGCCCCGGAGGCATCGCTGCAGAGATAGGCGATGACGGCGGCGACCTCAGCCGGAGCCACGGCTTTCTGAATTAGCTTCTCGGGCATAGATTGACGGTTGGCCGGCGTGTCGATGATGGCCGGGACCACCGCGTTGACGCGCACTCCCGAGCCCTTGAGCTCGGCGGCCAGCACCTCGGTCAGTTTGATGACGCCCGCTTTGGCGACGGCGTATGCGGCGGCGCCGGGTTCGGCGACGAGCGCGGAGCGGGATGCGACGTTGACGATGCCCCCACCCTGCATGCGGCGGGCGGCGGCACGGCACGACCACCACGCTGACCCGAGATTCAAGTCGATCATGACGGTGAAGTCGTCGGGCGTACTGTCCACCAGCTTGCCGCCACGGAAACCGCCGGTCGCGTTCACCACCCATCGGGGCACGCCGATGCGGTCGATCCGCTCCCACAAATCATCGACGGGAGGACGCGACGTCAGGTCGGCCGTATCACCGGAGACGATGCCTGGATAGGCCGATTCCAGATGCGAAACCCCGGAGCGTGAGCGGGCTACGACGATGATGCGGTCGCCGCGCTTCGCGAAGGCATCGACAATGGCCGTCCCCAGTCCGCCGGTCGCTCCGAGAATGACGGCGAGATCGGTCACACGGCCCCCAGCCTGCGCTCCCCCTCCAGCGCGTAGCGTAGGAAGAGATGGGAATCACTCCGGCGGACGCTGAGCAGCCGGCTCGGCTGCGGCGTCCGACCGAAGTCCACCCCATGGATCAGCCCGAATGATCCCTCGCCTTTCCGGCCGGCGAGCAACGGAGAGACCGTCAGGAAGAGCTCATCGACCCGACCGCTCGCGACCAGCTGGCCAAAGAGTTGCGGGCCACCTTCGCTGAGGATCGTGCGGTAGCCCTCGGCCTGCAACGCAAGGAAGATCTCGCCGACCTCGATCCGGTCCGCCTCCGAGATGGCCCGCACCTCAGTGGCCTTCGGCAGCACCTTACGGAGGCGATCGGCCGACCGGGCGGTCGTCAGCACCAGCGCCCCGACCTCGAGCGCGCGCTCGAACGGATCCAGCTCGCCGCGCGCCGTGACGATGACCAGCCGCGGCGCCGGGCCTCGCTTGAGCGTCGCCCGTAATGCGCGGAAGCCATCGGCGGCCGCCGGGAAGATGTACTCGGGGGTCCACAATGCCCGCCCACCCTCCGCCCTGACCGTCCCCGCGCCGACCACGACGGCATCGGCGTAGGCGCGCAGCAGCCCCATGACGAAACGGTCGGCCTCGTTGCGTCCGCTGATGATCCCACCGGAGGGCGCCGTCCCACCCTCGAGCGCCACGATCCCATCGATCGAGCTGACGAAGTTGGCATAGACGCTGCCCTCATCGATGGCCAGGTCCCCGCCATAGAGCTCGGCCAGCTGCGGAGGAAGTGTGCCGGCTGGAAGATCGGGCGCCTCGAACAGCCGGTCAAGCGGCTTCAGGAAAGATGCCCATTGCTTCTTGACCGGGCGATGTTCAAGAACTCCTCTCGAAGCTCGGGGTTGGATTCATAATTCCCGCGCCAGAAGGTGGTTCGCGTCGTCGACTCGGACTCGCGGACACCGCGCATCTGCGTGCAGAGGTGCACCGCCTCGAGATAGACGGCGACGCCGTGCGCCTGCAGGATGCGCGAGAGGGACTCGGTGATCTCGCGGCCGATCCGTTCCTGGACGGTGAAGCGCCGAGCGAAGAGGCGCATCAGCCGGGTGAGCTTGGAGATGCCGATGATGTGCTCGTGGGCGACGTAGCCCAGATAGGCGTGACCGAAGAAGGGGAAGGCGTGGTGCTCGCAGAGCGCGTAAAACGGAATCGGGCCTTCCACCACCTGGCTGACTTCGCAGTCGGGACCGCCTTCGCATTCGGTAGGGAAGGCGGTCACCAGTTTGGCATCGCCTTCGTAGCCCTCCGTTGAGTCGAACATCGCCCGGAGGTAGCGCACCGGCGTCTTGTTCGTTCCGGGCGTGTTGAGGGGCATCCCCATGGCCGCGAGGATCTCGCTGATGTACCCTTCGAACCGCTTCCAGTCGGCGTCGCTGATACCGCGGGGGCTGACGCGTTCCCAATCGCGCCCCTCGACGTCCTCATCCCGAAGGTCGCCGATCCCGGGATCACGCTCTCGCTCAGCCATCAGTTCGGTTGCAGTGTATCTGCCGAGCGACGAACGTCGACCTGCCCATTTTGTATCCGGGTCTCGTAGCGAACCTGGCTGATGGTGGCGGGTCCACCTTTGACCTGGCCGGTGCAGACGTCGAACCGGGAGGCGTGCCACGGGCACTGCACCAGGTTGCCGTCCAGCTCGCCCTCCGACAGTGGACCGCCGGCGTGCGAGCAGGTCTCGCTGATGGCACAGACGATATCTCCCTTCTTGTAGAGAAGGATCGGGGTATCGCCCGCCATGGCCTTGATCAGCATGCCGTCCATGAGCTGCCCCTCGAGGAGCACCTTGGTAAACTTCGTCGGCACCTCCTGCCAGGCGTGATGGTTGACGCCGGTCCCGATTGAAAAAACCAGCTCACCGCCGAGGAACGCCGCGGCCAGCACCAGCAGGTAGCCGGCATACGCCAGGAGGATCGCCAGCCCGCGGCTGCCCCCGGTCACCCGGAGGATGAATGAAACCAGGTAGAGAAGGATGACGAGCGTGTTCAGCAAGCCGTGGGCGATGCCGACGCGGCGCTCCCGGCCGATGGTGTCGCTCCAGTCGGTGTAGCCGGTCACGGCGGCGCCCAGCGCGGCAAGCAGGCCGATGAAGATCGTGACGTCGGCGGCCGAGACCCAGCCATGGCTGCGCTCGATGAGGTAGCTCAGGTCGAAGATGACGGCGAGCGTCCAGGCGCCAAGCGGGATGTCGGTGATGACCGGGTGGAGCGGATGGCCCAGCCAGGTGCCATGAACGAAGGTCTTGAGCGCTCGCCCGGGGTTGCCGAGCACTTTGTAGCTGCTACCGACAAGCTTCTGGAGGACGTCGGCCACCGGCTCCAGCCAGCGCTGCCGGTCGATGAAGCGATTGACGAGGTGATTCAGCATGCTGCCCTCCTATCCCGAGATCAGGCCCTCTCCAAAAATAGTATGTGTTTACGGCTACGGCTGGAGCCAGTCGGTCAGCCTCCGGCTGGCCCGAGCGGCCTCAGCGGCATCGACGTCGCGGAAGCGAACGGTCTCGCCCGGGCGCGCCTGGGCCAACAAGGGAAGGTCCGCGTTGATCACGGTCGCAATCACGGGGTACCCGCCGGTCGTCTGGTGGTCGACCAGCAAGGCAATCAATTCACCCGATGGGGTGACCTGGATCGCGCCGGCGGTCACCGGCGTGGTCAGGATCTCGGCAGCCTGCAGTCGCAATGCCGGCGTCGCCATCCGGATGCCCATGCGGTCGAGCTGGGAGGTGACGCGACAGGCGGTCTCCGTCAGGCGATGCATCGCGGTCGGATCGAAGGCGTTTTGATGAGGACCGGCGATCACGCGCACCTCCCAGGGCCCCCGCGACGGCAGTCGATGTGAGTTTGGCCATTCGCCGGACAGTGGTTCGCCGTGGATCGCATCGCCGATCGCCAGGCGGTCTCCCTCGACCAGTGGCCGGCCGAAGCCGCCGCCAAACGCGCCGCGCTGACAGAAGGACCGGCTTCCAAGAACGACCGGGACGTCAATCCCGCCGCGAACCGCGAGATAGGTCCGCAAACCGGGTGCGATCGCCCCTACGACAAGGACCGAGCTACCAGGCACTCGGAGCGACCCCCAGCCGGGAGTGCCCGCGCACTCGGCGCCGGTAGCGGCGACGACGCAATCGGCCGCGAATCGGAGGGTTGGACCGGCGGCGGTGCACTCGAGCAGCGCGGCATCCTCCTGATTGCCAACGAGTCGATTCGCGACGGCGGCCGCGAACCAGTCCGCCGCACCACTGGATGGAATGCCGAAGCGTTCGAGACCGGGCCTGCCGCGATCCTGGATCGTGGTCCAGCGACCGCCGTCGATGACCTCGATCACCGGATTGGAACGAAGCGCAATCGGTCGCCGGGCTTGAAACGCGCCGGCGGATCGGCGGCCGGGTCGAACAGGCGCAAGGCCGTCCGGCCGATCAGATTCCATCCGCCCGGGCTCTCGACGGCGTAGATCCCGGTCTGCCGGCCGGCGATCCCGATCGATCCGGCGGGTACCCGCAGGCGGGGCGAGGCCAACCGCGGCACGGCCAGCCGATCGAGGACCGCGCCGCAGTAGGTGAATCCGGGCGCGAAGCCGATGCAGTAGACGAGGTACTCCTGGCCGGCATGCGCGTCGATCACGGCTACCGGCGTCAGGTCGGTCTTGAGGGCGACATCCGCCAGGTCTGGTCCGTCGTATCGCGTGGGGACGTCGACGATGGATCCGAGCGGGATCGATGTATCGACGCGTCCCTCGAGCTCGCGGATGCTGTCCTCCAGGCGAGCGGCGTCCGTGACGCCCGGGTCGTAGCGGCAGAGCAGCGAGGCGTAGGCGGGCACGGTGCCGAGGAGGCCTCTGGGCCGGCGGTCCTCCAGAGCTCGGTCGAGCGCCAGCACCTGGCCCAACGTCGCCGGACCAATGGTGTCTCCGAGTGTGATCAGCAGCGCCCGATCGCCAGCGTGCGCAATGCGCCACATTCCGTCGACTCTACTGGTGTGGGGGCGGCTCTATCGTGGAGGCGGTGCGATTGCGCTGAGATTCCGGAGCGAGCGGATCAGCGATCGGGCGGAGTCAGCCGGCTGATGCCTGGGTAATGGCGACGATTGAACGTCGCCAGCCGCTCGCCGGTGACCATGCACCCGATGCGTACTCGGCGCGTCGCCTCGGCCATCGCGGCCTGGAGCGCCCAGCCCTCGTGGACCGGCCGGCCCGGTCCGCCGGCGCCGATGGAAGCGAGGTGGTCGAAGTCCCAGACATGGTCGAAGCCCGCCTCGTCGGCGATCCGCCAGACGTCGCGGAGCGCCGGGATGGTCGTGTCCTGGCCGGGGTTTTTCAGCCCGAGACGAAGGGGGTGAGCCACATCGGGTAGCATAGGGGCGCGCGGCCCGGCACCGGCGCCGCCGGTACCGCTTTTCGTAGTGGCGCCGAGTCTGTCCTGGGAGGGGATTTCCATGGTCGGAAAGCGGTCCTTACTACCTCTATTCATTCTGCTTGCTATTGTCCTGTCGGCCTGCGGCTCGTCTACCAGCACGTCCGGGAGCACGAAATACAGCGGCACGATTCACATCGCGTCATCGACCTGGACCGGATACGCGCTCATCTACCTGGCTAATTCCAAGGGCATCTGGAAGAACCATGGCCTGGACGTCAACTTCAAGGACGTCGAGGACCCGAACGATCGCTTTATCGCGCTGGCCGCCGGACGCCTGGAAGGCATGGCGTCAACGGTCGATGCCTTCGCCCGCCAGCAGTCGAACGGCGTGGCGGCGGTCGAGGTGTTCCCCATCGATGCCTCCGTTGGAGGCGATGGCATCCTCGCCAAAAACACGATCCAGACCGTGGCCGACCTGAAGGGGAAGACGGTCGGCGTCAACCAGGGCTCGGTCTCCGAGTGGTTCCTCGCCCAGGTGCTCCAGAAGAACGGGCTTTCGCTGTCAGACGTTAAGGAAACGAACATGACGTCGGGAGCAGCCGGGGCGGCATTCGTCGCGTCGAAGCTAGACGTTGCGGTCACCTGGGAACCCTGGCTGAGCAGGGCCAAGGCGCGGACGGATGGTCACATCCTCGTGTCGTCCAAGTCGTATCCGGACCTGATCATGGACAGCTTTGCCTTCCGTAAGGACTTCGTGCAGAAGTACCCGGATACGGTCAAGGAATTCATGAAGGCCTACTACGATGCCTTCACCTGGATGCAGCAGAATCAGGCCGCCGCGCTCAAGATCATCGGTGACGCGGTCGGCGAGTCAGCCACCGATGTCCAGGCCGACCTCAGCACCCTGACCCTGTTCGATCTCAGCACCAGCAAGCAGGTCATGGGGACCAGCTCCAGCCACGGCAAGATCTACGACAACGTCAAGGCCGCGGCCGATTTCTGGAAGGCCCAGGGCAAGATCGACACGACAGTGAATCCGAGCGACGCGGTCGATCCAAGCTTCATCAACAGCTTGTAGGGACTCGTGAGCGAGCGGGTCCCCGCGACCCAGGCGGCGCCGGCGGCTCCTGCCCGAGTGCAGCGCCGGCGCCGCGGGCTGCTCCGCACGTATCTCACGCCCAAGCAAACGATTCCACGCCCGATAGTCGTCACGCTGGGCATCGGCAGCTTCGTCATCATCATGGCCCTCTGGAGCCTGGCGTCGGTCGTCATCAAAAAAGACCTGTTCGCCCCCAGCCTCCTTCGGATTTGGACGGCCTGGGTCGACATGATCCAGCACCGGTACTTTCTCTCCGATGTCGGGTGGAGCGCATTCCGAATCATCGCCGGCTTTCTGATCGCCGCCGTCATGGCGGTGCCGCTCGGCCTGCTGATGGGTTCTTTCGAGGTCGTCCGGTCGTTCTTTCAGCCACTGATCAACTTCATCCGCTATATGCCTGCATCCGCCTTCATCCCATTGCTCATTCTGACCATCGGACTCGACGAAAGCGAGAAGCTGATGGTCATCTGGATCGGCGTCTTCTTCCAGCTCGCCCTGATGGTGATGGACATCGCCCACCGGGTCCCGGACGAGATGCTCAACGTCGCCTACACACTTGGGGCCTCGCGCTGGAAGGTCTTCTACAAGGTGTTCCTGCCCGCCACCTTCCCGGAAGTAGTCGATGCGCTGCGAATCACGATGGGCTGGGCCTGGACCTACCTGATCGTGGCCGAAATCGTGTCGGCCGAGCGCGGGATCGGTAACTTCATCATCGTCTCCGAGCGGTTTCTACGGACGGATCGCATCATCGCCGCGATCATCACGATCGGGATTCTCGGACTGATCACGGACACGATCTTCGGCCTGATCCATCGCTGGGCGTTCCCCTATGTCGAGAAGGTCCACGCGTGAGTGAGATCCGGTTCGTCGACGTTGCGATGCGGTTCCCGACTCGGCGAGGTGAGGTGCGAGCACTGGAGCAGATCTCGCTCACCGTGCCGGACGGACAATTCGCCTGCATCGTCGGCCCATCGGGCTGCGGCAAGTCGACCATGCTGAGCGTGGCCGCCGGCCTGGTGGTGCCGACCGAAGGTGACGTCCTGGTCGACGGCAAGCCCGCGTACTCGCCCGGCGCCGATCGGGGCATGGTGTTCCAGTCGTATTCGCTGTATCCGTGGCTCTCGGTTCGGCGCAACATCGAGTTCGGCCTCGAGGTCAAACGTACGCCTAAACCCGAGCGAAAGCGTCAGTCGAGCGAATTGATCCATCTGATGAAGCTCGATGGGTTCGCCGATGCATATCCGAAGGCCCTATCTGGTGGCATGAAACAGCGGGTAGCGATCGCTCGGGCGCTGGCGAACGATCCCGAGGTGTTGCTGATGGACGAGCCCTTCGGCGCGCTCGATGCCCTGACACGCCAGATCATGCAGGAGATGCTGACCGACCTCTGGCAGCGCTATCGCAAGACGGTCCTGTTCGTCACCCATGACATCGATGAGGCGATCTTCCTGGGCGACGTGATCTACATCATGACGAACCGCCCCGGCCGCATCCGCACTACTCTGAACGTCGATCTGCCGCGGCCGCGCACCTTCGGCATGGTGGGCGGCCCGCGGTTCGCCGAGCTGCGCAGCCAGGTGGTTGGCATCATCCACGAAGAGAGCATGAAGGCGGTCGAGTCGGAACTGGCCCGTGCCTAAATACCGGCCGGTCGACGCGATGAAGGCGCCGCGCTTCACCGGGATCGCCAGCTTCATGCGCCTCCCACAGGTCAGCGACATGGCGGGCGTCGATGCGGCGATCGTCGGCATTCCGTTCGATACCGGCGTCAGCTACCGGATCGGCGGCCGCTTCGGGCCGTCGGCGATTCGGGAGGCGTCTCGGCTGCTCCGCCCCTACCACGTCGAGCACGAGATCGAGATCTTCGACCACCTCTCGGTGGTCGACGCGGGTGACCTCTCGGTCATCCCGGGCAACATCCAGGCGAGCTACCAGGTGATGGTGGACGGCCTGCGCCCGATGCTGGATACCGGGGTCGTCCCGCTGGCGATCGGCGGCGACCACGGAATCACGCTCGGGGAGCTGCGAGCGGTCGCCAAGCGCCACGGTCCGGTCGGCTTGATCGACTTCGACTCGCACACCGACACCTGGGACAACTACTGGGGCGAGCGCTACACCCACGGCACCTGGTGCAAGCGCGCCATCGAGGAAGGGTTGATCGACACCACACGGGCGGTCCAGCTCGGGATCCGTGGCTCGCTGTACGGTTCCGAGGACCGCGGCGCTGCGCGAGCGCTGGGGCTTCACCTGATCCCGACCGAGGAGCTGCTGGCGCGTGGCGTCGATGACGTGCTGCCGGAGGTGCGCCGGCGCATCGGCGAAGGTCCGGTCTTTCTCACTTTCGATATCGACTTCGTCGACCCCGGATTCGCGCCGGGAACTGGGACGCCGGAGGTCGGCGGACCGACCAGCCGGGATGCTTTGCGGCTGGTTCGGGGGCTGCGCGGTATCGATTTCGTCGGCTTCGACCTGGTCGAGGTCCAGCCGCAGTACGACTCGGGTGAGGTCACCTCGTTGCTGGCGGGTACGCTGCTGCACGAGTTCCTGGCGCTGATCGCGCTTCGCCGGCGGGACGGCCGGGGCGAGCGCTGAGCATGACTGCGGCATAATTGCCAGCGGCATGAACCTGACACTCGCCGCCATCATCATCATGGGCGCGTGGGTGGTCGCCATCGTCGCCGCCGGCCTAGTGATGTCGCTGCGGCCGGGCGGTGTTCCGGTTCGGCTTGCCGCCGCTGGCAGGTCAGCGGTCGATCTGACGGGGCGGCGCGACGAGATCCTGCTGGGTGGGGATGCGGAGGTCTTTGGCAACGTCCGCGGCCGCGTGCAGGCGGTCCGGCTGCGACCTGAAAGCCGGGAGTTGCAGGACGTCGAACTGGCCAGTGATTTCGGCCTGGGGACGCAACCCGTGCCGGCGGCGGCGATCCTATCCGCCGACGGGCAGGTGCTACGCCTCGCCCAGGCGTGGCCGGAGCCGCCCATTGACGCGCCTGACGCGGACGGGGTGACGCTGCGCAACAACATGACGGTGGTCAGCGCCGAGGGAAAGCGCCTCGGCAAGCTCCGCCTCGTCTGTTTTGAACCGGCCTCCAGGCTCGCAACGACGCTGGTCGTCGCCGGGCGCGGGACGCACGCGCGGCGGCTGCTGCCGATCGATCGAGTCAAAGAGGCGGGGCCGGATCGGATCGTCACCGATCTGATGGTGAGTGAATGGACGAGCCTGCCGCCGTTCGCAACCGCTTGGGAAATCCGGCAAGCCGTACTACAACGGCTAACGGCAGATCCCGAACTGCAATCGTTGGAGCGCTCGCTGCGGATCGAGGTCCAGGACCAGCAGGTTCGACTGGAGGGCTACGTGGCCGATCGGGCGCAGGCCGACCGGGTGACGCAGCTGGTGCGTTCGGTGCCAGAGGTGTTGAACCTTGACGTTGATCTTGTCACCGACGATGGCCTCGCCTGGGCGGTGACCGACGCGATCGCTCGTGACCGGATCTCCTCTGCTGCACGCGTCCAGGTCAGCGCACACAATGGAACCGTCGACATCACCGGCGAGGCGCCGGATCGAGCAGCGGCACAGGCGATCGAGAGGGTGGGCGGCCAGGTCCCGGGCGTCCAGGTCCTCCACAACATGGTCGCCGTCCGCCGGCCGACAGCCGCGACCGCTTAAGGCAGTTCCAGGAGGTTCGCGGACCCTCGAGCGGTTCGCGGCTCCACCGTCATCCCGAGATTATTCGGTGCTGGAACAGGATGCGACAGCCGCCCTGGCCCAGCTCGATCGTGCCACCGACGGCGCAGTAGCGCTTCGTCGCCAGTTCCGTCGCCTTGCGGACTAACGTCTCGTCAAAGGCGCCGTGTCCCGAGAGTTCGTAGAAGAGCCGTATCTCGGTGAAGGCCTTCGGCCAGTCCAATTGACGATCGCCGTCCGCCTTCACCGTGAGCGATCGCAGCGGCTGCTTCATCTTTTGCAGCAGGGACACGCCGGTGATTAAGCGCACAGCGCCGCGAGCAGCAGGTCGGGCGAGCTCATGGCCTGGTCGGCGCCGAGCGGGGCGGCTTGATCCGCCTCCGCCGAATGCCCGCGGCCATCTGACAGCTCGAAGCGAAAACCATCGCCCGACCAACGAGCGCTCGCCGTCGAGCTTCCCTCCTCCCCAGTTGGGGTGCCCGATGACTTCTAGCTAAGCTCCCTTTTACGCGACCTCGTGGAAGAAATCAAGAAGATCCGGTTAAGGCTTCTCTTACCGAACGGCGGTTCGCTGCCCCAGGGCAGGCCGCCGGCGGCCGCCAGGGTCACCATGCCGCATCTCCCGCCGGTCGTCCTGACCCAGCCAGAGGTAGAGGCAGACCGTCAGGACCACCAGATCGGTGAGCACCCCGGGCACCATCAGGATGCCCGCGGCAATTTGCTGATCGACAAGCGGAACCGGGTAGAACGCGGCAGAGGCAAAACCGAGGACCACGCCGAGGACGCGCAGCTGGGCCGAGGAGAGGAAGAGGTAGACCACCCGGCCGATGTGCGAAAGTCGGCAGTGTGCGGGCGGTTGGTCGATCGCCTGCGACCAGAACAGGTAGGCAAGCCCCACCATCGCGATCTGCCCCAGCTGGCGCGGCCAGCCCGGACCGGCGGTGGCGCGATAGACGGCCGGCAGGAAGGCGATCAGTATGCCGCCGTTGAACAGCAGGAACGCCAGAATCGGCATCGCTAACGAGCGCCGCAGCGGGCGAGGGCTTCTCTGCAACAGCCGGCGGAGGCGAAGCTCCGGCGCTCCCAGTACCAGCAGCGGCGCCGCCACCATCAGCAGCGCGACCAGCTGCCCGGTCCGGGTCGCCATCGATGCCCGCGCGACCGCATCGCCGGGGCCGGAGAGGCCGATCGCGATCATGCCGAGTCCGGCAAAGAACGCCGTGGCGCGCCAGTGACGCCCGTTCCAGCGGCGCGGCGCATCGACCAGCCGCACCGGCCGGCGGCCGCCGAGCCAATAGCAGACAGCGACCAGGGCGCAGAGCACCACAGCCATTGGCTAGATGATGGACTGGAGATGCTGCTGCAGGATGGCGTTCGACATCTGGCCGAGTTGGATGAAGCTCACGTTTCCCGATCGATCGATGAAGACGCTCACCGGGAGCCCCACGTTTACACCATACTCCGCCGCGATCTGACCGGCCGGGTCGTAAACCGCGGGGAAATGAACGTCGACTTTGCGAAGAAACGCCCTCATCGACGTTGTGTTCGTCTGCTGGTAGTCCACCGCCAGCACGGTGAGTCCCCGGCCCCCGTAGATGTCACTGGCCCGCTGAATCAACGGCATCTCGTCCTGGCAGGGCCCGCACCAGGTGGCCCAGAAGTTGAGCAGGACCGGTTTGCCGCGGTACTGGCTGAGACGGACCGTCGCCCCGTCGAGCGTCCGGGTGGTGAAGCCCGGCGCGGGCGCGCCGACCTTTGCGAGACCGCCCTGCACGATCACGTTGATCGGCGCCGGCCGTCCGACGAATTGGGTCGCGATCAAGAAGATGATTAGCCCCGCGAGGAGCAGCACCCCAAGGATCTTGAAGCGCAACGACCACGGAAGTCCGGGATAGGGCCTGGTGGCGATGGTGGCGTTCAGTGTGGCAAAACGGCGGCGGCCGCCGCCAGCCCGAAGAGGAGGCCCAGGTACGCCAGCGAGAAATGAAAGAGGCGCGATGCCCAGGCCACGCCCGTCGCCTGAAGTCCGCGCAGCGCCATCCAGAGGAAGGCACCGCTCAGCAGCGCCGCGCCAACCGTGTACCAGAGACCGAACCAGATCCCCGGGACCAGGCTGACTGCGAGCAGCACGACCGCGTAGGCCACGATCGACCGCCGTGCCTCCAGGTCGGTGGCAACGACCGGCAGCATCGGTACGCCGACTTCTTGGTACTGCCGGCGGAGCAACAGCGCCAGCGACCAGAAGTGCGGCGGGGTCCAGAAGAAGATCACGGCGAAGAGCGCCAGCGCGGGGGGCGTAATGGAGCCGGTCACCACCGCCCAGCCGACCAATGGCGGAAACGCGCCGGCGGCGCCGCCGATCACGATGTTCTGGCGGGTGGTTCGCTTCAGCCACATGGTGTAGACGAAGACGTAGAAGAGGCCGCCGGCGAGCGCCAGGCTGGCGGCGAGCAGGTTGGTGGCCAGCGCCAGGCTGAGAAACCCCAGCGCGGACAGCCCGATCCCGAAGGCCAGCGCGTTGGACGGGGCGATTCGACCGGACGGAACCGGCCGGGTACAGGTGCGCGCCATCACGGCGTCGATATCGCGATCGAACCAGCAGTTGACGGCCGCCGCCCCGCCCGCCGAAAAGGCACCGCCGGCGAGGCCGGCCAGCGTGAGCGACGTCCCCGGCCATCCGTGGGCGGCGGCGATCATCGCGCCGAGTTCGGTGATGAGGAGGAGCAGCAGGATGCGCGGCTTGGTGAGGCTGAGGTAATCGGCCAGCACGCTTCGCGCGCCGGCCCAGCGCGGCAGCGAAGCCTGGACGGCAACGTCCCGGGCTTCCGCGATCACTTCGCCACCTCGGCGTGCTGTGGGGCGAAGGACCGGCCACGCGCGTCCTCGTCGCGGAACCAGAGGTAGATGCAGGCGATAAAGACGATCGAGAAGGTGATCGACCCCGGCACCCACATGATGCCGGCACCGAACTGCTGGTCGGTCAGCGCCGAGATGCCGCCGGGACGCGAGGGCAGCAACGCGTAGGCATAAAACGGCGCCGTGGCGAAGGCGAGCAAGCCGGCGAGCGCCCAGGCCTGAATCGTCGCGGTGAAGACGTAAACCACGCGCTTGAACTGACCCAGGCGCGCGTGGAACGGATGCTGGTCGATCACCTGCGCCCAGAAAAGGATCCCGAGTCCGAGGAAGAGGCTGTGTTCGAGGTGGTGCACCAGATGGTTGCGTAGCGTGAGGTCATAGGCGGCAGGCCAATGCCAGAACCAGAGGTTGGCGCTGGAGATGACCCAGGCGCTCACCGGAGCGGCGACCCAGTTAAAGACCTTGCGGACGCCGGCCAGGGCCGGATGCTTGACGATGGCCTTGAGCAACCGCCGGCGGATCGAGAGCGGCAGGCCGCGCCAGATCTGCAGCCAGGGCGCACCCACAACCAGCAGCGGAGCCGCGACCATGATCAGCAGCAGGTGCTGCGTCATGTGCGCCCAGAAGAGCTGGCGGGCGAGCGACTCGAGCGGAGTGTCGAGCGAGAACAGGATGACCCCCAGCCCGGACCAGAACGCGAGCGCGCGCCAGCGCGAGGCGTCCCAGAAGCCCCTCCCGGCGACATGAACGCGGCGATGGCCGCCCCAGAGGTACAAAATCGCGGCGACCTCGACGCCGAGCAGCACCCAGGGCTCGATCGGCCAGGTCAGGGGATTGAGCCAGTTGACGCTCATGGCGTCGACCTAAGCGACGAGGTAGAGCAGGAAGTAGTTGATGATGCCGATGGCGGCGAGGAACAGCAGGATCCAGCCGAAAGACGCGGCCGCGTGCGGCCGACGCCGGGTGTCGCCCGCGGGCCCGACCTGCGCGACGACGGTGGCGAGCCAGACGACGGCGAACACGATCTGGATCAGCCACGAGACGGTCGAGCCCGCGAAGACGCTCGGGTAACCGCCCTGGGTCAGGCCGAAGCCGAGGTGCCACATTCCATAACCCTGGAAGAGGCAGGCGGCGACGCCGAGCACCAGGCTGACCGGGGCCAGCAGCCCGAAGAGGGCGCTGCGAACGGCGACTCGGGTGGTTGCCCAGTAGGTGACGGCGCTCAGGATGAAGAGCAGCAGGACAACAAGGCCGAATGCCTTGTTGGGTCGGGTGAGTCCATCCACGATCCAGGCGTTGTTGTTATTGAGCGCGCGCAAGTAGAAGTAGGAGAACCACCAGCCCGCGAAGAAGAAGAGGTCGGCAGAAAGGAAGAGCCAGACACCGACCGACACCACGCGCGCATCGAGGGCGAGCTCCGCTTCAGGAAGGGCCGCGCCGGCGTGGGTCCTAACCGCCACCGGTCGCTCCCACCCTGCCGCCGAAGTCCGCGACCGGCCGCGCGTTCGGCACGCCGTAGTCGTAGGGGCCGGCGACGATCAACGGCACCCGGTCGAAGTTGCGGGCCGGGACCGGCGTCGGTACCTGCCACTCGAGCGAGCGGGCGTGCCAGGGGTTGGCCACCGCCTTTCGGCTGACGAAGAACAGGGAATAGATCAGATTGCCCGCGAACAGGATCATGGAGCCGAAGAGGAAGTACGCCGAGACGGTAACCCAGGTGTTGAGGCCCTGCAGTCCCGGGTCGTAGGCGGAAACACGCCGCGGCATATTCAGGAGGCCGATGATGAAGAGCGGGAAGAAGGTGGAGTTGAAGGCGATGAACATCCACCAGAAGTGGAGGCGCCCGATGGTCGGGCTCAACATCTTCCCCGTCATCTTCGGCAGCCAGTAGTAGCAGGCGGCCATCAGCGCAAAGATCTCGCCGCCCATGATCGTGTAGTGGAAGTGGGCCATCGAGAAGTAGCTGCCGTGGAGGGTCACGTCAGTGGGCACGTCAGACAGATAGACGCCCGAGATCCCCCCGATCAAGAAGTTGAACAGGAAACCCATGCAGAAGAGCATGGGCACGGTGAACCACACCCGGGCGCGCCAGAGCGTGCCGAGCGTCACCAGGAAGATGATCCCGGTGGGAATCGAGATCAACTCGGTGGACAGCATGTAGAAGGGACGGAGCACCGGAGCGATGCCGCTGACGAACAGGTGATGCTGCCAGACGAACCAGCTCAAGAGGGCGACACCGAAGAGGCCGACGACGCCCGTTCGGTAGCCCCACAGTGGCTTGCGGGCGAAGTGGGGGACGATCTCCATGATGATGCCGAAGGCCGGCAAGATAAAGATGTAGACCTCCGGGTGGCCGAAGAACCAGAAAAGGTTCTGCCAGAGGTAGTTGCTCCCGCCGTTGGAGGCCAGGAAGAACGAGGTCTGGACGGTTCGATCCAATGTGAGCTGGACCAGGGCCGCCGCCAGCACCGGCGCGGCCAGCAACCCGAGGATCGAGGTGGTGAAGATGCCCCACACGAAGATCGGGAGCCGGGTCCAGGTCATCCCCGGTGCGCGCAGCGTGATGATGGTCGCCAGCATGTTGACCCCGGACGACACCAGCGCAATCGCGATCAACGCGAAGCCGACGATGTAGCTGTCCATCCCCTGGCCGGCCTGCTCGGAGAGCGGCGGATAGCCGGTCCAGCCGGTGGGGAAGCCACCCCAGAACGCGGCCGCGGCCAGGATAACGGCCGCCGGCGGTACCACCCAGAAAGACAGCGCCTCGAGCCGCGGAAAGGCCATCCGCCTGGCCCCGATCATCAGCGGGACCAGGTAGTTCCCGAACGGTCCAACGATGACCGCGCTGGTGATGAAGATCATCATCACGGCGTGCAGGCCGATCAGCATGATGTACTGCCCGGGCGGGGTAATCGCTGAGTTCGGTGACAGCAGGCTGGTCCGGATCGCCATCGCGCCGATCCCGCCGAAGAGCAGCATGATCAGGATGGTGACCAGGTACTGCATCCCGATCACCTTGTGATCGAGGCTCAGCCGAAAGAAGCGGCCGAGGCCGCGGTTTTCGTCGGGCTCGGTTATCGGCGAGACCGACCAGCCGAACAGCCGCTCGAGTGGGTAGTTCAGGAAACCAACACCGATCAGGAAGGCCGCGGTGGCGAAGACGTAGCCGAGGATGACGCCGGTGTTCTGATCGTCAATGAGGCCGAAGAGGTTGCCGAGCCAGACGCCGAAGAAATATGCGGGGATCGCGAGCAGCACCCCGGTGATTGGGTTGTTCGGGATCGCCAGTCGGCGCTCGGATACCTCCGCAGTGACCATGCTCAACTCCCTTTCGTCAGTGGCAGTGGGAAATAGAACGGTGCGTAGCTCGGTACCACCTTTTGAATCGCGGCGTAATCCTGCTGTTGCTGCGCGATCCAGCTATCAAAGTCGCTCTGGCTGACGACCTGGCCCTGCGAATCCGCCATCTCCCCGTGCCAGATGCCGCAGAGCTCGGCGCAACGCACCTGGAAACTACCAAGCTTCTGCGGCGTCACATGGAAGACGTTGTCGACGCCTGGATTCGCGTCAGCCTTGACCCCCAGCTGATAGGCCCAGAAGGAGTGGATGATGTCGAGCGAGGTCACGTGCAGCTCGACAGGCCGGTCCACCGGCAGGTAGAGGTGGGTGGTCTCGACGCCACTGTAGTCGGCATACCGATAGGTGAAATACCACTGCTGCGCGATCACCTGGACCTGCATCTCCGAACCGCCGGCGGCGGCGGTGCCGCTGGATTGACCAGGGACGGTCTGGGCGCTCGAGTTGGTGGCCAGCTCCGTAATGCCGACGAACGCCAGGAAGAGGACCATGATGGTACTGACCGTGATCCAGACCACCTGCACCGGCGCGTTGCCCAGCATCGGCGGCCCGTCGACCAGCTCGCGACCCTTACGCCGGAAATAGATGGCCGAGTAGATGATCATCATGACGACACCGATGAAGACCGGCGTAGCCATGGCGGTCATCAGCGACAGCGTCCTGGTCTGATCGGCGCCCTGGACCGTCTCATCGCCCGGCGGGATCTGAATCTGGAGGACCGCGATGACGCCGATCACCGAAAGGATGACCCAGAGGATGGCGAGACGAATCACGTGCGGTCGGTCGGCCTCCTCGATGCGGAAGGTACTCACCGCTAGCTGACGATCAACTCGCCGGCCATGTAACCCAGCGTCTGCATCGGGCCGCCGTTGCCGAACACGGTCTTCGCCGCGCAGGGCACGAAGCACTGCCAGTGGTAAATGCCGGGACCCTTCGTCTTGAAGGAGAAGGTGATGACGTTGGTGCTCCCCGCGGGCGCGTTGCTGTTGACGCCCAGCAAGGGGACGAAGACCCCAAGGTCAGGGATGGCGAAGGTGTGGGCCGCCTGGGTTGGGTCGATCGACGTCATGTCGCCTTCCTGCGGGTTGCCCTTGTCGTCGAAGTAGGTCATGTGCATGTTGCCGCCTTCGGTACCGAAGACCTTGCCCCAGAAGGGGTTGCGCAGTCCGGTGGCGCCATCTTCCTGATCGATCTGCATGTTGATCGTGGAGTTGGCCGGGACCCGGAGGATGGTGGTCGGGAGATAGCCGACCCAGTCGGGGTGCGGGTCGTCGGGGCGCGGCCACTCGTTCGCGGCTCCCACGGCGGCGACCGTCTCGAGGTGAATGGTGGTCGGCGTGCCTTCGAGTGTTCCCGGCCGGCGCAACATGAACAGGCCGACGAAGGCGATGACCAGGATGATGACGATCACAACGCCCGCCGCCGTGAACGATAACCTGCGAACCATCTCTCCTACCTCAACGAGCTCAACAACGGGCAGCTTGAGAGAACGTCCCCGCCGCCTAGTCTGAGGCTCAAGTGTTGACTTGAACAGGCGTTGGGGATTACAAAACTGTCAGAAAGGGCCTGCCGCTCATGGTTGACGGTTGTTTCAACGCAACGAGCCGTGGGACAATCCGGCCATGGCCGTCGTGGAACAGGAGCCGGAGCCGGGCGCTGGACCGGCGGTGGTCATCATCACCGTCATCGTGCTGATCATCGTGATCGTGGTGCTGTTCTACGGGCTGGCGGTGCTCCACTGGTTCGGCTTCGATTCGCCGCCGAGTGTCGGTGCCGCACCATCCGTCACCCCCACCCCGTCGGCGAGCGCGGCAGCCTCGGCCGCCGCATCGGCTTCCACGAGTCCGTAGCCCCCGCCTCTCCCTCCCCCAGAGGGGGAGGGAGAGTTTCATCTAGCTTCGGCCAGCACGATCTCGAACTCGCTTCCCTTCCCAAGCTGGCTGCGCACGCGGAGCTTTCCACCGTGGGCTTCGGCGATCGTCTTGACGATCGAGAGGCCAAGGCCGAGCCCCGCGTTGTCCCGCTGGCGGCCGGCATCGGAGCGGGCGAAGCGCTCGAAGATGTGGTCCAGGTCTTCCTGCGGGATGCCGGCGCCCGAGTCGGCGACCGTGATCTCGACCCCGTGATTGCGGCGAACGGATAGCTCGATCCAATCGTCGGGGGTCGTGTGCTTGACGGCATTCTCCACCAGGGCGTCGATGGCCAGCGCCAGCCGGTCGGCATCGGCCTCGACCACCGCCTCGTCGGTCGTCCCCAGCCGCCACTGTCTCGGCGTCGGTGACCAGCGGTGGAGAGCCTCGACCAGCACCGGCTCGATCTCGATCGGTCTCTTGTGCAGGAAGTCTGGATGCTCCGCCGCCGCCAGCAGCAGCAGGCGCTCCGATAGCCGGCGTAGTCGCATCAACTCTTCGAGCACGACCCGGGCATCGGTCGCCATGGTGGCCGGATCGGTCGCCCGCTGGAGCAATTCGGCGTGCCCGATCGCCACCGTAATCGGCGTGCGCAGTTCGTGTGAGGCGTTCTGGATGAAGCGCCGCTCGCGCTCGAGCAGCCGGAGGTTCTCGTCTGAGACGCGTCGCACCGCCTCAGTTGCAACCAGGCGGCGGCGCGCGTGCCAGACCATGGCAAGGAACATCGCCGACATCAACGGAACCTCGGTGAGCTCGTCGAGGGGTTGCGTCCCGCGTGCAATGTCGACGCTGAGGACGGCGCCCGTCATCACGATAATGGCGCCTAGCACCAAGAGCGTCGGCTTCATCCGCCAGACCCGGAAGCCGTAAAGGATTGTCCAACTGACCCAGATGAAGTGAAAGGGAACCGTTTCCCACGTCGCGAAGACCAGCATGCCCAGGAGGTTGGCCACCGCGAAGATCGCCCAGGCGATATCCACCCACAGCAGCCCCCGCGCCGGCCACGCCCAGCGGTCAGGCCGTGTCAATCCGATACCCCTCACCGCGAACCGTCTTGATCGCGTCACCACCGATCTTGGCGCGCAGCCGCCGGACGTAGACGTCAACGACGTTGGAGCCGGGGTCGAAGTGATAGCCCCAGACCGACGCCAGGATGCGATCCTTGCCGACCGTTTCACCGGCGCTCGCCATCAGTTCCCGCAATAGCAGAAATTCGCGCTCGGCAAGCTGAACCCGGCCGAACGCACCGGTCACCTGCCGGCTGATCAGATCGAGCGTCAGGCCGGCGACGGCCAACCGCGTGGGTCGAGAGCGAGCGTCGCGCAGCCGCGCCCGCACGCGGGCCATCAGCTCTTCGATCGAGAAGGGCTTGGCCAGGTAGTCGCCGGCGCCCAGCTCGAACGAACGCACCTTGGAGGAGGTGTCGGTCAGCGCTGAGAGCACGATCACCGGTTGTGCAGGGTTGTGGCGAATGACCTGGCGAAGCAGATCGATGCCGCTGGATCCCGGCAGCAGCAGGTCGAGGATGATCAGGTCATAGGGCGGCCCAAGCGCCGCCTTGAGGCCCGCGTCCCCGTCGGCGGCCAGGTCGACGGTGAAGCCTTCCCCCCGCAACCCGCGCGAGACGAAATTCAGGATCCCCGGCTCGTCATCAATCAGAAGGATGCGAGGGCGCGCCTGGCTGGACGGCGCTGATGCCGTCGGCGGCGCACCGAGCGTGGAGCTCACGCGCCCCCTTCCCTGGCGCTCACGTCCCCTTTGGTTGTCAGAATACTAGGCGGCCGCGCGATCGAGGACGCGGACGTCGTGCGCCAGCAAATCGGGCTCGATCCCGCTGGCCCAGCCCGCCCGCTGGAATCCGCCCTTGTCGACGAGATAGAGAACGGTGCTGTGGAGAACGTTGTCGGGGGTGTCCTGCACCGCGATGCTGTAGGCCTTCCAGACCTGGGCCAGCTGATCCGGGGTGCCGGTCAACCAATGCCAGTCCCCGGTCCAATGATGCGTCGCCGCGAAGGCGCGCTCGCTATCCGGCGTGTCGGTCGCGGGAGCCACGCTCACCACCAGCAGCGAGAGCTTCGCGGTCGGCCCGAGCGCCCGCTGCGCCTGGCCGAGCTGGTCGCCCTCCAGTGGGCAGAGCTGCTTGCAGTGGGAGTCGAGGAAGGTGATCGCGAGCACCCGGCCGCGGAGCGCCAAAACCGATACCGGCTTGCCGTCCTGGTCATGGAGCGTGAAGTCGGGCGACGGCATCGACTTCGGCGGGATGACGATGTCCGCTTGCAGGCCCGAAGGCGTCGGTGTCGGGCCGCCCGTTGCCGCCAGCTGCGGTGACGCGAGCCTTGTCGCCAGCAGCGCCAGCAGGAGGACGGCGGTCAGCAGCGACAACGACAGCCAGGTGAGCGGTTTGCGGAGTATCCCCATCCTCGTGGACCCTCCCCAGCTTACTCAGTACCAGGCAGGCGCCGAGGTCGCGGTGAGGTCGACGCCCTGGGTCACCTGCACCGGCACTGGATTCGCCGGCAAGGGCGTCGGAACGACGGTCGACGAGGCTGCCCCGCTTCCCGACGGCGAATGGGTCGCGGTCGGGGTCGGCGACGGTGTCGCGGCGACGGGCAGCGCCAGCCACCAGAGCTGGAAGTGTCCGGCCGCCCCAGCGGGAGCATAGTACGCCAGCGCCTTGCCGTCCGGCGACCACGCTGGTGATGCGAACAGGCCGCCGTCCAGGAGTACCCGCGCGGGACCTATCCCGATGCCGGTGAACGGGGCAACTTCGAGCCGCGCTGTCTGTTTGCCGCCGGTGCAGATCATGGCGAGCTGCGTGCCGTCCGGCGAGAGCGCGGGCTGGCTGCAGTCGTCCGCCAGGCTGGTCAGCGGCTTGGCGATCGCGAGCGGACGGCTCTGATAGTAGATCTGCGAGTGCACGACCGTAGATTGGTCGATCGAATGCCGGACGAAGAGGAGGCCTCCACCTGCGAGCGAAACGGGGCTGACATCGCCGCCGGTATACCAGTAGGGGTCGGTCCACCGCCGTGCCTGCGATTGCGTGCCGCCGATCGGCATGCTCCAGATGGAGAGATCGACACCTGGCGCGACGCCCGGCGTCAGCTTGGGATTGTCATAGCCGTAGAAGAGTGTTGCCCCGTCGGGTGAGACGCGCGGATAGAACGTCCAGTGGTTGAAATTGATGATGCGCGAATCATCCTTCGTCAGGCGCTTCAAGACGTGGCCGTCAAGATCCAACAAGTAAAGGTCACTCGACTGGCCGCCGCGCAACACGGCGATCAGGCGGGTGTGGTCGGCCGTCAGGGTTGGTTGCGACCAATCGCCGGCTGGCCCGATCTCGCTGAAGCTACCGCCGTGGAGCCTGAACAGCCGCCCTTCCTGGACGACGAACATCGTGCCGGGCAGCCCGAACTTTGGCGTCGTCACCGAGGGCAGCTTCGGGCGCTCCTTGACGACTTTGCTCTTCAGCGTGCCGAGATAGAGATAGACGCCGGACCCGGAGGCCAGCATCAGTGGCACAAAGAGGACGGCGGCGATCCGGCGAAGGATCATGGGAAGACCGACCGGGTCACGGCGAGGATCTCCGACCAGTGGGGGATCAGCACGCTCTGGCCAGAGATCTGCCCGTAGCTTGTGTAAGCTGGAACGTAGAGAACGATCTGTCTGACGTTCGCCGGGTCGAATGCGTTGGCCACGCCCAGCAGGCTGCGCACCCGGTCCAGGCCCATGCTGGTCTTGAACTCGCCCTTCAATGCGTTGACAATGTCGGGCAAGTCGGCGGCGTTCAGGGTGCTGGCTTTGGCTTTGAGCGCCAGCAGCACCTCCTGCTGGCGGGCCGAGCGCCCGAAATCACCATTGATGTCGTTGTGCCGCGAGCGCACATACTGCAGCGCGTGGGTCCCATCGAGGTGCTGAGGACCTGGAAGGACGGCCACACGGGTGTAGCCGTAGAAGTAGGTGACGTCGATGTCATTTGGATAGAAGTCGTCGAGCACCGGGTTGGTGACGAACAGGTCAACACCGCCGAGCTGGTCGATCAGCTTGATCAGGCCCTTGAGGCCGATCCAGGCGTACTCATCGATGTGGACGTGGAAATTCCGCTGGACGGTCGCGATCGCCGCGGCCGCACCGCCATAGGAGTAGGCGGCGTCGATCTTCGCGCTGCCGCCGGTGGAGAGCGGCACCCAGAGGTCGCGCGGGATGGACTCCATGGTCACGTGCTTGCTGGCGGGATCGACTCGCACAAGGATCATCGACTGCGTGAGAACGTGATTGGGGTCGAACTTCAGGTCGTCATCGGAGCCGAGCAGGAGAACCGTAAACGGCGCCCCAGCCGGCGGAGGCGTAGGGGTGGCGGATGGTTTGGCGCTGGAGCTGGCGCCGGGCGGCACGACGACAGTCTGGCCGGTCTGCCCAACGCCCGCGACCACCACCGGAAAAAAGTACGCGGCCGCGCCGGCGAACCCGGACAGCAGCATGCAGAAGAGGGTGATGATGATCAGGCGAATAGGATGCAAACGCGAGGCACGACGGCGCCGTGCAGCCTCCAGACCAGCCATCAGACTTTACAAATCATGCACTTTTCAACATTGGAGATTCCTAAGAGAGGCGGGCACAGTGAAACCACCCCTCGGCCCGCTCAACGGGCTGAGCTACGGAAAGGGTACGGTCTGATGGCTCTCCGGTCTAACCCCCCATGGCGGGTGACCACCAGTTTTGTTCTTGATGCAACTTGCAGCCGCCGGCCGGTGTCTCATTAGGTGTGGCGTTCGCATTGAGCCTGCCGGCTGACGAGCCACTTCGCCTGCGGGCGGTCGCCGGCGACGAGGCGGCCTTCGACTCGCTGGTGCGACCCTTGATCGAGCCAGGGTTGCGGCTCGCCCTGTCGATGCTGGGGAATCGCCGCGACGCTGAAGACGCCACCCAGGAGGCGCTGACCCGTGCCTGGCGCAAGCTGCATCAGCTCCGGCCAGGGATGCCCGTGCGCCCCTGGTTCTTCGCGATCGTCGCCAACCAGTGCCGAAACATGCGTCGCACGCCATGGTTCCGATTTACATCTCTGGTCGAGAATGTCGGCCGCCAGCCGGCGCCCGAACCTGAAGCCGAACACCTCGACCTCGAACGCGGCCTCCAGCGACTCCCGGCGGCTGACCGCGGCGCCCTTTTCCTGCACTTCTACCTGGACCTGCCGATTGAAGAGGTCGCCGCCACCCTCGGAGTCTCGCCGGCTGCGGCGAAATCGCGAATCTATCGGGCGTGTCACCGGCTCCGGCCGGCCATCGCCCTGGAGGAATTGGGATGAACGATCTCCGCCAGCAGATCCACGATGTGTTCGCCAGGCAGCAGACCCAGTTGGGTGACGTGTCTGACTCCAGCAACCGCATGCTGCGCGCGGCAACTGGTGGGCGCCGTGTCAACCGCCAGATGTGGCCGTCCATGGCCGGCGTCGCGCTGGTGCTCGTCGCTGCCACCGCCGTCGCCACGTCGGTGGTCATTCGTGGCCTGCATCCTCGGCCTTCGACGACGACTCGGCCCACACCCAGCGCGTCCGCGACCACGGTACCGACGCCGATGTCGCGGGCACTTCAGGTGCCCTCGACCACACCGGTGATCCTCTTCCATGATCCCGTCGACTTCAATCAGGTCGACGGCACCACCTGGGACGGCTCCGCCAAAGGCCGCGTCGTCGTGGGTTCCGAAGTGGGGATGGGCTTCGTACAGAATCCTGTCGGGACGCTACTCGGGGGGACCGGCTACATCCGTGACCGCACCGGTGCGCTCGTGGCATCGCCGCCCGTCAACACGAAGGGGTTCGCCGGGACGTGGGCGGATGATGGCCGGCATTACTGCAGCATGCTCTCCAAGTCGGCAGCGCCACCGGCCGGCGGGGAGCCGACAACCTTACAAGTGACCGCCGTGGGACAGGCGCCCACGAACATCGTCCAGGTGGGCCGCGTCTACGATCAGACCTCGGTCGGTGTGGCCGCTTGCTCCATCGAAAAGGATCTGGCGGTCGCCGTCCAGTCCGGCAGCAGCGGGAACACGGTCCAGTTCTGGGTGGTCCAGCTCTCGACCGGCCGCATTCTGTGGACGCGACCAAGCCTTGGCGACATTCGGTCATCTCGCGACGGCCAGTACATCGCGGAGGTCAGCTACAGTCAAGCAGCTCCGAGTGCGACGACGATTTACGGCCCACGCGGCGCGGTCTTAGGCCACCTAACGGGCCGAGTCGAGGCATTTTCCTGGGACGGTTCGCTGGCCGTACAGATGACGGACTACGGCGGGCCGGTGTCAATCGTCCGCTGGCGGGACGGGACCGTCGTGTGGAAGGGCCCGAGCGATGGCGGCTTTCTCGCAGCACTGCCGGAGCCCGGGGGCCAGCGAATCGCCATCTCGGTGCGTGACCCGAAGTACCCTCAGACCGGCGGCTTCCCACCTGGCGATATCTACGTCGTCAGCCCAGATGGGCAGGCGGTCGAGCTGCTCACGAACGTGATGCAGTAGCGGCGACTCGAGCAAGAACGGCATCCGGCAGGTATCGTTAGCTGGTCGGCGCCTCCCGAAGTGCTGCGACAAGGCGGTCATTCTCCGCTGGCTGACGGACGGTCACCCGCATGTATTCCGCCAGTAGCGAGGTCGCTGGGAAAGTGCGGACGACCATGCCCTTTTTCAGGAGCGCGGCCGCGGCCGAACGACCGGTCTGCACCAGCAGGAAGTTGGCCGCCGAGTCGCGGACCTCGAGACCAATCGCTTGCAGCTCGCGACGCAGTCGCGCCCGTTCATCTTTGACCTGCCGCACGCGCTGGCGCATGCCAGCGACGTCCGTCAAAGCCTGTGCGCCAAGGGCCGCCGAGACCACGCTGATGCTGCCAGGCGGTCGCACCCGCCGGAGGGCCTCGCTGATCGCCGCCCCGCCCAATGCGTAACCGACCCGGACCCCGGCGAGCCCGAACCCCTTGCTCAAGGTGCGAACGATGACGACGTTCGGCATTTGGTCGATCAGGGGCACGGCCGTCACCCCCGAGGTCTCGAAATAGGCCTCGTCGACCACCAGCACGCCGTCCGTCGCGACGGCCACCTCTTCGACGAAGTCCAGCGGCAGGAGCTCGCCGGTCGGGTTATTCGGATTGCAGAGCCAGATCAGGCGAGCATCGCGCCCGCGCTCCAAGAAGGCTCGGCGGTCGAGGTGCAGGTCGATGGATCGAACCTCGTCGATCGAGCCTCCCGCCATCTCGGTCAGGATGCGGAACATCGGATAGGTGGGGTGAGAGAGCAGGACACGGGACGAGGCGTCGATGTACGCCTTGGCGATCAGGTCCAGGATCTCGTCCGCGCCGGCGCCGACCGTGATGCGATCGGTCGGCACGTCGGCGTACTGGGCGATCGCCTCGGTGAGGGCAGCGTAGCTGGTATCCGGATATTCGTTCAGCGGCTCTGGCGGCAGCGCGTCGAGCCGGGCGCCCGGCCAGGGAAAGGTGTTGGTATCGAAGCGAACCACCTGGTCTTCCGGGACGCCGGCCTGGCGGGCGATGCTGGCGCTGGGCGGCTCCCACTCGTACGGGTGCATCCGGCTGATGGCTGGGCGAGGTTCCGGCGGGCGGTTCGACACGGGTCCCATACCTTACATATATTTGTCGATCCGGCCGTTTGCCGTGCCCCGCTAGTCTTACCGATGGGGAGATCTTGATGGACCACGCGCCGGCAGCCGGGAGCCGTCGGCCGGATAGCAAGGCCGGGGCAGCGCTCTATTCGGTCCTGGTCAACATTGTCCTGATCGCGGCCAAACTGCTGGTTGGTCTCCTGACCGGCAGTGTCGCGATCCTCGCCGATGCCGCCCATTCCTTCCTGGATCTTTCGGCGAGCATCTTCGCCTACGCCGGAATCCGGACCGCCGCCAAGCCGGCCGACGAGGACCATGCCTGGGGCCATGCGAAGGCCGAGAACATCTCCAGCCTGATCCAGATGTTCCTGCTGGGCGCGACCTGCATCGCCATCCTGATCGAATCGGTGCGGCGTTTGGTGGTCGCCGCCTCGGTGCGGGTTGCCTGGTACTCCTTCGCCGTCGTGCTGGCCGCGATGGTGATCGACATCGTGATCAGCCGCTACCTCCAGGGTGTTTCGCGGGCGCATGGCGGCAGCGCCGCGCTCGAGGCGGACGCGCTCCATTTCGCTTCGGATCTCTGGGCCTCACTGGCGGTGCTGATCGGCATCACGCTCGTCGCCGTCTTTGGCCTTCAGATCGCGGATCCGCTGGCCGGGATTGCGGTCGCCATCATCATCGGGACAACGGCCATCGAGCAGGGACGCCGGACGACCCAGGTCCTGCTCGACGCGATGCCGGATCGGCCGACCCTCGCGGCCATCGAACGGATCCTCGAGAGTGACCCGCAGCTCCATGGCTACCACGCATTGCGCGCGCGCCAGGCGGGCATGCACGTGTTTCTGGATGTCTCCGTGCATGTCGATGGCACGCTGACGCTGGCCCAAGCGCATGAGGTCGGCCACGCGGTGTCGGAGCGGATCCGGCGCGAACTACCGGTGGTGACGGATGCCGTCGTCCATGTCGAGCCCGTCGACGACCAGGCCCACGGGTAAGGCTGGAAGTGACCGGCCCCGATGACACCCGTGCGAGAACCGGTCTCCTGGCTGCGGCGATCGCGCTAGCCCTGGTCGCCTGTAGCAGCCCGCCGCCCGCCGCATCGAGCCCGGGAGGAAAGCCAGCGGCCGCGCGTCGCTCCCCCACAGCCGCGCTTCCGCCTGCTGCGGCCCCGCAGCCAACACTGGTTCCGCTGGCGATCGACGCCATGCGGCAGCGCGAGTACCCGGGCAGCGACCTGGTCATCGAGCAGACGCTGACGGCGGGCAGCAATTACCGGCGATACGTCGCCTCCTACCAGTCAGACGGCCTCAAGATTTTTGGGCTGCTGACGGTGCCGAGCGGACCAAAGCCCGCGACCGGCTGGCCGGTCATCATCTTCAACCACGGCTATATTCCGCCGAGCGTTTATCGGACCACCGAACGGTACGTGGCCTACGTCGACGCCTTCGCGCGCCACGGGTACATCGTATTCAAGCCGGACTATCGAGGCTTCGGCAGCTCCCAGGGCCAGGCGGTCAGCGCCTACTACGCGCCCGACGATACGGTCGACGTCCTGAATGCGGTGACGACACTGCAGCGCTTCCCCGAGGCCGACCTGAACCGGATCGGTATGTGGGGCCATTCGATGGGCGGCAACATCACGCTGCGGGCCGTGGTGATCGATCCCCGGATCAAGGTGGCCGTCATCTGGGCCGGGGTGAACGCCACCTACAAGGACCTGCTGGAAAACTGGCATCCGCCAGCGGCTGACCGCCCACCGCCGTCGTTCGGCGGTGGCGGGCGGCAGACTTTCCTCGCGGCGTTCGGCACGCCCGAGCAAAATCCGCACTTCTGGGACTCGATCTCGCCGATGGCGTACTTGTCTGACATCACCGCGCCGATCCAGCTGCATCATGGCACCGCCGACGCCGAGGTGCCGCTGGCGTTTTCCCAGACGTTGGCGAAGGATCTTCAAGCCGCCGCCAAACCGGTGGAGCTTTACACGTATCCCGGCAGCGACCACAACATCTCGCAGGGATTCGCGCTCGCCATGTCGCGGTCCGTCGCCTTCTTCGATCGATATCTGAAGTAGCCGACGGTTGATGAAGGAGAGCCGGGATCCCCGGCTCTCCTATCGTTCAGTTCTGGTTGCCTTCGCCGCCGACCTTCACCTGGAGCACCTCGGTGCCCCAGTTGCGGATTCGGTTCGTCGTCTGGCTGGACAATGGCGGGACATACTCTGTCGCGAGCCAGAATGTGTCGGTGGCCGGGTCGAGCTGAGCGTACGAATAGTCGCCCCAGCGGCCGAACTGTTTGACTTTTGGCGTGTAGGGGCCGGTGCCTCGGGCTACCACAATGACCGGACCAAACGCAGACTGGCCGCTGCGCATCGTCGTATAGGCGGCGCTCGCGAAACGATCCCTGCCCGAGATCGAGACCACCATGGCAACGTTGCCCGCTCTGTCGGCCTGCAGCGCCGGGTAGAGCACGTAGTTGCCGCGGCTGGCCACGTAACCCTGGCGAGTCATGGTCGCCGAGAGGGTTTCTTCATCGTTGAGCGTCGGCGTCACACTGAACCATGCCGCAGCCGCCCGGGGCGTTGAGTCACCCGGGATGGTGAGCGCCGTGTCCAGCTCGCCCCAGAGCTTGCCGTTGATGAACTGGACCTGCTGCATCCGGTCGTCGCCCGAATCGAGCGGCTTCTTCGAACCCTTCTGCAACGCCGGCGGCGGCAGGCTGTAGGGCTCCGAGCTAATCACGAAGCTCGAGAGGGTAGGCGCCTCGCCCTTGGCGACGTCCTCGCGATTCGTCATCGCCCAAACCCCGATATGGTTCGCGATGCTTCCATCGAGATTGAGATCGAGCGCATTGAGGAAGTACTCCGCGGGAGCCGAGCCGATGGTCGTGGCCGGCTCGATCGCAAACAGCGAATTCCCGTCGCCGTTGATCGTCGGGTTGTCGAAGTGGGCGAAGTGAATATGTCGCTTGAGCCCGACCAGATCCTTCTTGGAGACGGCGTAGAGCTGAGCGCCGTTGAACGCTGTGCCGCTGATCGAGAACTCGTCGGTGCTGAGATAGAGGTTGAAGGCGTCGATGCCGAGCCGGGGCTGGTCGCCGAAGCAGGGGCACTGGCTGGTCGCCGGCGCATTCGCATGCGTCGTATCGATGCGATAGGTCGTCCAGGCAGTGGTCGGGTCACCGGAGGTGTTGACCGAAATGTCGATCGTCGAAGTCAGGCCGTCGTCGGCGAGGAAGAGGATGATCGCGAACCAGGTGTTCGTGGTTGGATCGTAATAGCAACGTGGGTCGCTGGTGAACGCCAGCCCGTCCCGGTGGAAGAGGTCATTGACGTTGAACGGCCCGGCAATGGGCTTCCCGTTCGTGCGGTAGATCGTGTACGCGGAGTTGACCGGCTCGAGCACGAAGCCATTGCCCTCGCAGAGCCCCTGGTCGGGCGGCTCGAAGCGCAAGCCGAAGTTGGTCTTCTCGCTGTCGAGGCTGCTCACGCCATTGAAATGCTGGAGCAGTTGGCCGGACGAGCCGTTCTCCGATGACACGTCGGTTGTGCCGGCATCAGCGGCGGTCGCGGTCGAAGGACGTGCGAGGCGCGCTGCTGTCGCCGAGCGCTGCGCGCTTGTGGGTGGCCGACGGGCGCCGCGGTCCCGCGCGCTCCCTGCTCGGCCCGACGATGCCAGCGTATTGGTGACCTGGGACGCTGTCCCGATGGTCGCTGGATGGATGACGACTGATGGTGCGGAGCCCGCTGCGGTTGCGGTTAGCGGTACCGCCGCCGTGGTAAAGCCGGTCGCGACAGCGAGTAGGATCACCGGTCGAACGAAAGCACGAGGTATCAGCAGACGCATGGAACCCTTCCCTCCCATTCGAGTCTGTTAGGCCACGCTCAGTATAAGTGAGCCGCTGAGAGTCCACGCCATTGGAGCTCAGCTAGGAGTACGGGTAAGGGTTGCAGTTGGCCCAGGGCCCTGCGGCGACCGGTTGGACCGGCAGGAAACGGGCCGCTAGTCGCTGGAAGCAGCGGCTGATCGCTGGCGCCACAGATCGGCGATGGCGGCCAGGTCTTGCTCGGCATGCTCCTGGGCGGCGCGCTGGAAGAGCTGCGCGGTGGTCTCCGTCAGCGGCGTCTCAATTCCGACATCGCGGTAGAGCCCGAGCGCGAGCTCGAGGTCTTTGAGCATATCGGCAAGCGCGAACATTGCCGGCTCGTAGCGGCCCTCCATGAAACCGGCGCGGCGCGCGTCCAGGTAAGGCGCCAGGCGGATCAGGATTTCCCAGACCCGCTCTCGGTCGAGCCCTGCGCGGAGCCCCGCGTTGTAGAGTTCGCCGGCGGCGGCGCTGATGACGGCGAGCATGCTGTTGGCCACGAGCTTGAGCCGGGCCGCAGACCCGAGCGGACCGACGTAGCGAACGTCTCCCAGCGCCTGCAGCACGGGACGGACTCGCTCGAAGGCGGCCGGCTCACCACCAACCATGATGTAGAGCTTTCCCGCCTCGACCGCCGGGACACTGCCCAGGACGGGCGCTTCGACGAAGGTCGATTCGCGCTGAGCCGCCGCCCGCGCCAGCTCTTCATGCGTCTTCGGGTCCACCGTGCTGCTGTCGATGTAGACCCGAGCGCCCTTCGCCTCGAGGGCCCCGTGCTGCCCGAGGTAGACCTGGCGGACAGCTGGTGGATCGGTCAGCATGCTGATCACCACATCGGCCGTGCTGGCTGCTTCAGCCGGCGTATCGAAAACCTCACCGACCCCGAGCTGCTCTGCACGCTGGCGAGTCCGGTTCCAGAGCCGCAACTCGAAGCCCTGCTGATGCAGCCGGCGCGCCATCGCGGCGCCCATCTTTCCGGTACCAAGGATCGCAACCGTCGTTGCCATCGCCTTTCCATCAGCTTAGGCGTCGCGGCTAAGCTGGTGCCAGCATGCGTGCCGCAGTGATCGAGCGTTATGGCGAACCTCCGGTTCTTCGCGAGATCGATGAACCGAAGGTGGACGGTGCCAGCGTCGTCGACGTGACGGCGGCGCCGCTTAACCCTGTCGACCTGTCGATCGCCAGCGGGAAGTTCTATGCAGGTTCACCGCCGACGCCTTATGTCCCTGGCGGGGAAGGCGTAGGACGGCTTCTGCAGAACGGTAAGCCGGGTCCCCGGGTCTACTTCCGCGCAGCGATGCCGAGTGGTGCGCTGGCCGAGCGCGCCGTCGTCAGCGGCGGCGAAGCGGTGCCGATTCCGGACAGCGTTCCCGATGGGGTGGCCGCGGCCTTGGGCATCCCGGGGATCGCGGCTTATCTTGCCCTGACCCGGCGAGCCCAGCTAAAAGCAGGGGAGACGGTCCTCATCCTGGGCGCCAGCGGCGTTCTTGGTGCGATCGCGGTACAGGTGGCCCGGTTGCTGGGGGCGGGCCGGATCGTTGCCGGCGCACGCGACGAGCGGGGCTTGGCCCGGTCGCGAGAACTCGGCGCGGATGCAACGGTCGACCTCAAACAGACCGATGGGTTGACCGAGCGAATCCGCGAGGCCAGCGGCGGTCACCTCCAGGTCGTGATCGATCCCGTCTGGGGCATCCCGGGCGTCGCCGCGCTGGAGGCGATGAGTCCCTTCGGTCGATTCGTGCAACTCGGGCAATCGGCCGGCCCCGAAGCGGTCGTCAAGTCCGGCGTTGTGCGCGGGCGCTATCTGTCGATCCTCGGGTACGGGAGTTTCCTCGTGCCCTGGGAGGACCAGGCGGCTGCCTATCGCAAGCTGGTGGATTACGTGGTCGCCGGCCAGCTCAAGGTTGAGTTCGAGGTCCTGCCGCTCGAGGCGGCGCTTGATGCCTGGAAGCAGCAGGCCGCGTCGCCACACCGCAAGCTGGTGCTCTCGCCGCAGGCGCAGCCGAATCGCTGAACGGCGGCTATCCGCCGAGGCTTGCCGGTTGCTGTACTTTCGGGTTCCCCGTTGGCTTGCCTCGATCCCGGTACCTCGCCATGACTTCACCGACAAGGTACAGCGAGCCGCAGACCAGAACGATGCCGTTCGGCCCCGCCTGCTGACGAGCGCGAGCGAGGGCTTCGCCGGACCCCTCGGCGGTTTCAGCGGCTGAGCCGAATTGCGCGGCCAGGTCCGCCGGCGCGGCGGCTCGGTGCCAGTTGATCGCTGAAAAGACTATCGGCGCGTCCATCGCACGAAGCTGGGCGAGCATGCCCGGTAAGTCCTTGTCCTTCATCGCGCCGAAGACGATCACGAGCGGGCGGCCTTTGGCCAGTTTCTGTACCGTTGCCAATGAGCGCTCCAGGCCGGCCGGATTGTGCGCCCCATCGACCAGCACGATCGGATGCCGATCGATGACCTCGAGGCGGCCGGGCCAGCGCGTGCGGGCCAGTCCGTCGCGGAGTGCGCCGTTGGAGATGTCCCACCCGCGCGAACGCAGCGCGTCAATCGAGGCGACGGCGAGGGCGGCGTTGTCCGCCTGATGCAGGCCGAGCAGCGGGATGCGAAGGTCGCGGTAGGTTCCGGCCGGCGTGGTGACCGTCGCCTGGACGCCAGCCCACGCCTTATCGATGGCGGTGAGCTCGATCTCCTGGCCGAGGCGCTGAAGTGGTATCTCCTGTTTTACCGCTGCGGCTTCGATGACGGCGAGTGCGGGCGGCCGCGCGCCGGTGATCGCGATGCTGTCCGGCTTCAGGATGCCGGCCTTCTCTGCCGCGATCGCCTCCAGCGTCGAGCCGAGGTGCTGCGTA
The DNA here is from genome assembly GCA_035936995.1 of Candidatus Dormiibacterota bacterium. GTDB lineage: Bacteria > Chloroflexota > Dormibacteria > CF-121 > CF-121 > CF-13. The sequence goes on along the minus strand of DASYVR010000009.1, from coordinate 3,923 downwards.
TGGTCGAGCGCAATGTTGGTGATGACGCTGACGCCGAGATCGAGCACGTTGGTCGAGTCGAGGCGCCCGCCAAGGCCCACCTCGCAGACCAGCAGGTCGATGCCGGCGCGCGCGAAGTAATAGAGGGCCGCGCTTGTGAGGATCTCGAATTCGGTCGGCGGCCCAAGATCCGTCGCGACTCTATTGATGGCGGGCTGCAACTTGGTGAGCAGCGCGGCGAAGTCGGCCTCGGCGATCGGCCGCTGGTCAACCTGGATGCGCTCCGTATAGGAGATGAGGTGAGGCTTCGGCATGAGGCCGACCTTGTAGCCGGATGCCTGCAGGACGCTTGCGACCATGGCGCAGACCGAACCCTTACCGTTGGTGCCGGCCACGTGAACGCCCTGGAAGAGGTCCTGCGGTTCTCCGAGTTCGCGGAGGAGCGCCTGGGTCCGCTCCAGACCGAGCTTGATGCCAAAACGACCAAGCGAGGTCAGGTACTCGAGCGACTCCTGGTAGGTCATCCGTCGCCGAGGTGCTGGCGGTAGGCGCGGTAGGTGTTGACCAACAACATCGCGACCGTCATCGGACCGACCCCGCCCGGGACAGGGGTCAGCGCCCCGGCCACCAGTTCGACACTGGCCCGGTCGACATCGCCGCTCAGCTTGCCAGTCTCGGGGTCGCGGGTGATGCCGACGTCGATCACCACAGCGCCCGGCTTGATGTGCTCGCCGGTGATCAGGCCGCGCTTGCCCGTGGCGGCGATCAGGATGTCGGCGGTCCTGGTCACGGTCGGTAGGTCGACGGTGTGCGAGTGCGCGATCGTGATGGTCGCATGGTTCTGGAGGAGGAGCAGCGCCATTGGGCGGCCCACCAGGCGGGAGCGGCCCACAACCACGGCGCGCTGGCCGGTGGGATCGATGCGCTCGCGGCGCAACAGCTCGAGCACGCCGAGCGGCGTGGCCGGAATGAAGGTGGGATTTCCCTGCGCCAGCCGGCCGGCGTTGTAGGGGTGGAGACCGTCGACATCTTTATGTGGCGGGATCTGCTCGAGTGCCTGGTCCGGATCGAGATCCGCGGGAAGGGGCATCTGGACCAGGATGCCGTCGATGGTGGCGTCGCTCGCCAGGGCCTGGATCCGTTGGTGCAGGTCCACCTGGGAGATGTCGCGCAGATGCTCGATAGCCGACCTGAAACCGACTTCCGCGGCGGCTCTGTGCTTGCCGCGGACGTAGATCGTCGAGGCGGGGTCATCACCGACCTGGATCACCGTGATCCCCGGGGGCCGTTGCTTGGGATGGCGCCCGACCGCGCGCTTCAGCTCCTCGCGAATGGCGCGCGCGTGGGCGCGGCCGTCGATCAGGCGGGCAGGCACCGGTTGAGTCTACTGAGGCAGATCGCGCATCTCGGCCGGTCGGGTGATCTCGACCGTGAAGGCAGTCAGGTTGGGGAGCGGTGACCGTTTGGTGACGCGCACCGTCACCTGCATCACGCGGGGCTGCTCCAGGATCGCCGACGCGATCCGCTCGGCGACCGTCTCCAGGAGCTTGGCGGGCTTGCCTTCGAGGATGCTCCTGGCGATCTTCTCCAGGATCGGATAGCTCACGGTGTCGTCGACGCGGTCGCTCGCGGCCGCGCGGCGGGTGTCGAGGATGACGTCGAGGTCGGCGGTGAAGGTTTGACCGAGTTTCCGCTCCGCCGGGTTGTTGCCGTGATAACCGAAGGCAGTCAGCCCGGAGAGGATGAGCCGACCAGTGGGCACGGGGGCAGCGGGCCCGGCCGTCGGCCGGCGGGGGCGCTGGCTAGACCGTTTTGTGGGCATGTCTTGACAAATATACCGGGAGGTGTAATGATTCCGAAATGAATGTTGAAGTTCGGGCGACCGGGCTGCGAGCTATGCGCGAGAAGAAGGGTCTGACGCAACGCGAGCTGGCGCACAACCTGGGCATCAGCCAGAACTATATTCCGGCACTCGAGTCGGGCGCTCGCCGGCCAGGTCCCAAACTGCGGCAAGCGCTGATGAAATTCTTCAACGTGAATTTCGAGGACCTCTTCGAGGTGGTCATGGTAAACCCGGAGAGTTCGAGCGAACAGGTACTGGAGCCGCGCCACGAACGTCGCGCGGGTTGATGACGCGAGGGGGTGATTCGAGGAAGTAGCTGAGCGACGCGGGTCCAAATCGGCTGGATAGAATAGCCGGTGCGCCTGCATAGCTCAGTTGGTAGAGCAGCTGACTCTTAATCAGTTGGTCCCGGGTTCGAATCCTGGTGCAGGCATTTCCCCTCCGTTTTCGCCCGGTTTTCAATTCGGTTTTCGGTCCGCTTTCGTCCCGCACACAAACACCCAAACCGCGGCCAAAATGATCGAAGTCAAGTGATCTACAAGATTGCAAAAGTGCAAAAGGGTGATCTATCCATGGCTTCGACTCCCCGCGTTACGTCCGCTTCTAGAGCCGACGGCGCTCCTTCAACCAGGGGCGGCACGCCCCTCGAGGTTGCCTTACGCGACTGGCTTTCCGAGCTGCGGCTGAGCAACCGCAGTCAGACCACCATCGACTGGTACCGCGATCTCTTTCAGGGGCGCATCCTGCCGGCGCTGACCCGCCAAGGCATCCGCACCGTCGACCAGATCCAGCGCGAGCACGTGCGTGAGCTGCGCGAGCAGCTTCAGCGCGACGGACGCCGGCCCCGACATCGCTTCGACGGCAAGGTCAGCACCGAGCGGACCCCGCTCACTCCCGCCTCCCTCCACGCCTATCACCGGGTCCTGCGTGCCTTCTATCGCTGGTGCGTGTCCGAGGGCTACTCGCCCGATCGCGGGATCGGACGGCTGCCATCGCCCCGCGAGCCGGTCCGTGAAGCACGTGTCTTCACTACGGCCGAGATCGACGGGATGCTCCGCCTTGCGAGCTCCCGCGACCGGCTCATCCTTGAGGTCCTGCTCGGCACCGGCCTGCGCGTTTCAGAGCTGTGTGGCCTAGAGGTCCACGATTTTCGACGGGACCATCCTGATGGCCCCTATTTGGACGTGCGGGCTGGCAAGGGGAACAAGCAGCGTGCCGTTCCCTTGACCGCGGTCTTGGCACGCAAGCTTCGACGCTACGTGACGCACGAGCGTCCGACCACATCGTGCCCTGCGCTGTTCATCACCGAGCGGTCTGGCTTCGGCCAGGACGACCGGCAAGTGTTGCGGCCCGCTGCCGTCCAGCTGCTCATCCGGCGCCTCGGCCAGCGGGCAGGCCTCAAGCCAGGCCGGGTGTCACCACACACGTTTCGGCACACGTTCGCTACGAGGGCGCTTTCGGGTGGGATGGATCTGCTCCGACTGCAACGCGTCCTGGGACACACCACCCTCAGCATGGTTTCTCGTTACGTCCATTTCGGAAAGTCCGAGCTCCTTCGCGGATGGGACCGCTTCTTCGACCCAGCAGCCTGAAGACCGCCAGGAGAGCCGGCGAATGCCTCGCCGGCTCTCCCAACTGACGCTCGTCGTCCTTTCAACACCAGAAGTGTTGGGACCGCACGGTCAGGTTCCACCAGCGGGCTCTGCATTCCAAGAGCGGCCGCCCAGCCTGATCCATATCGTCATGATCTGCGAGCAGATAACTAAAGCTTCAGATTACGATGAAGTACGTCGACCCTAATAGGGGGAAAGGCAATGGCCAAGCGCCATCTAACGCTGTGGGGCGAGGCCCCAGGCTGAGCGCGGGCGGTTTTCCTTGTAGCCGTTAAAAAAGAGAAACCCGGTAGCGGGGGGCTTTGCTACCGAGCTTCGCAACGTACCACTGCAAAAACTGGTCTAGCTCCGAGTCGGGAAACGAGAGTTTGACGCTGACTGTCCCATTGGGCGCTGTCTCCATCGATTTGATTTTCACTGGCATTCGATCACCTTCCTTAGGTGACCAAGGTTAGCGCTTCTGGATTGATTCTGCCTAGACTGGACCC
>DASYVR010000008.1:0-2639 GCA_035936995.1 Candidatus Dormiibacterota bacterium | reverse complement strand
GCGCATGGCGCTTTTGATGGGCGCCCCGATCGAGATCCCGCACGCGGTCGCCGTGGGTGACGAGATCATCCGCGTGATCGACCCCGTCTATCACAAGATCGCGGAAGGCGATCAGCCGATCGATCGCCGGCTGGTGAAGGTGGAGCGCCCGGTCGTGGTGGCCGGCGGTGAGCTCAAGCTCCAGCAGCTGGACCTGACCTACGACCCGTCCAACCGCTACTACGAAGCGCCGCTCCAGTGGAAGGCCAACGCGGGTGTGTTCGTCATCGACGACTTCGGCCGCCAGGAAGTCCCGCCGATGCGGCTCCTCAACCGGTTCATCGTGCCGATGGAAAAGAAGATCGACTACCTGGATCTTTCGGCGTCGGGTCGCAAAATCGAGCTGCCGTTCTTGTGCCAGGTCGTGTTCTCGACCAACCTCTCACCCACCGAGCTCGTCGACGAAGCCTTCCTACGCCGCATGGCGTACAAGATCGGCGTCGGCAACCCGTCGCCGGAGGCATTTGGCCGCATCCTCCGGTACGAGTGCGACCGCCAGGGCGTGGCGTTCGACGAGAAGGCGATCGGCTACCTGCTCAACAACCTGTACGGCAAGAAGCCGCTGCGCGGCTCGCATCCGCGGGCGCTGATGGCACGGCTCGTGGACCTGGCCAACTACCGACAGGAGCCGCCGCGCCTGACGCCGCAGACCTTGAAGGAGGCGTTCGACGCCTGCTTCAACCCCGCGCTGGGCAGCCTCACCGAGGACGACTGGGCCCGACCCGCGATCGGCTAATCGCCCGCCGGCCGCGCGATTTCACCCCGCCGGCTCCAAGCAAAGGTCGGTTTGGCGCCAAACACACCGAATAGTCGCTGCGCAAGGGTCGCTTTGGCGCCAAACGTACGTAATCGGCCCGCGCGCCGCTCTGCTGGCGCCGAGCTATGTGGTTCGAGTCCATCGCGGCCCACCAGTAACAAATCTTGTTACGTCTGTTACGACCCAGAGGACCATTGGCTGTGTGGCGGAGTCTGCTCAAGTCCTCGACACTCAGGACCAGACCGAGGTCTCAAGTGCTCCTCACACGCCTGAGCAGCAGACCGCTCGTGATCAGCACCCACAGGACGAACAACAGAAGTGTGTAAAACCAATATGGGCCCTGCGACCTGAAAAAGCCGCTCCTGGCAACGTCAGCGCCGCCGCTCAGCAAGATCGCTCCAAAGACGGCCGTTGCCCATCCGTACCAGCGAGGGAAGAGCCTGCCCGCTAGAGCGACGACCGCCACCGCGAACGCCAAGAGGGCCAGGGGAAAGTAAAAGTATGCCAGGAGGATGTGCCGCAAGGCATAGAGCGCCCTTATCGCTCCGACGTCGCCATCAGCCACAACGCTGAACGCGAGCACCGACAACAAGGCGTTCTCGATCAGTTCGACTCCCGCAGCGATGATGGTCGCCGCCATGGCGACCGCGGCGCCCGTCGGTTGATTGCCGATCCACAGCCGTCTGGCGATTCGTGCTCCGAAGACGACCAGCAGAAGATCCGCAACCATGTGGATGTAGTTGCTTACCTGGATCGCAAAAGGTCCTGGGTCAGCCAGGAAGCGGGACCTTATTGGTTCAATCGGTCCCGTACTGAGGGGATGATCGCCGCCAACGCCGACGCCGACGACGGTCAGGATCACAAACAGGGCACCAGCGGCCGCGCCGACCCAGTCCCTGCCCTGATCCAGACGCGGGGAGATCGCTTGCATCCCACGATGTTAGGTCCACCAGGAGTGCCCCGGATGCCCGCAGCGTTTTGTAAAACAGTTCGACTGCTGTATGGCTGGGTGCCACCACGTAACAAGACTTGATGGGGGCCGCCGTCGCCACGGCGCAGCACTGATCGGGAGAATCCCGATTGCTCCGCAGCTCCACCTCCCACTCCCACCCCAGCCGGCCCTTCCGCTGCAACCTTGGAGTCAAGCTAAAGAGGGATATTCCGCCCGTTAAGTTCGGTTAATTGGTTCGACCGCTGTAAGCCTGGGCCCACCAAGGCTCGGCATTCCCCCATTCAGGGCCCATTTGGTGATGATCAGCCCCACCGGTGACCCATCCCGGCTCTAGACCGGCTCAGTTACTCCCGCCAGGCGCTTTCGGTGTGACTCAAGGTCGCTGAACGCACCGCGTTCGTCGGGCGGGAGCAGCTCGGCGATCGCGACCATGATCGCGTCGGATGCCTCCTCGTGTGAGATCCGCGAGCCATCGGCGCGCTTCTGCAGCACAAGGAATGGTTTGCCGAACGTGATGGTGACTCTGACGCGGCGCGGCCACCAAACGCCTTTGGGCAGGCACTCGCGCGTACCGCTCAAGGCAACCGGAAGAACCGAGCACGCTGCTTTCTGAGCGATGAAGCCGGCCCCCGGCTCAGCCTTTGCCAGCCCGCCCGACTCGACCCGCGTCCCCTCCGGATACATGATCAGGGCGTGACCGGCCTTCAGCAGGTCGAAGGCTCGTCGCAACGCGGCCCGATCGGCCGAATGCCGCACCACCGGAAACGCGTGGTAGCTCCGATAGATGAAGGCGAGGATCCGGCTCCGGAAGAACTCGGACTTCGCCATGTTCCACGTGTCGCCGCGCGGAACGAATGCGGGCACAAGCGGCGGGTCGATAGTCCCTTGATG
>DASYVR010000007.1:0-3891 GCA_035936995.1 Candidatus Dormiibacterota bacterium | reverse complement strand
GAATGGCTGGAGCAACGGCCGGTGGGTGCCTATGGCGCCGGCGTCGTTGGCGCCGGCTGGCTTGTGCTGTTGCTGCTCTACTTCCGCAAGGTCTGGTCCCTCGAAGTCACGTTCTTCGTCGCGGTCGCTTTGCTGACCTTCCTCCTCTGCTGCCTTTCGGCATACGCCGCCCTCGTGCAGGCTCGAGGAGCCAAGCCGAATGAGGTGCTCCGGCTGCCGGAGTCGTGGAAGGACTTCGAGAACTACTTTCGCTGGCTGACGCCGGTCGCGTTCATGTTCGGCCTCATCTTCGCTCACTTCTTCTGGCATTAAGTGCCAGGAAAGTGACAGCACGTGGCGAGGAGCCGCCTCCACGCTCCTGGATCGTCTGGGCTCTCGGGGCTGCGGCGGTCGTGTTCGTTGCGCTGCTCGCCATCGCGGGCTGGTATCTCTTGCAGTCCCACCACCCGGTTTGCAACACGAACTTCCCTGCACGTCGAGGGGACTACCCGAGCTATGTGTTCGTGTTCGCCGCGATCGCGGCGTTTGCCCTCGGGTCGCTGACTTCGTCGGTCGGGATTCGACGCGACGGTCGATCGCAGAAAGAGCTCGGGGATGGTCCGTGGACGAACCGGACGGCGGTTGTCGCCGTCAATCTGGGCGTCGCCGGCTTCCTGTTCCTCGTCACGATCCTCATGCTCGTAGAAGCCTGGACGCTTGGCCACGGGGTCTGGCCGATCACGTATTACGTCCGCTGCGCCAACGACGCAGGTGCCTTCATCACATTGGTCGGGGTGGCCAGCTACGCCTTCGTCATCGGGCGCTGGATGTGGGTCTTCAAAGAGTGATGTATCCGAATTTGCAGGTGTGGCTCGTCGCGCTCGTCGGTCTCGGACTGATGCTTGGCCTGGTCGTTGCCGACTTGTTTTTCATCCGGACCTACTTGCAGCCCATCGGACGCTGGGTGGAGGCGTGGGCGCGCCGGTTCCCGGTCCTCGCTTTCCTGCTCGCCGCCGTGCTCGGCCTGTTGATCGGGCACTTCTACTGGTCGACCCCGCCGCCATGTCCGATCGGACCGCAGGGCCAGGTCCTTCAGGCGGGGACGGACCGTGACTGCGTCCCGCCACGCGCCACCCCGCCGACCGACACATAAGGCCGGCTCATCCGGTGCTGCGCACAGCGAGGTGTACCGGCCGCTCGAGGTAGCGACCGAATCGGCGACCCGCCGCCTCGAGGGCAGCACTCTCGCCGGGTGTGAATTGGTCCAGCGCACTGATCTCCACTCTCACGCCCCTCCGCCCCAGCGTCCTGCGCCAGGACCCGCGAATTTTGCCTGCGACAGTGACGACGTTCGAGAGGACTAAGCCAGGCACGTGCAGACGGCCGGCGTGCATCACCTCCCCGCGGTCGCGGTAGGCCACTGTGTACTCGTCGAAGTTGGGCAGCAGGTGCGCTGCGCCGGCAACCTCACGCACTCGGCCGGCATCGGCGCCGAACCAGTAGTCCTTGCCATCGATCGTCTGATTTTCGAGCGCCTTGCCGGCGGCCGCAATCCCCTTGCGGGCATCGGCCAGGGTCAGGCCGGACCACCAGGCGAAGTCCTGCAGCTGGGCGGGACCGTGGCTCTTGAAGTACCGAAGGGTGAGCTCGGCCACTGCCTCGGCGGGTTGAAGGCGGCGCGCCTTGGTCGCGCGCTCCTCGAGAAGGGCATAGGTGTGCAGCTTTCCGCGACGAGCGCCGCTCGTGATCAGCCCGTCGAGCTCGGCGTGAGAGAGGAGGTGGGGGAGGCGCTGGCCGTCGGGTGAGATGTGCGCCTTGCGGAGCACCTCACCGAGCTCGGGGCGAGTCAGGTGGCGGCCGCCCGCGAGCGCATCAACGAATGCAGCGCTGGCGCGAGCGACCACCTTGGCGTCCAGTTCGAGCTCGCGATGCCGGCCCGCCAGGGCCCGAGTGATCCTCGGTCCGGTGAGCTCGAGCATCCAGCGGATGTCTTCCGGGAGCAGGAAGTGCCAGGTCGGCCGTAGGACGTGCGTGCGGAGGATGGCGCCCTCGTCATAGAGGCGATCGAGATCGGCTTCGGTGACCCCACGGGTGCGCAGCCCGAGCGCCCACTTGCCGCCTCCGTAATCCTGCGATTGCACCGCGGTCAGCGCACGGACCGCGTCGACGGGCGAGGCGAACGGCTTTCCGGTGAGGCGCTGAGCGTGGAGGCGCCGCGCGGCGATGCTGGTCACAGGGTGATGAACGTTACTCAAACCCGAGAGCCGTAGGCTTAGGGGTCATGACGATCCGGTTGGGCACTCGTGGGTCGAAGCTGGCGCTGGTGCAGTGCGAGCTGATCGCCGTACGGCTGCGCGAGCAGGGGCACGAGGTGGAGCTTGTGCCGATCGTCACCGAAGGCGATCTCCGGCCGGTTGACATGTCGCCAGGAGAGGGGGTTTTCGTGGCCGCCATCGCCCGCGCTCTCATTGCCGGCGAGGTTGATGTCGCGGTCCACAGCGCCAAGGACGTTCCGCTCGAGGAAGAGCCCGACCTCATGATTGCTGCGTACCCGGAACGAGCGGATCCGCGCGACGTGTTGATCACACGGCACGGTGGAGGTTCGCTGGCCTCGCTGCCCAAGGGCGCGATAGTGGGTACTGACAGCCCCCGGCGAACCGGGTTTCTGCTCGCCGCGAGGCCGGACCTGAAGGTGGTCCCGCTGCACGGCAACGTGGAGACCCGCCTGAAGCGGCTCGACGAGGGCAGGACCGATGCGATTGTGCTGGCGGCGGCGGGGATCGACCGGCTGGGGAGAGGTGGACGGATCGACGAGCGGTTGGAGCCTGACGTCATCGCGCCGGCTCCGGGACAGGGCGCCCTCGCTGTGCAGGTCCGCCGGTCGGATTCGAGGTTGGTCGAGCTGATCTCGGCGATCGACGACTGCGACATCAGGCTGGCGGTCGAGGCCGAGCGCCACGTCCTATTCGTTACCGGCGGGACGTGCCGGGCCCCGGTTGGTGCCCTGGCTTCGGTGAGTGGAGATTCCTTCATCATCCTGGCCGCCGGCGTCAACAGCGACGGCAGCGACAAGCTCGTCCAGCGGGCGGAAGGCGTCCGATCGGACGCCTCTAGCCTGGCGGCGAGGTTGGGCAAGAGGTTGGTCGCGGAGGTGGCGCTTCGGTGATCGCCATCCTCGTCACACGACCGGAAGGGCCATCCGACACGCTGGTCCAGGCGCTACGTCAGCGAGGCTATCGGGTGCACGCCGTACCGACGATGCAGACCGAACCTGTGGACTTCAACCCGCAGCTGCTGGCGGACTGCGACTGGATAGTGGTGACCAGCGTGCGGGGCGTGCAGTCGATGACGGAGCTGCCGTCCGGCCCGCGATTCGCTGCCGTCGGGCCGGAGACGGCAAGGGCGCTTCGAGCGCGCGGCGTCGATCCGGCGCACGTGCCGGCGCGTGCGGATGGAGCAGACCTCGGCGACACGCTTCCCGACGTCGACGGCAAGCGGATCGCCCTGGTCAGGGCATCGGCTGCCGCAACCGATCTGCCGGATCGCTTGCGCCGGCGAGGAGCGATCGTCAGAGAGGTCACCGCGTACCGCACGGTGGAAGCGCCGGCCGCTTCGGCTGAGCCGCTGCGCGCGGCGCTGATCGATCCGGATTTGAGCGCGGTGGTTTTCGCCTCAGGATCCGCGGTGCGGGGATTCCTCCAGCTGGGCGGCACCGCAGCGCTGGCCGCCATCACTATCGGGCCCCATACCAGCGCTGCCGCCCGCGAGCACGGCTTCCGGGTGATCGCGGAAGCCGACACCCAGAGCGTCACCGGGCTGGTCAGCGCTATCGTCCGGGTGTTACCGCTTGAGGTCCAGAACAATGCGTGAGAAAATCCCCACGAACTCGGAGGCTGCGCCGTGAGTTCGCGG
>DASYVR010000006.1:0-52635 GCA_035936995.1 Candidatus Dormiibacterota bacterium | reverse complement strand
GCGGCAAGTCGACGCTGATCCGCATCGTGGCCACGTTGCTGACGCCGGATGCGGGGACGGCGTCGGTCTTTGGCTATGACGTCGTCAGCCAGCCGGCCGAGGTCCGCCGGCACATCAACCGCGTGTCGGTCGAGGCGTCGTTCTTCAAGGAGATGAGCCCCTGGGAGAACATGCTCTACGCCGCGCGCCTCTACGGCGGCGGCGGGGAGGGGACGCGTGCCCGGGTGGAGGCGAGCCTCACGCGGCTTGGCTTTCCGCTGGACACGCTGGACCGGCCGATGAAGCAGCTCTCCCGCGGCCAGCAGCAGAAGGTCGCGATTGCCCGCAGCTTCCTAACGTCGCCCTCGCTGCTGCTGATGGATGAGCCGACCACCGGTCTCGATCCCCGGTCCAAGCGGGAGGTCCAGGAGCTGGTCAGGTCGATCCGACGGGACCGCGCCGCGACGGTGCTGCTCTGCACGCATGACCTGCAAGAGGCGGAGGTGCTATGCGATCGCGTGGTCGTCATCGACCAGGGCCGGGTCCTGGCGGACGGAACGCCGGCTGAGCTGATCCGCACGCACGCCAGAGATGGCGGCAGTCTGGAGGATGCGTTCATGCAGCTGACCGGCAAGCGGCTCGAGGAAGACGAGGAGGAGAAAGACGAATGATTGGAAATTCACTGCGCTGGGAAATGAATGCCTTCGTCGGCTTCATCGAGCGCCAGAAGAACCTCTACCGGCGCTACTGGGCGTGGGAAGGCGTGTGGCTGCTCTACAACCTGGTCAGCGTGCTGAGCATCGGCTACCTCGCCGCGGGTCTGTCGACGCTGGGGCTTACGCCGGGGCAGGCAAACCTGCATCAGACGCAGCTGTACCTGTTGGTTGGGGCGCTGCTGTGGACCTACCTCTCGCTGGTGTTCTTCGAAATCGCCTTCGCCGTCACCTGGGAACGCTGGGAGGGGACGATCGAGTACACCTTCATGGCGCCCATCAGACGGCTGACGCACCTGCTGGGGATGTCTGCCGCCTCGCTGATCTATGGGATCGCCCGGACGGCGATCATCGGCTTCGCGCTGGTCTTCCTCTTCAAGCTCGATCTCTCGCATGCCAACTACTGGTCGGCGCTCGCGATCTTCGCTGCGGCGACGGTCCCGTTGCTCGGCCTGGGTATCTTCACCTCGATCCTGCCCCTGCTTTCGCCTGAGAAGGGCGACCAGATGGCGTTCGCGGTCCAGGGCGTCCTCTTGCTGATCTCAGGGGTCTACTACCCGATCACGGTGTTGCCCGCGCCCCTGCACTTCGTCGGCATCCTCTCCCCACTGACGTACACACTCGACGGGGTGCGGCAGGCCCTGCTGCACGGCCTCTCGCCGGCCGGCGCCCTGCCCGATATTGGCATCCTGCTGCTGATGGGCGTCGTCCTGGTACCGGCCTCCGTCTGGTGCTTTGGCTGCGCCGAGAACCGCGCCAAGCGCCTCGGCCTGCTCAAGCGGAGCGGTTAGATCACCTGCCATGCTTACGTGCTATGTCAAATATCTTCACGCCGGTCCTGCATCCCCAGATCGAGCTGCGCAAAAAGCAACGACCAATCAAGGTGACCGACCTCATGCCGAAGGGCACCAACCCGATCACGCGCTTCAACACCTGGTTGGCGGTCAAGGTGACCAACGGCGTTGGCACAATGTGGTGCGCCTACGCCTTCGCTGGCCTGGCGCTCGTCTCGCTTCCCGCGGCAATCCTGTCGGGTAACCCGGTCGTCCTCGTATCGTGGATCAGCCAGACATTTCTGCAGCTGGTGCTGCTCAGCATCATCATTGTGGGCCAGAACGTCCTGGCCGCTGCCAGCGACAAGCGAGCTGAGGCCACGTATGAGGATGCCGACGCCGTGCTGCACACGGCCCTACAGATCCAGGAGCACCTCGCCGCGCAGGATGCCGAGATCGAAAAGATCCTCGGACGGATTGCCTCCGGAACGGCAACCTGACGGCCGACCCAGCCTCAGTAGATAAAACCCAGGACGCCACGCATCGAGGTTACGGTCCGGTAGTCGACCCGGCCCCACCCGCCGCCGCGCACGCCCCACCAGTTCATTTCCGACACGAGAAACGAACCGTTCGAGTTCACCGCCTCGACGTAGGCGACGTGGCCCTCGGGCGAGGTGCCGCTGATGCCCATGACCAGGATGGCGCCGACCCGGGGGCCGGATCCCTCAGCGAAGCCGAAGGCGCGGGCGTTCCACCACCACTGGTAGGCATTTCCGCGCCACGGAACGGTGCGCTTGTGCGCGACCCACCAGGTGCAGTAGCCATAGGAAAACCCGTTGGCGGCTCCCGAAACTGAGCCGACCGCCCAGGCCGGACCAGCGGAGGCCGTACGGGACGGCGGTCTCAACGGAGCGACGGTCGCTCGCAACGGGCGGGTCGCGACCGGGATCACAGGGGCGGGCGTCGCTTCCGCGTAGATCATCACGGCGGCCCGTGCCTGTCGAGGCAAGGGATCTTCGGCCTCGATGACCGAGCTGGTCAGGGGCAGTGCGGTCGTGGACGCCAAGACCGGAGCCGGTTGATGTGGTCCCGCCGAGACGGCTCCGAAGGCGAGCGCGAAGATCGCTCCGCCTCCGACGGTACGACGCAACGTCACGCCAACGGTGCGGTTCACGGTCCAACCTCCTTCCCTCAGTTGGATCAGGCGCTCCGTCTACTGGTGGCCGTAGAGGACGCCGAGTAAAGAGAGGGAGTCGGACCGTGACGTAACTAGCCGTGTTCCACCCTACTACAAAGGGTCCACATCCTGTCAAGCCCCGAATTCGCCCGGAGGCGGCGCCGGTCCGGGACGGCTTTAGAATCAAGCCATGCTCAGCCGGATCGACCATATCGGGATCGCCGTCCGCGATCTCGATGAGGCGATTCGGATCTACGAGCGCCGGCTGGGATTGTTGTCGACCGGACGCGAACGGCTCGAGCGAGAAGGCATCGAGATCGCGATGATCCCGATCGGGGAAAGCCGAATCGAGCTGATCACGCCGCTCAGGTCCGACTCCAAGGTCGAAAAGTTCCTTCAGGATCGCGGCGAGGCCGTGCATCACGTCGCCTATGCCAGCGATGATGTCGGGGCTTCCCTGAAGCACGCCGGTGCCGCCGGCGCCCAGCTGCTCGATGAAGCCGCGCGGCCGGGGGCACATGGAACACGGATCGGGTTTGTCCACCCAAAGAGCGTCTGCGGTGTTCTGACCGAGTTCGTGGAGACGGATGGCCAGCCCGGCGCCTAAGCCCGCATCAGACCGTCCGGCCGAGCTGACCACCGACAGCGGTCTGCCGCTCAAGCCGGTCTACCGAGCAAACGACGCCGGCCCGGAAGCGCCACCCCCCGGGGAGTACCCGTTCACTCGTGGCATCTACCCCGAGATGTACCGCCGCCGTCCCTGGACGATCCGCCAGTACGCCGGCTTCGGCAGCGCCGCCGAGACGAATCGTCGCTTCCGCTATCTCCTGGGCCAGGGCCAGACCGGCCTCTCGGTCGCCTTCGACCTCCCAACCCAGATGGGCCACGACGCCGACGCAGCGATGGCGCGTGGGGAGGTCGGCAAGGTCGGGGTCTCGATCTCCTCGCTAAAAGACATGGAGGCGCTCCTCAAGGACATCCCCCTGGGAGAGGTCAGCACCTCGATGACGATCAACGCCCCGGCGGCATTGTTGCTGCTGCTCTACGAGCTCGTCGCCGAGCAACAGGGCGTGGCTTCCGACCAGCTGAACGGCACGGTGCAGAACGACATCCTCAAGGAGTACGCGGCCCGCGGCACGTATATCTTTCCGCCGCGCCAATCGATGCGGCTGACCACCGACCTCTTTGCTTACTGCCGCGAGCGATTGGCCAACTGGAACACGATCTCGATCTCGGGCTACCACCTCCGCGAAGCCGGCGCCACCGCAATCCAGGAGCTCGGGTTCACGATGGCGCATGCGATTGCCTATGTTGACGCAGCCAGGACCGCCGGCCTCCAGGTCGCCGACTTCGCGCCGCGGCTCTCGTTCTTCTTCGCCGTCTTTTCCGACTTCTTCGAGGAGGTGGCGAAGTTCCGGGCGGCGCGCAACCTCTGGGCCAAGCTGATCAAGGAGCGTTACGGGGTGACCGAGGCCAGGGCGCAAGCGCTTCGCTTCCACACCCAGACCGGCGGCAGCACGCTGACCGCGCAGCAGCCGCACAACAATATTGTCCGCGTCGCGCTGCAGGCGATGAGCGCCGTCCTCGGGGGGACCCAGAGCCTCCACGCCAACTCCTTCGACGAGGCGCTGGGATTACCCTCGGAAATGGCGGCGACCCTCTCAGTGCGGACCCAGCAGATCATCGCCCATGAGACCAACGTGGCCGGCGTCGCCGATCCCATGGGGGGCAGCTACCTGGTCGAGGCGCTCACCCGCGAGCTCGAGGCGGGCGCGACCGCGCTGATCGAGGAGGTCGGCCGGCGAGGGGGGGCCATCGCCGCGATCGAAACGGGGTTCACCCAGGATGCGATCCAGGACAGCGCCTACCGGTTCCAACAGGCGGTCGAGGAGGGCCGTCGCGTGGTGGTCGGCGTCAATCGCTTCCAGGGTGAGGACGAGGCCGTTGAGATCGTCAAGATCAGTCCCAGGCACGAGCGCGAGCAGGCCGAGGGCCTCAAGCGGCTCCGGGCGGAGCGCGACGCCGCCCGGGTCGAGTCACGCCTCCGAGAGGTACGCCGTGCGGCGGAGGGCAGCGAGAATCTCTTGCCCCCAATGCGAGAGGCGCTGAAGGCCTATGCCACCATAGGAGAGGTGTGCGGCGTGCTACGGGATGTTTTCGGCGAGTATCGGCCCGGGTCACGTAGCTAAAGCATGGCTAGCCGAGCGACCCGGGATCCGGTGCCGTCGCCCTCCGAACGCCAGATCAATATTCTGCGGAAGCGGAAGTACGATGCGATGCATCGCGGCGGCGATCCCGATGACAAGCAACACCCGAAGGGGAAGCTGACCGCGCGCGAGCGGATCGAGCTCCTCGTCGATCCCGGGTCGTTCACAGAACTCGATGCCTTCGCGGTCCATCGCACGGAGGCCTTCGGCATGGGGGA
Organism: Candidatus Dormiibacterota bacterium; assembly: GCA_035936995.1. Lineage (GTDB taxonomy): Bacteria > Chloroflexota > Dormibacteria > CF-121 > CF-121 > CF-13. Next base: position 47,568 of record DASYVR010000006.1, on the reverse strand, counting down.
CAAGAAGGTCGCCGGCGACGGCGTCGTCACCGGCTACGGCGCGGTCGACGGCCGGGAACTGTTCATCTTCTCGCACGACGCGAGCGTCTTCGGCGGCTCGCTGGGCGAGGTGTTCGCGGAGAAGGTCTGCAAGGTGATGGACCTCGCCGTCCGGGCTGGCCGGCCCTGCGTCGGGATCAACGACTCCGGTGGCGCCCGGATTCAGGAGGGGGTCGTCAGCCTGGCCGGCTACGCCGACATCTTCTACCGCAATGTCCAGTCCTCCGGCGTCGTGCCACAGATCTCGGTGATCGCCGGACCCTGCACCGGGGGCGCCGTCTACTCGCCGGCGATCACCGATTTCATCTTCATGGTCGAGCACCTCGGCTACATGTTCATCACCGGTCCGGAAGTGGTCCGGGTGACGACCGGCGAGAAGGTGGGCTTCGAGGAGCTCGGCGGCGCAGAGGTCCACAACATCAGGAGCGGCGTCGCCCACTTCCTTCACGACTCGGAGGCTCAGGCCTTCATGGACGTGCGCCGGCTGCTCTCCTATCTGCCGGGTAGCAACCGAGAGCGACCGCCCGCGATCACGCCTCGCGACGACCCCCAGCGGCGTGACCGGATGCTGCAGTCACTCATCCCGGAAAACCCGAACCAGCCGTACGACATGAAGGCGGCGATCGTCGCGGTGGTGGACCAGGACAGCTTCCTTGAGGTGCAGGAGCACTTCGCGCAGAACCTCGTCGTCGGCTTTGCCCGCCTCGATGGGGACGTGGTCGGGATCGTCGGCAACCAGCCGCGCATCATCGCCGGGGCGCTCGACATCAACGCCTCCGTCAAGGGCGCCCGCTTCGTCCGCTTCTGCGACGCCTTCAATATTCCGCTGGTCACCTTTGTCGACGTGCCCGGGTTCCTGCCGGGGACGGCGCAGGAATACAACGGCATCATTCGCCACGGCGCCAAGCTCCTTTATGCCTTTGCCGAGGCGACCGTGCCGAAGCTCACCGTCATCACCCGCAAGGCTTACGGCGGTGCCTATGACGTCATGTCCTCGAAGCACATCGGTGGCGATTTCAACTACGCCTGGCCGGCGGCCGAGATCGCGGTGATGGGCCCGCAGGCCGCGGTCAACGTCATCTTCAAGCGAGAGATCGCGGCGGCAAAGGATCCGGCAAAGAAGGCGGAGCAGCTGGTCGAGGACTACAAGGAGAAGTTCGCCAATCCCTACATCGCCGCGGAGCGTGGCTTCCTCGACGACGTCATCGAGCCGCAGGACACCCGGCCCACCTTGATTCGCTCGCTCCACCTGCTCAAGGACAAGCAGGTCGAGCGGCCGCACCGTCGCCACGGCAATATCCCCTTATGAAGTTTCTCGAGTACCAGGTCAAGGAGCGTTTTCGGGCGGCCGGCATTCCCGTCCCGGATGGACGGCTGGCGCGCACCCCCGACGAGGCGGCGCTGGCCGCCGGCGCGCTCGGCCCGATCGCCATCAAGGCCCAGGTCCCGGTCGGTGGGCGTGGCAAGGCTGGAGGGATCAAGCTCGCCAAGACGGCGGCCGATGCCAAGCGCGTCGCCGGCGAAATCCTCGGCATGACGATCAAGGGCTACACCGTCAAGGAAGTCTGGTGCGAGACAGCGCAGGAGATCACCCGCGAGCTCTATCTCGGCCTCACCCTGGATCGCGACGCGCGCAAGCCCGTCTTGATCCTGAGCGCCCAGGGGGGCATGGAGATCGAAGAGGTGGCGGAGACCCATCCGGAGGCGATCGCGAAACTTCATCCGGACCCGTGGCGGGGACCGTTGCCCTTCCAGGTTCGGGATCTCATTTTCCGCGCCGGCCTCGGCCCGCTGCAGGCTCAGCTCACGCCGCTGGTCGTGAAGCTCTACTCGCTGGCCCGGACCTACGACGCGCTCACCATCGAGATCAACCCGCTGGCGCTCACCCGAGACGGCGGGCTGGTGGCGGCGGACGGCAAGCTGGAAATCGATGAGAACGCGATGTTCCGCCACAAGGACCTGCATGGCGCCGACGAATCGGGTGAGGATCCGCTGGAGGCCGAGGCCAAGCGCCGCCGGCTCACCTACGTCCGGCTCGACGGGTCGATTGGGGTCATCGGAAACGGCGCCGGCCTGGTGATGAACACGCTCGACCTGGTGCAGCGGGAAGGCGGCCGGGCGGCCGACTTCCTCGACATCGGCGGCGGGGCCAAGGCCGAGGTCGTCCACAACGCGCTCGAGCTGCTGGTCAGCGATCCCCACGTCAAGGGCATCCTGATCAACATCTTCGGTGGGATCACGCGTGGCGACGAGGTGGCGCACGGCATCATCGACGCGTCGCGCGACCTCAATCTCAAGCTGCCGCTGGTGGTGCGCATGACGGGGACCCGGGAGGAGGAGGGACGGCGCCTGCTCCAGGAGGCGGGGATCGTGCCGGAGGCCAGCGTCACCGCGGCCGCCCGGAAAATCGTCGAGTTGGCGAAAGACGCCGGCGGATGAGCATTCTGCTGTCGGGAGCGAGCCGCGTCCTGGTCCAGGGTCTCACTGGACGGGAGGGCAGCTTTCACACGGAGCAGATGAAGGCCTATGGAACGAACATCGTCGCCGGGGTGAGCCCGGGTAAGGGGGGCAGCACCCAGCTCGGCATCCCGGTCTTCGACACGGTGGTGGATGCCCGGCGTGAGTCGGGCGCCGACGTCAGCGGGATCTTCGTGCCGGCGCCCTTCGCCGCCGACGCCATCATGGAGGCGGCCGCGGCCGGGATCGGCCTGATCGTATGCATCAGCGAGGGTATCCCGCTTTACGACATGGTGCGGGCGCGAGCCTTCGTCGCGGATGCTGGCGTCAAGCTGATCGGGCCAAACTGCCCCGGTCTGGTTACGGCGGGCCAGGCCAAGGTGGGCATCATTCCCAACCACATCAACCGCGAGGGCTCGGTGGGCATCGTGTCGCGGAGCGGCACCTTGACCTACGAGGTGATCCAGGGACTGAGTCAGGCCGGTGTCGGGCAGACCACCTCGGTCGGCATCGGCGGCGATCCGATCCTCGGTCTTTCCTTCAAGGAGGTGCTGCGCCTCTTCAAGGACGATCCCGCGACCCGCGCCGTGGTCATGATCGGTGAGATCGGTGGCAGCGACGAAGAAGCCGCGGCCGACGAGGTGCTCGGGCCCGGGTTCGGGAAACCGGTGATCGGCTTCATCAGCGGGCGAACGGCGCCCCCAGGAAAGCGGATGGGCCATGCCGGCGCCATCATCTCGGGGAACACCGGAACGGCAGCGTCCAAGCTGCAGGCCTTGACATGGGCGGGGGCGCAGGTGTGCGACACCATTGAGGAGGTGGTGGCGGCCGCCGCGGCCGCCGTGGACCAACCGTCACGCGCCGGGCACCGCTAGGCCGCCGGGGGCGAGGAAGGGCGTCGCTTCAGCCGGCGACGCGCGCCCCGCGGCGGCGCCGCTGGCGCTGGCTGCGCCGTATCGGCCTCGGACTCGTGGCCGTCATCATCCTGCTGACGATCGTGGCCTACCTGCCAGCCGGAAGTCTGACCGCGTCCGTCCCACTGGCGAACTACGGGCCCGACACCGGGTCGCTCAGCTGGCTCCGTACCGAGCAGGGCCAGATCGTCGATGAAGCTGGGCGCAAGGTGCTGCTGCGTGGTTTCAACGATGACGCGCTGGTGGCGTATCCGAAAGATCCCCCGGCACCGATTGATGAGAGCGACGCCACCTCGATGCAGCAGGCCGGGTTTGACGTTGTCCGCCTCGGCATCGACTGGTCGCAGCTCGAGCCGGTGCGCGGTCGCTTCGATCAGGCGTATCTCGACCGCGTCGCGAGCACCGTGGCGATGCTGAACCGGCATGACCTCTACGTGGTGCTGGACATGCATTTCCGACTCGGATGGAGCCCCCGATTCGGCTACTCGGGCGCGCCCGGGTGGGCCACCATCGGCGCGCCGAACTGGAATCCCCTGCCGCAATACTCGTGGAGTCCCTCCCTCGTACCGGCCGCCATCGCTTCCGAGATGTATTTCTGGCTGTCGTCCGACTGGAAGACGGACTTCTACCGCGCCTGGCAGGCGGTGGCTACCCGGTTCAAGGACACCGCCGGCGTCGCAGGATACGACATCTTTAACGAGGCCCACCCGCTCCCGATCCCGCCGCGCATCTTCGAGAAGTTTTACCTGTGGCCGATGTTCAAGGACTCGATCGAGGCGATCGGTGCGGTTGATGCCAAGCATCTCTTCTTCGTCCAGGGGATCCTCTTCCTCAACGTGAACACCGTGGTCGTTCACCTGACGGCGCCGAACGTCGTCTATGGCACCCACCTCTACGAGGGCTCGCTGATCCCGCCGTTCTGGGCCGGGGATCCGACCTTCCTGCGCCAGCGATTCCAGGAGCGAGTCAAAGAGGCGGCCCAGCTCCCGGCGCCACTGTGGATCGGTGAGTTCGGCTACGACCTCACGCAGAAAGGGGCGCTGTCCTATGCCGACGCCGCCCTCGATGACGCGGATAACCTGGGCATCGGCTGGGCCTGGTGGCAGTGGCGGGAGAATCGCTACTGGGGAATCGTCGACGCCAGCGGTCAGATCGTCAACATGGAGGCGCTTCGACACCTGGCCCGCCCGTACCTGATCGCCGCGCCGAGCGGCGTCCACCTGGGCCACGCCGACGGTGTCAGGGGAACGCTCTCGATCGGGGTTGATGCCTCGCATGCAGACCAGTCGATCCTGATCGGCTGGTCGGCGCTGACGCTGGCAGCGCCCGTGGCGCAAGGTCCTTGTCTGAACAGCTCACACTGGGATGCGATTAGGGCCCGGCTGACGCTCCAGGTCGACCGCGGCGCCGGCTGCCGGCTAACGGTTGCTACCGGTTGAGGCCGCAGACTCCCTCGCGTTAGGTTGTCCCCGCGCCGAGGTGCCCGACCAGGATCGGCGTGGTGGTCGGGAGCTGCTGCTCGCCCGGCTCGATCGTGATCGCCAGTTCGTCAAATTGCGCGAGGTCGGCCGACAGCTGGACCCCCAGCTTGCCGTCCGGTCCGGTGCCGATGCCCTCGTCCACCGGCACCCCGGCCTTGATGAGCCAGATCTCATAGACATGATCGGCGGCCAGCCGCGGCAGCCCGCTCACGGTCAGCACCGCCTGCTTGCGATCTTTGAAATAGACGAGCCGGGCGGTGGCCCCCGGTGCGCTCGACGGCGCACCCTGAAAGCTGTACGCGATCGGCTGTCCAGCCTGGCTCAGCAGGTAGCCGATCACGCCGCCGAGCGCGAGCGAGAGCACGATCGCCGCGGCGATCGCGCCATGTAGCGGTCGTAGCGCCCACCGTGGCAGGGGGCGAATTCTCCGCTCCCGCTGCGCATCGAGGACCGGTGTTGCCGGCGACGGGTCCGCCGGCAGGCCGGCGTCGATCGCCTGTACGATCCGTTGGCGCAGCTCTGGTGACGGCTGTCCCTCATCGACAGTCAGCGCGAGCAGCGACTGGGTTTTGCCGAGTTCCGCCGCGGCCGCGGCGTGCTCGGGGCACGATTCCAGATGCGCTTCCATGCGCCGGGTTTCGTCGTCCGGCAGCGCGTCCAGCACGTAGGCGCCAAGCAGGTCTTCGGCCTGGCTGCAGTTGATGCTCATGCCGTGACTCCGCGGGCCTGAAGGAAGGATCGCATCTTCTCCAACCCCATTCGCATCCGACCCTTCACGGTGCCCAATGGCACGTCCATGCGCCGTGCGATCTCCGCATGCGTATAGCCGCCAAAATAGGCGAGCTCGAGCGTGCGCCGCTGAGCCTCGGGCAGCTGCGCGAAGGCTTCCTGGATCTGTTTGCGTTCGAGGTCGAGGGATAGCGCTGCCCAGGCGTCCGGGACCTCGGCCCGGCGTTCGATGGCCCCGAGATGGGTCTCCCTGCGGATCTTCGCGGTTCCCCTGACGCGGTCAATCGCCCGATTGTGAACGACCGAGAGGAGCCAATTGCGGAGGGTCCCGCGGGAGGTGTCATACGAACCCGCGGCTCGCCACACGCGCAGAAACGCATCCTGGACGACGTCCTCGGCGGCGCCCCGATCGTTGACGATCCGCAGCGCGAGGCCGTACGCCTGCCGCCCGTACTGGTCATAAAGGCGCCCGATCGCCGCTGCGTCTCCTCGCTGGAGCTGGGCAGCGATTTCCCCATCGACGTCCTTTGGTCCCACGCTCATTCCCGCACTATTCTGATACGGGCGGCGGGTCGCCACGGATCACGATGTCGAGCTGGCGCGAGGAGCCATTGATCCAAAGCCCGTGCTCTCCCGTAGGGAACGGTTGACGGAGCAACCGCAAAGAGGGAGGAGCTATGTCGGACCATCTCGACTCACCTGGACCGATCGTCTTGACCAAGGGCGACGACTCGGCGTCGATCGGGCCGCCTATGGGTGACCCGAAGACCGATATCACCGACCTGTATGCCTTCCTGAAGCCAGGGGCCGAAGGGGAGCACGAGGGCGAGGACGACGATGGCTCAGAGAACTCGATCCTGATGCTGAACGTGAACCCGCTGGCGCCGGCGCTGGCCAACGAATTCGAATCGGGTGCCGAATACCTGATCAAGGTCGACACCGACAAGGATGCGGTCGAGGACATCACCTTCCGGGTGACCTTCTCGCCGAAGGTGGGCGGCCGGCAGACCGGGCGAGTGGAGCGGATCGACGGCGAGGGGCGCCGGGTCGTGATTCGCAACGCCCCGGTGTCGTTTGGCGCCGAGGTGATCGTGACGCGCCGTGGGCCCTACAAGTTCTTTGCCGGCCTGCGCAGCGACCCCTTTTTCTTCGACCTGCTCGGGTTCATCGACGATTTCAATTTCGTCAACGGCGACTTTTTCGCCGATAAGAATGTCTTCGCCATCGTGCTGGAGGTCCCCAATCGAGCGCTCGGCCGGACCCCGGCCACCACCTCGCTCTGGGCGCGTACGCGCATCCGCCAGAACGGGGCGCTCGTCAACGACGATCGCGTCGGCCGCGCGGCGATCAACACCGTGTTCAACCACGGGGTCGACAAGAACATCTTCAACAACCTCGAACCAGGCCAGGACTCGACCGCACTCACCAGCGAGGGCATCACCTTCGTGCACAGCTTTGCCAACACGCTGAGCGCGCTCGGCGGCTCGCCGGCCCTGGCCAACGTCCTGCTTCCTGACGTCCTGAACTACGACTATTCAAAGCCGACCGACTATGCCAAGCTCAACGGCCGGCGGCTGCGCGACGACGTCATCGGCATCTCGTTGAGCCTGGTGACCAATGGCCACCTGACGACGGACAACGTCCCACCGCATACCGACTACCTCGACCACTTCCCCTACGCCGGGAAGCCGCATTAGGAGGTCTAGAGAGATGAATCCAGTGGATCGACGCAACTTCCTGAAGATGGCGGCGAAAGGATCCGCCGTGGTCGCGGCCGCCTCGGTCCTGCCATTCTCCGGCGTCCTCGAGTGGACCCGCCAGGGTGCCCTGAAGTTCAGGGCCGTCGCGGGCCTCCCCAAGAATCCGCTGCCGACCTACGCGAGCTTCGTCGTCGAAGGCAACGTGGACCTCGATCGTGGCATCGGGACGGTGACGAAGAGCCTCTATGCGGGCGCGCCGGCGGCGATGAGCACCATCCTGTTTCCGGGAACCGCACGGACAATCCGGATCACCACGGTTGAGCGTTCCGCGGGCCGGGTGCGGTTAGCCGGTGTGGTCGAGGGCGGCGAGGCGCTCAAAGGACGCGAAACCCGCAACGTCGCGATTGTGATCGACACCAGCCGGAAGCTGGCGCATGCCGACTTTCTGGGTACGCCGGTGGTCCTCCAGGTGCAGTAGCAGCCGATTACGCCTGGTGTCGGTAGGCAGCCCCGAACAAGCCGGCGATCACCGCGTATCCCTTGGCGTTGGGATGAAAGCCGTCCGAGCTGAACCAATCGGGATGGAGGCTGATGAGGGCGCCGCTCAAATGCAGGTCGACAAGGGTGGCGCCCTGCTGCTTTGCCACGCGAGCGATGGCCGCGTTGTAGGCATCGACGGCGGCGGCGGCCTTGTCCGGCCATGGGACGAGGCCGATGGGGATCGGACAGGCCGGTGCGCCGGCGGGCGGGTTGGGGAGACAGGCCCGATACGCCGGCAGCTGGCTGATGTCGGGAGTATTGGCGATCAACACCCGGGCCCTGCCGCCCCGCCCCAGGGCCTGCACCAGCTGCTGGAGCTGCGCCGCATAGGTTTGGGCGGACACGCCCTGGATCAGGTCGTTCACGTTGAGCCAGATCGTGACGAGATCAGGGCGAACGTCAAGCGCCGCCGGCACCTCGTCGCGCAACGCTTCGGCCGTGGTGGCGCCTGGGATGCCGAAGTTGTAGAAGACGGCCGAGGCCGGCAAGACGTCGTTGTAGAACACCTGCGGCCAGGACTGGCGATATCGGTCGTCGGCACCTACCCCATAGGTCTCGCTGGCGCCGATCGCCGCGTAGACGACCTGCGGCGGGGTAGCCGCTGGCGTGACTGAGCCGGTGGCCTGGGTCGCGCACGCGGTCGCGAGCACCGCCAGCAGGAGGCAAGCCCCAAGCCGTGTCGCGAGCCGGTGCATCATGCGGCGGCCACCGCTTCCCTGGGCGTCAGCCGTGCGGCTTTCAACGCCGGCACGATTCCTGCCGCGATCGACAGCAGGCTCGTCCCGAGGATGGCGGCCGCGATCAGCGGCCATGAGACGTCACCGAACTGGATGCTCTGCACACCCTGCTCCGCCAGGTAGGTGTTGACCGAAACGCCGACCCAGAGCGCGATCAGGAGGCCGACCACCGTCCCGATGACACCGCCCACCGAGCCGACTGCCAACGCTTCCAGAAGGAACCAGCGCAGGATGTCGCGATCTCGGGCGCCGATCGCCTTCAGGACCCCGATCTCACGCCGCCGCTCGCGCACCGCCGCCAGCAGGGCGTTGGCGACCCCGAGCCCGGCGATGCCGAGCGCGATCGCCCCGATGCCGGCCAGCACGATATCCACCACGCGCAGGTATCGCAGCACAGACGCAACCAGGTGCTCGGGGGCGCTGTTGGCATAACCGAGGTTGGTCACGACCTGGCGCGCGGCGTGCAGGTCGTTGAGGCTGGACGAAAGCACGACCATGCCGGTATACGGCGAGGTTGGCAGCGGGAAAACGTCACCGCCGTCCACACCCTCGAGCGCCCACTGGCGCGCCAGCCGCGCCTGCTCGATCGGCACGAGCAGCGTTCCACTGCCGACCTGCTGCGTGATCACCCCCACGATCTCCGCGCGCACCCAGCGAGCGCGGAAGTTCAGACTGTCCGCGGTCCGGAAGGCCTGCGGTTCGGCAATTTCTACCTGGGTCCCTAACGTGCTGGTCACGATCATGCCGGAGTGATCGAGGTACGACTCGGTGACGGCGGCCTCGGTTAGTGAGCCAGGTCGCGGCAAGCGGCCGGCCAGGATCGTGATCGGAAGGTTGCCGGCCTGGTTCATGTCGACGCCGACCATGGTGTCCGGGAAGGCCGCCAACCCTGGCGTTGAGGCTGCGGTCGATCCGAAGGGCGGCGGCACGGCAAGGATGCGGGCGGCCATCACGGGAATCACGGTGGCCACGTGTGGTGACCGGCGCATGCTGTTGAGCGTCGCTTCGGTGATGGGTTTGGGCCCCACCGCGTGCAGGTCGTCGATGTAGATCTGGTCCGAATCCGCCTGCGACGCCGCGACTCGAATCGCGGTGCCCGGCCCGCCATTGCTGAGCTTGCTAACGATGCGGCTGCCCGCGGTCGATGCCACGCTCCCCAGTGCCACGAGCAAGGTCGCGCCGAGCGTGACGGCGAGCACGGTCAACAGCGTGCGGGCCGGCCGCCGCCGCAAGCAGCGTGACGCCAGTGCCAGCGAATCGATCCACCTCATGGCAGCACCCGGCCGGCTTCCATCCGGTAGCGCCGGTCGGCGCGCTGGGCAACCGCCTCGTTGTGCGTAACGACGACCAGCGTGCAGCCGCGCTCGACGTGGACTGACTCGAGCAGGTCGAGAATGCGCATCGCGCTGCCGGCATCGAGGTTGCCGGTGGGCTCGTCGGCAAGGATCAGGCCGGGATCGTTGACCAGCGCGCGGGCGATCGCGACACGCTGACGCTCGCCGCCGCTCAACTCACCTGGACGATGGTGCGCCCGGTCGGTTAGCCCGACTTCGCTGAGCAGCTCATCAGCGTGCGCCCGGCGAAGCTTGGCTGGGATCGCTGACAGAGATTCGGCGAGCTCGATGTTCTCGCGCGCCGACAGCAGATCGAGCAGACCGAAGTGCTGAAAGACGAACCCGACCGTGGTTCGCCGGTAGGCAGCGAGCCGGTCGCTATCGAGCCTGGCCAGGTCCTGGTCGCCCACCCGGAGGCGGCCCGACTGCGGACGCTCCAGCCCGCCGACCAGCGAGAGCAGCGTGCTCTTGCCGGCGCCCGATGGTCCGGTCAGCGCGACGTACCCGCCCGCCGGGATGTCGAGGGCGATGTCGCAAAGCGCTTGCACGTGGGTCCGGCCCGACCCGTACCAGTGGTTGATGCCCTCGAGTCGAATCGCCGAGCCCAGCCGCGTGACCTTGCGATGCGCGAGATCGCGTTGGCGAATGACTCCAGGACCGATGAGGCGCATCGAACTTCGAGGCTATCAAAACCTCTTTGCAAAACGCCGAATCCTCATCGTTTTCTTATCGCGATACGGCATCGGCCCGATATGCGTCGCCACAGACAAGCCCTCGAATTACCCTGCTCTCATGCCCACCTGGGCTGGCTGGAGCGGCGACGAAGCACTGCTCGCGTTGCTCACCGGCCGCGCCGATCGAGCCACCGCCCGATGGCTGCGGCCCAACCGCCCTGTTCTGCCGCCTGATGCGTCGCCGCCACGTCGTGTTCGAGGCGATCAATGTCGGCCCGCGCGCCGGCCAGAGTAAGTCCCATGTCTGACAGGACTTGGGGGGCCATGCCCTCACCTTCCACCATGAGTGCGAGGAGGATGTGCGCGGCGCCCACGGAGTCGGCACCAGCAGCAGTGGCCTCCTTGCAGGCGATACGAAGCACATGTCTGACCCTGGTGGTCGGAATAGTCTGGGAGACAGCCGTGCCTCCATCGTTGCTTTTGCCAAGAACCTGATCGACGATCTTCCGGACCCTTCGATAGGTGACTCGCCGACGTTTCAGCAGTTGCCCCGCGGTGCCTTCCGTGTCTCCCACGAGGCCGAGCAGCAGATGCTCGGTGCCGATGTAGGCGTGGTGCAGCGTTTTCGCCTCGTCCTGAGCCTGGGCCAACACCCGTCTGGCTGGAGGTGACCAGCGGTCCCATTGAACGGAGCGCCAGCCGGCCCAAGCCGGGTCGATGCGATCGGCAATAGCTTGGTGTTGCGCCGGACCTGGATGTAGGCCATCCGGGGCGAGCCAGTCGCCACGCTTGTTGTCCTCGCGACTACTGGAGGTGATGTCGACGTACGCGAAACCGCGAGAAGCCGCTTCTGACTGCGCGACGCGATTGAATGCGTCGATTCGAGCACGAAGGTCACTGGGAGCGCCAAATGGGGCTGCGCGCGGTAAGGCGGAGAAATCGGGGATGGAAACCACCAGGACTCTTTTCGCCGCCAACCCGAAGTGCTCGACCGTCTCATAGATCTCGGTCAGGTGAGTCCGGTAGGCAGCGTCGTCTGACCCCTGCACGACGTCGTTGGCGCCGATCAGAATGGTCACCAGCTCCGGCCGCAAGCCACGCGCGACCGGCAACTCCTCGCGGATCAAATCGGCAGTCGTGTACCCGTTGACGCCCAGGTTGACCAGGGCGACATCGATCCCGGTCTCTTCCCTGAGCCTGCTCGCCAGGAGGCTCGGGAAATTCTGCGCCAGGTCCGCGAGACCGGTGCCGATGGTGTAGGAATCGCCGAGCGCCACGTATCGGATAGATTCCACAGCGCGATGTTAGGCCCGACCCCTCCATCCCCCAGGCCGTCGTATGCGGCGTTGCTCCGGGTGCCCGCCTTCGGCCGGGTGGTGGTTGGGACACTGCTGGCGCGGCTGGGCGGCCAGATGTGGGAGATCGTGCTGGTCCTGTTCGTCCTGCAGCGCTATCGGTCGCCCAGCCTGGCCGGCCTGACGGTCCTGCTCTCGATCGTTCCAGGACTGGCCTTGAGCCCCATTGCCGGCGCGCTGCTCGACCGACAGGGACGGGTTCGGCTGATGATTTTCGACTACACGGTCACCGCCGCGCTCACCGCGACGCTCGTGGCCCTGTCGCTCGGGCATCGGCTGCCGCCGCCGCTTCTGTTGGCGATGGTGACGGTGCTCGGCGTCAGCAACATCCTGAGCATTACCGGCGCTCGCTCGCTGTTTCCGCTCATGCTGCCGCAAGACCTCTGGGACCGGGCGAACGGGCTCGACACCAGCCTTTACGCGGTGACGGCCATCATTGGTCCGGCGATCGCCGGCGTGGTCGTGGCCAGGTTCGGGCCCGAGATGGGGTTGCTCGTCACCGCAAGCGTGGCGGCGATGGCGGCGGTCTCGCTGGTTGGCGTTCATGACCCGGTCGCCCGGGCGGTTTCCGGCGGCTCGCTGATCGGAGACTCATGGGCGGGGCTGGTCTATGTCCTTCGCCACGCAAGTCTGCGCGGCCTGGCGATCGCGCTCTTTCTGAGTAACCTGGGGTTCGGCGTCATTCCGGTAGGAATTCCGGTGCTCGTGCTCCTGCATCTCCATGGCAACGCGGCGACCGTCGGCCAGATCTTCGCCGCGTTCGGGCTGGCGGGATTGGCGGCCGGCTTGCTGATCGGTCGCGTGAAGACGGATGGACGGGAACGGCTCCTGATCGCGTGTTGCATCGCCGTGCAGGTGCCGGCCATCGCGGTGCTCGCCTTCGTTCAGCAGCTGCCGGTCGTATTCGGCGTCGCGCTGTTAGGCGGTGCGGCCTCGTCCATCATCAATGTCGGGATCTTCGCGATCCGGCAACGGCGTACGGCTCCTTCCTGGTTCGGTCGCGCCTTTGCCGTGTCGATGAGCTTCAACTTTGCCGGGCAACCGATCGGATCGGCCCTCTCGGGTCCGCTGCTCGAACGTTCGATAGCCCTACCCTTCCTGCTCGGTGCGGCCATCAACGTCGTCGCCGCGATCGCCACCATGGTGCTCATACCGAAACATCATCGATCGGCTGGACCCTAGGGCGTCAGACCGGGAAGACGCCGTGTTTGCGGTTGACCCGCGGCTGCTGGCTGGTGGCGTAGGCGGCAAAGCGGTTCGCCAGCTCAGTGCGAAGGTCGTTCGGCGCCACCACGGCGTCGACGATCAGGTCCGAAGCCAGGCGGTAGAGGTCGATGTCTTCTCGATACTCTTCTTGCAGCTTCTTGACGTATGCCGGGCGTTCGGCCTCCGGCAGTTCCTGGATCTTGTTGTAGAAGACTGCGTTCACCGCGGCGCTGGCTCCCATCACGCCGATCATGGCTGTGGGGAGAGCCAGGGTCGCATTGGGCTCGTAGGCAGGCCCCGCCATCGCGTAAAGGCCGGCGCCATAAGCCTTGCGCACGATCACCGAGATCTTCGGGACGGTCGCCTCGGCGACCGCCGCGATCATCTTCGCCCCATGACGGATGATGCCCTGGCGTTCAACCGCGGTGCCGATCATGAATCCCGGCACATCGGCCAGGAACAGCAAGGGGATGTTGAACGCGTCGCAGAGCCAGATGAAGCGGGCCGCCTTGTCGGCCGAGTCGACGAAGAGTATGCCGCCTTTGTGCATCGGCTGGTTGGCAATGACGCCGACCACGCGTCCATCGATTCGCGCCAGGCCGCAGATGATCTCCTTCGCGTAGAGCTTCTTGATCTCGAAGAAGCTGCCCTCGTCGATCACCCCCTCGATCAGCTGCTGCATGTTGAAGGCTCGCCCCTCGTCCTCGGGTACCAGCGTTTCCAGTGCCACCGACGGCCGGGCGGCAAGCGGCGATCGCGGCAGGGACGGCTCCGTCCAGTTCTGAGGGAAATAGGAAAGGTAGCGCCGTCCGGCCACGATGGCGTCCTCGTCGGAGGCCACCAGCACGTCACAGAGGCCGCTCACGGTCGAATGCATCCGCGCCCCGCCCATTTCTTCCAGCGTCACCTTCTCCCCGATCACCATCTCCGCCATCCGCGGCGACCCCAGGTACATGCTGGCGTTGCCCTCGACCATGATCGTGATGTCGCAGAAGGCGGGGATGTAGGCGCCGCCGGCCGCGGAGGGGCCGAAGAGCAGGCAGATCTGTGGCACCACCCCGGAGAGCTGCACTTCCCGGTAGAAGATGCGACCCGCATGCCGCCGCCCGGGGAACATCTGTACCTGGTCGGTGATCCGGGCTCCTGCCGAATCGACCAGGTAGAAGATCGGGACTCGCAAGCGCTCGGCCGCCTCCTGGATGCGGACGATCTTCTCCACCGTCCGGGGGCCCCAGGACCCGGCCTTGACGGTTGGGTCGTTGGCCATGACACACACCGTCCGCCCCTCGATCCGACCGATCACGGTCACGACTCCATCGGCGCCGTAGCCCGGCTCCTCGCTGTGCGCCAGCAGCCCGTCTTCGATCAGAAAATCCGGGTCGAGCAGCAGTTCGAGCCGGCGTCGAACCGGCAGCTTGTGCTCCTGCAGGAGCTTTTCCGCGTACTTTGCCGATCCGCCGGCTCGGGCCGTATCGGATCGAACCTTAAGCTCATCGCCGGCGTCTGGATTCATGGTCGGATCGGGGGCACTCATGCCAGGACGCTCCCCGCCTCGCGCTGCGCGATCGCGTGCACTCTGCCGGGCAGCGGGGTGCCAAGCGTTCGCTCGAGTCCGCGAGCCACTCCGATCAGCCGGTTGACGTCGACCCCGGTCGCGATCCCCATCGCCTCGAGCATGGCCAGCGCGTCTTCGCTGCAGAGGTTGCCGGCCGCGCCCGGCGCGAAGGGACTGCCGCCGATGCCGCCGACCGATCCTTCGAAGATATTGACGCCAGTCTCGAGCGCGGAAAGCAGGTTGGCCATCGCTGTCCCGCGCGTGTCGTGGAAGTGCGCGCCCCAGCGTACCGCCGGCAGTCGCTCCCTCATCGCCTGGAAGAGCGCCTCGACCTGCGCCGGGTTGGCGACACCGATCGTGTCGGCCAGCGAGATCTCCTCGATGCCACTATTCGCCAGCGCCGTGGCCACCTCGGCAACCCGGTCTGGCGCAACAGCGCCCTCATACGGACAACCGAACGCGACGCTGACGCTGGCATCGACGACGACGTTGTCGTGCCGGGCCTCACCGGCGATCTCGTCGATCTCCTGGAGCGTTTGCTTAACGGAGCGATTCAGATTGTGCTGGTTGTAGCCATCGGTTGCGGCCACCGTCACCGCGACGTTTCGAACCCCCGCACCGCGTGCGCGGTCCAGACCGCGGCGATTCGGGACCAGCACCCGCAAGCGATCGATGCGGTCCTGCAGGGCCTCGAGCACCGCTTCGGCGTCGGCCAACTGAGGGACCCATTTCGGATGCACCATCGAGGTGGCTTCCACCCTCCGAAAGCCGCAATCGAGCAGATTCGCAATTAGGCCCACTTTTGCCGGCGTCGGCAGCGTGCTCGGCCAGCTCTGCAGGCCGTCGCGCGGACCGACCTCCACCCATTCGACCGAAGGGGCGGTCATCGGCCGGTGAACCTCGGTTCGCGTTTTTCGAAGAAGGCGGTCACGCCTTCCTTCAGGTCATCGCTCAGGCTGAGGATGGCGAGCTGATCCTGCAGGTAGGCGATGGCCGATGGGAAGCTCATGTCCTGCATCCGGTAGAAGGCCTCGAGGCCGAGCTTCATCCCGATCGGGCTCTTGTTCGCAAGTTCTGCGGCGAGGGCGTCGACCTCCTGGTTCAGCCGCTCGGCCGGCACATGCCGGTTGATCAACCCGAGGCGAGTCGCCTCTGCCGCGTCGATGCGCTTCCCGGTCAGCATCAATTCCATGGCTGCCTTTCGGGGGAGGTTCCGAAACACGATGGCCATGATCAGCATCGGGAAGACGCCGACGTTGACTTCCGGCATGCCGAATTGCGCCCCGTCGGCGGCAATGGCGAGGTCGCAGGCCGCGACCAGCCCGAAGCCACCGGCCAGCGCGTGACCGTTGACGCGGGCGATGGTCGGCTTCCCCAGCTCTGTCATCTCGAGGAACAGGTCGGCGAGCTTGCGCCGCTCGTCGTAGCGATCGAGCTCCGGCTGCTCGCTCCGGAAGCTGTTCAGGTCGGCGCCGGCGCAGAAGACCTTGCCCGCCCCCGTGATGACGATGACTCGGACTTGCGGCTGGCCCTTTGCTTCCCTGAGAGCCTCTCGAAGTTCGCCAACCGTTTCGGTGCTGAGGGCGTTGCGATGGTCGGGACGGTTGATGGTGATCGTCGCAACCGCATCGCGGCGCGCATAGAGGAGGTGTTTGAACTCCACCACCGCAAGTATATGGCCCGCCCTTTCGCGTTCCGTCACGGCACTTCTAGAATGCGATCGTGGAGGACGTCGTCCTGGTAGCGGCCGCCCGGACGCCGTTCGGCAAGCTGGGCGGCGGCCTCTCCACCCTGACGGCGCCCGACCT
The DNA here is from genome assembly GCA_035936995.1 of Candidatus Dormiibacterota bacterium. GTDB lineage: Bacteria > Chloroflexota > Dormibacteria > CF-121 > CF-121 > CF-13. The sequence goes on along the minus strand of DASYVR010000006.1, from coordinate 31,039 downwards.
GGGGGCCGTCGTCATCAAGGAAGTGCTCGATCGCACGCAGGTCGAGGGCGCCGCCGTCGACCAGGTGATCATGGGCACCGTCATCAGCGCCGGCATGGGCCAGATCCCGGCGCGGCAGGCCGCGATCAAGGCGGGCCTGCCGACGAGCGTGCCGGCGCTGAGTGTCAACAAGGTCTGCGCCTCATCGCTCAAAGCCGTGAACCTCGCGGCCCTGCTGATCCGGAACGGCGACGCCCAGGTGGTGGTTGCCGGGGGCATGGAAAGCATGAGCCAGGCCCCCTACCTACTGGAGAAGGCACGCTTCGGCTACCGCCTGGGGGACGCCGCGCTGGTCGACAGCATGGTGCGCGACGGCCTCACCGACCCGGCCAACGGCTGCCACATGGCGGTCGAAGGTAGCAATGTCGCCAGAGAGTTCGAGGTCTCGCGGCAACGGCAGGATGAGTACGCCTACGGCAGCCAGCAGCGCTTCGCGGCGGCGCTCAAAGCCGGCTACTTCAAGGATGAACTGATCCCGGTCGCGGTGGCGAATCCGACAGGGACCACAACAGTGGCGGCCGATGAGCAACCCCGGCCGGATACGACGATCGAGGCTCTATCGCGGCTCAAGCCTCTATTCCAGGATGATGGGACGGTCACCGCGGGGAACGCCCCGGGCGTGAATGACGGCGCTGCGGCCATCCTGCTGATGCGTGGCGCGGAGGCAAGGCGGCGTGGCCTGCCGGTGCTTGCCGAGTGGATCGGTTACGGGGAGTCGGCCGCCGATACGCCGTACCTGGCGACCGTGCCTGCCTCGGCCATCCAGGCGGCGCTCAAGAAGGTCGGGAAGCGCGTCAGCGACATCAGCCTGTTCGAGATCAACGAGGCGTTCGCCGCGGTGGCGTGCACGGCGATGGACCTGCTCGGGGTCGACGAGCGGCGCGTCAACGTCGACGGCGGCGCACTCGCCGTCGGCCATCCCATCGGTGCCTCCGGAGCGCGCATCCTGATGCACCTCATCTACGCGCTCCGCCGCAACGGCGGTGGCGACGGCGCGGCCGGCATCTGCTCGGGGATGGCGCAGGGCGAGGCGACGATCGTTCGCGCGAACCCCGGCGCGTGATGGACGGGAATTGAATGGATCTCTCCCTTAGCCGCGAGCAGCAAGAAATTCGCAAGCTGGTCCGGGATTTCGCCGAGCGCGAGGTCAAGCCGCGCGCCGAAGCGATCGACCACAACAGCGAGTTCCCGCGTGACCTGGTTGACAAGGCCGCCAAGCTCGGCTTGCTCGGCATCCTGGTCCCCGAGGCGTACGCCGGTGCCGGCCTGGACCACGTGTCCTTCGCGATCTTCGTCGAGGAAATCGCTCGCTTCTGCGCCAGCACGGCGGTGATCTTCGACGTCCATAGCTCGGTCGGCACGGAGCCCATCGTCCTCTTCGGTTCCGAGGAGCAGAAGCGTCGCTGGTTGCCGGACCTCGCACAGGGGAAGAAGCTGGCCGCCTTCGCGCTGACGGAGCCCGAGGCCGGCTCTGACGCCGCGCATCTCAAGACCACAGCGACCCGGCGCGATGGTGGCTACCTCCTGAACGGCACCAAGATCTTCATCACCAACGCCGGCGAGGCGCTGTTGTACGTCGTGATGGCGTCGTCAGGGCCGGGATCCGGCGCAGAGGGCATCACGGCCTTCCTGGTGAGCGGCGACAACCCTGGCGTGAAGGTCGGGCCCAAGTTCAAGAAGATGGGCCTGAACGGCTCGGCAATCGCGGAGGTGTACCTCCAAAACTGCGCCGTCGACGAGGCGGATCGCCTGGGCGAAGAAGGCCAAGGCTTCCGCATTGCCATGCGGGCGCTCGACAGCGGGCGGATCGGCATCAGCGCGCAAGCGGTCGGGCTGGCGCAGGGTGCGCTCGACGACGCCGTCGCCTACGCGAAAGAACGTAAGCAATTCGGGAAGCCGATCGCCGAGCTCCAGACGATCCAGAACAAGATCGCCGACATGGCCGTCAAGATCCGAGCTGCCCGCTGGATGACCTGGAAAGCGGCCGCACTCTGTGACGCCGGCCAGCCATTTACCAGAGAGGCGTCGATGGCCAAGCTATTTTCCACCGACGCGACGATGGACATAACGCTCGACGCCCTGCAGGTGTTTGGTGGCTACGGCTACCTCGAGGACTATCCGATGGCGCGACGCGTGCGCGACGCGAAGGCCTGCCAGATCTACGAAGGGACGAACCAGGTGCAGCGTCTCGTCATTGCCCGCGAGCTGGTGCACGCCTGATGGACTTCAAGCTCAACGAAGAGCAGCAGCAGATCCGCGAGATGGTTCACGACCTCTGCCTGGAGCGAGTCGAGCCGAGAGCGGCGGAGATCGATGAATCCGGGAAATTTCCCTGGGACATCAAGGAGCTCTTCGCGAAGCAGGACATCCTCGCCATCCCGTTTACGCCCGAGTATGGCGGGATCAGCGGCAGCGCCCTGACGCTGATCGTCGCGATCGAGGAGATCAGCAGGTTCTGCGTCACCTCTTCCCTGATCCTGAGCGTCCAATCGCTTGGCAGCCTGCCGATCTGGCTCGCCGGGACGGACGAGCAGAAGCGCAAGTACCTTCCACCGCTCGCGCGCGGCGAGCAGCTCGCGGCCTACGCGTTGACCGAGTCGGGGTCCGGATCGGACGCGGGGGGGATGCGGACGCGCGCGATCAAGCGCGGCGACAGCTACGTGATCAACGGGTCGAAGACGTTCATCTCCGGGGGCAGTGTGGCGGACACGATCGTCATTTTCGCCCGCACCGATCAGGACGGCGATACGCCGGCGCGCAACATCTCGGCCTTCATCGTCGAGAAGACGATGCCCGGGTTCAAGGTAGGCAAGCTGGAGAAGAAGCTCGGGATCCGGGGATCACCGACAGCCCAGCTCTTCTTCGAAGACCTCGCGGTGCCGTCGGCCAACCGGCTTGGCAACGACGGGGAAGGGTTCAAGCTGGCGATGCGGGTGCTCGATCACTCCCGCCCGGGGATCGCGGCGCAGGCGCTCGGCATTGCCGAGGGCGCCTTCGACCTGGCCCGCCGTTACGCGCGCGAGCGGCGTCAGTTTGGCCAGCCGATCGTGGAGTTCCAGGCGATCCAGTTCATGCTGGCCGACATGGCGACCCAGATCGAGGCGGCGCGGGCACTGACCTATGCCTCGGGTGACGCGCTCGAGCGCGGCTTGCCCGACATCACCGCCAGTTCGTCGATGGCAAAGGTCTTCGCCTCGGACACCGCGATGCGCGTGACCACCGATGCGGTCCAGATCATGGGTGGTTACGGCTATCTCCGCGATTTCCCTGCCGAGCGCATGATGCGCGATGCCAAGATTACCCAGATCTACGAGGGGACCAACGAGATCCAACGATTGGTGATTGCCCGCGAAGTGCTAAAGGAGAAGGAGTGACGATCAAGCAACTCTACGTTGCCGGCGCGGGCCTGATGGGAGCGGGAATTGCCCAGACGGCAATCACCTGTGGCTATGACGTGACGTTGCGCGAGGTCGACGACAACCTCGTGGGGCGTGGTGTCGAGAACATCAAGAAGCGGCTGGAGAACCTGGTCCAGAAGGGCAAGCTCGATGCCGCCCAACGGGACGCCGCGCTCGGCCGCCTGCATCCGACCACCTCCCTCGAGGCCGCGGGCCGAGCCGATTTCATTATCGAAGCCATCACGGAGAACTTCGAAGCCAAGCGCGACCTGTTCAAGCGGCTGGACGGCATCTGCAAGCCGGAGGCCATCCTTGCCAGCAACACCTCATCCATCCCCATCACCCGGATGGCGGCGGCGACCCGGCGCCCGGACCGCTTCATTGGCATGCATTTCTTCAACCCGGTGCCGGTGATGCCGCTGGTGGAGCTGACGCGCGGACGCGAAACCTCCGACGCAACGCTGGCGACGACCCTTGAGCTTTCGGCCTCGCTAAAGAAGACCCCCATCACCTCGCTCGACTATCCCGGCTTCATCGTCAACCGGATGCTCGTGCCGTTCATCAATGAGGCGATCCGAGCGCTGATGGAGGGCCTGGGAACCCGCGAGGACATCGACCAGGGCGCCAAGCTCGGACTGCACCATCCGATGGGCCCGCTGGAGCTCGCCGATTTTGTTGGGCTCGACACCCACCTGTATATCTGCGGTGTGCTCTACGAGGGCCTGCACGATCCGCGATTTGCGGCGCCCCCGCTGCTACGCCAGCTGGTCGACGCGGGCCACTTCGGGCGAAAGAGCGGTCGCGGCTTCTACCACTACGGTCCGGACGGGAGCCGCCTGCCCGACTGATCCGGCCTCGGTTGTCGCGTCATCAGTCGCAAAGTCCAGCGACAATCGCGCCGTTCCGGCGGGTGTAGCGGGCGGTCGAGCCCCGCGAACCATGGAATTCGGCGGTGTTCGCAGATCGGAGGACCATATATCCATCATCCTCCGGACCGGCAAAGCCCGGCGGCGGATTCGCGACCGTATGCCGCTGCGCCGGGTCCACTGAATCCCAGAAGCTGCCGTCGAAATCCGGCCCGGTCGGGTAGTCGAGGCCGCAATGGGTCGACAACAGGTAGCGATACTTCACGCCGGCGGTCACCCGTCCGGAGATCGGGAAGAACAGGAACCGATGGCCGGGACCCAGGATTGGAATCCGGGTGACGGTTCCGGTCGCGGGCGGCAGCGGCTCGATCCGCCCGAGCGGGCCGCTCGGGTTGCCCATCAAGAGGACGCCGGCGACCAGAATCAGCACGACGGCGGCGACCACGCCGAGCCTGGCATAGAGGGGCGAAATTCGCAGCCGCGGCACCCGCCGGCCGACGAGGCCCGCGATCCGATGCCGAAGCTGCATGCAGGGATGACGCGGGCGGTAGGCCGTTTCTTTTCGAGCTGGTCAGCGGCTGGCGCGTTGGGCAGCGGGCGCCGCCTGCGCGGGGTTCGACCGACTGGGCCGAAAGATGGCAAGCACCAGGATGCCTAGCGCGAGAAGGAATGACGCCGCCGCGAGGACGGCCGCGGCCACCGAGATCACGGCCCAGATCATCCCACTGCTGGAGGCAATCTTATTAATGCCGATGCCACCCTTCACCAAGTGCAGCGTGACGAATGAGTACCAGACGATGAAGGTCGCCAGCGCAATCAGCAGAGCGCCCGTCCGACGTACCCGCGCAATCCACAAGCCGCCAAGCAGCCAGAGCGAGGCCGCGATCGCGGCGGCGAAGGCGCCGTCCTCCGGATTCGCCGTGCCAAAGTCCAGCCGATGAACTCCGTCCGTGGCCTGCAGAATCACGAGGGCCGCCCCGGCAAACGCGACCAGGAAGTAACGGTACTGTGTCCAGCCTCGGGTTCCGGCCTCGCGGCTTGGTCCAGGCCACGGCGGCGCTGATCACGACCACGGCGCACGCCGGCACCAGTATCATCGCGACGGTTGCCACCGGAAGGCCTTCGTGCTTCACAAAGGTGCCCAGCGCGCCAGCGCTGGAGACGAAGTGGGTGGACGCGACCACCCCGAATTCAACGAACGCGATCGCGGCGGCGCCGAACACCCCCATGCGAAAGCCCAGGAACGCCAGAACGATACCAGCGAGCCAGATCGCCCCGACGCTCAGCGCGATGATGGTGTAAACGCCGCCGACCTGCCCGGCGTGGAATTCGTGGAGGAGCGTAAACGCACCGGCGGCGAGGGCGAGGAGCCCCGACGCCAGCAGGAGGGTCCGAGCCGGCAGTACAAACGGGCCTTGCACCCGCCGACCCGCCGGCCTCGCCCGCATCGTCGTCATTTTACGAGCGACTCCGGCTTTCGCTAGACTGACCGCTGCTCTTGGGAAGTGAACTGCGCCGGCGGCGCGCGTCCGCCGCGCTCGGCCCGGCACGCAGGCACCACAATGCGCGCGCCGCACTGGCCGTGATCGCCGGGGTGGCTCTGCTGGTCGCGGGGCTCGCCGTCTTTCGCGTCTGGTCGGCCATCCACACGATCTCGCCGCGCGCCCAACCCGCCGACCTGATCGCACTGGTTCATGCGCAGAGCGACCAGCCCGGCTCGCTGGGCTGGAAGATCAAGCACGACGAGCGGATCAACGTCCTGCTGCTCGGGTACGGAGGACCCGGCCACGACGGGCCCTATCTGACCGACTCCATCATGCTGCTGTCGATCCGTCCCGGCAGCCGCGAGGCGATCATGATCTCGCTGCCCAGGGACCTGTGGGTGAAGATTCCGGCCCTGCCTCAAAACGGCTACATGATTGGCAAGCTCAACAGCGCCTACGCCATCGGAACCGATCAGCGCGATTACCCGAACATCCGCAGCGACTGGAAGACCGGGATCGGCGGCGGCGACCTGGCAGCCGCGACGGTCTCGCAAGTGACGGGACAGCCCGTCAACTACTGGGTGGGCCTCGATTTCAAGGCATTCCGTTCCGTCGTCAATGCCCTCGGCGGCATCCGCGTGGACGTCCCCACGACGCTCGACGATCCCTACTTCCCGGCCGGTGAGTCGACCGGGATGATGCATGTCCACATCGGCGCCGGCTGGCAGCAGTTCGATGGCGAGCGCGCGCTCGAGTATGCGCGATCCCGAGAGACGACGTCCGATTTCGACCGTTCGCGACGCCAGCAGCTGATCATGTTGGCGGTGCGCCAGCGCGTCTTCTCCCTTAATGCCATCCCCCGTTTGCTATCGCTGCTCGGTGCACTGCAGGACAACGTGCGGACGAACCTGCGCCCGGCGGAGATGCAGCAACTGGCGGCCCTCGCCGGACGGCTCAAAGACCAGGACCTCCGGCGGGTGGCGATCGATACCTCGAATCTCCTCCGCAGCGGCTACAGCCACGACGGCCAGTACATCCTGCAGCCACTCGACCCCACCTACGGCGCCCTGCACCAGTATGTGGCGATGGCGCTTCCGGAGCGGTCGGCACTGGCCAGGCAGCTGCCATTTCAGGTGGAGGATGGGAGCCGCCGGTACTGGCTGCCATACGGGATTGGGACGCCGGCCAGCATCATGACCTCGCTGTTGCAGGCTGAAGGCTGGGACGCGACGCTCGGTCCAGCCGCCGCGCCGCGGGTCGCCCAAACGCAGATCCTGGACGGCTCGGGTGGCAGGGCCGCCGCGACCGTGGCCTGGCTGCAGAACTACTTCGGTGGGGTGGTCACAACCGTAACGGCACCGGCCAGCGGCCCGACCGTCACGGTCGTGCTCGGCCCTGACTTCACCGCAAGAGCTTTCCCTTAGGGCGGTTGAAACACCCATAAGACCTTGAAATGGCTTGGGGGTACGGGGTTCACCCTGGCCGCCCTGTTGGTGCTGGCTGGTTGTGGCTCCTCGGAGCCGGGGACCGCGTCGAGCACCGCAGGGGTATGCAACTCCGGCCCCGTACACGAACTCGTCACGTCGTTCATCAACGCGTTCAATGCCGGAGACACGGTTGAGCTCGACCGACTCGTTGCCGGCGATCAGCAGGGATTCCTGTGGTACTCGACCGACGCGCCCGGTCAGCGCTTCGACCCCAGCGCCAGGGTCCGAACCAGCCTGATCACCTACTTCGAGCAGCGGCACCGTCAGCGCGAGCGGCTCGAGCTGCGGTCGTTCACCTTTAATGGGAATTCGGCAGGAAATTTCGGACACGGTATTGGAAATTTCGAATTCGAGCTCATCCGCAGCGCCGATGGGCTCGGACCCACGCCGTATGGGGGCAAAGGGGCTGCGAGCTGTTACCAGGTTCCCGCCCGTCTGATGCTGTGGGGGATGGGGCGCGAGCCTTTTCTGCGCGCCGACCTCCCCCTGTACATCGCCCTGGCGGCGCTCCTGGTGATGGCCGTTGCGGGCGGGGAGTTTTGCCGTGGACAGATTGCGACGGCGCGCTCGGCGAAGACGCGAGCGCGCCGCCTAGGCCGCGACGGATTCCGCTGATAGGATGAATTCGAAATGAGTTTGGCCCGCGCCTTGCTTTCCGGTGATGTCCGGGCGCTGGCGCGGGCCATCAGCCTGGCGGAAGATCGGGACCCACAGGCGAGCCAGCTGGTGGCCGAGGTGCAGCCGCACACCGGGAACGCCTACCTGGTCGGGTTGACCGGCGCTCCGGGGACGGGGAAGAGCACTCTGGCCGACGGCCTGGTCAAGGTGATTCGCGACCGCCAGCAAACCGTCGGCGTGATCGCCGTCGATCCCAGCAGCCCGTTTACCGGCGGCGCGGTGCTTGGCGACCGCATTCGGATGTCGCGCCACACGCTGGACAAGGGCGTCTTTATCCGCAGCATGGGCGCCCGCGGGCACCTGGGTGGGCTGGCCGCGGCGACCCGCGAGGCGATCCATCTGCTCGATGCCTATGGCCGCGACGTGATCCTGGTCGAGACCGTGGGCGTCGGCCAATCGGAGCTCGAGATCTCGACGATCTGTGACACGGTCGTCCTGGTCCTGATGCCGGAGTCCGGCGACGCCGTCCAGTCGATCAAGGCCGGCATCCTTGAGATCGCCGATGTCTTTGTCATCAACAAGACGGACCTGGGCGGTGCAGAGAAGACCCGCCGCCTGATCGAAGACGCCATCGGGCTCGGAGCCACGCAGGCCTGGCGGCCGCCGGTCGTGCTGGCATCCGCCGCCAAGGATGAAGGGATCGAACACGTCTGGGATGCGGTGCTCGCGCACCAGGCCTACCTCAAGGACAGCGGCACGCTGGCCTCCCGCCGCCGGCAGCGCCTCAAGCACGAGGTCGTGGCCCTGGTTGCCGAACGCGCCCGTGAAGACGCCCGGCGAGTGCTGGATGGCGACACCGCGGTCGGCCGGCGGCTGCGCGAGAACCGGAATGGGAAACTAAACCCGTACGCGCTCGCCGAGGAGGTCCTCGGACAGCGGGCGCCGCAAGGAGGCAGCTGATGGCACTTCGCCGGAAGACGGCCTACGAGGAGTGGGCGACGCGTTACCGTGGCGGCAAGCTGGCGCCCAAGGAGAGCGCCACCACGATCTCCGGCCTGCCCGTGGAGCCGCTCTACACGCCCGAAGACCTGGAGGGGTGGAGCTACGACGAGAAGCTCGGCTACCCGGGCGAATTCCCCTACACCCGCGGCGTCTACCCCTCGATGTATCGCGGCCAGCTCTGGACCATCCGGCAGTTCGCCGGCTATGGGACGGCGGAGGAGACGAACCGCCGCTACAAGTTCCTGCTCGCGCAAGGGCAGGCGGGCCTCTCGGTGGCCTTCGACATGCCGACCTTGATGGGGTATGACTCTGATGATCCGCTCAGTGAGGGCGAGGTCGGCCACTGCGGCGTGGCGATCGATTCGCTGGAGGACATGGAGATGCTCTTCCGCGACATCCAGCTCGACCAGATCACCACCTCGATGACGATCAACTCACCGGCGGCGATCCTCTACGCGATGTACATCGCCGTTGGGGAGAAGGAAGGACTCAAGCCCGGGCAGCTCGGTGGCACGCTGCAGAACGACATCCTCAAGGAGTACATCGCGCAGAAGGAGTACATCTTCCCGCCGGAGCCGTCGATGCGGCTGGTGATCGATACCATCGTTTTCGCCACCCGCAACATGCCACGCTGGAACGCCGTCTCCATCTCCGGCTACCACATCCGGGAGGCCGGATCAACCGCTACCCAGGAGCTCGCCTTCACGCTGGCCGACGGCATGGCGTATGTCGAGGCCTCAATCAACGTGGGGCTGAAGGTCGATGAGTTCGCGCCGCGGCTGTCCTTCTTCTTCGATTCGCACCTCGATTTCTTCGAGGAGATCGCGAAGTTCCGCGCCGCCCGCCGGCTCTGGGCCCGCATCATGCGAGACAAGTACGGCGCCCGCGATCCCAAGTCCTGGATGCTGCGGTTCCACACCCAGACCGCCGGGGTGTCGCTCACCCGCCAGCAAGTGGAGAACAACATCACCCGGACGGCCTACGAGGCAATGGCCGCCGTGCTCGGCGGGACGAACTCGCTGCACACCAATTCGATGGATGAAGTCCTCGCCCTGCCGACGGAGCGGGCTGCGCAGATCGCGCTGCGCACCCAGCTGGTGCTCGCGTACGAGACGGGCGTCACGAACACGATCGACCCGCTGGCCGGCTCCTACTTCATCGAGCAGCTCACCGATGAGATGGAGCGCGGCGCCCAGCGCTACTTTGACCAGATCGATGAGCAGGGCGGCGTTCTCCGGTGCATCGAGAACGGCTTCTTCCAGCGGGAGATCGCCGATGCCGCCTTCGAGTTCGAGCGCAAGCTCGAGGCGGGCGAGCGGATCATCGTGGGCGTGAACGCGTACAAAGACGGCGACGGCGGGGAGGTACCCACCTTGCACATCGGCCCAGAGACCGAACAGGGCCAGGTGCGCCGGCTCAAGGCCGTCAAAACGCGGCGCGACAACACCAGCGTCGCCAATCGTCTCGAGGAGTTGAAGACGGCGGCCCGAGGAACCGACAACCTGATGCCACCATTGCTCGACTGCGTCAAGGCGTACGGCACCGAGGGGGAGATCATGGCGGCGCTCAAGGAGGTCTTCGGCGTCTACCGCGAGCCGATTCTGTTCTAGATGATGCGCATGCGCTTTTCGCTCGTCGGCCGGGTTCTGGCGGTGCTTGCCGCGATCGTCATCGTGCTCCTCTACGCGACCAGGCAATGACTGCGAGAGTCCTGACGGCGAAGGTTGGCCTCGATGGCCACGACCGCGGCGTGAAAGTCGTGTCGCGCGCGCTGCGCGATGCTGGGGTCGAGGTGATCTACGCCGGCCTGCGGCAGACGCCGGAAATGGTCGTCGAGGCCGCCATCCAGGAAGACGTTGACGCCATTGGCGTGAGCTTGCACAGCGGCGCCCACATGACGCTGATCCCGCGCATCCTCGAGCTGCTCAAGGAGCGCAACGCCACCGACATCGTGGTCTTCGGCGGCGGCATCATCCCACAGGACGATGCCAACGAGCTCAAGAAGATGGGCGTGGTCGAGATCTTCGGTCCCGGCACCTCCCTAAAGTCGATCATCGACTTCGTCAACAAAGGCTTTAAGGCGGCGTGATCGCGGCCGCTCCCCGGAGGCTGGGGCGCTTCGAGCTCCACTGTCTGAGCGATGGGCACTGGCGGATGGACGGCGGCTCGGTTTTTGGCGTGGTTCCGAAAGTCATGTGGGAAAAGCTGAAGACCCCGGACGCCCGCAACCGCATCCTGATGGCCACCAACTGCCTGCTGGTCCGTACCCCCGACGCCAACATCCTGATCGAGGCGGGCATTGGACCAAAGCTCTCCGAGAAGGAACGCGAGATCTATGGCTACGAGCGCGATCCCGGTATCCCGGACGCGCTGGCCGCCGTCGGGCTGAAGCCGGAAGATATCGACCTCGTCGTGCTGAGCCACCTGCACTTCGACCACGTCGGCGCTCTGGTGACGCCGGGGCGTGACGGTGAGTTGACGCCGCTCTTCCCGCGCGCTCGCCACGTCGTCCAGGCCAGGGAACTGGAGGCCTGGCGCCATCCAGATCCGCGCAGCAAACCGTCCTACAAACCGGAGAACCTCCACCTCCTCGAGGAGGAAGGGCGGCTGCAGGTGGTCGATGGCGACCAGGAGATCGCGCCCGGCGTCCGGGTGTGGGTCACGGGTGGCCACACCGCCGCGCACCAGGCGGTCTACGTCCAGGACCAGGAGCAGACCGTCGTCTTTACCGGCGACTTCCTCTTCATGCGCGCCTTCCTGAAGGTCAACTGGGTCAGCGCGCTCGATCTTTTTCCCTTAGAGGCGATGGAGCGCAAGGCGGCCTTCCTCGCCGAGGCCGCGCGCGAGCGCCACCTGATCTGGCTCTATCACGAGACCGAGCAGATGCTCGGGTACTGGACCGGCGAGGGCTTCGAGCCGATCAGCTGACAATCAGCAAGACTTCCGCGCCGCCGAGCCTGCCGGCCCACGCGAGCCGCGCGAGGCGAGCGTTTGAGGCGTTTGTTTAACTAACGATAAGAAGGACTTCTGAACCACAACGCTCGCACTCGCCCCGAACGACGTAGTTTCCGGTTTTCAGGTCCATCGCCGCTGGGCGCAGGATGGCGACCGACCGGCGACAAACGCGGCAGTTCGCCTTCATCGGCGCCACCGACACTTCCGGGGCCTCGAACGTCCAGGTATGGGGCGCCACCTGGTGCATGGTCGAGTGGGCAATGGCCATTTGAAGAGCTCCATCTTCTGTAACGCCGGCACGCGGGAAAGGGCCGTGCGCCCTTTGGCCCTGCGGCCTACGGCAAATGAGGTAGATGGGGTCGGGCGGGCACCCGCTGGTTAGGTTAGTAGACGATGACCGGGGTGCCGGTCGGCGTCCAGTTCCACAGCCAGACCATGTTGCTGTACGGGACGTTGACGCAACCGTGAGTGCCTGTGTCTTCCCCAGTTGGGTCGTAATGGGGGCCGTTGGTGCCGGGACCGTAGCGGGAGCGCCAGGACGCGTCGTGGATCCCATCGCCACCGTTGAACCACATCACCATTTGCACCTTGCTGTCGGGATACCAGTAGGCCGACCCCTTCGGCCACGGCGAGTGCATGGTCCAGGGTGAGACCTTCCAGTACACCTTGAAGCTGCCTGGATCGGTCTCCAGGCCCGGCCGGCCGGTTGTCGTGTAAGTCCAGAAGACTTGCTGGCCGTGCTCGTACGCCCGAATCACCTGCTCGCTGAGTGAGATCGTCAGCGCTTTCTCCGGCAGGGTCTGCGTCATGGCGTCCTGCAGCACCTTGTCTTGCACCATTAACCCGCCGTTGACCTGTTCGAGGTCCACCGTGCTGGTCACCTGGCTCAGTTGCCCGGCGAGCCTCTGAACGTGGGCGTCCACGACCGAGACATCCATCTGGAAGATCCTGGCCGTCTGCATGGCAGCCTGGACCTTGGCGAGGGTGGCGTTGGCACCGGCCCGGGCAAGGCCGGCATCGCCGTGGTCCTGGGCGGCCGCCTGGGCGGCGTACTGGGTGACGAGCTTGTTGGTCGTTTCCTGGTCGGCGATCAGCAGGGAGAGCCTGGACACCGGTGCCTTCAGCTCGGCGCCGACCGCCCGGTACGCGCTGACGGTGGTGGCGACGTCCACCTCGATCTGGGCCTTCGACGGGAGGCCGGCGTAGTCGATCAGGAGCTGGTTGTCAACCCCGATCTGCTTCGCCTTTTGCAGGCTGTTCGAGAGCTGATTGACCGCGGACTGCGCGGAGTCATGGGTTTGCGCCACCAGTTTCTGCATCCGCGCCTGGAGCTGGTCCTTGATCTGGGCCTCCTGGCTGGCGGCGCGGGAGAAGAACGCGATCCGGTCCTGGTTGAAGGGCGCCGACGCCTGGGGCGGCGTCTCGCTCGCGGTGGTCAGCTCCTGGCGTTGGAGATCGGAAAACTCGGCACTCGCAAGGCCGAGCTGATTAGCGCGAGCCTGGGCCGCCATCACCTGGGCGCGGGCCGCCTGGAAATCCTGCTCGGCGAACGCCTCCCGAGCCTGCTGCACGCCGATGAAGCCGGCCACCAAAAGGAATGTCCCCAGGACAACTCCAATTCGGAGCGCGTAGCGACGGAGGAATCTAAGACATGATGTCAGCATCGGTGTAAGCCGATTCTACGAAGTTCGGCCACAGGAAGTAACGGCCGAACGGCGGAAAAGTTCCGGTGAAGGCCCGTTCAGCGGGCGCCAAACACTGTGTTAAGATGGGCGCCGCTCAATTCGAGCCGAAGGAGGAATTCGCTGGCCACTGCCACCCTCGTTACGCTCAAACTCGAGCCGCGCGCTGATCGCGGCCGCCACCTCCACGCGCTGCGCCGCGAAGGCCGTCTTCCGGGCGTCGTGTACGGCCACAATGTTGATGCCGTGACGGTCCTGGTGGACGGACGCGAGTTCGTCAAGGCTTTTCAAAAGGTCGGCCGCAACCAGCTTCTGGACCTCCAGCTGGGCGACGAACCGGTTCGGAAGGCACTGATCCGCGAGGTGCAGCGCAGCCCCCGCGACGGCAACCTCCTACATGTGGACTTCTACCAGGTCAACCTGACCGAGAAGATCGAGTCGGAGGTGCCGATCGAGATCGAGGGCGTGGTCGAGCTCGTCTCCAAGGGTGAGGCCGACCTGCAGCGCGGTCTGCACGTGCTCAAGGTGGAATGCCTCCCCACCGACCTGCCGCCCGTTATCACCGTGGATGTTTCCGGCCTCAAGGAGGTCGACGACGAGATCCGGGTGAAGGACCTGAAGATACCTCCAGGGTGCGAGATCCTCGACGAGCCCGACGACCTCATCGTCAAGGTTGCGGCGCACCGCGAGGAGGTGGAGGCCGCGCCCGCGCCGGCCGCCGCCGAAGTCCCGACCGTCGGCGAGGCCCAGGCCCCGGCGGAACCCGGAGCCGAGGGGGAAGCCCCGACCGAGAGCTAACGGGCAGGCGCCCGTACAATGGGCCCGATGTGGGGCTGGATTACCGCCCACTGGAATGACGACTGGGCGCGCTTCGTCGAAGGGCTCCTTGTATTCCTGATTATCTTCGTGCTCGCGCGCTTTGTTCGAAGTGCGGCGCGCAATCAACTGAAGCGAACGCACGTTGACCCGCAGGTCAGCATCCTTGTGGTACGGCTCATCCACCTGGGAACACTCATCTTCGGCGTCATCGTCTTCTTTACGGTCTGGCTCAAGAATGCCACCCTGGTGTTTGGCAGCTTTGGGTTCCTCGCGCTGGCCGTCAGTCTGGCCTTTCAGGACATCTTGAAGAACTTCATTGCGGGCATGTTTCTACTTGTAGAGCGTCCATTTAGGATCGGCGATGAGATCACGGTCGACAACCACACCGGCGTGGTCGAGAACATCGAGATTCGGACCACGACCTTGCGCACCAGCGAGGGCGAAGAGGTGCTGACTCCGAACTCGCTCGTCTACACCACCACCATCATCAACCGCACCCGCTACCCGACCCGGCTATTTACGCTGACCGCGAAGGTTCCCGCCGAGGTCGCCGTCGATGGGCTCGTGGAGCACCTGCGGGAGCAGCTCAAGAGCCGTCCGGACATCGCCAAGGATCCACCGCCTCACGTCGGTCTGCAGCCCAACATCGATGGCGGCCTGACCCTCGAAGTCCGCTACTGGCTCGATTACCGCCGCAACGACCCATTGGTGGTGCAGGCGGCCGTTGGCCAGCAGGTGTACCAGGCGATTCAGTCCGCCGAAGCCTCAGTCAAACGGTAACCGTTCCCTTCCGCGGGGCGCTCGCTCGTCTCGCCACCTTCAGCCCGGCGGCAAGGCAGTTCCTCGTCTTCTCGCTGCTCATCGGGATCGCGTTCGCCATCTTCAACCTGGTCTTCAACCTGTACATGAGCGCCTTGGGCTTTTCCAACGACGTGATCGGGATCTTCAACGCCCTTCCGGCGCTCGCCCTCCTCGGCGTCGGCCTCCCGTTCGCCGCCATGGCCGACCGAATCGGGTATCGACTCTTCCTGCTCGGCAGTGGCGGCCTCGCCGCCGTCGCTTCGGCCGTGCTCACGATCGCCGGAGCGCGGCTCGTTGCCGTCCTGGCCGCCGGCACCTTCGCCCTCGCCTTCACGATCGTGGGGGTCCTGGGAGGCCCGCTGCTTGCCCAGGTCAGCGGCGAGACGGAACGCGTGGCGCTCTTCGCCGTCAACCAGTCGCTGGCATGGATCGCGGTACTGGTCGGGGACCTGCTGGGCGGTCTGATTCCGGAAGCGGCCGCACGCACCCTGCACACGTCGAGTGGCTCGGCTCCGTCGATCCGGGCCTCGTTCGCGGCCATGACAGCCTTGACAGTCCTGGCCCTACCGTTCCTTGTCCGGCTCGCCGGCGGATCCGGGCCGCGACCGGGGGCGGTCCTCCCGGTGCGCGAGCTGTTCCGCGTCGACGTCTCGCGTTTCGCGCGGATCCTCATCCCGTGGCTGCTACTCGGGATCGGCGCCGGCATGTACCTCAACTTCGTTCAGCTCTATCTGGCGCAACGGTTTGGGCTGTCACCGGGCCCGATCGGGGCCATCCTTGCGGTCGGTGCCGCCCTTACCGCCATCGTCAGCCTGATGGCGCCGCTGCTAAGCCGGCGCCTCGGTATGAGCCGAACGGTCGGGCTCTTTCAGGCTGCGGGCTTTCCGTTGGTGCTCGCCCTGGGCTTCATCATGACGCTCCCGATCGCGGTGGTCGTCATGTATGTTCGGCAGCTGGCCCTCAACGTGCAGGCGCCCTTGAGCCAGGTGTTCGGCATGGAGTATGTCGAGCCGCAGCAGCGCGCCCGTCTCGCCACCGCGCAGATCGTAGTCAGCGGCATCGGCGTTGGCGGGATCGGGCCGCTGGTCAGTGGCTTTCTGCAGGTCCGGGGCGGCTACCAGCTCGCCTTCTCCGTCAGCGCCTGCTTCTACCTGCTCGCGGGCCTGACCTTTTTGCTCCTCTTTGGCAAGGTCCGCCTACCCTCCGAGGGAGGATCTCTTGGTGAGCCCCTATAGTCAGCTGATGGCGCAAGAGACGTTGTTCCCAGCGCCGCCAGAGCCGGCCCAAAAGGACCAGCCACTCGCCGCGCGCATGCGGCCGCGCTCGCTCGACGAGTTCGTCGGGCAGGAGCACTTGGTCGGTCCCGAGCATGAGCTGCGGCGCGCCATCGAGGAGGACCGCGTTGGTTCGATGATCCTCTGGGGACCGCCGGGCAGCGGCAAGACGACGCTGGCCCGGCTGATCGCTCGGGTCACGTCGTCCCATTTCGTGCCGCTCAGCGCGGTCAGCGCCGGGGTGGCCGACCTGCGGCGGAACATCGAAGAAGCCCGGCTGCGGCAGGCACAGTCAGGCCAGCGGACCATCCTCTTCATCGACGAGATCCACCGCTTCAACAAGGGCCAGCAAGACGCGGTCCTGCCCTTCGTCGAGGAGGGCGTCATCACGATGATCGGCGCCACCACCGAGAATCCGTCGTTCGAGGTCAACGCGGCCCTGCTCTCCCGCACCCGGGTGTTCGTGCTCGGCGCGCTCGACGACGTCGAGGTGGGTGAGATCGTCGACCGGGCTGTGTCCGATCCGGAGCGGGGACTCGGCAAACGGCAGGTCGATCTCGACGCCGAAGGCCGCGCGGCCCTGACCCGGGTGGCAAACGGCGACGCCCGGGTGGCACTCAACGGCCTGGAAGCCGCGGCGGCGCTGGCTCGGCCCAGGCAAGGCCGCCGCGTCGTCACGGCCGCGCTCGTCGAGGAGGCCGTGCAGCGGAAGAACCTGCTCTACGATCGCGCCGGCGAGGAGCACTACAACATCATTTCCGCGCTGCACAAGAGTCTTCGTGACAGCGACCCCGACGGCTCCCTCTACTGGCTGGGCCGGATGCTGGAAGCGGGCGAGGACCCGCTCTACGTTGCCCGCCGACTGATCCGGTTTGCGTCAGAAGATATCGGCCTTGCCGATCCGCAGGCGCTCACCCAGGCGGTGGCGGCGCAGCAGGCCGCCCACTTCATTGGCATGCCCGAAGCGAACCTGGCGCTGGCCCAGGCGGTCGTCTACCTGGCGACGGCGCCGAAGAGCAATGCGTTGTACGCGGCATACACGACAGTGCAGGAGGACGTCGAGCGTACGCGCGCTGATCCGGTTCCACTCCACCTGCGCAACGCGCCGACGCCGCTGATGCGAAAGATCGGCTATGGCAAGGGCTACAGGTACGCGCACGATTACGACGAGGCGCAGGTCGAGCAGCAGCACCTACCGGACGCCATCAAGGACCGCACCTACTATCAGCCCTCTGATCGCGGCTACGAGAAGACGGTCAAGGAACGGCTGGATGCCTTCGAGGCGGCGCGCCGAAAGACCCGGAAGACCAGCTAGTGGAGCCGGTCAGCCCTCCACGTGCGGCCGCAAGGCTGCGTAGCCGTTGGCCATCACCCGCTCGTGATTTCGGGCGAGCGCACCCTTCGCCAGCGGCGCCACGAGGTTCAGGATCGGGTTCGTGGTGGCCACATTCCAGTAATAAACGGCCTTCGAGATGCCGGGCTCGACCTCGCTGAAAGCCCACCGTCCGGTGCCGACGAGGTCGCCGGTCGAGTCCAGCAGGATGTGGCGATACTCCTCCGCTTCGCGCACCTCGACCGCGTAGTTGAGGCTGTAAGGCAAGGACCCGCGCACTTCGCACTCGATGATGGATCCGACCGACTTGCCATCGCCTCGGGTGATCTTCACGTGGCGGAAGTTCTTCCACCAGCCCGGATAGCGTTCGATGTCGAGCACCACCGACCAGACCTTTGGCAGCGGAGCCTTGAAGCGCCAGTCGGTCACGAAGTGGTACTGCTCGGGCACGCGGACTATTTTAGGAAGGTGCTTTGTCACATCGTGGAGTTCGTCCGCTCGGGTAGCCCCGCCGCCGGGCGAGGCTACCCGCTTGCTAGCAAATCGGGTTAGAACCCGTGATTCTTCACCCAAGTCGCCGCGAGGTCGGTGGGATCGAGCTTGTCGACGTCCGCACTCTTGTTCATGGCGGTGAGATCCGGCGTGTTCAGCTTGGCGTCGACGCTGTTCAACAGCGAGTTGACCTCGCTGTTCGCCACGGCTGACCGGATCAAAGGAACGATGTTGTCGGCCTGCTCCAGGTGCTTGTCGTCCTGCAGCACGACGAAATCGTTCGCGGTAATCCCGCCATCGCTGGAGAACACGAGTCCGATGTTAATGGCGCCCTGCTTGAGGGCGGCGATGGTCAGCGGGCCGCCGACGTCGAGTGACTTGAAGGCCTTGAAATGCAGGCCGTAGGTCTGCTCGAGCCCCAGCTGGCAGAACGTTCGCTGCGGGCACTCTGGTGGGCCGCCCAGCGTCCAGCTACTCGCGACCGATGAGAGGTCGGAAAGCTTGGTCAGGTGATTCTGGTCGGCTTCCGCCTTGGTAACCGCAAAGGCATTCTGATCAATCGCCGGCGACGGATCGAGGGCCTTGATGCCCTTGGAACTGAGCAGCGAGTTGAGTTTCTGGACGTTCACCTGCGCGTCGCCTCCGGCGTCCAGCGCCACGGCCTGCTTCTTCTCGACAAAGAGCAGGTCGGTTGCGGCGTAGCCCGCGTAAAGGTCAATCTGACCGTTCTCGAGGGCGGGCTCGACGATCTCGCGGGGTCCGAGTTTATCGCGGTAGTTGATGGTGTAGCCCTTGTTCTTGAGAGCGCCACCGTAGATGTGCGCCAGGATGATGCTCTCCGAGAAGTTGAAGGACGCGACCGTAATCGTCCCCTTCGGGCTCGCCGAGCTGGACGGCCCACCCGTCGAGCCACACGAGGTCGTAACGAGTGCCAGGGCGACCATGCTGGCGCCCAGGACGAAGATTCGCTTTAGATACATTGCTCCACCTCCAAGAAAATGACCGAAAATTTACGCTGCGACCGCCGCCGTGTCGAGTGCTGTCCCTAGGGGTTCCTCCTTGTGTATTGGTTTCGATGGACGGAGCCCGGCCGGCGTGGCCAGCCGCTGCGCGCCGGCGAGCGAGAATTCGACTATCAGCGACAGGATGGCGACCATGATGGCGCCCGCAAAGAGCATCGGGTAGTCCTGCAGGCCGAAGCCGTCCACGATGAATCGCCCGAGACCGCCCCACGCGACCAGCGCGGCCAGGGTCGCCGTCGCGACGACGTTCACCGCCGAGGTGCGGATGCCGGCCATGATGAGCGGCAGGGCGATCGGCAGCTCGACTCGGAGCAGGACGGCGCGCTCGCGCATCCCCATGCCGCGAGCCGCTTCGCGCACGTCGGCGTCGACTTCCCGCATCCCGATATAGCTGTTGGTGACCATCGGTGGGATGGCGAGCGCGACGAGCGCGACGAACGCCGGCACCGCCCCAAAGCCGACGACCTGCGAGCCCGCGGCAATGCCGAACAGCTGCGCTGCAAGCACCAAAAGCGCAAACGAAGGAATCGCCCGCCCAATGTTCGAGAGGTTGATGGCCAGGTTGCCGCCCTTTCCGAAGTGACCGATCGCGATCCCGACGGGCAACGCGATCATTGCTGCGGCCAGCATGGAAGCGCCGGACATGGCGACGTGCTCGAGGGTCCGGTGCGGGATGCCACCATCGCCCTGCCAGTGGGCGCCGTCGAGGAACCACTGCAACACCTGGTTGGCGAAGTTCATATCGTTGCTCTCGCGCGCGACCAGGGAGTGATGAGGCGCTGAGCGCCGGCCAGGCCCAAGTCCGCCACGAACGCGAGCGCCACCGAGAGCGCCGTGCCGACGACAAGCGGGGTCTTGAAATCGCGGAGCAGTCCGTCGTAGATCAGGCTACCCAGGCCGCCTTCGCCAATCAAGGCAGTGACGGTCACAAGCCCAATCGTGGTGACGGTCGCGATGCGCAAGCCGGCGACGATGGCCGGGATTGCCAGAGGTAAATCGATCTGCACCAGCTCAGCGAGCGGGCGATAGCCCATGCCGCGGGCCGCCTCCCGGACGTCATCTGGCACCGAGGTCAGCCCGACGACGATGTTGCGAATGAGGATCAGCAGCGTGTAACTCACCAGGCCGATCTCGGCCGTCAGAATGGTGAATCCCGTAAACGGCACCAGCGCCGAGAACAGGGCGAGCGACGGGATGGTATAGAGGATGCCGGTCAACGAGAAGATCGGACCGCGAAGGATCCGGCTGCGCCACGCTACCAATCCGAGCGGGACCGCGATCACCAGGCCGAGCACCACCGCGATCAGCGTCAGTTGGATGTGTTGAACGAGCGCGGCGGTGATGACGTCGACGTGTCCCGATATCCAGGACCACCGGATCCATGGGTCTTCCACCGCCCCGAGGACCCCCGTGGCGAGCATTCGCCGATGCTAGCAGCCGCCTCCCCGAGGCGCAATTTAGAGTAGAGGTTTCTAATGATTCGGCTCGAAGGCGTGACCAAGCAGTTCCCAGGCGGCCAGTTCGCGGTCCGTGAGCTCTCCATCGAGTTCCCGACCGGCGAGTTGACCATGCTGGTTGGCCCATCGGGCTGTGGCAAGACGACCACCCTGAAGATGATCAACCGGCTGATTGAACCCACGGCCGGACGCATCTTCCACGATGAGCAAGACGTGACACACATGGATCCGGTGCAGTTGCGCCTACGGATGGGCTACGTCATCCAGAATGTCGGACTTTTTCCTCACCTGAACATCGCCGATAACGTCGCCACCGTGCCGCGTCTGCTCGGATGGGACAAGGCGCGGATTCGCCAGCGGGTCGATGATCTTCTGCACCTGGTGGGGCTGGACCCGACGCAGTATCGGCGGCGGTATCCACATCAGCTCTCCGGGGGGCAGCGTCAGCGAGTCGGCGTGGCACGCGCGTTAGGCGCGGACCCGCCGGTGCTGCTGATGGACGAACCGTTCGGTGCTATCGATCGGATTGCCCGGGAACGCCTCCAGAATGAATTCTTGCGAATCCAGCGGGAAGTGCGCAAGACCGTCGTCTTCGTCACCCATGACATCGACGAGGCAATCAAGCTCGGCGACCGGATCGCGATAATGAATGCGGGCCGGCTCGAGCAGTACGACACCCCGGTGGCGATCCTGGAAAAGCCGGCGTCGGACCTGGTCGTCGACCTGCTGGGACCGGACCGCGGACTGAAGCGGTTGTCGGTCACACCGATCGACCTGAAAGCCCTCGAGCGTCCGCCGGTCGTCCACCCGGATGACTCGCTGGCGGAGGCCCGCCGGTTGCTGGACGGTCGTTGGAGCCGCATCGTCGTTCTCGACCGCGACAGCAAACCGGTCGGCGAACTGGATAGGGAGCTGGCCGGCGGTGAGGGGCGTGTGGGCGAGCGGGCGCGGCCGCTGGACGCGACTGTGGCCGCTGATCGGACGCTGTACGACGCCTTCTCGCAGATGCTGATCCATCACGCCAGCTGGGTAGCCGTCGTCGACGGGGATCGGTTCTGCGGCGTCCTGACGCCCCAATCATTCCTTGCGGCGATCCAGCGGGTGCCCGCCGAGCTCGAAGGCGCGAGCCCGTGAACGATACCGGAGCTGATCGATGATCCTCAACCGCGGCAACCTGTTTTCCTTCCTGGTCACGGCCTTCGTCGGTGCGATCCTTTTGCTGATGCTGTTCGAAACCTGGGCCCTGTTTACCGGCAATAAGCCGATCTCGGACTACTTTCGGGAAGCCGTGCATGCCTTTCCCGGCTGGGCCTTCGTGGTTGCGATCCTCGTCGGCATCACGCTGGGCCACTTTCTCTGGGGTCCGGCCACCGGCCGTCTGTCCCCGCCGCCGCGCCGGCTCAGTCAATTGATGCACCGGCGTGCTGCAGATTAGTCCGGGCGCGATTCTCTCGCTGCTCGTCACGATCTTCGTCGGTGTGCTCTTCGTCATGATGCTCAGCGAGACGATCGCGTTGGGGAAAGGGCAGGATCCCATCACCAACCTGATCCGTTCGCTGGTGCGCGCCTATCCACGATTCAGCTACGTCGTGGCGGTCGTGATCGGGATGCTGCTCGGCCACCTCTTCTGGCCCTAGCGACGAAGCTGCCGAGCGCGGAGCCCCGTCTGAGGGATGGCTAGACTGCGTTCGTGCCGTTGGCGGTCCTGCCTCTTGTCCTGGTGGCGGCCGTCTTCCACGCCACCTGGAACGCGCTGCTGAAGGCCTCTGAGAATCCCCTCGCGCTGGCAGCGCGGGCGGTGACGCTGGGAACCGTCGCGTCGCTGCCTGCGGTGGCCGTCGCCTGGCTCTTGAACGGACGCCCTGGACTGCCGCTGGCCGGCTGGCTGATCGCCCTCGTCTCGGCGGCCTTCGAGCTGGTCTACTTCATCACGCTCTCGACCGCCTATCAGCGCGGTGAGCTCTCGGTCGTCTATCCCATCGCCCGCGGCACGGCCCCCCTGCTGGCCGTGCTGGTCGGCCTGACCTTGCTTGGGGAACGCCTTCATGCCGCCGCGGTCTTCGGTGTCGTGTGCTTGCTCGCCGGGATCTGGGCCGTCCGGAGACCCGCCAACGCCGGATCGGCGCTTGGGCCGGCGCTCCTGACCGGCGTGATGATCGCCGCCTACACCTCGCTGGACCGGGTCGGGGTCCGACTGGGGCCGCCCTGGCTCTACGGCTGGCTGCTCTGGCTGTTTGGCGCGGTTTTCCTGGTCGCGTTCACGACCATCCGCCGCGTGCCGGGGTCGGGCCTCACCAATGAGCCGGGGATCTCGCTGCTGGTCGGCGTCTTGATGACGGCCGCCTACTTCATGATCCTGTTCGCCCTGAGCGTCGCGCCACTGGCGATCATCGCGCCATTGCGTGAATCGGCGATCGTGCTGGTCACAGCCTGGGGAATCTGGCGGCTCGGCGAGCGGCGCGGTGCCTGGATCCGGGTTGCCGGCGCCCTCGCCATCGTCGCCGGCATCGCGCTCCTGACGATTACCTGAGGGGAGTCGGGGCGAGAAGATTTGAACTTCCGACCTCTCGGTCCCGAACCGAGCACTCTAACCTGGCTGAGCTACGCCCCGATCAGCAGGCACACATAATACCCCGTCGTATACTCCGGCTCGTTGCCCTCGTAGCTCAGGGGACCAGAGCGCCGCCGTCCTAAGGCGGGCGTCGCAGGTTCGAGTCCTGCCGAGGGCACTCGACTCGATTTCGCGCCTTCCGCTGCTAGGACTCGAACCTCTTGTCGCGCTGCGGGTCAGATCGCCTAGGCGGGATTGGGCCGGTTCATCAGCCGAATCATCGAGACGATCCCCCACCCGATCAGCGAGTAGATGACAATCGCCACCAGCGACTCCGGCTCCAGGATCGAACGTCCCTGGACGGTGGTGTTGAAGATGCCGTGGAACGGGGCAACCAGGGGCTGGGTAATGTCATACATGAACGTGACGAAGCTAGCCTGACTGGAGCCTCCCAGCAGCTTCAACAGAAAACGAATCCCCAGCATCACGTCAACCACGCCGGTGACCAACCAGATGCCCTGGATGAGCCGATCGAACGAGTCGCCAGTGCGAACCGACGTCACTGAGGTGCGTGAAACCCGATCGGTGCCTGCCGATGCCTCTGTTGCTACAGGTGCCGTCGTTTTCCCCGCCGTCGTCTCGTGCTGAACGACCTCCTGCTCGATTACCGCTGCCATCGCCGTCTCCTATCCAGGATGCGCGATTTTCCGCGCCGGCGCATGGACTGGCACAATCGTTACTTAAAGACTAGCATAAGTCGCCAGAATATGCTAGTCTAGGTCGTAATGTTGGATGCGGAAGACCTGGCCGGAGCTGTGCGCAAATTGGATCGAGACCCCGAGGTCTCGCAAAGTACGGTGCACTACTACACGCAAGCGGGAATCTTGCCCCCGGCCATCGGTCGGGGTCGCAACAGCTACACGCCAGAGCACCTCGCCCGATTTCGTCTCGCCCGCCGGCTCCGCCACCGCGGATTCGGCTTAGCCGACATTCGCAAGCAAGTGTCATCCCTCAGCCGGGAACAATTGGTCACCGCGCTACCCGATTCCCTGGAGAGGGCGAACCCACCCGCCAGGAAGCCGACTCGGCCATCGCGTGGGCGGGTGGGATCAGTGGGTCGACGCGCGAAAGTCCGGCAGGGGAAATCCGCGTCCGCAAGCGTTACCGCCAGCGATTCTCTGGTCGCACAGGCCCTACGCGCGTTGCCGGGGAAGCTACCCAGAACGGTTCGGTTCCCGCACGGCTATTCGCTCAGCTGCCCGCGGGAGGCGTCCGATGAATTGATCGCGCGGCTCTACGCGACGATCGAGCCGTTGTTGAGGGACGAAGCATCGCGGGGTGCGTAGGCATTCGGCCGGGTCGGCTCCCATTTCTTAGGATGATGGCGTCATCGCCGCGGACGTGAACCCCGCGCTCGCGCCGGTCGCCTTCCTTCTGGGGACCTGGCGCGGCGAGGGCGAGGGCCAGTACCCGACCATCAAGCCCTTCCGCTACCGCGAAGAGCTCCGCTTCAGCCACAACGGCAAGGCGTTCCTGATCTACACGCAGCGGACCGAGGCAATCGACACCGGCCAGCCGATGCATGGCGAGGCCGGCTACCTGCGGCTGGTCGGCGGCGGGCAGGTGGAGTTCGTCATCGCGCAGCCTATCGGCTACGCGGAAATCTCCCTCGGACGGGTCGACGGCCGGCGGATCGATGTCGAGTCCGCCAGCGTCGGACGAACGCCGACGGCAAAGCTGGTGACCTCGATTAGCCGATCCCTCTGGCTGGAGGGCGATACCCTGCGCTACGAGCTCAAAATGGGCATGGAGGGCGTCCCACGTGTCCAGCACCTGGTCGCGAGCTTTCGCCGCATCGACTGATCCCTGTACCCCCTAACCCGACCCTCTCCCGCAAGGGTGGAGGGAGCGTTCTGCTTATTGCGGGACGCGGTCCTGCATTCGGCGAACCACTCGCGTCACCGTGCCCCGGGGTGAGACCCGGACGATCCACGGCACCAGCTTGTTCGTGAAGCCGGGAATCACGATCGTCTTGCCCGCCATCAGGCCCCGGTAACCGGCGAGGGCGACCGATCGCGCGTCGGCGATCTGGCCCTGCACCAAACGCGAGTCCTCCATCACGCCGCGCTTCTGAAAGCCGGTGCGCGTCGGCCCGGGACAGAGTGCCGTGACCGTCACGCCGCTGCCCCGTACCTCGTTCGCCAACGCCTCGGAGAAGGAGAGCACATACGCCTTGCTCGCGTAGTAGACGGCCATCAGTGGACCGGGCTCGAAGGCCGCGGTCGAGGCGAGGTTCATCATTCGACCATGTCGCCGCGCGACCATGCCCCTCAAAAACAGTTTGGTCAGCGCCGTCAACGCCACCACGTTGACCTGCAGCATCTCCAGCTCGACCTCCAGATCGGTCTCGCTAAAGAGACCGAAGACAGGGAAGCCGGCGTTGTTGACGAGCACATCGACCTCCATCGATGCCGCGCTCACCTCTTCGTAGATCTCGTCGACGGCGCTCGGCTTTGAAAGGTCTTTGGGAAGAACAAGGGTCTTTACCCGATGGTCGCCCTCGAGCCGCGCGGCCAGCGCTTTGAGCTTGTCGTGGCTGCGCGCGACCAGGATGCAGTCGAAGCCGTCCGCCGCGAAGAGCAACGCCAGTTCGTATCCGATGCCGCTAGAGGCGCCCGTGATCAGCGCGGTCTTGCTCAAGGGAACACTTTCTCGCCGGCGCGCACCGCGACCGGCAGCCAGTTCTCGCGCGGCGCGAGCGGACAGGCCCAGCGGACGTCGTAGGCGCAGGAGGGGTTATAGGCGAAGTTGAAATCAATGGTGACCTCAGGCGAGCCGGCCCGCAGTTCGAGCGCCAGGCCATCGGTGCTCTTGACGGTGTCGAAGAGATATCGCCCCCCGCCGTATGTTTCGGTGCCCGAGGTCGCGTCCCGAAACGGGAGAAAGAGGCCACCGCCGTAGCCAACGAGGCTGAACACAGTCAGCCAGCAGTTCTCGCCACCGAGCTGGAATCGGAGCATGCCGGCTCGGCGATAGGTGATGACGCCGTCCTCGCCGCCGGTATCGATCTCGAGTGGGTCCCCGGTCTCGGCAGGCTCGACGCGGCAGCGAATCCGGTAGCCGGCGTCCGGATCGAAATAGCGCAGCTGCTGGAAGGTGGTCCGAGCCGGCGCGGGGAGTGGCGATTGCGGATGGGTACGAAATAGCTCGTCACGACCCTGCCGGAATCGGACGAATGCGTCAGGCCCGGACAGCCGGTAGAGGTTGCCCACGCGCCGGCGCCAGTCCGCGAGGTCGAGGTAGTGCTGGGCCTCGACCTGCGTCAGCGGCCGACCTGCCTGCTCCGTCAGCTGCCGCGCTCGACCGCCTGAGCGGCAGGTTCGCGGTCCGCCGCTTGACTCGCGGCCGGCGGCTCGGAGGCGCCGCCATCCGGCAGCGCTTCGCCCTGGGCTGTGCCATTGGCCGGCGAGAAGGAGCTCCGGCGGCGGCCGCGGCGGCGCCGGAACTTCCTCGCTGGGACGGCCCCACCGTCGGTCGGCGGCGAGTCCGACGATGGTGTGCCATTGGTGGCGACGGCGGCTCCGGGCGTTACCGGATGCGACCCGTACCCGCGCCGCCGACGCCGCGGTCGTCCAACCGGGGCGCCGGGTCGCTGGCGGCGACGGTCTCCCCGGCGGCCGCCGCCCGCGGCCGCGTCCATGGCGTGGAGGGCGCCGATGCCCGCCACCCGGCCCTCGCGCTCGACGTGCTCCAGCAAGGGCCGGTAGAGGTCCTGGCCCTCGCGACCGGTCATCGTCTCGATATCGCCGACCACCACCAGCAATTGCTTGGCGCGCGAGATCGCGACATTGAGCCGCTGCGCCTTCTTCAGGAAGCCGATCCGCTCGGCTTCATTGCTGCGCACCAGGCTGAGGATGACGACATCCGCCTCCTCGCCTTCGAAGGCGTCCACCGTGTCGACCGCCAACCCCGGCAGGGCCACCATCCGCAGCTCGCGCCGGAGTTGCGTCACCTGGTCCTGGTACATGGCGATGACGGCGACCCGAAGCTGCTCCAGCCCGAGCCGCTGCAGGTGGCGCACCACCCGACCCACCGCCTCGATCTCGGCGCGGTTCGAGATGCTGCCCGAGCCGCCCTTCTTTTCTCGGCCGCGGATCGTCAGCCAGGTGAGATTGCGATTGAATGGCCACGGCAAGGGCGAGCGCAGCGCCGCCATCTCCGGCGAGTTGCGCAGCCGGCCGTCGTAGGAGGCGACCGAGACGTAGCTGCCGATCGGGGCGGCCATCCGGTACTGCTCGTCGAGCATGACCAGGTTGCTCTCGGGGAGGACCGCCCAGCTCAACTCGAAGAAGCTGGCATCGCGCACCAGCGCTTTCGCCTCATCGTCGTCGACGGGAAAGGCCGCGGCGCTCTCGTCGAGGACCGGTGGGAGCTGGCGGTGGTCACCGACCAGCAGCCAGCGCGGCGCCAGCCGCAGCAGCGGCAGCGTCTCGGTGAACCGCACCTTGTTCGCCTCGTCGAGGATCAGCCAGTCGAACATCTCCGCTTCCTTGCAGGCGAGCGCGATGCGGTTGACGGTTCCGAAGACAACGTGCGCATTGCGCACCCGTGGGTCGTCCGCCTCCACGATGCTGGCCCGAAACTTGGGGTCGACCTTCTCGGGCTCGGCGATCCGCACCATCCGCAGCGAGTCCAACCCTTGCAGGCGCTCCTGCGCGTTGTCGACGGCGGTGTTGGCATGCGAGGTCATCAGGATCCGGACGTTCGGGTCGCGCGCCACCAGCTCCCGGACGGTCTCGACGATCGAGGTCGTCTTGCCGGTTCCGGGCGGGCCCTGCACCAGCTGCATGCTGCCCGGGAAGAGGTTGACAGCGCTGCGGACCGCCTGCTGCTGGCTGGGGTTGAGGCGCTCGTCGAATGGCACCAGCTCGCCCGTCCCGGGGGGCAGCACCTCGTCGGGCGCGATCAGGAGCGCAGCCACCCGCCGAAGGCTGATATCGCCGCCCGGAAAGCCGTTCAAGGTGCGCTGCTGCACCTCGACGACGGCGGTGATCGGTTGTGGGCGGATCGTGCCCGGCCCCAGCATGCCTTCCTCGCGCAGCTTGACGAGCCAGCGGCGGCCTCCACCCTCGCCACGGAGCAGGGTGCCTTCGCGCTCCGCCCCATGCCCGGTGCGGATCATGACCCGGTCGCCTTCCTTGAACCCGCCGCGGCGGCTGAGCATGATCAGTGCCCCGGCGCTCCGGTCGCCGTTGGTCGCGCCGCAAACGCTGCATTTGGCGCCGTTCGCCTGCAGGTTCTCGCATTTGCTGCAGATCACGCCCTCGGTCTCGATCTCGTACGGCCGCGCATCTTGCTCCGCTTGCCAGGTGAGCCACTGCCGCTCGTGGTTGGCGAAGGCCTGGCCCGCCAGCACCAAGGGAAGCTGCGCCGCCTCCTCGAGGGCATTCAACTGCCGGCGCACCCAGTCTTCCTCGGGCACGTAACTGGCGCCCTCCAACACCACTTCCGAAACCTCGATGGTCAGCACATCGCCGGCATCCTTGGTCGAATCCGGATCGGGCTGGACGCGCTCCACCAGGAAGGCGAGGTCGCGGCCGGGGAGGCCGAAGAGCTGGCCCACCATGCCGAAACGCTCGATCCTGGTGTCGGTTCGCTTCTGCAGGTTCAGCGTCAGGCGCACCGGCGCGTGCTTGATGTCAACGTAGCCATCACCCTCGGTGGCTTCCGTGAGCAAGGCCATCAGCGCGTCCTGGCCCAGGTGGGCGAGCAGGGTCTCGGCCTGGCTCTGCGGTGCGGCGCAGACCTTGAGTCGAACCGCGGTCACGTCGGGGGCCCGATGGGCGAACGGGGACCCCGCGACAACAGGCGGCAACCGTAAGGTCAATGGCGCTCCTTGTGGCGCATAAGATTGGGCCTGGCTTTCACAGGTGGGCCGACCGCTAGCCACCCCTTCGGCGGAGCGTCGGACAGGCGCACGCGTCTGCCTGTCTAGCCCGGGCCCCAGTATAACGCCAAATTGGGGCCTTTGCCACTGTGCCCCAATACGAATACCTATTTGGGGGCCCTCGTCCCACTCTACAATCAAGCCGCTCCCGTGCCGTTGCACTAGGGTAGGAAGAGGTGGCAAAGACGGTATCCCTGACCAAGGGCCAGCGGCGCGTCCAGCGCGCCCTCGAGGTGGCACCAGGCGCGCTGACCTGGACCATCTTGATCACCCCCGTGGTGGCGTCCTTCGTCTTCGCCCCCTACATCGCGGTCGCGATCTTCCTGATCGATATCTACTGGTTCATCCGGACAGGGACGGTCGTCATCGGTATTCGGAGCACCTATCGACGGATGAAGCGGACGATGCTGGAGGATTGGTGGCAGCGCTGCCTGGGGGTCGCCGTCTCACCAAGCACGCCCGATCCGCGTCGCATCGTGCACGCCCTCCTGATCCCGACCTACACCGAGCCCTACGAGATCCTGCGGGAAACGGTCCGGGCGATCGCCGACGCCGACTACCCGGCTGAGAACAAGGTGGTCGCGATCATCACGCGGGAGAGCGACCGGCCTGGCTGGGAGAACGTCCGCCGTCTGCAGGAGGAGTTCGGCGACCGGTTGCGCGCCTTCCTTCATATCAAGGACCCGCTGCTTCCCGGCATCGTGGTGGGCAAATCGGCGGCCATGGCCTATGGCGGGCCCGTCCTGCGGCGGGAGCTGGATGCGATGGGCCTCGACCCCAGGGAGGTGATCGTCACCGATCTGGATTCGGATTTTCGTGTCCACCGCCACTACTTCGCCTACGTCACCTATCACTACGTCCAGGATCCGCGGCGGCTCGAGTGCCTCTTCCAGCCGATCCCGATGTTCCACAACAACCTCTGGCGCGTGCCGTTTGCCGTGCGGATCATGGCCAGCGCCTGCACCCAGTGGCAGATGTTCCTGTCCTCGCGCTCCGACCGGCTGGTCGCCTTCAGCAGCTACTCGATGTCGCTGCAGCTGGTGACCGAGGCCGGCTACTGGGACGACGATGTCATCCCCGAAGACTCGCGCTTCTACTGGAAGTCCTTCTTCGCCACCCACGGGCGGCTCAAGATGGTTCCCGTCTTCCTACCGATCTACGGTGACGCGCCGGAGGCCTCTGACAGCGGCATGCCCTGGGAGCGGGTGAAGACCCACGCCAATCAGTACAACCAGATCAAGCGCTGGGCCTGGGGCGTCAGCGACATACCGTACGTCACCGTCCGCCTGCTTCGCCACCCCGAGATCCCGCTCTGGCTGCGGGCGCGCCGCTACGGCTACATGATCTTCAACCACCTGACCTGGACGACCCTGCCGGTCCTGCTGCTCTTCGGCGCGGCGCTGCCCCGGCTGCTGCAGGAGGACTGGAACCTGACGCTGGCGGCCGACAAGCTGGCGCTCTACGCCTTCATCCTGATCAACATCGCCTTCCTCAACATCGCGGCGCTGATCCTCGTCGAGCGGCGCATCAACCCGCCGATGCCAGGCAACTGGGGGCTCTTCCACCAGATCTGGGCGTATCTCCAGCTTGGCCTCTACCCGATCGTCGGCCTGGTCTTCAGCGTCCTGCCCGCGCTCGAGGCCCAGACGCGGCTGATGCTCGGCATGTATCTCGAATACAAGGTGACCGAGAAAGTCGCCGAGGGCACCGCCTAGGAACTTTTCGGCGACCTGGGCGTCCAAATCGATAGGACCGGCTGAGGTCGTGTCCTGGAGGTTTTTCATGGTCCACGTCAACTCGTGGCTGGCATCG
>DASYVR010000005.1:0-47225 GCA_035936995.1 Candidatus Dormiibacterota bacterium | reverse complement strand
GTGTCCAGCGATGTGAGGCAGGGAATCCGCCGCTCGACGGAGGCGCGCCGGATCTCATACCCATCTCGCAGAGGAACGCCGGCCCCGTTATCGCTCACGGGGGCCGAGGCCGACACGGTGTTTACGACCAGATGGACCTGGCCCGCATGGATGACGTCCACCACGTTCGGATGGCCGTACCGGAGTTTCTGCACGGTGGTCGTCGGGATACCAGCGTCGCGCAGCAGCGCGGCGGTCCCGGCGGTCGCGTACAGCCGAAGGCCCAACCCGTGGATCGCGCGGAGGATCGGCAGCGCCTCGCCTTTGTCGCCGTCGGCAATCGAGCACAACGCCGCGCCATCGGGCGGGAGCTCCTGCATGATGGAGAGGAAGGCCTTGTACTGCGCCGTGGGCAGGTCTCGTGCGATGCCCATCGCCTCGCCGGTGGACTTCATCTCCGGTCCAAGCACGGTGTCGACGGCGGGAAGCTTGGCCATGGAGAAGACCGGTGCCTTTACGGCATAGAGCGGCCGGCTCGGCTGCAGGCCGCCGGCGAAGCCGAACTCCTTTAGGGAGCGGCCCAGCGCCGCATGGGTGGCGAGCTTGACCATCGGCACCCCAGTCACCTTACTGAGGAAAGGCACGGTCCGGCTGGCGCGTGGATTCACCTCGAGCACATGGGGAATCCCTTCCTGGATCACGAACTGGATGTTGATCAACCCCACCGCCTTGAACAGGCGAGCGATGATGGTCGTCGCCTCGACCACCCGGTCGGTCTCGGACGGTGTGAGCGTGATCGGCGGATAAACCGCGAATGAGTCACCCGAATGAATGCCGGCGCGCTCGATGTGTTCGAGGATGCCCGGAATCAACACCGTCTCGCCGTCGCAGATGGCGTCCACGTCGAGCTCACGACCGAGCAGGTACTTGTCCACGAGGATCGGACCGCGGACGCCGAAGCCGATGGCCGCCTCGACATAGCGCCGCAGGTCGTGGGTCGAATGGACGATCTCCATGCCGCGGCCGCCCAGGACGTAGGACGGCCTGACGAGGACGGGGTAGCCAACCCGGGCGGCAATGCTGAGCGCCGCCTCGACGCTGGTTGCGGAGCCGCCGGGTGACTGGGGGATGCCGCTGTCGCGCAGCAGCGCCTCGCAGCGCCGCCGGTCTTCGGCGAGATCGATGGTGTCGACGCTAGAGCCGAGGATCCGGACTCCGCCCTCGGCCAGCGCGTCGGCGAGGTTCAGACCGGTCTGCCCGCCGAACTGGACCATCACGCCGAGTACCGGGTCGTGGCGGAGCACGTTGCGGACGCCTTCCAGGTCGAGGGGCTCGAAGTAGAGGCGGGTCGAGGCGTCGAAGTCGGTGCTCACCGTCTCGGGGTTGCTATTGATGAGCACGCTGTCGTAGCCGGCCTCGCGGATCGCCGCCGAGGCGTGCACACTGCAGTAGTCGAACTCGATGCCCTGGCCGATCCGGATTGGTCCGGAACCGATCACAGCCACCGCCTGGTTCCCGCTGCGGATGATTTCGTCCTCGTCTTCGTAGGTCGAGTAGTAGTAGGGCGTCACCGCCTCGAACTCGGCGGCGCAGGTATCGACCTGGCGGAAGGTAGGCTCCCTCGCGGTGATCGGCAGGCGGCCGCCGCTGAGCTCGGCAATCCGTGCGTCGTCGAGGCCGGCCCGCTTCGCCCGCCGCACGATGTCAGCATCGGTCGCTCCGCTCGATAGCTCAGCCTCGAGCGCGGTGATGAAGGCGAGCCGGTCGACAAACCAGGGCGCGTAGCCGGTCGCCGCGGCGACTTCGTCACCGCCAGCGCCGTCGCGCAGCGCCTGCATCGCGGCCATCAGGCGGCGGTCATTGGGCTGATGCAGCAGGTCCGGACGGCCGCGTAGCTGGGAGTCATCGGGCAGGCGCTGCTCCAGTGCCCGCAGCGCCTTGCTGAGCGCAGCCTCGAAGGTCCGCTCGATCGCCATCACCTCGCCGGTCGACTTCATCTGCGTGCCAAGCGTCCGGTCCGCGGCCGGGAACTTATCAAAAGGCCAGCGTGGAATCTTGACGACGCAGTAGTCGAGGGCCGGTTCGAAGGCCGCGCACGTCTTCCCCGTCACCGCGTTGGCGATTTCGTGCAGCCCCCGCCCTGCCGCGATCTTCGCAGCCACCCGCGCGATCGGATATCCGGTCGCCTTCGACGCCAGCGCCGACGAACGGCTCACCCGTGGATTCACCTCGATGACGTAGTACTGATCGGACGCCGGGTCCAGCGCGAACTGCACGTTGCACCCACCCTCGATGCGCAGCGCCCGGATGATGCGCAGCGCCGCCGAGCGGAGCATCTGGTATTGCCGGTCGGACAATGTCTGGCTGGGCGCGACGACGATGCTGTCACCGGTATGAACCCCCATCGGATCGAGGTTTTCCATGTTGCAGACGGCGATGCAGGTGTCGTTGGCGTCCCGTATCACCTCGTACTCGATCTCTTTCCAGCCTGACAGCGAGCGCTCGACCAGGACCTGCCGGATAGGACTCGCGGCGAGCCCCTCGCGAACGATGGCTTCGAGCTCCAGCGGGCTTCCCGCCATCCCGCCGCCGGTGCCGCCGAGCGTGTAGGCCGGTCGCACCACCAGGGGAAACCCGATCGATGCCGCGAATTCCCGGGCAGCCTCGACCGTCGTCACCGTGCGGCTGTCCGGCACCGGCTCCCCGATTCGCAGCAGGACGGCCTTGAACGCCTCCCGATCCTCCGCCTCCCGGATCGCGGCGAGCGGCGTCCCGAGCACACGCACCTCGCAGCGTTCGAGCACACCGGCGTCGGCCAGTGCCACCGCCAGGTTCAGGCCGGTCTGACCGCCCAGGGTCGGCAGCAACCCATCTGGTCGCTCCCGTTCGATGATCGCGGTGACCGCCTCGACCGTCAGCGGCTCGATGTAGACACGGTCCGCGATTTCCTCGTCGGTCATGATGGTTGCTGGGTTCGAGTTCACCAGGATGGTCCGCACGCCTTCCTCGCGAAGTGCCTTGCAGGCTTGGGTTCCCGCATAGTCGAACTCGGCGGCCTGACCGATCACGATCGGCCCGGATCCGATGACCAGGACGCTGGCGGGCCGGCGTACCGGCTGGCGCACCGCGATCGGCACCGGTGGTCGGCCTGTGACCAGGTCGAGGAACTCATCGAAGATCACCTGGTTGTCCTGCGGACCTGGTCCCCCTTCCGGGTGGAACTGGACCGAGCGAACGGGCAGGTGTTCGTGCACCAGGCCTTCGACCGAGCCATCATGCAGGTTGCGATGACTGACGCGGAAGCCGGTGCTCGAAGGCAAGCTCTCCGCGTCGACCTCGAACTCGTGATTCTGCGATGTCATACTCACCCGGCCAGTCTGCAGGTCGAGCACCGGGTGGTTGCCGCCATGGTGGCCGAATCGCAGTCGTGAGGTGCGAGCGCCGGCCGCCTGGCCGACGAGCTGATGCCCCAGGCAGATGCCAAGCACCGGCAGGCGCCTGATGAGCTGCCGCGTCATCGCGACGGCGGATTGCAGCTGCGCCGGGTCCCCCGGGCCGTTCGAGAGCACGACCGCGTCAGGGCGGCGAGCCAGGATCATGTCGAGGTCGCTGTCGTGCGGCAGGACCTCTACCACCACACCGCGCGAGCGCAGGGATCGCAGGATGTTGCGTTTGACGCCGTAGTCCACGACGACGATTCGCAGGCCTGTCCACTGATGGAACGGTCGGCCGGCGAGTGCGGGATCGAACGGTTCCACGACGTCGCTAAATCCCTCTGAGACCTGGCGCACCAGGTCCTGTTCCTCGAGCGGCGTCACGCGCTGCACGCGCTCGCGCAACATGGGGAGCTCGTGGCGCGGTGCGATCACGGCCCGCTGGGCGCCGGTTCCGCGCAGATGACGGGCGAGCCGCCGAGTATCGCAGCCGGTCAGGATTGGCACACCGTAGCCGTCGAGCCATTCGGCGAGCGACTGGTGCGTTCGCCAGTGTTGCTGAAAAGGGCTGAGCTGGCGCGTGATCAGGGCCCGCGCCCACGGCCGCGCCGACTCCTGGAAGTCTGGGCTCGCCCCGTAGTTGCCGAGCAGCGGATAGGTCATCACCACCATCTGTCCGGCGTAGGACGGGTCAGAGAGCACCTCCTGGTAGCCGGTCATGCAGGTGTTGATCACCACCTCGCCGCTGGCCTGGGTGGCCTGCCCTCCGCGCTCGCCGAATAGCGTGAAGCCGTCCTCGAGGACAAGGACCATTGGCTCAGGCATGCTGCATCAGGCGCTCGGTCACCACCTGACCACGGCAGACGGTCATGATGACCCGTCCGCGCAACCGTCGGCCCGCAAAGGGTGTGTTCTTGCCGCGGCTCCTAAAAGACGACGCGTCAACCGTCCACTCGGCCTCCGGATCGATCAGGATCCACTCGTCCTCCAGGGATTGGCCGACGATCTCACGCGGCCGCGACACGCACGCCCGGTAGATGACGCGGTCCGCAAGGCCGAGCCCGAGGATGACCCCGACGGCCGTCTCGAAGCCATGGAAGCCGTTCAGGCCTGCCAGCTTGGCCGCCAGCTCGTGGGGCGCGTGGTCGGTCGCGATGGCATCGATCACCCCCTCAACCAGCGCCTGGTAGAGCGCCTCACGATCGTCTGGAGATCTCAGCGGCGGATTGACATTCCCCTGCGGACCCATCGCCCGCGCATCGCGCGATGTCAGCGCCAGGTGATGCGGGGTGGCTTCGGACGTCACCGGCAATCCCTCGGACTTCGCGACGCGAATCAAATCGACGGCCCGCCGCGTGCTCACGTGCTGGATGTGGAGGCGGGCGCCGCCGACGTTGCGCACGGCGTCCAGCGCGTCCCTCACCGCGGCGGCCTCAGCGTCCGGACCGTTCCCCAGATCCTCGGCCTGGGCGTGGACGAGGAGCGGCAACCCCGCCTCGGCGGCCGCCTCGAGGGCACGGCGGAACATGGCACCGTTCATCGCATGCCGTCCATCGTCGGAGAGCGCCACCGCTCCCGCGGCCTTCAGCGCCGCGGCGTCGGTGAGCCGCTGGCCTTCGAGGGCGGCCGTCACGGCCCCCACGAAGCTGATCCGGATCGGCAAGGCGGCGGCCCGCGCCACCAGGCTCTGCAGCAACTCCGGCCGGTCCGTCACCGGATCGGTGTTGGCCATCGCGAGGACGTGGGTGAATCCACCGACCGCGGCGCTGGTCGCGCCCGAGAGCAGCGTCTCCTTTTGCGGGAACCCGGGGTCGCGCAAGTGCGCGTGCAGATCCATCCAACCGGGCGAAAGGACGAGCCCGGGTGCCTCGCGATCTTCGGCACCCTCGGCGTTCACCTGCACGGTTTGCGGCATGGACAGGCCGGCCGGCCCCAGCACCCGGACGCCATGCAGGCGCATCAGCGCTCCGGCCGCTCGAGAATGCGAACCGAGTCTTCCCCGTCCGTCTCGGTCAGGTGGACATCGACCCATTCGTGCCGCGAGGTCGGCACATTCTTGCCGATGTAGTCAGGGCGGATCGGCAGCTCGCGGTGGCCACGATCGACGAGAACCGCCAGCTGGATCTGGGTGGGGCGCCCGGCCTCGATCACAGCGTCGATGGCGGCCCGTACCGTGCGCCCGTTGAAGAGGACGTCGTCGACCAGGAGGACCGGACGACCGTCGACGGCGGCCGCCGGCACCGCCGGTAATGGTGGGGCAAACGCCCGTGGCAGATCGTCGCGGTAGGCCCGGACGTCAAGCGGGATAACCGGCAGGCGGACGCCTTCGAGCTGCTCGAGTGTCGCCGCCAGCCGTTCGGCCAGCGGCAAACCGCGGGTGACGATACCGAGCAGGCTCAGCTGCGCCAGGTTCGGCTGGCGCTCGACGATCTCATGGGCGATCCGGCGCCAGGCGCGACGGACGCCCTCGGCATCGAGGATCACCGCCTTGGCCGCTGGGGTCTGCAACATCAGCGCGCCATCGCCCAGTCGAGCACCGCCATCCGCACCCAGAGGCCGTTGCGAGCCTGGCGGAAATAAGCGGCTCGCGGGTCGGCGTCGACCAGGGGATCGATCTCCCCTACCCGCGGCAGGGGATGCATCACGATGGCGTGCTCCGGCAAGCGATGCATCAGGTCGACGCTGACGACGTAGACGCCGCGGTAGCGCTCATATTCCTCGGACGTATCGAAGCGCTCGGCCTGGATGCGCGTCTGGTAGAGCAGATCGAGGCCGGGGATCGCGGCGGCGAAATCTTCGGTTTCTTCCACCCGCTGGCGCTCCAGCAGGTCGAGGATATCCGCTCCCATTCGCAGCGCCGGCGGAGAGATCAGGAGCAGCTCGTTGCCCGGAAAGCGCGAGAGCAGCAGCGCCAGCGAGCGGGCGGTGCGGCCGTTACGCAGGTCTCCGGCGAGCCCGACGCGGAGATGATCCAGGCGGCCGAGCTCCTTTTTGATGGTGTAGAGGTCGAGCAGCGCCTGGGTGGGGTGGTGCCCCGGGCCGTCTCCCGCGCTGACCACCGGAACCTCTGCCGCCCGCGCGGCACGCTCGACGGCGCCGATCTCGGGGTGGCGGAGCACGATGGCGTCGGCGTAGCCGCTGATCACGCGGATCGCGTCCTCGAGCGCCTCGCCCTTGGCGGCGGACGACGCCCGTGCGGCGTTCTCCGCGCTGAGTACCTGGCCGCCCAGCCGGTACATGGCGGCCTCGAAGGAGAACCGGGTCCTGGTGCTGGGCTCGTAAAAGAGCGTCGCCAGCAACCGGCCGCGCAGGAGAGCGGCATCCGGCCCGTCCTGCTCAAACGCCGCCGCGCGCTCGATCAGCTGCTCGATCAGGGGACGGCCGAGATCCTGTGGTCCGGTCAGGTGTCGGAGGGGGACCTGCGTCCGCGCGGCCGGAGCGGTCAGGGTGTCGCGCATCCGATTCTCCTTTCGGCCTCGCTGGGCCGGGTTAAAGGACGACGGGTCCCGGCCAGTCTACGGGCCGTCCGCGCCGGCTGTCAAACCGTTGGATTCTGATATCAACAGCGTTTATCGAACGCATCGGAGAAATGAATTGGACAAATACCATGTCCCTTGATAGCCTTGCTATAGCCTTTTGACAGGGGCGATATCAAGTCATGTGTCACCCCGGGGCGAGCGGGAGCACATCGGAGGCAAGGGCGAGATGGAAGTGATCGTTTACACCCGGCCCGACTGCGAAAGCAGCCGCCGGATCAAGGAGATCCTGGAGGACCGCGGCGTCGCGTTCCAGGAGCACGTCTGCGCCGACGGCAAGCTGGATGGCAAGGACCTGCGCACCCTCGACATCGAGGTCAGGCAGGTGCCGCTGACCGTGATCGACGGCGTGCCGATTGCCGGCCTGCGGCAGGCCCAGATCGAGCAGGCCATCGGCTGGATCGGCTTCTAACCGACTCGCGACCGGGGCGTTAGCTCGCCGCGCCGAGCGGCGGGTACGATGGGTTCATGCCCGAGATCGGCAAGCTGCTCGTCATCGTCGGCGGCTTGATCGTGGTCGTCGGCCTCGTCCTTATCCTCGGCCTTCGCATCCCCTTGCTCGGCCGGCTCCCTGGCGACATCTCCGTCGACCGGGGCAACGTCCACTTCTACTTCCCGATCGTCACCTGTCTGCTGCTGAGCCTGGTGCTGACCCTGCTCCTCAGCCTCTTCTTCCGCCGCTGAGGCTAGCTCGACCGGGCCTTTCGGATTCCCTGGTAGAGGTCCCCCAGCTCCGGCGTGATTGGTTCCGGAATGCGGATCTCGAGCGTGGCATACAGGTCTCCCGAGACCCCGTCCTTCAGCGCCGGTAACCCCTTGCCCTTCAGCCGGAACACCTTGCCGGCCTGGCTCCCAGGTGGGACGCGGAGTTGCAGCTGGGCACCAGTCAGCGTCTGCACCGTGACCTCGTCCCCCAGCGCCGCCTGATCGTCGAGCAGCGGCAGCGGCGTGTAGAGGTCGCGGCCCTTGACGGCAAACCGCGGATGCGGCTGCAGATGAACGCGCAGGTACAGGTCGCCGGCTTCCGCGGCGCGCTGGCCCTCGCCCTTCACCCGGACGCGGGAGCCTTCCGTGACTCCGGCCGGGATCTTGACCTGGATCTGCCGGCGCATTGCCCGCACTCCGGTGCCCCCGCAGGTGGGGCAGGTCACGCTCTCCATGACGGTGCGATTACCGACCTTGCGGCGCTCGCCGGTAAAGCCCGAGCCCCCACAGGTGGGACAGGTTTCGGGTACCTCGGTCTGAATCGTTCGCTCGCCGCCTCGGGCGGCCTCCTCCAGCGTGATCTCGATCGGATGCTCAATGTCTTCGCCCCGCTCGCGCGTGGCGGTACGACCGCGTGGCCCTTCGAACCCGAAGCCCGAGAAACCGCCGGCTTCACCGGCGAAATAGGTGTTGAAGAAATCGCTGAAATCGCCAAAGCCCGCCGCGCCGCCGGCCGGCTGGCCACCGGCCTGCGTCTGATACTGGCGAGCAAACTCCTGCTCGCGCCCGATGCGTTCCCAGTCGGCGCCCAGCTGGTCGTATTTCGACCGCTTCTTCGGATCGCTCAGGACCTCATAGGCTTCATTGATCACCTTGAACCGATCGGTGGCCTTGGGGTCCTTGTTGACGTCCGGGTGGTACTGGCGAGCGAGGCGCCGGTAGGCGGACTTGATCTCCTTCTCGGTCGCGGTCCGTGAGAGGCCAAGCGTCTGGTAGTAGTCTTTGTACTGAGGGGTTGCCATTGGGTTTACTCAGTGATGCCCGAAACCGCCCGCCCTAAAACGAGGATCAGGAGGGGCTTCGGACAGCCGTGAATTCGCGGCAGTGCTGGACGAACTTGTCGACCAGCAAAGGATTCTGCCCAAAGTGAAGATGGACGTAGCTGGCCAGCAGGTTCGGCGCCACGAAACCCTCGTAGCCAATGATGTCGCCCTCCGCGTTCTGCATCTGATAGGCGGGCTTCAGGTCGCCGTCGTGTCCGGTGATCCGGCTCCAATGGAACTCGTGCCCACGATAGAACTGTCCGCGCGGTGACAGGATGCTGTCTTCCAGAGTCAGAATCTGGCGGTAGCCGAAGCGATGGATCTCGCCATCCATCTCGACGTCGACCGGGATCACCCCCGCCATCTGGTGGGTCGTCCCCGACTCAACGCGAAGCGAACGCCCCAGGTACATCAGGCCGCCGCACTCCGCATAGATCGGCGTCCCATTGCGATGGGCGCGCTGAATCGACTCGGCCATCGCGCGATTCTTCGCCAGCGGCTCGACGAAGATCTCGGGGAAGCCGCCGCCGAGATAGATGCCGGCCACATTGGGCGGCAGTTGCGTCTCCTCCAGCGGACTGAACGGAACGATCTGGGCGCCGTGCTCTTCGAGCAGCTCCAGGTTTTCCGGGTAGTAAAAGTTGAAGGCCTCGTCGTAGGCGACCGCCAGGCGCACCGTCGGGCCACCATCCGCTGTGCCCAGAAAGACTTTCTTGGGGACGAGCGGCACCAGCTCCGCCTTGTTCGCGATACGGAGCAACAGATCAAGGTCGACATCCCGAGCGATTGTTTCCGACAGCACGCTGATCATCCGGTCCCATTCCTTGTTCTCGGTCACCGGCAGCAGCCCAAGCTGCCGCTGCGGGATGTCGAGCGATGGCATCGTCCGCAACGCGCCAAGCACCGGCAGCTTCGCCGTGTCCCAGATGGCATCTTCCACGCTCCGTCGGTGGCCCTCTGAGCCAACGTTGTTGAGCAGGACGCCGGCGATCTTGGGCGACTCCGCATAGGTCTTGAAGCCGAGCGCAACGGCGGCGGCGCTCTGGCCCATGCTGCCGACGTCGATGACCAGGACCACCGGCGCCTTGATGATGCGG
This sequence comes from Candidatus Dormiibacterota bacterium, assembly GCA_035936995.1. Taxonomy (GTDB): domain Bacteria; phylum Chloroflexota; class Dormibacteria; order CF-121; family CF-121; genus CF-13. The sequence continues at coordinate 37,431 of DASYVR010000005.1, read as the reverse complement.
GCGACGTCGGCGGTGCTTCCATCGGTGCTGCTGCCGCGGCCGTCGAAGAGGCCCATCATGCCTTCAACCAGCGCCAGGTCGGCACCGAGCGCACCCTGCGCGAGGACCTGGCGCAGCGCGCCCTCGCCCAGCATCCAGGAGTCCAGGTTCCGGCAAGGCCGGCCGCTCACCTGCGCGAGATAAGCCGGGTCAATGTAGTCGGGACCGACCTTGAAGGACTGGACCGTCAGGCTGCGAGCCTTGAAGGCCGCGATCAGCCCGGCCGTAAGGATGGTCTTGCCAACGTTGCTCGCGGTGCCCGCGATGACCAGCCTTGGAATGCGTACCTCGTCCAGCATCCTGCCTCGTTATTGCTTGCTAAACAAGATGCCTCTTCCCCAAAGCACCTGCCTGACGGCTACCGTAGCACAGGGGTTGCGCCGCCGTAAAGGCATGCGCGAAAGGATTTACACGCCGGCGAGGGCCAGTGCGGGCTGCACCGCCGGACGGAGATCGCGGAGATGCAACCGGACCCGGTCGAGACCGTCCCAGCGCTCGCACTGCAGCGCATAGATCACATCGATCCGCCGGCCATTGGGGAGATGAGCCGCCGCCGCCGCCTTGTCGAAGGCGATCGCTTCAGCCGTGGCGGTCCGGTCGCGCAGTTGTAGGCGGAGATGGCGACGATCCGAGCCGAACGTCTCGCTCCGCACCACCTCGACCTCGCGGCTGAGCAGCAACGGCTCCCGATTTCCAACGCCAAATGGAGCGAGCATCTGAATCTCCTGGTGGAGGCTTGGCTTGAGGTCGGCGAACGCCGCCGTCGCCTCGATCGTGATCGTTCGCGAAAAAGCGTCGCCGTTCAGGCGGGCCGAGCTGTACTGCTCGAGGCATTGCTTCAGCTCGTCAAAGCGATCGGCGAGCACCGTGAGGCCCGCTGCCATCGCATGCCCGCCGAAACGATGCAGCAGCGGTGCGCAGTGCTGCAGGCAGTCCACCAGGTGAAAGCCCTCGATGCTCCGCGCCGATCCCCGCCACTCGTCACCCTCGGTGTTGAAGACGAAGGTCGGGCGGTAAAACTCTTCGACCAGCCGGCTGGCCGCGAGCCCGAGCACGCCGAGCGGCCACTGGCTGGCGCCCATCACGATCACGGCCGCCGCGTTATCGAGTTCCACTACCTGGGCACGTGCTTCCCTGACGATCTCCGCGGTCAACTGCTGGCGTTGCGCATTCTGCTCGTGTAGCCGCTGGGCGAGGGGATCCGCCGACTCTCGAGTCTCGGCCATCAACAGCTGGAGCGCCAGCATGGCGTCTTCCATTCGCCCGGCGGCGTTGATGCGCGGTCCGAGCTGAAAGGCGAGGTGCTCCGCGGTGACGGGAGCCGTGATGCCGGCGACGGCGAGCAACGCCGCGCAGCCCGGAGTTGGGGCCTCGCTCAGGCGGCGCAGGCCGGCGCGCACGATGGCTCGGTTTTCGGCACGCAACGGCACGACATCGGCGACGGTCCCGAGCGCCACCGCGTCGAGCGACGCGCCTGGGTCGAGCGCTCCCGGGAAGGCACGCTGCTCGAGCGCGACCAGGAGCTTGTAGGCGACCCCGCAGGCGGCAAGCCCGTCGAAAGGATACGCGCACTCCGGCTGTTTGGGGTTGATGAGCGCGTCGACCGCGGGTCGCTGCGGTCCCACCTCGTGGTGGTCGGTCACGATCAGCCGCATGGCTGCCGGCCGCCTGGCGGCGGCCTCCACCGAGTTCGTCCCGCAGTCGCAGGTTATGACCAGCCTGGCGCCGCGCGCATGCAAGTCGTTGAGTGCCTCGAGATTCAGGCCGTAGCCTTCAGTGAAGCGGTTAGGGATATAGGCGATGACGTCGGCGCCAACCGAGCGGAGACCCCGTGCCAGGGTGACACAGGCGGTGACGCCATCGGCGTCGTAATCGCCGTAGACCGCAATTCGCTGCCCAGCAGCAATGGCGTCCGCGATCAGATCGCAGGCGACCGCCATGTCCTTCAGGAGGAAGGGGTCCGGCGCCCGATCGAGGTCGGTCTCCAGCCAGGGGTCCAGTTGAACCTGCCGCACGACACCGCGCCCATGCAGAATCTGACGGAATACCGGGGAGAAGGCCTCCAGTCCTGGTTGAGCCCGGAGTGGCTCGGGGAGGACCCAGTTCCGGCGTTCCTTCTTCAAAGCCGCCCGCAGTATGGCACCGGTTTACGACAGCTGCGTGTCGAAGTTTTCCCCAGGCATGGACCGACACTGGAACTAGATCAGTGGGGGCGCTCTCGCGGAGGAGCGGTAGAGAGAGCGCAACCCGCCTCCTTATTAAAGTCTAGGCCCGTCGACTTTAATAACAGACGGCTCTGGCGGACCGTATGAAAGCGGCCGTATAGACAGAGGCGAGCCGCGCTCGGCCAGATTGAAGGGCTTAGGCGGCGGCGACCTCCTGAACGACGACCGGTGGAGTGCGCTCCTTCGTGTAGTTGAAGATCAGGATGACGGCGATCAAGAGACCGGTGCCGATGAACTGGGGCAAATAGAGCGGCTGGTTGAAGCCATACGGTGGCGGAGCCGAGGCGATGAACGTCGCCGTGACGGGGAAGGCCAGTTCAGCAATCGTGGCCAGCGTCGCCGGGGTGCTCCTGAGCGCCCGGTAGTAAAGAAGAAGCGCGATCAAGCCAGGAATCAGCGCGATCCCGAGGAAGGGCAGCACGTCCGAGGGTTGGTAATGCGCGAAGGCTGACCCGCCGTACTGCAGCACAACGATGACGATGAGGACAGGGAGGGCGAGGATGAAGCGCAACGCGGTGGTTGTCGAGAAGCTCAACTTGCCGAGCACGAAGCGGCCGAGCACCGTCCCGGCGGCCCACAACGCCGCCGCGCCGAGCGCGTAGAGCCCGGCCTCGAGCCGCCCATGTTGCAGATCGGAGAACGGGGCGGTGAGGTCCTGGGCAAAGACCACCATGTAGACGCCGACGATGGCCAGCGCCGCGGTCGGCCAGAACCAGGGCCGACGGCGCTCGCCGAGGATAAGCCAGGCGAGCAGGATCGCGATCAACGGCTGGGTCTGCTGGAGCACGAACGTCTCGGCGAAGTGGCCATACGAGAACGAGGTCGTGAACAGGAGCGTGGCGACCGCCTGTGGACCGACCGCGATCAGGACGATCGCCACCCAACCCCGCCGATCCAGGCGGCGAAGCTCGGGGATGCCGCGAAGGAGAAACGCGAGCAGGAAAAGGCTGACCAGTGCATCCTCGATGACCACGATCTGCGCGGGCTTCAGATGACCGATGAGCTGCGCGCGGAAGTAGGTGTCCGAAGCCCACAGCGTCGCCGCTACCGCCACCAGCACCACCGAGAAACGGTCGATAAGACTCACTCGTCCGGCCGGCGCCGCTGTTTGTGACCTTGTCGTCGGGACGGCCATCGTCATTACTCCTTTGGCCGCCGGGGCAGCAATCGGGCGCATGGCAGATGCGCTCCGAGAGCCTTCTTTCGTCCCGACTGTACGGTCGGCCCCGGAGTGGGCGCTACGCCTTCACCGGGTCATGCGTCGTAGGACGCTCGCGGGCTTTACCGCCGATCAGGGAGTTACACCCCTGCCCCGAAGACCGCCTACAAGATTACCAGCTAGCTAATTCAGTTGAGCCCGCAGTGGCGCGAAGTCACGATAGCCGACCGAGAGCACGCCCAGATCGGCGACCTGTTCCTCTAAGCGGACGAAACTGGCGGCTTGCTCAGGGAGCAATCTCTCGAGAAACGGCGTCGTCGCGAGGACATATTCCCGCGACGGGACGTGATTCTTCGCCAGGCGGTGGGGAACGATTACGTCCATCCCATGAAGCTGCTCGACCTGACCCACCCGATAGCGGCTGTACTGTCCGTGATGCGCAATCACCTTCACCGTCAACGTCGGCGCCCGGACGCACGCCTGGCATGGACAGTGGACGGCGCGCTCGGCTACGACTGTTCGCAAGCGGCGGTGGAACGCAAGGTAGGTCTCGTCGAACCAGCCCATCAGTTTGGGCCCAGTCGAGTCGCCAACGAAGAAGACCGCATCGCCCTCGAGGCTGGAGACCTCCAGGTGATCACCAAGGCTTTGCAGCACCGCGTCCAGCAACTCACCGATCAGGACCTGGGAATGGCTCAGCTCGGTTTCGGCAACGTAGGTCGTGTAGCCGGAGATGTCGACCAGCACCAGCGGGCCGGAGACACCGGTGTTGTCGGGGACGACTTTCACGGAATGCCGTCGACCGGAGGCTGGACGGGCACCAGCCGAAGTCCAACCATCACTGTGATGCGCTGCACCTGGTTGTTGCATACGCCATGGGCGTTCCATGGCGCGGTCAAGGGCTGAACGTTCTTCGCCGCGTCGGTCGCCCGGCAGCAAAGCTCGTATTCACCCGCTTGATCGACGTCCCACGCGTAGCGCCATGATTGCCAGGCGAAATCCCCGCCGTCTCCTCCAAGCTCGGCATCCGCCCAGGATCGGCCGCCATCGGGGCTGACTTCAACGCGAACGACACGTCCCCGGCCTGACCACGCCCGACCTTCGAGGATGCACGTCCCCAGGCCGAGCTGGCGTGTTCGCGGCAGGAAATCTGGGATGCCCGGCGGCACCATCAGCGAGCGGGGCAGCATCCGGGTCACAGGCTCGCCCAACTCGTCCCAGGAACTGGTGATGTGATAGGCGGGCTCCTGTTGGTAGCCGCGGAATGGGCGATTCACAACGGTGATGGAGCGAAGCCATTTGACGTGGGTCATGCCGTACCAGCCTGGGACCACGAGACGCAGTGGGAACCCGTGTTGGGGCGGGAGCGGTTGCCCGTTGATCGCGTAGGCGAGGAAGACTTCTTCGCGAGAGGCCTCCGCCACGCTGAGGCTCCGCTCATACTGCTGCTCGACGCCCCCCTGGACGCCCCGATCGAGCCCGGTGAAGACCACTTCAACCGCGCCGTCGAGAGGTCCGGCCGCCTCGAGCAGCGGCCGCAATGGAGTGCCCGTCCACTCAGCATTCCCGACGGCCTCGAAGAGCCATGGTTGGCTAAGGGGGCGAGGCGAAAGCTTGGCCCGGCCGTTGCCGGCACATTCCAGCGTCACGGCCCGAGTGACCGCCCGCCGGCGCTTGATATCGTCGAGCGTCAAGGTGAAGGGGCGGCGGACCTCGCCGCCGATCACGAGCCGCCACTCGGATGGATCGACCCGTGCAATGTCGAAGTGGATCAGCAGGTAGTGCAGGCCGATCGGGGTGATCGGGTACTGAAGCGCCTCGAGCGGCAACGAGTGATTCCTGACAGCCAGCTGCAGCTCGTCGAGCGAGATGTCCGGGCCGGTCGAGACCCGGTGGGTCGCCTCCGGCTTGACCACGGCACTCATCCGAGTCAGGCCAACATACCGCTTCCCGATCCCCCCTCGCAAGCTCAGTGCTTGAAGTGGCGCTCTCCGGTGAGGACCATCGCCACACCGGCGGCGTCGGCGGCGGCGATCGCCTCGCTGTCTTTCACCGAGCCGCCCGGCTGGACGATCGCCCGGACCCCCGCCCGGGCCGCCACCTCGACGCCGTCGGGATAAGGAAAGAAGCCGTCGCTGGCCAGCACCGAGCCAGCCGCGCGCGGGCCGGCACGGTGGACGGCAAGCTCGACCGCCTCGACCCGATTCATCTGACCGGCGCCGATGCCGATGGCGGCAGCCTGGTGGACCAGGACGATGGCATTCGACCGGACGTGCTTCACGACAGTCCACGCGACCTGCAGGTCCTCCCAGCCCTGGTCATCCGGCTCGGCTAACGTGACCACGCGCGCCTCGCCAAGCGTTGTTCCGCTGTGATCCGCAGTTTGCACGAGAAAACCTCCGGTGATGGGCCGGGCCTCCAGGGCGATCGCCGCCGGGCCGGCGCCGGGTTGCAGCACCCGCAGTTTGGGCTTGGCCTTCAGTGCCGAGAGGGCGTCATTGGCAAACGACGGCGCGACGACCACTTCCAGGAAGGGCGCCGCCAGTGCGTGCGCCGCGGCGAGATCGACCGGGCGGTTGAAAGCGACGATGCCGCCGAAGGCCGACCGGCGGTCGCAGGCCAGCGCGCGGTCGAAGGCATCGGCCGGGTCTTTGCCGAGCGCCACGCCACACGGGTTGGCGTGCTTGATGATGGCGACGGCGATGGTCGAGAAATCCCCGACAAGCGACCACGCCGCTTGGGCATCGAGCAAGTTGTTGTAGGAGAGCTCGAGCCCCTGCCACTGCTTCGCCCCGGCAATCCCACCGCCCCCCGCGGTTCGATAGAGCGCGGCCGCCTGGTGTGGGTTCTCGCCGTAGCGAAGGTCGCGCAGCTTGTGACCCCCGAGGGTGAAGTCCTCCGGCAGCGAGCTCTGAGCTTGCGCGCTCCGGAGGTGATCGCCGATCGCCGCGTCGTAGGCCGCCGTGTGCCCAAAAGCAACCGCCGCCAGGTGACGCCGCAGCGAGGCCGGAATCCCAACCGGATCGTTGAGTGCCGCCAGCACCGCAGGGTAATCGCTGGGTCGCACCACCGGCAGGACATGATCGTGGTTCTTGGCGGCCGCCCGCAGCAACGTCACGCCCCCGATGTCAATCGATTCGATGGCTTCGGCCGGCCCTGCGCCCGACGAAACCGTCTCCACGAACGGATATAAATTGACGACCACCAGGTCGATCAGCTTCAGCTCGCGGTCGGCAAGCTCCTGGAGGTGGCGCGGCTCGTCGCGTCGCGCCAGGATGCCGGCGTGCACGTTGGGGTGCAACGTCTTGACCCGCCCGTCCAGCATCTCGGGGAATCCGGTCAGCTCCTGGAGCGCATGCACTGGGATCCCAGCGTCGCGCAGGGCGCGCTCCGTGCCGCCAGTGGCATACATGGTCACGCCCAGGCTGTTGAGCCCGCGAGCGAAATCGACCAGCCCGGTCTTGTCCGAGACGCTCAGCAGGGCGTTCACACCGGGAGCGGCAGGGGCTGGCCGGCAAGACTCTTGACCACCACCGGCAGCAGCGTATGCTCCTCGGCCTGGATCCGCTGGCGCAGGCTCTCGACGGTGTCATCCGGACGCACCTCGACGCGGCGTTGGGCGAGGATCGGACCCCGGTCGACGTCGTCGGTGACGATGTGCACGGTGCAGCCGGTCTCGGCGACCCCACTTGCCAGAGCCATGGCGACCGCGTCCATGGTGCCGGCAAAATCCGGGAGGAGCGAGGGATGGATGTTGACGATCCGGCCGGCGAACGGACGGGTGAAGGCACGCTCCAGGATGGCGTCATAGCCGGCGCAGACGACCAGTTCGACGTCGTGCAGTCGAAGCGTGTTCGCCATCGCGAGGTCACGCGCCTTGCGGTCGGGGAAATTGGCGAGCCGAAAGACCTCGCGGGAGATACCCGCCTTCTTGGCCAGCTCGAGCGCCGCGCAGTCTCGGTTGGCGCACACCATCACGACCCGAGCCGGGTAGAGCGGATCCTTCGCCGCCTCGATCAGCGCTTGCAGGTTGCTGCCCCGGCCGGAAACCAGGACGCCGACCCGGAGGCGACTCACGGCCTAAACGCCCCCACCCTGCCCTCCCCCCCAGGGGGAGGGAATCCTGCCGTCACTCCAGGATCTGGACACGTCGCTGCTCGGACGCCACGATATCGCCGACCACGAAGATCTCGCCACCGAGAACCCTCAGCGCGGTCGCGGCGCTGGCCTCATCAAGGACCACGATCATCCCGATCCCCATGTTGAAGGTTCGCCACATCTCCTCGTCAGGTGTGAAGGGCGCGAGGTAGGAGAAGATCGCGGGCTCCGGCCAGGTGCCGCGTTGAATCCGCGCCCCGAGCCCAACCGGGAGAATCCGCGGCAGGTTGCCGACCACCCCACCGCCGGTGATGTGGGCCAATCCCTTGATCTCGACCACCTCACGCAGTCGTCGCACCGGCTCGAGGTAGGCGCGGTGCGGCGCCAGCAGCGCCTCCAGCACCGTCTCGCTGCCGCTGGGCATCGTCTGGGCCAACGCCTGGCGTGGGATCACCCGGCGCGCCAGGCTATAGCCGTTGGTATGCAGGCCGGAAGAGGGTAGGGCCAGCAGCGCATCGCCTTCCCGGATCGAGGTGCCGTCGATGATCGCGTCTCGCTCGCAGACGCCCACCATGAAGCCGGCGATATCGTAGGTGGCAGGCTGATACACGCCCGGCATCTCGGCGGTTTCACCGCCGAGCAGTGCGCAGTTGACCCGACGGCAGGCATTCGCCATCCCGGCAACGAGCTCGGCAACGACCGGCGGGTCGAGGACGCCAGTCGCCACGTAATCCAGGAAGAAGAGTGGCTCGGCGCCCGCCGTCAGCACGTCGTTGACGCAGTGGTTGACCAGGTCGGCGCCGATCTGCGCGTGACGGCCCGCGCCACTCGCCAGCAGGACCTTGGTGCCGACACCGTCGGTGCTCGCGACCAGCACCGGCGCCCGATAGCGGCCGGTGTCGAGGGCGAACAGACCGCTGAATGGACCGACGCCCGCCAGCACCTCGGGACCCTGGGTCGCTTCCGCCAACGGCTTGATCAGCTCGACCGTCCGGTTGCCGGCGTCGAGGTCGACGCCTGAATCGCGGTAGGTCGTCATGTCGGGATCGTCTCCAGCGCCAGCTTGTCCATCTCGAGCTGCACCGGCACCGGCACCGGGTAGTCGCCGTCGAAGCAGGCCATGCAGAAGCCGGTGACGTTGCGCACCGCCCGGAAGAGCCCGGCCTTGCTCAGGTACTTCAGCGAATCGGCGCCGATCATGCGCTCGACCTCTTCCACCGTCCGGCCGGAGGCGATCAGTTCCGAGCGGCTGGCGATGTCGATGCCCATGAAACAGGGCCACTGGATTGGCGGGCTGCTAACGCGCATGTGGACGGCCTTCGTCCCGGCGCGGCGCAATTCCTCGACGATCTTCCGGCTGGTGGTGCCGCGCACGATCGAGTCGTCGACGAGGACGACGCGCTTCCCTGCGAGGATCTCGCGCAGCGGATTGAACTTCAGCTTGATGCCGACGTTGCGCAGCCGCTGGTTGGGCTGGATGAAGGTGCGGGTGATGTAGCGGCTCTTGATCAGGCCCTCGCTGTAGGGGATGCCGCTCGCCTCGGCGAAGCCGACGGCGGCCGGCGTGCCCGAGTCCGGGAGCGAGATCACGATGTCGGCGTCAGCGGGCGCCTCGCGGGCGAGTTCGCGTCCCATGTTGCGACGGGCCTCGTAGAGCGACTGCCCCTGCAGGTGCGAGTCCGGACGCGCGAAGTAGATGAACTCGAACATGCACATCGCCTTGCGAGGCGAGGGCATCAGCTGCTCCGCGGCCGGCTCGCCGTGCCCGAGCGTGACCGCCTCGCCCGGCTCGATCTCGCGAACGAACTCGGCGCCGACCGTATCGAGAGCGCAGGTCTCGGATGTGATGATGGCGCCGCCGTCCGGCAGGCGTCCGAGGCAAAGGGGGCGGATCCCAAGGGGGTCACGAACGCCGACCAGGGCGTCTTTGGTCAGGAACAGGAGACAGTACGCGCCTTGCAATCGCGGCAGCGAGCGGCGCAAGACGGAAACGATGTCCGATCCGGCCGTATGCGCGACCAGCTCGGCGAGGACCTCGGTGTCGCTCGACGTTTTGAAGCGGACGCCGTGATGCTCGAGGTCGTCGCGGAGGGACTGGGAATTCGTCAGGTTGCCGTTGTGGGCGATGGCGATGGTCCCGAGCTGCGGATGTTCGACGAGGATTGGCTGGGCATTCTCGAGCCGGTCCGACCCGGTCGTCGAGTATCGCGTATGGCCCAACCCCAGGTGGCCGGTGAGGCGCTCGAGCGCCTCCTGGTCGAAGGCCTGCGCCACCAGGCCCATGCCCTTGTGCATCCGCAGAACGCGGCCGTCACTGGTCGCGATCCCGGCGCTTTCCTGCCCGCGGTGCTGGAGAGCGTAGAGCCCGAAGTAGGTCAGGTTGGCGACATCCTCGCCCGGCGCATCGATGCCGAAAAGCCCGCACGCCTCATGCATCCGTTCGTCCGCCAGCGGGTGACGAGCCGTCAAAACGCCGTCTCCCAGGCCTGCCGCAAGGTGTCGAGCGAGATCCGGATGTCGGATCCCACCTGGAGATCCTCGCCGCCCACGACACCGATGGCTTGGAGCGGGATGTGATGGTTCGCCATCAACTTCTGCAGCTCCGGCACTCGCCGGGGCGCAACGCTGACGATGACGCGACCCTGAGACTCCCCGAAATATAGGGCCTCGCGGCTGGCCGGACCGATGATGCCAGGACAGCGAAGACCGCGTCCGCCGAAGAGGGCGCTTTCGGCCAGCGCGATCAGCAGGCCTCCGTCCGACACATCGTGGGCGCAGCGTAGCACCCCTTTGCCGATGGAATCGAGCATCGCGGCTTGCAAGCGACGCTCCGTCTCGAGGCTCACCGTTGGTGGCCGGCCCTCGGAAGGGGCACCGAGCAGTCGCAAATACTCACTTCCCGCAAGCTCCTCGCGCGTCTCGCCAAGCAGGAAGACCAGATCACCGTCTTCCTGAAACCCGGCGGGGCATCGCCCGGACAGGTCGTCGAGCAGGCCGACCATGCCGACCACCGGGGTCGGCGGGATGTTCCGTTCGCTGGTCTCGTTGTACAGGCTCACGTTGCCACTGACAACCGGCAATTCCAGGGCGCGGCAGGCATCGGCGAGGCCACGCACGCTTTCCTGCAGCTGGCCGAATACCGCTGGGCGCTCGGGATTCCCGAAGTTCAGGCAGTTCGTGACCGCGATCGGGCGCGCGCCGGTGCAGACGATGTTGCGGGCCGCTTCGGCGACGGCGGCCTTCGTGCCTTCATAGGGGTCGAGCGCGACGTACCAGGGGTTGCCGTCGGTCGTCAACGCCAGCCCCTTGTTCGTGCCGGGCACGCGGAGCAAGGCTGCGTCGAAGCCGGGACCGAACACTGTGTTGTCCTGCACCTGGTGATCGTAGGTCCGGAAGATCGGGCGGCGGCTGCGCAGATTCGGGCTCGCGATCAGGTCGAGCAGGATCGCCTCGGGTTCCTCGACGGGCGGCATCACCGGCGTCGGCTGCTTGTCGGGAAACGCCGCCACCGGCGATCGCAACGGAACACCGTCGACGAGCGCCTTCAACGGCAAGTCGGCCACCACCGCACCGCGCTCGCGGACGCGGATGCGCCCGCTCGCCGTCACCGTCCCGATGCGGTCCGCATGCAATTCGAAATGTTGAAAGACCTGGCGGGCCCCGGCCTCGGCGTCCGGCCGCACCACGACCAGCATCCGCTCCTGGGACTCGGACAGCATGACGTCGTAGGGGGTCATCCCCTGCTCCCGGCGGCTGACCCGCTCGACGTCGACGTCGATCCCGCGGCGGCCCCGATGAGCCAGCTCGCTGGCGGCGCTGGTCAGGCCGGCCGCGCCCAGATCCTGGATCGCGGTGACGCCGTCGAGCTCGTTGAGCCGCAGGCACGCCTCACAGAGCAGCTTCTCCAGGAATGGATTGCCAACCTGGACCGCCGGGCGGCGCTCGGCGGACCGCTCGTCCATCTCCACCGATGCGAAGGTGGCACCGTGAATCCCATCGCGTCCGGTATCGGCACCGACCAGGAGGACGACGTCGCCGGCTCGATCGGCGCTGGCGCGGCGCAACCGATCGTGCGCGACCAGGCCGACGCACATCGCGTTGACGACCGGATTGTCGGCATAGCCCGGATCGAAATAGACCTCACCGCCGACCGTCGGGCAGCCGAAGCAATTGCCGTAGCCCCCGATGCCGGCGACGACGCCCTGGAAGAGATGTCGGTTGTGTCCCGAATCGAGAGGGCCGAAGCGGAGGGCGTCGAGGATCGCGATCGGCCGGGCGCCCATGGCAAAAACATCGCGGAGGATGCCGCCCACGCCGGTCGCCGCTCCCTGGTAGGGCTCGATGGCCGACGGATGATTGTGCGACTCGATCTTGAAGACGACCGCGAGCCCGTCGCCGATATCGACGGCCCCCGCGTTCTCACCTGGTCCCTGCAGGACGTGAGGGCCTTCGGTCGGAAGCTGGCGGAGCAGCGTCTTCGACGTCTTGTAGGCGCAGTGCTCGCTCCACAACGCGCCGAACATCCCGAGCTCGAGATCGTTGGGGTCGCGACCGATAGCCCGAACGATCGCCCGGTACTCATCACGATTGAGGGCAACGGCTTCAAGCGATTGCTCGAGGGCAACTGCCATCAGACCGCCACCCGACTGAGCGCGTGGATCGCCGAGCGAAAAACGGCCAGGCCATCGACGCCACCGAGCAGCGTCTCGCAGGCCCGTTCCGGGTGCGGCATCATGCCGACCACGTTGCCCCGAGCGTTGGCGATGCCGGCGATATTGCGCAGCGACCCGTTGGGGTTGGCTTCCTCCGTCATCCGGCCGTCGGGCGCGCAGTAGCGAAAGACGACCTGGCGGTTGCGCTCGATCGCCTCGAGCGTCTCCCGGTCGGCGAAGAAATTGCCTTCGCCGTGGGAGATCGGCATCCGCAGCAGCTGGCCTGGACGGCAATCGACGGTGAAGGCGGAATCACTCTGCTCCACTCGCAGGTACACCCACTCGCAGCGGAACTCGCAGGACGCATTCCTGAGCAGCGCACCCGGGAGCAGGCGCGCCTCCTGCAGGATCTGGAACCCATTGCAGATCCCTAGCACCAGGCCGCCGCGGTTGGCGAAGTCGGTCACCGCCTCCATCACCGGGGCGAAGCGGGCGATCGCGCCACAGCGCAGGTAATCTCCATACGAGAAGCCGCCCGGCAGGATGACGAGCTCGAGGTCGTCGAGGCTGTCCTCTCGGTGGTCGACGTAGCGGGCCGGCTGGCCGAGCACCTCCGAGACCGCGTGGGCGCAATCCCGGTCACTCCAGGTGCCCGGGAAAACGACGATCCCGGTCTTCAAACGGGCCGTTCTCCGGCGGCGACGGGATCGCCGATCGGCTGCAACTCGATCCGATAGTCCTCGATCACGGCGTTGGCCAGCAACTGTCGGGCCATCTCCTCGACCCGCGCGCGGGCGTGCCCTTCATCGGCCTCGTCGAGCGTCACCATCAGGTACTTGCCGGCGCGGACCTCGGTGACCGTGTCGAAGCCCAGGGTGTGCAGGCCGCCCCTGATCGTCAGACCCGCCGGGTCGTTGACGACCGGCTTCAGGGTGACGAAGACCTCAGCTCGGAACATAACGCCTCAAACGCTCGCGTCGCACGTTCCGCGCGGCTCGCGTGGGCCGGCGGGCCCGCAGGCGGCGCAGCGCCTCGAGATAACGGGCACTCGTTCCTTCGACCACCTCGTCGGGAAGCGGCGGGGCGGGTGGCTGCTTGTTCCAGCCAATCTGCTCGAGGTAGTCGCGCAGGTATTGCTTGTCGAACGAGGGCTGGGGCCCGCCCGGCCGGTACTGCTCGAGGTCCCAGAAGCGGGAAGAGTCGGGCGTGAGCACCTCGTCGATCAGGATCACCTCGCCATCGAGCAGACCGAACTCGAATTTCGTATCGGCCAGGATCAGGCCGCGCTCCAGCGCACGTTCGGCGCCGAACCGGTAGAGTGCGAGGCTGGCTCGCTCGAGAGTCGCGGCCAGCTCACGACCGGCCCGTCCGGCCAGCTCCTCCCGGGAGATGTTCTCGTCATGGCCGGTGACCGCCTTGGTGGCCGGGGTGAACATCGGCTCGGGCAGCCGGTCACTTTCCTCGAGCCCGGCCGGTAGCGGCTCGCCGGCGATCGATCCAGTGCGCTCGTAGTCCTTCCAGCCGGACCCCGAGATGTAGCCGCGGACGACGCACTCGAACATGATGGGCTGCGCGGTTAACACCCGCATGCCTCGAAGCTCGAGGTCCGGTTGGTGATCGACCAGCTCTCTCGGCATCGATTGGTCGGCCGCCATGTGATTGCGAATCAAGCCGGCAGTTTCGGAAAACCAGCCGTGCGAGAGCTGGTTGAGCACCCGGCCCTTTTCGGGAATCGGGGTTGGCAGCACCACGTCGAAGGCCGAGATCCGATCGGTCGCGACCATCAACAATTCGTGCTCGTTGAGCCGGTAGGTGTCGCGCACCTTGCCGCGCGCATGCAGCGGCAGCGGCAGCGCCGTCGTCAAAATCGCGCTCATTTGCCTCCAACCGCCGCCGGGGCAGGCTCGATACCGAGGCGCTCGAAGGTCACGTCGAGATGACGCAGGTAGAAGGTGGGATCGAACAGCTCCGTGAGCTCCTCTGCGGTCAGCCGCTCGCGAACTTCGGGGGCCTGACCGACGACCGTCTTGAAATCCTGTCCGTCATCGAGCGCACTGAGCGCGGCACGCTGCACCACCCGGTAGGCATCCTGCCGCGACATGCCCTTCTGCACCAGCGCCAGGAGCACGCGCTGCGAGAAAACGACACCGCCACTCCGGTAAAGGTTGGCCCGCATCCGCTCCCGGTCGACCGTCATGCCCTCGACCACGTCCGCCATGAGGCGAAGCATGTAATCGAGCAGCGAGCAGGCATCGGGGAAAATGATGCGCTCCGCCGACGAATGGCTGATGTCGCGCTCGTGCCAGAGTGCCTGGTCCTCGAGTGCGACCTGGGCGTAGCCCCGCACCGTCCGGGCCAGGCCGCAGACTCGCTCGCTCAAGATGGGATTCCGCTTGTGCGGCATGGCCGAGGAGCCTTTTTGCTCCTCGCCAAACGGTTCCCGAACTTCCGACACCTCGCTGCGTTGCCAGTGGCGAATGTCGGTGGCGAATTTCTCGAGGCTGCCGGCCAGGACGGCCAGCGTGGTCAGGTAGGCGGCGTGGCGATCGCGGGCGATCACCTGGGTGGTGACCGGCGCCACCTTCAAACCCAGCTTCTTGAGGGCCGTCTCCTCGACACGTGGGTCGACAGTGGCATGCGTGCCCACGGCCCCCGAGAGCTTGCCAACGCGGATGTCCTCTCGGGCGGTGACCAGCCGCTGGCGGTCGCGGTCGAGCTCATCCAGCCAGCCGGCAAGGACAAAGCCAAAGCTGACCGGCTCGGCATGGATGCCGTGCGTCCGGCCCGCCATCAAGGTGTCGCGCTCCTCGATCGCCCGGCGCCGGATCACCGAGGAGAGCCGGTCGACATCTTTAAGAAGGATGTCGGCGGCCAACACCAATTGGAGCGCGAGCGCCGTGTCCAGTACGTCGGATGAGGTCAACCCTCGGTGCAGGTAGCGGGCGTCGTCGCCGAGGGACTCGGCCAGTGAGTCGAGGAAGGCGACCACGTCGTGACCGACCCGCTCCTCGAGCCGGGCGATGTGGTCCGGATCGATGCGAGCCTGGCGCACGCGCTCGACCGCCGAGCCGGGGATCTCGCCGATCTCGGCCCAGCCCTCGCAGACGATGAGCTCAACTCGCAGCCATAGCTCGTAGCGCTGCGTTGGTGAGAAGATCTCGCTCATCTCCGGGTGAGCGTACCGAGGGATCAATCGGCGGCTGGTCTCCTTTTGGGTGGCGGGCCGTCGGTGACGGGCTGATTATAGCGGCGCCGGCCGCCGAGAACCGAACGGCTTCCCGTAACCTCTTCCACACTCAGCGACATTTCATCTACGGGGAGTTGCTGGTAAATTGGCCGAACACGTAACCAAGAGAGGGGGTCTCCCGTTCAATCTCCAGCGGGCGCCCCGTGGGGTGCCCTGATGCCGGACGGATTTGAAGAGCGGGAACTCGTTGAGCGAGCGAAGCAAGACCCCGATGCGTTCGGGGCCCTTTACGATCGCTATTTCCCGCAAATTTATCGCTTTGCGTATTCCAGAGTTCGAGACCAGTCGCTGGCAGAGGATGTCACGTCGGAGGTGTTTTTCAAAGCGCTAAAGAATATCCAGCGGTACACCTACTCGGGCCATCCGTTTTCCTCATGGCTCTACCAGATCACGCTGAACGCGGTTGCCGACCATTACCGCGGGCAGCATGGCGAAGTGGACCTCGAGGAAGGCGCCAGCCTGCCCAGCGGCGGGCCGGCCGTGGTCGACGAGGTGGTGCGGCGCGACCGCAGCCGCCGGATCTGGTCGGCAATCGACCAGCTGCCCCGGCAGCAGCGGGCCGCGATGGTGCTCAAGTTCGGCGAGGACCGCAAGATCGAGGAGATCGCCCAGATCCTGGGCAAGAGCTCAGGGGCGGTCAAGCTCCTCCTCCACCGCGGGGTTGACCGGCTGCGCAAAGAGCTGCCGCAGCTCGAGGCGGAATTGACATGACGAACGATCCCGAGCTCGACGAGCTGTTCTCAGATCCGGCCGACCGCGAGGTGGTGGATCTGCTCAAAGCATCGCGGCCCGCCGCGCCGCCGCTGGACCCGCACTTCCGTAACTACCTGCGCGCGAAGCTGATGACGGAAGCCCGACGGACGCTCCCAGCCCGGACGTCCCGGTCCTGGTTCCCGTTCACGCTGTCCCCCAGGACGCTCGCGCCGGCGATGGCCGCGGTGGCGGCCGGCTTCCTGGTGGTGCTGGGGGTGGAGATTTACCTTCATCGCCAACCGGCCTCGATTCCGGTCGCGGTGAACATTGGGAAGACGATCGACAAAAAGACGGACGTGGGAACCGCCGAACCGATCGTGATCCCGTTCAGTGGGCCCGTCGACAAGAAGGCGGTGGCAGACTCGGTGCAGATCCAACCGGCCACCTCGGCGACGAAGCAGTGGGTGGGCCAGAACCTGGTCATCATCCCGGACCACCCGCTCGCGCCCAATACCAGCTACACGGTGAGCCTCAAACCGTCGGCGACGGCCCCCCCACAGCCCAACCCCACGGCGGCGTCCCAGCCCAAGCCCACGGCGCAGCCTGCGCCCACCGTCGCGCCGACGCCCGTTGTGGTGCACTTCACCACGGCGCGGCCACCGGTTCTCCCGGTCGTTCCGCCCTCGTTCAAGAGCTTGAACGTCAGCTGGGGCCACGACAGCCGGCTGGGAGACTTCACGACATCAGGGAGCGTGCTCAGCGCCGCCTGGACCCCGGCGGGCAAGCTCCTGGTGACCCGGCCGGCGGGTCAGCCGGGGCCCGGCTCCCTGCCGAGTTCCTCCGCCAGTCCAACCCCATCGGGTTCGCCGGCGCCGAAAGCGACGACCGACGTCTGGCTGATGAGCTCGCTCGGGACGCCGATCCGCATCCTTGTGCCCGGAGGAAGCTTCCCGGCGGCCGCGCCGTCGAGCGGCCTCGTCGCCGCCTGGCGCGTCGTCCCCGGGAACCCGGCGAGTCTCGAGGTCTGGGACCTGCAAGGGACCCTGTCGGCGACGATCGCCACGCTCGACGGGGTCCCGGATCGAGCCCCCGTCTGGATCGGAGCCGATCGAATCGCCTACGTCGACCAGGGCCGGCTCCGGGTCGTCGACCTGCACGGTTCGCAGGCCAACGGGCTGGCGATCAAGATGGACCGCGGCAGTCTGGAAGCGTCGCCGGCGAGCCCGCTGCTGGCGGTGGAGGCCGCCACCGGGTCGGTCGTCCTCGACCTGGCCGCCGGAGGGTCGACCACGCAGCTACCGCCGGGGGCGACCGGCTTTGCCTGGTCCTCAAAGGGTGACCTCGGGTTCCTCGTCCAGCAGAACCGGGGCACCGACCTCTACGTGGCGGCCGACGGCAAAATCTTCAACAGGGTCGCGACCAGCACCAACGGTCAAACCTGGTCGGACTTGAGCTGGGGCCCCGATGCGACCTCGTTGCTGCTGGCCACCAAGGCGACCAACGGTAACGGCGCGCCCGGCTTGATCCTGGTCAACCGCGACGGCAGCAGTCCTATCTCCTTCGGTGCGACATCTCGGGAATACGCCTCGCCGCAGTGGTCACCGAGCGGCGACCTCGTCCTCTTCACCCGGCGGGATGAGGCCGGCGGCCGGGCCTTCTGGACGGCGACCGCGACGCCCTCGACCACCGACGCGGCGGAGAATCAGGCGCTGGCCGAGGTCGACAAGTTCATGAAGGCTCGAATCCATGGGGACAGTCGCGCCGCACAGGCCGAGCTTGACGACGCCGGCCTTGCCGCGTACCAGGCTGGTGGCTCGTTGCTGCTCAGCCCGGCTGGTAATCCCTTCAGCCGCTACTATCCGGTCACCGTGCAGCTGGCCGGATCGACACCCAACCAGTTCCTGGTGGGGGTTCGGATCTTCAGCGCCAGGGGCGGCGTGGAGACCAGCTTCTTCGAAGAGCAACTGACGCTCGTCCTCCAGGGACAGCGATACCTGGTCCACACGGTGAAGGCCTCGGCCACACTGGCGCTGGGACACGGACCCACGGTGGTCTCGGTCGAGATCGTTCAGTCTCCACCCGGAGAGGAGGTGCGGGTGCACTTTGATTCCGACCTCAAATCCGAGACGGTGAGCCGCGACACCATCCAGGTGAAAGATGGCGACGGAAAGCTCGTCGATGCGCGCGTCACCTTCGACCCCGACAATCACCTCGCCACGCTGGCGGTCAAGCTACGGCCCGGGAACTACCAGCTGGTGGTGACGCCCGGCGTGACCGACGTCAACGGTGTCATGCTGGCGCAGGAATATGACGCGCCGCTCGTCATCGGCGGCTAACGTCTGACGCCTCAGCCTCGCTGCTGAGCACGACGCCGGCGGCGATGGCTGCCGCAACCTCACCGCCGCCGTACAGCGGCTCGAACGGCGAGGACTGTCTGTCGAACTCCCGCGTCTTTTCCAGCAGGCTCGGGTGGTCCTGGATGAAGCTGGTGGAGATCCGACCGTTGACGAAGTCCGGCTCCTCCAAGAGGGCACGATGGAAGGGGATGGTCGTCTTCGGCCCGGTCAAGACGAACTCCTGCAGGGCACGCCGTCCTCGACCGATCGCCGACTCCCGGTCATGGGCCCAGACAATGAGCTTCAGCAACAGCGAGTCGAAGTGCGGCGAGATCTCCTGGTGGGGCCGGATGCCGCTGTCGACCCGCACGCCCGGCCCGGTCGCCGGCGCATACCGCTGGACTCGGCGCGGCGTGGGCATGAAGTTGCGCAGCGGGTCCTCGGCATTGATCCGAAACTCGATCGCGTGCCCGCGTGGCTCCGGATACCCATCCGCGGGGAGCCGCTCGCCACGGGCGACGCGGATCTGCTCGCGCACCAGGTCAATCCCGAGGACGGACTCCGTTACCGGATGCTCGACCTGGAGCCGGGTGTTCATCTCCAGGAAGTAAAACGCGTCGTCCGACACGATGAACTCGACCGTTCCCGCGTTGCGGTACTCCACCGCCGCCGCCGCTTTGACGGCCGCTTCGGCCATGGCACGCCGCCGCGACTCGCGCAGCCCGACCGCAGGCGTCTCCTCGAGCAGCTTCTGGTGGCGCCGCTGGATCGAGCACTCGCGCTCGCCCAGCGCGAGCGTCGTGCCGTAATCGTCGGCAAGGACCTGCATCTCGATGTGGCGCGGATGCGGCAGATATCGCTCCAGGTAGACGACGGGGCTCCCGAACGAGCTCTGCGCCGCCCGGCGGCAGGCTTCAAACGCCGCGGGGAGGTCCTCCGCCCCCTTCGCAACCCTCATGCCGATCCCGCCCCCGCCGGCAGCCGCCTTGACCATCACCGGGTAGCCGATCCGTTCCCCCTCGCGCACCGCAGCCGCCTCGTCGGCGAGCGCGGCCGTTCCGGGCACCACCGGGACGCGAGCGTCGATCATTCGGCGGCGGGCCTCGACTTTGTCGCCCATCGCCCGCATACTGCGCGCGGAGGGGCCGATGAAGGTCAGGCCGTTGGTCGCGCAGGCCTCCGCAAAGGCCGGGTTCTCAGCCAGAAAGCCATAGCCGGGATGGATGGCATCGGCGCGGTGCTCCCGAGCGACCCGCACCAGCTGCTCGATGTCAAGGTAGGCCTGCCGGGGCGTCGGTCCGCTCAGGGCGGCGCGCTCGTCGGCGAAGTAGGTGTGGGGGACGCGGGCATCCGGCTCCGCATAGACCGCGACGGTCGGGATGCCCATCTCGCGGCAAGTCCGCATCACGCGAAGGGCGATCTCGCCGCGGTTCGCGACCAGGACCTTGGTGACACTAGCCAATCGTCATCAACACTTCGTTGGGCGCCACAATCGCGCCCTCTCTGGCGAAGACTTCGCGCACGGTCCCGCCGACCGTCGCCACGATGTCGTTCTGCATCTTCATCGCTTCCAGCACCACGACCACGTCACCCAGGCGGACGCGGTCGCCAGGCGCGACCTTGACCTTGACGACCATGCCCTGCATCGGCGCCTGGATGGCCCCATCGCCACCGGCACGTTGCGCCGCGGTCGGGCCTGAAGCCGCCGCGGGCGGCGAGTCAGCAACCGCCTGCCGGGACCCATCACCGAGGATCCGAACGCGGTAGGGCTCGCCGTCGACTTCGACCGTGAACTCGCGGGCGGCTGGTTCGGGGGAGGCGGCCGCCACGGGAGTCGCCGCTGCTGGCTGCGGTGCCGGTTGCGGCTCGGGCGTCGGGCCCGGTGCCGCTGCCGTGACCGGTTCGGTCCGATGCCCGTCTGGGCGGAGGATATTCGGCGCGTCTTCCGGAAACAGGATGTAGGTCAGCACCTGGTCCACCCCGGTCGATGTCAAGCCTTGCTTGCGCATCGCGCGCCGTGCCCGATCGATGCCGGGCTGCAGGAGGTCCGCGGGCCGGAGTGTGATCGCGTCCGACGGGCCGAGCGCGCGTTTGCGGACCTCGGGGTCGATGGGTCCCGGCGGCTCGCCGTATAAGCCCTTGACGTAGTCTCGGAATGGCTGGTCGATGTGCTGGTAGCGCTTGTCGCTGAGCGTGTTGGCCAGCGCCTGGTTGGCCGCGATCCGATTGATCGGCGCGGCCATCGGCGGGTACCCCATCTCCTGGCGGACGAGGAGCAGTTCCTGCAGCAGCCGGTCGTATCGATCGATCGCCTTGCGTTCGCGGAGGTTACGGATCAGGACCGCCAGGACGGGGGCCGGCAGCTGGTGTTGCAGGACAAAGACATCGTTCCGAAATGCGATGGGGTCCTGGAACTCGAGGTACTCGTCGTGGATCTCATCGAAATAGCGGCTCGCCTGGCCGATGAGGTTGAGGTCGAGCCCCGTGTCGTACGGTCCGTCGCGAAGACTGGCCACCATGGTCTCGGTCGCGGGTTGCGAGGCGCCCCACGCCAGCGCGGAGAGGGCGGTGTCGATGCCGGTCGCTCCGGCTTCGATGGCCGCGAAGTATGAAATGGGCGCAAGGGCCGTCGTCGAGTGGGAATGAATGCTGATTGGCATTTTCGTCGCGCTGGCGATCGCGCTCACGAGCGAGCGGGCGGTGGCCGGCGCCAGAATGCCGGCAACGTCCTCGATCCCGATCCAATCCGCACCCAGCGCTTTCAGCCGGCTGGCCGATTTGACGATACGGGTCTCGTCCACCACGGGGCTCGGACTGTAAACGAGCGCACCGATGACTCGCGCCCCCGCTTTCCGAGCTGCTTCGATCGGCACCTCGAGGTTACGGAGGTCGTTGAGCGGGTCGAACATGCGAACCACGCGGACACCGTCTTCGACCGCCTGCTCGATGAACGCCCGCACTACATCGTCGGGCTGGTGCGACTGCCCGATCAGGGTCTGGCCCCGGATCAACATCTGCAGCGGCGTCTTGACGATGACGGCCCGCAGTGCGCGCAGCCGCTGCCAGGGATCTTCCTTCAGGGCGCGCACCGAGGCGGCGAACGTCCAGCCGCCCCACGCATCGAGTGCGTGGTACCCGATGTCGTCCAGGGTCTTGGCGATCGGCAGCGCGTGCTGCAACTTGAGGCGGCCCTGCACCAGACTCTGCTGCGCGTCACGCAGCACGGTCTCGGTGATCAAGACCTTGGGCACGCCGCTAATTGTATTCCCGGATTTCAGGCAGGCCGGGGCGTTCGGTTGGCCTCCCGGCGCTTGACCAGCTTGGCTCTTGCCCCTGGATCGTTGAGCGCCAGGATCCCCATCGCGAGATGCGCAGCATTTCTCGCTCCGGCCTCGCCGATGGCGACGGTGGCCACCGGGATCCCGGCGGGCATCTGGGCCATCGATAACAGCGCGTCGAGCCCACCTAAGGCGCCCGCGGACATCGGCACACCGATCACGGGGAGGAGGCTCCAGGCCGCCACCACGCCGGGAAGATGCGCCGCGCCCCCCGCGGCGGCGATGAGGACCTTGAGCCCACGCCCCTCGGCCTGCGTCGCCCACTGGCGACAACCCTCAGGGTCGCGATGGGCGGAGCGAACGACGACCTCGTAGGCAACGCCGTAGGCGTCGAGCACCTCGCAGCAGCGCTGCATCGTCGGACGGTCAGACTCGCTGCCCATAACGATGCCGACCAGCGTCGCCTCGCTCATGGCAGCACCGGCGCTTCCACCTCGCGCAGCGCGAGGTCACGGCGGTAGGTCATGCCCTGGAACCGGATGCGGTCGACGTTGCGATAGGCGCGGTCGCGCGCCTCCCTCATCGTGTCGCCAAGCGCGACCAGCGTCAGCACCCGGCCGCCAGCGGTGAGGTAGCCGGCGGCGCCGGCGGCCGTGCCGGCATGAAAAGCGAAGACCCCGGGCTCGAGGGTGCCCAGCCCGTCGATCGGGTAGCCGGTTTGATAGGCGCCCGGATAGCCACGCGAGGCGAGGACGACGCCGACGCTCGCGCGCGGGGACCAGGAGGGACTCACACCGCCGAGCTCGCCGCGGGCGGTCGCCGCCAGTAGCGGCACCAGGTCGTCGGCCAGCCGCGGCAAAACGACCTGGGCCTCCGGGTCGCCGAAGCGCGCATTGAACTCGAGCACCTGCAGCCCGGACGGAGTTACCATCAGCCCGGCATAGAGGCAGCCACGGTACGGCGTGCCATCCTCGCGCAGCAGCTGGGTCACCGGCCTCAGCACCGCGGCGAGCGCACGCTCGACGTCGTCCGGGTTGAAGAACGAGACCGGCGAATATCCGCCCATGCCGCCGGTGTTGGGGCCTTTGTCGCCATCGAGGGCCCGCTTGTAGTCACAGGCCGGCGGCAAAGGAACCACGTGCTCGCCGTCGACCAGCGCCATCAACGAGACCTCACGACCGTCGAGCTTCTCCTCGAGTACGATCCGGTCAGCGGCGGCGCCAACGGTCTTCCGCAACATCAACGTGTCGATACATTCGAGCGTTTCGTCGGCGTCGCGCGGGACCAGGGTGCCCTTGCCCTTGGCAAGCCCGTCGGCCTTGACGACGAAGGGCCGGTGCTCGCCACGCACGAAGTCTTTGGCGCTGGCCGGATCGTCGAATACCCGGTAGGCCGGCGTCGGAACGCCAGCTCGCGCCATCAGCGATTTGGCAAACGCTTTGCTGCTTTCGATCCGGCCAGCCGCCCGAGTCGGGCCGAAGACCAGCCGTCCCACGGCGGCCAGCCGGTCGCCGAGGCCGGCGTCGACGGCGGCCTCCGGACCGATGATGGTCAATCCGACGTCGCGCTCGGCCACGAAACGGGCAATCCCGTGGATGTCCGTTGCCTGCAGTCCCGTGTTGACGGCGATCGCCGCGGTGGCCGCATTGCCCGGCGCGCAGTAGACAGAACTGGTCAGCGGACTCTGCAGCGCCTTCCAGGTCAGCGCGTGCTCGCGCGCGCCACTACCGACGATGAGGACGTTCATCCCCCTCCCTGACCCTCCCCCAAGAGGGGAAGGAACATTAGGCCTCATTCCCACTCGATGGTCGAGGGCGGCTTCGATGAGATGTCGTACACGACCCGGTTCACGCCGGGCACCTCGTTGACCATCCGGCTCGAGATCTTCGCCAGCACGTCATAGGGCAGGCGTGCCCAGTCGGCCGTCATCCCGTCCTCGCTGTGCACCGCCCGAACCGCGACGACATTGCCGTAGGTGCGATAGTCGCCCATCACGCCGACGCTCTGCAGCGGCGTCAGGATCGCGAAGGACTGCCAGAGCGAGCGATAGAGGCCGGCCGCCTTGATCTCGTCGACCACGATCCAGTCCGCCGACCGCAGCGTCTCCAGCCGCTCCCTCGTTACCTCGCCGATGATGCGGACGGCCAGCCCCGGGCCGGGGAAGGGCTGGCGGTGCACCATGTCGTCGGGAAGCCCCAGCGCCGAGCCGATCGCGCGGACCTCGTCCTTGAACAGATATCGGAGCGGCTCGACAAGCTTGAAACGGAGGTCGGCGGGCAGGCCGCCAACGTTGTGGTGTGTTTTGATCCGGTGCGCGTGGTGGGTGTCGTGACTGGTGCTCTCGATCACATCCGGGTAGAGCGTTCCCTGCGCCAGGAAGTCGATGCCTGAGAGCGAGGCCGCTTCCCGCTCGAAGACGTTGATGAAGGTGGCGCCGATGCGACGGCGCTTTTCCTCGGGATCGATGACGCCCTGCAACGCGCCCAGGAACTCGTCGCCGGCGTCGACGGCTTTGAGGTCGATGCCGAGGTGACGCAGCATCACCTCTTCGACGCGCCGCCGCTCGTCGCGGCGCAACAGGCCGTTGTCCACGATCAGGCAGGTCAGCCGGCCGGGGACGGCGCGGTGAACGAGCGTGGCGCAGACGGCCGAATCCACGCCCCCGGAGAGCGCGCAGAGCACTCGGCCGTCGCCCACCTGCTCCCGGATGGTTTGGATTGCTTGCTCGATGAAGGCGGACGGCTTCCAGGTGCCGCGGCAGCCCGCGACTTGATAGAGAAAGTTTCGGAGAATCTCCCGGCCCTGCGGGGTGTGGATCACCTCGGGATGAAAGGCGATGCCAAAGCGACCGGCGTCGTCGGCCATGGCGGCGATCGTCGAGTTCTCGGATTCCGCCAGTCGGCGAAAGCCGGCCGGGGCTTCCAGGATGGTGTCCCCGTGGCTCATCCAGACCGGTAGCTGCGAAGGCAGGTCGATAAAGAGACCGGCCTGGTCTTCGATCTGGACGCTGGCCGGCCCGTACTCTCGTTTGCCGGCCGGCGCGACTTTGCCGCCGAGCTGATAGGCCAGCAACTGCATGCCGTAGCAGATACCGAGCACCGGCACGCCGGCAGCGAGCGCCGCCGGATCGCAGCGCGGGGCGCCCTCCTCGTAGACACTGGCGGGGCCGCCCGAGAGGATCAGGGCCCTGGGGGCGCGCCCGCGGATCGCCTCCCACGGCGTGGTCCCGGGAATCAGCTCGCAATAGACGCCGGCCTCGCGCACGCGGCGTGCGATCAGCTGGCTGTATTGCGAACCAAAGTCCAGCACCAGCACCAGCTCCTGGGCCCCCACCCTGCCCTCCCCCGCACGCGCGGGAGGGTGATTTTGGAGGGTCGATGCTCGGGCGACCGCTAGGTTCCCATGCCCACTTGCTGGGCTTGCTGGAAGAGCTTCCCCTCGTTTTGGATCGCCGGCGCGATCACCAGCTCCGTCTGCTGGAACTCGCGCAGGGTCCGAGCGCCGCACACCCCCATCGCCGAGCGCAAGGCGCCCACCAGGTTCTGGGTGCCGTCATCCACGCGCGCCGGCCCCAGCAGAACTTCGCGCAGCGTGCCCCGCTGGCCAACCTTGATGCGGGTCCCGCGCGGAAGGTTCGGGTCCGGGGTCGCCATCCCCCAGTGAAAGCCGCCGCCCGCCGCATCCGTCGTCCCGGCGAAAATCGAGCCCACCATGACGGCGTCGGCTCCCGAGGCGAAGGCTTTGGTAATGTCCCCGCCCACCCGCATGCCACCATCCGTGATGACCTGGACGCGGCGGCCGCTGTCGCTGAAATAGGTCTCTCGCGCGGCGGCCACGTCGCTGGTCGCGGTGACCTGCGGCACGCCAACGCCGAGCACGCCTCGCGTCGTGCAGGCCGCACCCGGACCGACGCCGACCAGGATGCCAGCAATACCGGTTTGCATCAGTTCGAGCGCGGTTTCGTACTGGACGCAGTTGCCGGCCAGCACCGGGATCGACAGCCCGGCGCACAGTTTCTCGAAGGAAAGCTGCTCGTACGAGCGCGAAATGTGTCGCGCCGTGAGCACCGTCCCCTGGACCACAAGGCAATCGGCGCCGGCCTCCTGCACCAGGCCCGCCCGGCGGGCGGCCTGCGCCGGGACCGTCGAGACGCCGACCGGGACCCGGGCACGCTTGACGGCGGCGATCCGCTCGCCGATCAGCTGTTCGCGGACCGGGGCCTGGTAAACCCTCTGGAGCAGGGCGTTGATGTGTTCGCGCGGTGCCTCAGCGATCTCGCGAAGCACGCTCGTCGGGTCGGCATAGCGGGTCTGCAGTCCATCGAGGTTGAGGACCGCCATCCCGCCAAGGCGTCCCATCTCGACCGCGAAGCGCACATCGACGACACCGTCCATGGCGGCCGCCAGGATCGGTACCGCGAGGCGCAGCGAGCCCAGCTCAAACGAGCTGTCGACTTCCTCAGGGTTGATCGTCACGCGGCCAGGCACGAGCGCGACTTCGTCGAAGCCGTAGGCCCGGCGGGCTCGCTTGAAACGCCCCAGCTCGACGCTGTCGGCAGCCTCGAACGCCGACGGCTTCAGGGGCGCACGCACACTCACCGCGGTCGGCTCCGAAACCGTAACAAGCTCAAAGGGTGTGCGTGTACCTC
This sequence comes from Candidatus Dormiibacterota bacterium, assembly GCA_035936995.1. GTDB lineage: Bacteria > Chloroflexota > Dormibacteria > CF-121 > CF-121 > CF-13. Next base: position 11,056 of record DASYVR010000005.1, on the reverse strand, counting down.
AGGACGAGATGGTTTTCGGGGATTATAACGGATGGCTTTCATCATGGATCAACAAGCTTCAGCGCCGGAGCGAGTGCGGGCGGCGCTAACGGCGGCCGGGGTCGACGCCCGGATCGAGGAGTTTCCTGCCTCGACGCGAACGGCACGGGAGGCGGCGGCCACCGTCGGAACCAGCGTCGGACAGATCGTGAAATCGCTGGTCTTCCTGGCCGGCAATTCGCCGGTCCTGGCCCTCGTGTCCGGCGTCAACCAGCTGGATACGCAACGCCTCAGCGCGCTCACCGGCGCCGCAATCGGAAAGGCCGATGCCAACGCGGTCCGTCAGGCGACCGGGTACGCGATCGGGGGCGTGCCGCCGATCGGCTTCCCAGGGCCAATCCCGACCTTCATCGATCGCGATTTGCTCCGGTACGACCTCGTCTGGGCCGCGGCGGGCACGCCTCGCCACGTCTTCCCCATCGTCCCTGCCGAGCTGGTGCGAATCACGGGCGGCAGAGTGGCGGATCTGAAGCCCCCACCCTCCCCTCCCCAAGAGGGCGAGGGGAACGAAATCAAGCTCCCGGCCTGATCAGCCGTCGAGGGCGGCGCGGACCAGGTCGCGGAACTCGTCGTCGGGGATGCTGGCGGCGGTGGCGGGCCGCAGCTGGATGGTCCCCTTGCCCGTTTTGAGCTCGGGATGGCGGGCGGTGAAGCCGGCGTCGCGGCCCTGGTCCCAGCCGTAGATCGACACCCCGTGCTTCCACGCGCCGACGAAGAAGCGGCGGCGGCCGACCCTGTAGGTGGGAATCTGGTACGAGAGCACCAGCGCGGCGTCGGGGTGCGCCTCCAGGACCAGCCGGTGGAGGCGGTCGAACAGGGGCCGGTGCTCGGGGGCGATGGCGTCGATGTAGGCGCGCACGCCCTCGTCCATCCCTCTATTGTCATTGACCCGAGCGCCGGAAGCACGAGTTGAAGCTCTGCGCCCATCCTCGACGCTCAGACCTGCCCGGCGGCCGCTCAGCGGATGAATGTAAAGAAGCGAAAACCGGGCGTGAATAGCGCCGGGGTTGCGACCAGGCGCGCGGCGCCGATCCCGGACCTCGTGGCATTGTCGGGGGCGTCGAAGCTCGACTCCTCGAAGCCACTCTGCGCAAACCACCGGCGGATCCGCGGCGTGAGGTCCGGCTCGCCCCGATGGCGGGTCCACAGGACGGCGGCTCCCGCTCGGCACAGCATCGAAAGATTGGCCACGGTGTTCTCGACGTCGGCATCCGACACGTTGCCGAAGATCCCGCACGCCAGAACGATGTCGGCCGGCACCACCGGCGCGTAGATATCACTGACGGCGGCGTCTCCTTCCAGCATCTCGACCTGGGTCAAGCCCGCGCGCGCCGCCGCCGCTCGCGCCACTTCAACGTTACCCGGATCCAGCTCGACCAGGACGGCCGCCACGTCGGCTCGCCGCGGGTGGTCCGAAAGGACGCCGATCAGGTCGCGACCCTGGCCGGCGCACATGCTGATGAGCCGTAGCGAGCCCAACGGCGCCGCTGAGAGAAGCTCGCCGAGTCGCCGCTGGACGATGGCCAGCCGCTGCGCCAGCGGGCTGCTCGGATCGTCGTACTGGCGATGCCAGTCCCGGTAGTCTCTGATGCCGCTAGGGGTAGATCCCCCGGATGGTGGTCGCCTGGGCGACCTTGTCGACGGCCAGCACGTAGGCCGCGGTCCGCATCATCAGCTTCTTCTCGAGGCTCACCTTCAGTACGCTGTCGAACGCCCTGAGCATGATCCGCTCCAACCGCTCATTGATGTCGTGCTCGTCCCAGAAGAATTCCTGCAGGTCCTGGACCCACTCGAAGTACGAAACGGTCACGCCGCCGGCGTTGGCCAGGATGTCGGGGATGACAAAGGCGCCTCGGTCGTGGAGGATCTGGTCCGCCTCGGGGGTGGTCGGCCCGTTGGCCCCCTCGCAAATCACCTTGGCCTTGATTCGATGGGCATTGCCCCGGTGAATCTGGTTCTCGAGTGCCGCCGGCACGAGCACGGTGACGGGCAACTCGAGCAGCTCCTCGTTGGTGATGAACTCGCAGACCTTCTGTCGAAGCCGGCCGTTGATCTCCTTCTCGCGGACAACCTCGTCGAGCTCGATGCCTCCCTCGTTGTAGCAGGCGCCGTTCGAATCGCTGACCGCGATGACCTTACAGCCCGCCTGGGCCAGCAGCTTGGCGGTGGTGTACCCCACGTTGCCCACGCCCTGGACGGCGACCGTCGCCTCTTCGGGGCGGATCTTTAAGTGCCTCAGCGCCGCCAGCGTTGTCAGCATGCAGCCTCGACCGGTGGCTTCGGGACGGCCTTCGGACCCGCCGATGCCCAGCGGCTTGCCGGTCACGACCGCCGGCACGGAATGGCCGGCCTGCATGCTGATCGTATCCATCATCCAGGCCATGATCTGGGCGTTGGTGTTGACGTCCGGGGCGGGGATGTCGCGGTCCGGCCCGATGACGATGCTGATCTCGCTCGTATACCGCCGAGTGAGATTTTCGAGCTCGTTGCGGCTGAGCAGCTTGGGGTCGACGACCACGCCGCCCTTGGCCCCACCGTAGGGAATCCCGACGACGGCGCACTTCCAGGTCATCCACATGGCCAGCGCTTTGACTTCTTCCCGGGTCACACCGGGGTGATACCGGATGCCGCCTTTGGCCGGGCCCCGGTCAATGTTGTGGTGGATCCGGTAGCCGGTGAACATCTTGATCGTGTGATCGTCCATCAGCACCGGGAAGGTCACGATGAGCTCGCGCTTACACTCCCGAAGGACCCTCGCCATGTTCGGATCCAGGCCGAGCGCCTCGGCCGCGATGTCGAATTGACGCTGGGCGGTCGTCCACGGATCGGTATAGTCTGGCTCCGCCAAGCCCCTGATGGGCGCAACCTCTACCTTCTGAGCCACGGTTCCTCCTGCATCTTCGCCCCGGGCGATTGGGCCTGACCCGGGCTTGCGCACCCATTACACTACACGGCACCGTGACGCCGCGGATGACCGTTTTGGCAAGCGTTTCGCTTGCGACCTTCCTCGTCGCGGGACTTGCCGCCACCCAGTTCCGAAGCCAGCCCCTGCCTCCCTCCTCCAACCGCGTCGCCCGCGACGAAGCGCTGCGGCAGAGCGTCACCCAGCTGGAGGACCAGAACCGGAACCTCAAGGCTCGGGTCCAGGCGCTACAGGCGGATGTGAAGGCGGGCGAGGACGAAAGCGCACGCCGATCGAGCGCGGCTCAGGAAGTCAAAGCCCAGCTCGACGAGCAGAAGACGATTACCGGCCTGACCGCCCTTCACGGACCGGGCCTGACCGTCCTCTCACACGACGGCGTGGATCCGAACGACCCCGCGGATCATTCGCTCGGCTGGACCATCCATTACCAGGACCTGCAGGACATCGTCAATCTCCTGTGGGCGAGCGGAGCCGAGGCGATCGCCGTCAACGGGCAGCGGATCGTGCCCAGCACGGCCTTCCATTACGCCGGCGTCAACATCTTGATCAACAATGCCAGCCGGCTGAGCGGACCATATACCGTGATCGCGCTCGGCGATCCGTCGGCACTCGCCAATGGAATCGGTGACCCGGATCAGCTCGCCGAACTCAAGAGCCGCAACCGGATTTACGGGCTGGGCTTGAGCTGGCTGCGTAGCACCCGTCTCAGCGTCCCGGCTTACGATGCCGCGTTCCTGGTGAAGTATGCTCAGCCGCTCGGCTAATCTGACCGCGCGGAGCCAGCGGCTGATCATCGTCAGCCTGATCGCGATCGGGCTCGGGTTCCTGCTCGTGGTCCAGCTTCGATCGCAGGCCGCCGTCGCCCGTACCCTGGCCGCACAGGATGACACAAGCGTGGCGCTGCTGATCAACGATCTCAACCGTGCCAACAATCAACTGATCCAGCAGAGTGCCATCCTCACGCAGCAACAGGCGCAGCTTCATCAGGCGCTGACATCCGGCGGCGCCGACTCGCAGGCGATCTCAAAAGAGCTGGCCACGCTGCGAGAGGTCAATGGGGCGATTCCGGTGCATGGGCCGGGACTCGAGATCCAGATCCAGGGATCGGTGACGGACTTCGAGCTTCAGGACGCGCTGAACAGCCTTCGGAACGCCGGCGCGGAGGCGATTTCTCTCAATGGTTATCGCATCGTCGGCAGCACGCCGATCATCAGCCGGGGCAACAGCCTGATGGTTGCCGGACATGCGGTCGGCGGCCCGCTGGTCTTACTGGCAATCGGTGATCCGGAGCAGCTGGGGCCCGCAGCCGATCTTTCCGCCAGTAGCCTCCAGACCCGGGTCCAGGTCGTCATCCAGCGCAAAAGCGACCTGGCGATCACCGAGGTCGTCACCTCGCGACCGCTGATCTATGCTCAGTTGGGCAAGTAATTCGTGATGCACAGGATCGTTGAACTACGCAGCGATACCTTTACCCTTCCGACGGAGTCGATGCGGGCGGCGATGGCGTCGGCGGAAGTGGGTGACGACGTCTGGGACGAAGACCCGACGATCCACCGGCTGCAGCAACGCGCGGCCGAGATGGTCGGCAAGGAGGCCTCGCTTTTCGTGCCGAGCGGGACGATGGGCAACCTCTGCGCCCTGATCAGCCATGCCAAGCCGGGCGAGGAGGTGCTCCTCGAAGGCGAGAGTCACATCTTCCATTCCGAAGTGGCCGGCGCCTCGGTCGTCGGCGGGTTGCAGCTTCGTCCGCTCGAGAGCGTGGACGGGCGACTTGCGCCGGAACAGGTGCGCCGGGCCATCCGCGAGCCGGACATCCACCAGCCACCCACGGGCCTGCTCTGCCTGGAGAACACCCACAATCGCCGGGGCGGCACCTGCCTGAGCGCGAACCAGACCGAAGCGCTTTGCGCCGTCGCGCATGACGCCGGTTTTCCGGTGCACCTCGACGGCGCGCGCGTCTTCAATGCGGCGGTGGCGCTGCGCGTCGATGTCCGTCAGCTCACGGGGCCGCTGGACTCGGTCATGTTCTGCCTCTCGAAGGGGCTCAGCGCGCCGGTCGGCTCGATGCTGGCCGGATCGAAGGACTTCATCGAGCGCGCCCGTCGCACGCGCAAGATGCTGGGCGGCGGGATGCGCCAGGCCGGTGTGCTCGCGGCGGCCGGGCTGTGCGCGCTCAATGAGATGGTCGACCGCCTGGCCGAGGACCATGCCAACGCCCGGCGCCTGGCCGAAGGCCTGTGGGGGCTGCCGGGCGTCGACGTCGACGTGTCAAGGGTCGAAACGAACATGGTCTTCGGCGATTGCCGCCCGCCGCTCACAGCGGGTTCATTCATCGACCGCTGCCGTGAGGTCGGCGTGTTGCTCGACCAGGCCTCGCTCTACCGCTGGCGGATGGTCACCCACCGCGGGGTCTCCGTCGAGGACGTCGATTATGCCGTCGATGCGGTCCGCCGCCTCTTCGCCGCTCCGGCGACCGCCCCGGTGCGCGCCGCCGGCTAGCGGACGGGCAGCCCGGTCATCGGGTCGAACCACGGACCGCGAAAGCTGGCATCCGGGAGCAAGAGCAGGCTGCCGAACGTCTGCCAGTCACCGCTGGCATCGGTGAGGATGCCGGCGGGTGCCTGCGCGGTGCCGGCCAGGGTGATCGCCGCCGGTTGACCCGGCAGTGTCCAGCTCGACGGCATCACCGTCAGGGCCGCATCGGCGCCGCCGAAGGCGTGGACCGCGCCGGTGGTGTCAAGCGCCAGTCCGGAGTGGCTCCCAGGAAACAGCGCGGCGTCGACCACGCTCGCGCCGGCCGGTAGCACCGAGGCGACACTGGTCCCGCTGCCCGCAATCGCACCCCCGGCGTCGACCGCCAGAACGGCGCCATCCGCTGCAACCAGCAGCCGCACGGGGGCACTGACCGCGAAGCGCGGGCCGGCCGCCCCGGCGCCATTCCAGGTCGTCCCATCGGCCAGCAATCGGAGCGGCCCGGTCGGCTGGCTGGCGACGTCGACGGCAGCGGCCGCCGAGGCCGGCGGCGCTGAGACGGGCGTGCGGTCGGCGGCGAGACCATGGAGCGAGGCGTCGCTGCCGAGCAGCAGCGCGCCATCGGCCGAGGGGTGTTCCTGCCGGACACCCATGAAAGACGGCGTGCCATCCGGCGGATCGGGCAATGGTCCAAGGATGCTGCGATCCGCCGCCGTGGCGGGAAGGCCGGCGCTCGCTGGAACGAGAGCGTCGACGATCAGCGGCGGCGCCGGGTTCCGCGCCGCATCGCGCACGCTCAGCCGAAACTGATAGGCGGTGCCAGGCTCGCCGAAGAACCGCACCGCGCCCGAGCTTTTTCCTGCCGACGGCTGATCCACGCTCTGTCTGACCAGCGGTCGAAATGCCGAGGATGCCGGCGCGACATCGATCGCGAGGTCTTTGATTCCAGAGAGGCTGTCGCTGCCGGACCAGTGGAGATTCAGCGCTGCCGACCCGCTGCCATCCAGCCGGAGAGCCGAGCTGGGCGGCTCGACATCATATAGATATAGGTAGGTGATGTCGGCGCTGGCGCCGGCCCGATCGAAGACGCGGAGGTGCAGCGTGTGCGATCCGGGGCCGGGCACCGCGGCCGTTCCACTGCTGGCCGGGGTCCGCGGTGCCCCCGGGCCGGGGTCGGCATCCCATTTGGCCGCAAATCCGGCGAGGCCGTGACCGCCGTCGCGCAGGTGCCAGCTGACCGGCGGCGGGGGACCATCGTTGCCGTACCAGTAGTTCCAGCGCGCTCCAGCTGGGAAGGCGAGGGGCAGCAGGAACGGCACTGGTGGGTTGCTCGTCCACAAGTAGCCCATGTCCCAACGCCACGGGTCCTGGCCGCCCCCGGTCCAGCCGTACGGATCGACCGAGTGCCAGGGGGTCAGCAGGTCGCGCACCTCGAAATGGACATGCGGCCCGGTCGAATTCCCGGTGCTGCCGCTGAGGGCGATCAGCTGGCCTCGGGACAGGTGCTGGCCCGGGTACACGAAGAGCTGATTGTTGTGGAAGTAGGCGGTGCGGTCGTAGGCGTGGTCGATCACCACGCCCCAGCCGCCGCTGTCGCTCCACTCGCTGTAGATCACCGTCCCGTCGTCGGCGGCTACGACCGGCGTGTTGGAGGGCACGGCGAAGTCGGTGCCCCGGTGGCCGTCGTAGGCGTAGCCCGTGGCGCCGTCGAAGCGGATCATGACCCCGTCTTCCTGTCGCGTCGGGTAATGGTGATCCATCCAGGAGGTAATGCGTGGGTTCGGGTTCGCGAAGGGCAGCGTCAAGTTGCCGGCCGCCAGCACCGGCTGCATCGTCAGCAGCGAAAGGCCGAGCGCCACCGTTACGGCGCTGTGTAACGGTAAGGACCGTAACGCCATGGAGCGGAGCGAGATCGGCATCAAGGCAAGCAGCCGCGATTGTAAACGCTCGAGGGGCCACGTGATGAACCAATCGCACTCACCTTCACGCCCACACTCTGCCCTCCCGGAGGGGGCAGGGAGATTTCCGGGCAACTGACGCCCTAGAATGCGGGAAACGTGCCGCACGCCATCTACTGTTTCCTCGACGGCGAGACATTGCACGGTGACCCGCCCAACCGAGAGCTGGAGGCGCCGTTCGTGCAAACCGGCATCCACAACCTGGGCACCAATAACCGGGGCGCCTTCGTGCCGTTGAGCAGCCTCAAATACGTCTTGCTCGACTCCGGGCCACCCTCCAGCGAGGTTGATATCGCCCGCTACCATCGGATCGCCATTCATTTCGTCGACCACGAAGTCCTGCGCGGGTACAGCGATCGCCAGCTCCACCCGTCCCGATATGGCGTCACCCTCTCGCTGGTCTCGCCCGACCAAAGCGAGGTCAAGGAGCTGGCGATCCCGTTTACCGCGCTCAAGGGCATCTTCTACCTCAAGACCTGGGAGGGCGGTGAATCGCCCATGCTCGAGTCGGACTGGGTACCGCGGATCCTCGAAGCGCGCGAGCAGGAACAGGTTCGTGCGCAGTACGGCCCGAGCGGCAAGCCTCGCCGCAAGATGCCGTTACTCGAGCGGATCATGCGCCGCCGGAAGATCGCCGACTAGCGCGATCGCGAGCCCGCTGGACCCTGATATGTTGAATCCTGAGATGCAGCCCGCCGCCCCTCGGCCGGAGGCGGCGTCCCCACGGTCCGCCCTTCGGGAGCGTTTGCTCGACATCCGGACGCTGATCTCTTTCGGGATCCTCGCGGTCGTCCTCTTCGTCGTCCTGACGCACGTCCAGCTCGACTACGGCGCCAGCCTGCGGGCGATTCGGCAGACCAACCTCCTCATTTACGCCCTCGCGGTAGGGGCCTTCTACTTCTCCTTCGTGGTGCGCACCGTCCGCTGGGAGATCCTGCTGCGCAACACCGGAGAATCCAACCGGTTCGGTGAGCTCTTCCACATCATCATCCTGGCCTGGTTCGCCAATTGCGTACTGCCGGCGAAGATGGGCGATTTCTATCGGGCATACCTGCTTCGGCAGCAGACCGACGTCTCCGGCTCAAAGGGCCTCGGCACCATCTTCAGCGAGCGCGCCCTCGACTTCCTCGTCCTGATGAGCCTGCTGGTGGTCAGCGGCCTGGTCAGCTTCCGCGCCTCCATCCCGGAGCGATTTCTGCCCGCGTTCATCGTCGGACTGGTGATCGCCGCCGGATTGATCGCAGGCCTGCTCATCATCCGCTACAGCGAGGGACGCCTCTCCCGCTTCCTCCCCGAGCGACTTCGGGAGCAGGCCACCCGCTTCAAGCATGGGCTGCTGAGCGCCTTCGCCGGCCGGCTGCCGCTGCTGCTCGGGCTCACGGTGTTGGTCTGGATGGCCGAGTCCGCCCGCCTCTTCCTGGTGGTCCAGGCGCTCCCGCTTCACATCTCGCTCAGCCTCGCCCAGATCGTGTTCATCGCACTGGTCGCCTCCCTGCTGACGACCATTCCGGCGCTTCCGGGCGGGCTGGTGCTGGTGGAGGGCGGGATCATCGCCGTGCTGGTCTTCTTCGGCCTGAACGCGTCGCAGGCGTTGTCGGTCGCGATCCTCGACCGCCTGATCAGCTATTGGAGCCTGATCGCCGTCGGGCTGGTGGTCTTCCTCCTGAGTCGCCGACGTTGAAGGTGCTGCTCACGGGTGGCGCTGGCTTCATCGGGTCACATCTCGGCGATCGGCTGCTCTCGGATGGGCACGAGGTCGTGATCGTCGATGACCTGTCCGCCGGCCACGTCGAGCAGGTGCCCGCACGGGCCCGTTTCTACCAGATGGATCTTCGCTCGCCCTGGCTCGACGAGTTGTTCAGGATCGAGCGGCCGGAGGCGGTCGTTCACGTGGCGGCGCAGGCCAGCGTTCGGCGTTCGGTCGATGACCCCGGGTTCGACGCCGGCGTCAACGTGCTGGGGACGGTCGCGCTGCTGCAGGCGAGTGTTCGTCATGGCATCCGACGCTTCCTCTTCGCCTCGACCGGGGGTGCGCTGTACGGTGACGCCGATGTGATTCCGACCCCGGAGGATTACCCGACGTTGCCGGTCTCACCCTACGGTGCCTCCAAGCTCGCCGCCGAGGTCTACCTGCGAACCTTCCACGCCCTGCATCGACTCTCCTACGCCGCCCTTCGCTATGCCAACGTCTACGGACCGCGGCAGGACCCGCACGGCGAGGCGGGCGTGGTGGCGATCTTCGCCCGGCGCCTGCTCGACGGCGAGACGGCGCGCATCAATGGTGACGGGAAGCAGACACGCGACTTCGTCTACGTCGGCGACGTCGCCGAGGCGAACGCCCGCGCGCTGACCTCGGACGCCGTCGGATCGTTCAACGTCGGCACCGGCGTCGAGACCGACATCAACACGATCTTCCAGGTGCTGAAGCGGCTCTCGGGCAGCAACCAGGCAGAGGAGCATGGGCCCCCCTTGCCGGGGGAGCAGCGACGCTCGGTGATCGATGCCAGGAAGATCGAGAAGGTGATGGGCTGGCACCCGCAGACCAGCCTGGAAGCCGGCCTCGATGCTACGGTGCGGTATTTTCGCGAGGCGTCGTCAGCACCGGCGGCAGCTCCCGCGCCGCCTGCCTGAGCGCCGCGTCACCCGCATCGAGCAGCCGGCGGGCTGCCGCCAGGATCAGCGGGTTGTGGGCGCTCTCGCTCCCGATCATCCGGCTGGCCCAGTCGTAAGCCTCGCAGGCGCGGCCGAGCTCGGCGCGCGCGGCGGCGGCCGCGTCGGGACCGCTCACGGGCCGCAGCCGGAGCGTCTGGTAGTAGCCGGTCTGGAAGATCTTTCGGGTCGCGGTGGCCGCATCCCCCAATCGGGCGCCCGGCGCGCCGTCGAGCGCCTGGCGGAGCCGGCCGGCCGCCCGTTCCACGCTGGTCGCCACGTCGGCCAGCACGATGTAGTAGTCGCGAGGCGCCAGGCGTGAGGGGGTTCCCAGGACCCGGTAGGCTCCCCAGAGTCCGGCGGCCAGCAGCAGCAGGATCAAGACATAGAGCCACGCCATAACGTTGTCTTGAGGTTAGCGCGCCGGCCTACTTGTAGCGGAAGATGATCCGGCCGCGGGTCAGATCGTAAGGTGAGAGGTCGACCCGGACCCGGTCGCCGATCAGGATGCGAATGTAGAACTTGCGCATCTTCCCGGAGGTGTAGGCGAGGATCGTCTGGCCGGTCTGCAGCTTCACCTTGAACATCGCGTTCGGTAGCGGCTCGACCACCTCCGCGTCCATCTCGATGGTCTCCTCTTTGCCGGCCGGGGTCTCCTTGGCTTCCAGCGTGTCAATACCGGGGCGCAGCGTGGTGGGACCGCCGCGCTTCTTCGGGTAGCTACGTTTCTTACGCAAATCGTCGCCATGATAACAGCCGCCTCTCGCGGGCTCGCCGGTCGCCGGGCATGCCAGGCGGGCTCGATGAGAGAATCGAGCGCGTGCAGGTCAGGGCCGAGCTGGCCGCGAACCTCTGGAAGATCGTCGTCAGCGAGGGGCAAAGGGTCGCTGCCGACGAGACACTGATGATCCTGGAGTCGATGAAGATGGAGATCCCGGTCAACGCCCCCGCCGCCGGACGCGTGACGAAGATCCATGCCCAGGAGGGCGAAACCGTGCAGGAAGGCCAGCTGCTG
>DASYVR010000004.1:0-66140 GCA_035936995.1 Candidatus Dormiibacterota bacterium | reverse complement strand
CGACCCGTCTCGGTCGAGCTACGCACAGGTCGGTCCGACGATCGCCAGGGAACTGGTCGTGGGTGCCGGCGGCCTGATCGCGATCGCCTCCATCCTGATCGTCATCTATCTGAGCATCCGGTTCAACTACAAGTTCGCGATCTGCGCCATCCTGGCGTTGCTGCATGACGTCTTTGTCTTGACCGGCATCTACTCGATCCTCGGCAAGGTCTTCAACCTGCCGCTGGGGGAGATCAACACGCTGTTCGTCACGGCCGTGCTCACCGTGATCGGCTTCTCCGTCCACGACACGATCGTCATCTTCGACCGGATCCGCGAAAACCTGCGGCAGGCGAGCCGCCTGACCTTCGAGCAGAACGTCAACCTGAGCATCATTCAGTCGCTCGCCCGCTCGTTGAACACCTCGATGACGGTCGTCTTCGTCCTGGTTGCCCTGTTCCTGATCTCGCCGCAGAACATCAAGGGCTTCACCCTGGCGCTGTTGATCGGCATCGTCAGCGGGACCTACTCATCGATTTTTAATGCGAGCCCGTTACTCGTCGTATGGAGACGACTCGACCCGAGGTAGCCGACTATACTCAGGGCCAAGTGAATACGAAAGTCGCAGTGTGGGGCCGTCGGCCCTTTTTCATTTAATGGTGTCCCCGCCAACCACAAATCAGCTCGATCGGATCCGGGAATTGGTCATGCCAACGCTCACCTTTCTCGGTTACGAGCTCTATGACCTGGCGCTCACAGGCGGCAGCGGTTATATGACGCTGCGGGTCCGGATCGACCGGCCCGAAGGTGTGACGCTCGGCGATTGCGAGCGGGTCAGCAAGTCGCTGAGCGCGTTGCTCGACCAGGCCGATCCGCTGCCCACACGCTATGACCTCGAGGTCTCCTCACCGGGCGCCGAGCGTCCGCTGCGCAACCTCGAGGAATACCGCCGCTTCATCGGCAAGCGCGCCAATGTCCGCTACCACGTCGGTGACAGCGAGCAGGTCGCCGAAGGACGGCTTACCGCCATCTCGGACCACATGATCGAGTTGCAGCTGGGCGAAGGCAAGCATCTGAAAACGGTCGCGATCCCGCTGGCGGACATCGTCTCCGCCCGGCTGGCGATCGACCTGTCCCGCCGCTGATGATCAAGTCGGACTTCCTCAAGGCGCTCGACCAGGTCCAGGAAGAGAAGGGCATCTCCAAGCAATCACTGCTGAGCCTGATGGAGACCGCGCTGGCCACCGCCTACCGGCGCGCCTTCAATCCGCCGGAGAACATCCGGGTGCACGTCGATCCGGACACAGCCCAGATCGCAATCTTCGGCCGGCGCCGGGTGGTCGAAACCGTGACGGATCCGGCAACAGAGGTCAGTCTGGAGGAGGCGGGCAAGCTGGGGTCGCCCTCGCTGGGCGACCTGGTCGATGTCCCGCTGCCAACAGAGGATTTCGCCCGGCTGGCCGCCCAGATTAGCAAGCAGGTCGTGTTCCAGCGCTTGCGTGATGCGGAGAAGGACCTTGTGCTGAAGGATGTCCTCGAGCACAAGGGCGAGATGCTTAGCGGGATCGTCGAGCGCATCGCGGAGCGCTCGGACGGTCATACCATCTACCTCGAGCTGGGCAAGGCCGAGGGCGTTTTGCCGCCGGAGGAGCAGATCCCTGACGAGCAAATCCGGGTCGGGCAGCACCTGAAGGTCCTTCTCCTCGAGGAACGGAAGCGCAGTCGCGGGGCGCAGGTGATCGTCTCCCGGGCGCACAAGGCGCTGGTGCGCCGCCTGCTCGAGTTCGAGATCCCTGAGCTGACCTCAGGAGCCGTGGTGATCCGCGCGCTGGCTCGCGAGCCCGGCGTGCGGACCAAGGTCGCCGTATCCGCTAACCGGGACGGCATCGACCCGGTCGGGGCCTGCGTCGGGCCGCGCGGCGTGCGAATCCGAAGCGTGGTCGGCGAGCTTGGAACGGAGCGGGTCGACATCATCCCCTGGGCCGACGATGCGGCCCAGCTGGTCGCCAATGCGCTCAGTCCGGCCCAGGTCCTGAGCGTGGATATCGACCGTGAATCGCGCACGGCCACCGCGCAGGTGCCCGAAAACCAGCTGTCGCTGGCGATCGGAAAAGATGGGCAGAACGCCCGGCTCGCGGCGAAGCTGACCGGGTGGCGGATCGACATCAAACCAACGGTCGAAGCGACGGGCCCCCACCCCGACCCTCCCCCAACGGGGGAGGGGGATGTTGCGCACTGAGCCGCAGCGCTCCTGCGTCGGCTGCCGCCAGGTCAAGCCGCGGTCGATGCTGCACCGGCTGGCCGTCGTCGACGGCAGGATCGTGGCCGACCCGCGGCGGGTGGCGGGGCGAAGCGCGTACCTCTGTCGGGATGCCGCCTGTTGGGCGATGGCGGAGAAGCGGCGAGCGCTGGACCGCGCGCTCGCGCAGCGGACCACCTCCCAAGATTGGGAGAGGCTCCGTCAGGGAATACTGATCTGAGCGCGCTGCTGGCGGCGTGCACGTTATCATTGCCAGTTGAATTGCGGAGGATAGTTCAGAGATAGCTACGACAACTCGCGGAATTAAGGTTCAGCAGCTCGCCCGTGACCTCGGCGTCGAGGCGCGGCAGATCCTGGATTTCCTGCGTCCGATGCGCCACGCGCCTCGCCATGCGATGGCGGTGCTGACGCCGGAGCAGGAGGCGTCGGTGCGCACCCAGTTCGCGCCGGGCGGTCAGGCAGCCGATGCCAAACCGGCGGTTGCCGAAGGCAAGGTGGAGTTGCCGCCGACGCTGTCGGTGAAGGAGCTGGCTGAGTACCTCGACGTCAAGACCGTCGACATCATCAAAGAGCTGATGAAGAACGGCGTGATGGCCAACATCAACCAGCAGATCGACTTCGACACCGCCGCCATCGTCGCCGACAGCTTTGGCGTCCAGGCCAGCCCGATGGCGATGGATTCCGCGATCGCGGAAGAGGTTGTCGGCGAGGGCGAGGGAACCCAGGTCAAGCTGACCACCCGGTCGGAGCTCTTCAGCGTCGACGGCGAAGCGCCGGAGAACCTGAAGCCGCGGCCGCCGGTGGTCACCGTCATGGGTCACGTCGACCACGGCAAGACCTCGCTGCTCGACGCGGTGCGCCAGACCAAGGTGGCCGCCGGCGAAGCCGGTGGCATCACCCAGAGCATCGGTGCCTACGTCGTCGAGGAGAAGGGCCGGCGCATCGTCTTCCTGGACACGCCGGGCCACGAGGCCTTCACGGCGATGCGCGCCCGTGGGGCGCAGGTGACCGATGTCGCCGTCCTGGTCGTGGCCGCCGACGATGGCGTCATGCCACAGACGGTCGAGGCGATTTCCCACGCGAAGGCCGCCCAGGTCCCGATCGTGGTGGCGATCAACAAGATCGACAAGGAGGGCGCCAACCCGGACCGCGTCAAGCAGGGTCTATCCGAACAGGGCCTCGTTCCCGAGGACTGGGGTGGTCAGACCGTCATGGTGCCGGTCTCGGCTAAGCAGAAGACGGGGATCTCGGAATTGCTCGAGATGATCCTGCTGGTCGCCGACCTCCAGGACCTCAAGGCCAACCCGGCCAAGCTGGCCGCCGGCACGGTGATCGATGCTCACCTCGAGAAGGGGCGCGGCCCGGTCGCGACCGTGCTGGTGCAGAGCGGAACGCTGCGCATCGGGGACAACCTCGTGGTCGGGCACATCTTCGGCAAGGTGCGGGCGCTGCTCGACGACCGGGGCAAGAAGATGCGGGAAGCGGGTCCGGCGACGCCGGCTGTCGTCACCGGCCTGCCCGACGTGCCGACTGCCGGCGACATCTTCCAGGCGGTCTCCAGCGAGAAGGTGGCCCGGACGATCGCCGGCCAGCGGGCGGAGCAGTATCGCGTCGCGACTCTGGCGCAGACTCGCCGCGTGACCCTGGCCGACCTGTCGGCGCAGATGGGGAAGGGGGCGGTCAAGGATCTCAACCTCGTTCTCAAGGCCGATAGCAACGGCTCGGTTGAGGCGCTCAAGGGCTCGCTGCTGAAGATCCAGGACCCTCAGGTGCAGATCAAGATCGTCTTCGAGGGCGTCGGCCCGGTGACCGAATCGGACATTTTGCTGGCGGCGGTCTCCAACGCGCTCGTCATCGCCTTCAACGTCAAGCCTGACGCCTTAGGCCAGAAGGCCGCCGAGCGGGAGAAGGTCGACATCCGCAGCTACGACGTCGTCTACAACGTCACCAACGACATCGAGCGCGCCATCAAGGGGCTTTACGAGCCGACCTTCGTCCAGATCTGGGAAGGCCGCGCCGACGTGCTGACCCCGATCAAGATCCCCAAGCTCGGCATCATCGCCGGCTCCCGAGTGCAGGACGGGAAGATCACGAGCGGCTCGACCGCGAAGCTGCTGCGCGATAACAAGCCGATCCACGAAGGTCAGATCACAGGGCTGAAGCGCTTCAAGGACGACGTCAAGGAGGTCATCGCCGGATTGGAATGCGGCATCCGGATCGATGGCTACCAGGACTTCCTCGAGGGCGACGTGATCGAGTCGTACCAGGTCAAACAGGCCTAGTCCGACGCGCCCACTCAAAGTCGGCTTTCAGCTGCCCGAGGTGGAGCGCGAAGTCCGCTGGCCGGAAATTGTCGCGATGACCCGGCTGGGCGAGCAGGTTGGTTTCGATTCCGTCTGGGTTGGCGACCATCTCCTCTATCGCGACGAGGCCCACGGAGCTAGGGGCCCGTGGGAGGCGTGGACGACGCTGGCTGGCATCGCGGCCTCGACCACTCGGATCGCGATCGGACCGTTGGTCGCCTGCACCAGCTTTCACAATCCCGCGATGCTCGCCAAGCTGGCCGCGACCGTTGATGAGATCAGCGGTGGTCGGCTCATCCTGGGGCTCGGTGCGGGATGGAACGAGACCGAATATCGTGCCTTCGGCTTTCCCTTCGAGCGGCGCGTGGCGCGATTCGCCGAAGCCTTCACCATAATCCGATCGCTCCTGCGGGATGGGCGCGTCGACTTCGCGGGCGAGTTCTATGCGGCTCGAGACTGCGAGCTCGTCCCGCGGCCGCGTCCAGGCGGGCCACCATTGATGGTGGGTTCGATGGGTGAGCGGATGCTGGCGCTCACAGTTCCGCACGTCGACGGCTGGAACGCGTGGTTCAGCTGGACCGGCAACCGACCCGAAGGCGTCGTTCCGCTACGCGCAAAAGTTGACGCCGCTTGCGTGGCTGCCGGACGTAAACCGAGCGAGGTAGAGCGCACGGTTGCCGTCTTAGTGCGCCTGTCGGGTGCCACCGGCCGCGGCGAGGCCGATCCAGCCGAGCAGGTCACGCCACTCGAGGGCAGCCCTGAGGTAATTGCGGACGGCCTCCGCGCGTACGCGCGTGAGGGAGTCGGGCACGTTCAGCTGGTTATCGATCCGATCACCGAAGCGTCGATCGCGGCTCTCGCCCCGGTGCTGGAGAAACTCGACGGCCGGACCTGAGATCGATCCGAAGAGGATCGTTCGCGACGGCTATGAGCGCATTTCCTAGCCGCACACAGGCGACCAGGGCCACGAACCGTCAAAGGACCACGCGGCCCAGCGCGAGGGCCGGCCGGATTTACGAGGGTTGGTTGCCGACGGTGCCGCCGCGTGGCTCCGGGCCGGTCGCTCGCCGCCCACGATCTTAGGATTACGTGGCTCAGCTCGCGACCGCACCTCCGCCCCGCGACAGCGCCGTACGGCGACCCGCTCGCGGGGGGAGGGTGACCGGGTGCTCCATACAATGGGTGCATGGGCACGCATAGAGTGGAACGCGTCGCCGCACAACTGCGCGAAGAAATCAGTCAGATCATCATCCGCGACCTCAAAGATCCTCGGATCGGCATGGTCACCATCACGGACGTGAAGCTGAGCCCCGACTTACGGTATGCGATCGTCAAGGTCAGCGTGGTCGGCGATGAGGACCCACGGCGGGCGGCGATCGACGGCCTGAAGCACGCGAAAGGATTCATCCGCCGCGAGCTCGGCTCACGCCTCTCGAACCTGCGCTTCGCCCCCGACCTACATTTCGAGCTCGATGAAGGCGTTGCCTACAGCGTCCGGGTCAGCCAGCTCTTGCGCCAAGTCCAGCAAGGGGAGTCAAACGCCGGCAGCTGAGCTCGCTCCACCACGTCCGGAGGTGGCCGAGCTGGCGCCCCGGATCTGGCAGATTATTCAAAGCGCTCCGATCGTGACGGCGGTCACCCACAAGGATGCCGATGGCGATACGCTCGGCTCGGCCCTGGCGCTCGCCCTGGCGTTGGAGCCGATCGGGAAGTCGGTCCCTGTTCTCTCGTCGCCGCCGGTACCCGGCGCCTGGTGGTTCCTGCCCGGCATCGACCGGGTCAATCGGCACCCAGCTCCGACGCATGCCCCGGTCTTCATCTTTGATGCCGGCGATCGCTCACGTGCCGGGACGTACGAGTCGGTCGTTACCCAGGCCGCGGTGGTCGTCAACATCGATCACCATGTCTCGAACACAAGGTTTGGCACCGTCAATCTTGTCCTGACTGATGCGGCGTCGACCGGCGAGCTCGTCTACGACCTGCTCAAGGCCTGGAAGATCGACATTCCGCCCGCGGCGGCGTCTTGCCTCTACGCCACGATCCTGTCCGACACCGGAGGCTTCCGGCACGACAACACCTCGGCACACGCGCTGCGCGCCGCCGCTGAGCTGGTGGAGCTCGGCGCCGACCCCGTCATGATCGCGCGCGGCCTCTTCAAGAGCCGGCCGGCCTCCTCGCTCCGGATGCAGGGGCGCATCCTGCAGGGGCTGCACTACGAGTTCGGCGACCGGCTGGTCTGGGGATCGATCAGCCAGACCGGGTTGCGGAATAGCGGGGCAACGACCGATCAGGCGGACAGCGCCATTGACCAGCTCAATACGGTGCGGGACCAGGAGCTCGCCATCCTCTTCAAAGAGGCAGGGCCGCGGCTGACGAAGGTGAGCATCCGCAGCCGGGACCAGGTCGACGCCGCTGAGCTCGCCGGGAAGTTCGGGGGCGGCGGCCACCGACGGGCGGCCGGCTTCGAGTTGGCGCTGCCGCTCAAAGAAGCGGAGGCCAGGGTGCTCGCGGAAGTCCGCGCGCGCATGAACGACATGCGGGAAATCCCGCAACCCTAACGAACGCGAGTGGCATCCGGCATCCTGAACGTCAACAAGCCGGTGGGGCCATCGTCGTTTGCCATCGTGCGCAGCCTGCGCCGGCTGCCCGGGGTGCTGAAGGCCGGACATGGTGGGACGCTTGACCCGGCGGCTGATGGCGTCCTGCCGATTCTCATCAACGCCGCCACCCGGCTGGCCGATTTCATTCACGAATGGCCGAAGACCTACCTGGCGACGGTGACCTTCGGCTTTACCTCCGATACCGGCGATCGCGAAGGGACCATTCGCGCCTCCGGTGACCCGGCGACGATCAGCCGCGAGCGCATCGAGGCCGCCTTGCCGGCGTTCACCGGCCGCATCGAGCAGGTGCCGCCGATCTACTCGGCGCTGAAGCAAGGAGGAGAAGCCCTCTATCGAAAAGCTCGCCGCGGTGAAGACGTCGAGCGGCTGGCGCGGCCGGTCGAGATCCATGCCATCCGCCTGCTCGACTATGACCGCACCGCGGCAGTCGCCCGCCTCGAGGTGAGCTCCGGTCGAGGGATGTACGTCCGCAGTCTTGCCCACGACCTTGGGTCCGCCCTGGGCGCGGGCGCCTACCTGTCCGAGCTGACGCGCAGCGCCGTCGGCCCGCTAACGCTCGCGGAAGCCGTCCCGGTGGCAACGGTGGCTGCGGCGGGGGAGGGGTGGGCACGCTGGCTCCTTCCGATGGACCTCCCACTGCGAGGCTGGCCGGCCCTCGCACTGGATGCCACGGAGGCCGCGGCGGTCCGTCGGGGCCAGGCGGTTGCCGCCCCGAACGCGCCGGCCGGCCGGTACCGGCTGCTCGATCCCCAGGGCCAGCTGCTCGCCTGGGGCGAGGTGGACGCGACGCGACGCATTCAGCCCCGCGCCGTCTTTCCGTCATGACGGCGGTCAGCTTCGGCTTTCCGCCGCCCGGTTTCCTCGGACCGAGCCACGCGACGATCGGCACCTTCGACGGCATCCATCGAGGGCACCTCGCGCTGCTGAAGCCGCTGATTGCCGGCGCTCGCCAGGCGGGGGCGGCCAGCGTGCTGGTCACCTTCGAACCGCATCCGCGATGCGTGCTGGACCCCGACCATTGCCCGGCAAACCTCACGACCCTCGACGAGAAGGCCTGGCTGCTGAACCAGCTGGGCCTCGACCGCCTGGTCGTGATCCCATTCACGCCCCAGGTTGCCGGGCTCAGCCCGGCGGTCTTCATCAAGCGCCTGACCCGCGGGATGGAGCTCCGTCACCTCATCATTGGCGAGGACTTCCGCTTCGGCCAGGGCCGGCGAGGCGATCCAGGCTTGTTGCGTCGCCTCGGCGTTCGCCAGAGCTTCACGGTGGCGGTGGCGCCAACGCTTGCGCGCGGCCGAACGCCGATCAGCAGCTCGCGGATCCGGCGCCTTGTGCTCCTCGGCCAGGTGCGCGCCGCCGCTCAGCTGCTGGGTCGCGACTACTGCATCCGCTCGTCGGTGGAGCACGGGGCCAGGCGTGGGCGAGAGCTCGGGTTCCCAACGGCCAACTTGCGGATCGCCCCGAACAAATTGCTGCCCGCTACCGGTATCTATGCGGTCCGCGTCGAAATCGACGATCGGAGCTATTCCGGGGCGCTGAGCGTGGGGTTCCGTCCCACCTTCGGCGGCAACACCCTCACGGTCGAGGTCTTCATCCTCGATTTCGACGGTGACCTGTACGACAAGCTGCTGACGGTGTGGTTCGTACAGCGGCTGCGCGGCGAAAAGCGATTTGCCTCGGTGCCGGCCCTCCAGCAGCAGATGGCTCGCGACGTGGACAATGCCAGGCGGATCCTGGGCATCCCGCCAGCCGCGGCCACCAGGTGACGGTGGCCAGGCCGCCGCTGATCATCGTCAACCCGGTCGCCGGCGGCGGCCGGACCCGGGGCTTCTGGCGCCGTTGCGCGGCCGCCTGCGCCGGCGTGGCATTCGAGGTCGTCGAGACGCAGCGTCGCGGTGACGCCGCCGACTACGCCGCCCAGGCCGGCGATCGGCTGGTGATCTCAGTTGGCGGCGACGGCACCGCCCATGAAGTCGTCAACGGCCTGCTTCGACGCCCAGCCGGCCGGCCACCGCGGGTTGGATTCTTGCAGCGTGGTACCGGCGCCGACCTTCGCCGCAGCATTGCCAGCCCTCGGCGCCCTCAAGACGTCGCTGCCTGGCTGACCACGGATCGCTGGCGCGTCATCGACGCCGGGCGCGTGGGAACCTCGACCGGCCGCCGGTATTTCATCAACGTGGCGGACGCCGGCATCGGCGCGGAGGTCGTCCGGCGGGCGGCCCGCGGACCCGCCGCCCTGGGCGGGACACTCAACTTTCTCGGGGGTGCCGTGATCAGCCTGCTCAGTCATCGAAATTCCTCGGTCCAGCTCCGCCTGGATGACGGGCCGGTCCTCCGCCGCCGCATCCGCACCATCGCCGTGGCGAACGGCGCTTATCTGGGCGGTGGGATGTGGATCGCGCCCACGGCGGAGCCAGATGACGGGGTCTTCGACGTCGTGACGATCGGCGACGTCAGCCGGACGCTCGGCATCCGGAGCCTGCCGATGCTCTACCGAGGAACCCACGGCCGGCTCTCCCAGGTGGAATTCGGGCGCGCTCGCCGGGTCGAGATCGATAGCGAGGAACCGATCGGCGTCGAGGCGGACGGCGAACTGGTGGGAAGCACGCCGGCCGTCTTCGACCTGATCCCGGGCGCGCTGCAGGTTATTGATTGGCGGCCGTCGGGTATACTGACCCCTGACCGAGCGCGAGTGTCCGACTAGCCAACGGCACTTGGGCGGGGCGAAATACGAAGGAGGTATCGACTGGCAACAACGATCAAGGCGGGTGTGATCGACACCAACCGCCTGCATGAGACGGACACCGGGTCACCCGAGGTCCAGATCGCAATCTTCAGCGAACGGATCAATCACCTCACCGATCACCTGAAAACGCACGCCCACGACCACAACTCACGGCGCGGGCTGCTGCAGCTGGTTGGCAAGCGCCGCCGCCTGTTGAACTATCTGCAGCGGACCGACGTCGACCGGTACCGGGCGGTTATCGCCAAGCTCGGGCTCCGGAGGTGACGGCCTAGAGCCATACCCCTTGCCCGGGCGGGCCACCTCGCGCAGGGTTAGAGATTGGTGTGCGGAGAAAGGGTTCCTTTTCTTCGAACCCCAACCCCTAACCCGCCAACGACGGGAACCGCCTGGGCTGATTGCCAATCATTTTCGTGCCGCGATTTACGCGGCCCAGGAGGAATCGTGAATCAGACACAACTCGAAATTGGTGGACGGACCCTGAAGGTCGAAACGGGTCACGTCGCCCAGCAGGCATCCGGCGCGGTCACGGTCCGGATGGGCGACACCATGCTGCTCGTCACGGCCGTGATGTCCAGCACCCCGCGGGAGGGGATCGACTTCTTTCCGCTCACCTGTGACTACGAAGAGAAGCTCTACGCAGCCGGCAAGATCCCGGGAGGGTTCATCCGCCGGGAAGGGCGTCCTAGCGAGCAGGCGATCCTCAACAGCCGCCTGATCGACCGGCCAATCCGTCCGCTGTTCCCCAAGGACTTCCGAAACGACGTCCAGGTGGTCGCGACGGTGCTCTCCGTCGATCACGAGGCCGACCCAGCGACGATGGCCATCAACGGCGCCTCGCTGGCGCTGTCGATCTCGCCGATCCCATTCCAGGGTCCGATTGGCGCCATCCGCGTCGGCTTGCTCGACGACCAGCTGGTCGTCAATCCACCGGTCAACCGGATGGCAGAGAGCAAGCTCGATCTGGTCGTGGCCGGAACCCGCGAGGCCATCATCATGGTGGAAGCCGGGGCCAAGGAAGTGCCCGAGGAAACCATCGTCGAGGCGCTGCGCCTGGCGCATCGCGAGATCGTCCGGATCTGCGAGATGCAGGACGCCTTCGCCCGCGAGGTCGGCAAGCCGAAGGTCGCGGTTCCGGAAAGCCCCAAGGATCCGGAAGTCGACCAGGCGGTTGACCAGTTCCTCGCCGCACGGCTGGACCAGGCGCTCTTCAATCCCAACAAGGCGCTCCGCGAGTCGGCCCTGGACGATCTCAAGAAAGAGACGATGGCCGAGCTCGGTCCCAAGTTCGCGGACCGGCTGCCCTACCTCGCCAAGAGCTTCGAGGCCAAGGTCAAGCAGCGCGTCCGCGGCAAGATCCTCGACGAGGGTTTGCGGCCGGACGGGCGCAAGACGACCGAGATTCGGCCGATCACGTGTGAAGTTGGAGTACTGCCCCGCACCCACGGCTCGGCGCTGTTCACTCGGGGCCAGACCCAGGCACTCAGCATCGTCACCCTGGGATCGATCGGTGATAAGCAGAAGCTCGACGGGCTCGGCCTCGAAGAGTTCAAGCGCTTCATGCATCACTACAACTTCCCACCCTTCAGCGTCGGCGAGGCGCGGCCGCTCCGCTCACCCGGGCGTCGCGAGATCGGCCACGGCGCGCTCGCCGAACGGGCGCTGCTGCCGGTGGTGCCCACCGAAGAGGAGTTCCCCTACACCATCCGGATCGTCACCGAGATCCTCTCCTCCAACGGCTCGACCTCGATGGCCAGTGTCTGCGGCTCGAGCCTGGCGATGATGGACGCCGGCGTGCCGGTCAAGGGACAGGTCGCCGGGATCGCGATGGGCTTGATTACCGGTGATGGGAAGGTCGCGGTTCTGAGCGACATCCAGGGCGTCGAAGACAACCTCGGCGACATGGACTTCAAGGTGGCCGGGACGCGAAACGGCGTGACCGCCATGCAGATGGACATGAAGATCAAGGGGATCAGCATCGACACCATGGCCGGCGCCATCCAGCAGGCCAAGGACGGCCGCTTCTTCATCATGGACAAGATGGACGCGGCGCTCAGCCAGCCGCGGGCGACCATGTCCGAGTATGCCCCGCGAATGGTCACGGTCCAGATCCATCCCGACAAGATCCGGGAAGTGATCGGCCCCGGAGGCAAGATGATCCGGAAGATCATCGAGGACTCGGGCGTCACCAGCATCGACATCGAGGACGACGGCCGGGTCATCATCGGCTCGGTCAACGGCGAGTCGGCCGCCAAAGCCGAGCAACTGATTCGCGATCTCACGGGCGAGGTCGAGGTGGGGAAGAACTACAAGGGCAAAGTGGTCCGCATCATGCCCTTTGGCGCCTTCGTCCAGATCCTCCCGAACCAGGACGGACTCGTGCACATCAGCCAGCTGGCCGAAGACCGGGTTGAGCGCGTCGAGGACGCGGTCAACGTCGGCGACGAGATCGACGTCAAGGTGACCGAGGTCGATCGCCAGGGCCGCGTCAACCTGTCGCGCAAGGCGGTGCTGCAAGAAGCCAAGGGCATTACCAGCGGCGACTGGATTGTGACCGAGCGCGATCGGGGCGGCCCGCGCCGCGACAGCGGCGGTGGGGGTGGAGGCGGCGGCTATCGCCCGGGCGGCGACCGCGGCCCACGCCGCGACTACGATCGCGCCGGCGGACGGGGACGAGACAACCGGAACTAAATCGAGGAACGTCTCAAACGCTCGTATGGCACTCGAACGTCTCAAACGCTCGTGTGGCACGTCCCGCGCCACTCGCGTAGGGCGACGCCCCGAGAAATCCAGTATGCCGCGCCCGGGTGGCGCGGTTATACTGGCCGCGGTTTGGATTTCGTCGATCTGCCGAGCTTGAGCGCGGCGGTACACAATTGCCGGCTCTGTCCTCTCGGCTACTCGCGCACTCGAGCAGTGCCGGGCGTCGGCCCGGGCGACGCCCGCATCATGATCGTCGGGGAGGCGCCGGGCCAGAACGAGGACCTGCAGGGCGAGCCCTTTGTCGGCGCCGCCGGCAAGCTGCTCGATCAGTTGCTTCGAGGGATCGGGCTGTCTCGCGGCGACGTCTTCATCACCAACATCCTGAAATGCCGGCCGCCCGGAAACCGGGATCCGCAGCCCGCCGAAGCGGAGGCCTGCTCGCCCTATCTCGAGCAGCAGCTTCGCCTGATCAAGCCGGAAGTCGTCCTGGTGCTCGGCCGGCATGCGCTCACCCGCCTGCTCCCGGGATATGAATCGATCTCGCGCCTCCACGGGAAAATGGTCGTGAAGGACGGCGTGAGCTACATTCCGATCTATCACCCGGCGGCGGCGCTCTACAACAGCTTCCTGATGGGACCGCTGGAGCAGGACTTCAAGGCGGTCAAGGCGCACCTCGACCGCGTGGCGGAGCGGCGTCAGGCGCTCGCCGCCGCCGCTGTACCGGTCCAAAAGCCGGAGGAGCAGCTCACCCTTTTTGGCTAAGAAGTCCAGGCTTCGTGCCATCCCGCTCGGTGGATTGGGCGAGATCGGCCGGAATATGATGGCCCTCGAGTATGAGGAGAACATCGTGGTCATCGATGCCGGCCTGATGTTCCCCGAGGAGGAGATGCTCGGCGTCGACCTGGTGCTGCCTGACGTCACCTACCTGGCGGAGCGCAAGGAGAAGGTGCTCGCCTTCCTCCTGACCCACGGTCATGAAGACCACGTCGGCGCGCTTCCCTACATCCTGCCCAAGGTCGCCGCGCCGATCTACGGCAGCCGGCTGACCCTGGGCCTGATCAAGAACAAGCTCCGCGAGCACAAGCTGGTCGAGCAGGCCGATTTACGCGAGATCAAGGCCGGCGACGTCGTGGAACTCGGCCCCTTCAAAGTCGAGTTCATCCACGTCGCCCACAGTATCCCGGACACCACCGCCTTGGCCATCGAAACGCCGGTCGGCATGGTGATCCACTCGGGTGACTTCAAGATGGACCAGACGCCGGTCGATGGCCGGCCCACCGACATGGCGCGGCTGTCCCACTTCGGGGACCGCGGCGTCATGCTGCTGATGTCCGATAGCACGAACGCGGAGCGCGACGGCTTCACCCCCTCCGAGCGCACCATCGGCGATGCCTTCCAGGAACTGTTCGGCCAGTGCCCCGGCCGGATCATCATCTCGACCTTTGCCTCGAATATTTATCGTATCCAGCAGGCGCTGAACACCGCCGCCCGCTACAAGCGCAAGGTGGCGGTGATCGGGCGATCGATGGTCAACAACCTGACGATCGCGCAGGAGCTCGGTTACCTGCAAGTGCCGCAGGACATCCTGATCAAGGTGCAGGACATCAACAAGGAGCCCGATGAGAGGCTCGTGGTGCTCTCCAGCGGCAGCCAGGGCGAGCCACTCTCGGCGCTAACCCGGATCGCCGCCCAGGAGCATCCGCAAGTGAAGCTGAAGTCCGGTGACACCGTGATCCTATCGGCGACGCCGATCCCGGGCAATGAAGAGCTGGTCTCGCGCACCATCAACAACTGCTACAAGCACGGCGCCCGCGTCTTCTACTCCGCCCGCAACCGGGTGCATGCTTCCGGCCACGCCAGCCGCGAGGAGCTAAAGTTGATGCTGAACCTGGTGAAGCCGAGGTTCTTCATGCCGGTGCACGGTGAGTTCCGTCACCTGGCACTTCATTCCGAGATCGCCCAGGATGTCGGCATCAGCAAGGATCGGGTGATCGTGACCGACGATGGGAACACCGTCGAGCTGGGTGACGGCCTTCCGCACTTCGCCAACAAGGTCCCGGCGGGCTACGTCTTCGTCGACGGACTGGGCGTGGGCGACGTCGGGTCGGTCGTCTTGCGCGACCGGCGCGTCCTGTCCCAGGACGGCATCTTCATCGTGATCGTGACGGTGGACAAGGACACCGGACAGGTCGTCTCCGGCCCGGATCTCATCTCCCGCGGCTTCGTCCACCAGCAAAGCTCGGACGCACTGCTCGAGTCGGCGCGCCAGCAGGTGCTCAACACGATCAACAAGCCGGGGCGCGGCAACCCGGAATGGCAGGTGATCAAGAACTCGATCCGAGACTCCCTGAGCAAGTTCCTCTACGAGCAGATGCGGCGGCGCCCGATGATCATCCCGATCGTCGTCGAAGTCTAGGTTTGATGACCGTCAAAGCGAAGCGCCTGCCCAGGCCGCAGTCTGTCTTCTCGCTGCCCAGGAAAGGCTACGTCCGCACGTCGGAGGCGCTGAGAAAACCGAAGCGACCGGCGCGGTTGCCACAACGGAAAGGAGAGAGCGACCAAGATTACTCTGCCCGGCTGGACACCGCTCGAGAGGAGGCCTACGAACGGGCGCGGCGACGGCGGGCCGCAACGCGAGCGACGTAACCGACGGGCGCGGGCAGGCCTCAGAAGTCAATGCCCGACGTCGGCTGGTTCTGCGGCCTCGCTACAAGTGGCGCTACGATGCAGGAGGTCGTAGGGCCAGAGGGATTACGGGAGGGATGCAATGAGTGTCGCAGCTTCTACGCTCACCAAGCAAGATGAGGAGCAACGAGGAGCGCTCGTTGAGCGTCTGTTTCGAGGTAGCATCGCCGTTCTGGAGATGCTCAGCATCTATGTCGGCGAGCGGCTCGGACTCTATCGGGCCCTCGCCCAGGACGGTCCGTCGACCGCAACCCAGCTGGCGCGGTCAGCCGGTATTCATGAGCGTTATGCGCGGGAGTGGCTGGAGCAGCAAGCGGTGGCGGGGCTTCTCGAGGTAACGACCGACAACACGGATGGCGCCAAGCGCGAGTACCGTCTGGCTCTCGGCCACGCAGAGGTGCTGTTGGATCCCGATAGTCTGAATTACCTCGTGCCTATCGCCTGGGCAATTCCTGGGCTGGTCGGGACGCTGCCCGCCCTCTTTAACGCCTATCGCGGAGGCGGTGGCGTGCCGTACAAGGACTATGGGCCAGAGTTCCACAAGTCCATCGCCTCGCTAAACCGCCCCATGTTCATCAACCTGCTCGGCACCCACTGGCTGCCGGCCATGGCCGATGTCGATCGCCGGTTGCGAACCGACCCACCGGCGAGGGTGGCGGACGTCGGTTGCGGCGCCGGCTGGTCCAGCATTGCGATCGCGCAGGCATATCCGAAAGTGCGGGTCGACGGCTTCGATATTGACGAACCATCGACCAGGACCGCTCGGGAGAATGCTGCGACAGCAGGGGTCGGCGACCGGGTGAGGTTTGAGGCACGCGACGCAGCCGCCAGCGGTACGGCCGCCTCATACGACCTGGTCACCGCCTTCGAGACCATCCATGACATGTCCGACCCCGTCGCCGCTCTGAAGGCGATGCGCGCGTTGGTCGCTCCGGGCGGAGCGGTCATGGTGGCCGACGAACGCGTGGCCGAGACATTCTCGGCTCCCGGGGATGAGCTCGAGCGCTTCAACTACGGCTGGAGCATTCTGCATTGCTTGCCCGTCGGCAGGGTTGACCCGCCGGCGCTCGGCACCGGCACCGTGATGCGTCCGGAGACGCTGCGCCGGTATGCCAGGCAGGCGGGGTTCTCGGGAGTTGAGATTCTGCCGATCGAGCACGATTTGTGGCGCTTCTACCGCTTGGTGCCGTAGCCACGCGGGCGCGGGTCGCTATCAGGGCTGGTGGCGCGTAGACCGACCTACTCGAGCTCCTCGACCGGATCACCCGTGTAGCTGTCAGTCTTTCGATCAACGGCGCCGGGCGCGTCATTCACGATATGCATCGCCGCGTCCTCCGCGCTCGGGTAGCCGCCCTCGTTGCCACGTTCGGAGCGCAGTTCGCCACTGCCGTCCTCCGACTCGTCATCGATCAGGCGGACCTCGTCCACGTCCGGCCGGATGCGGTCGGGGGTTTCCTCGCGCAGCCGTTCGTCCAGCGTGTCCTGATGCCAGTAGTCGTCGGGCGCCTGCTTGTAGTCGCGTGGGGGGACCTCGCCTTCCTGGGCGTCGCCGGTGATCTCCTTCTGGTGGAGCGCGCCGATCAGGTCCGGTTGACCCTCGGAATCGAGGTCTTCGTCTTCGGGAAGCTCCGCGCTACGTGCTCGACCCCGGGGACCCGGCGCCGCGTCCAAGTCCGGGATCCCTTGTGTATCGAGGTCGTCAGAAGAGCCTTGATCTCGTCTTGCCATGACACAGTTATACGCTAGCCACAGGCAGTCGAGAAATCCTAGATTGGGTTCATGAACGACGCTCGGCTCAGGCGGTTCCCTCCGGTGTCCGGTCCCTACGGCTGGGCGGGGGCCGCTCTGACGCTGGCGGCCGTTGGTTGCCAGGGGGTAGCCATCATCGCGCTTGTCTGGCTCGCCTTCAGCAATGACTCTAGCCTGGCTGTGCCATGGATCGTCGTGCTTCTGGCCAGCTTTCCTCTGGGCGCAGGAGGTGTGGCGCTCTGGCGCATCGGATGGAGGCGCGCAGGCACGCTCCCACCCAATTCGGTGCCCAAAGAACGACTCAAGGAATTGCTCGCGGCGTCCGCCCTGATGTACCTTGCGTTGGCGCTTGGGTTCGGGG
The DNA here is from genome assembly GCA_035936995.1 of Candidatus Dormiibacterota bacterium. Classification (GTDB taxonomy): domain Bacteria; phylum Chloroflexota; class Dormibacteria; order CF-121; family CF-121; genus CF-13. Next base: position 48,736 of record DASYVR010000004.1, on the reverse strand, counting down.
GTTTTGTCTATCGGCGCTCACGCTTGAGGTAGGCAGCCGGCTGGCGTTCGCTTTTGCCGCAGGAGCCCTTGGTATGGGGTCACCGAAGCCGTCGTGGTCCATCTCCGTCGCGTTTTTACTGATCGAGGGCGGGCTTCTTCTGATCGGCTTTTTCCGACCCGACCTAATACCCATCCAATAGGGCCTTTTCCGGCCAGTGCGGGCACGCTAGAATGCGGGCATTCGTCACAGCAGACGTCGCAGCCACCCGGCCAATATGAAAACCCGGCGGAAGCGCATCGCGCGCCCCAAGCGCTCGGCCTCGCGTCAGCGCTTTCGGATCAAGCCGCCTCGCCTCCCAAAGCTCAAGGTCCCCGAGTCCCAGCAGCGCGAGCTTGCCGGGATTGGCTTCCTGCTGCTGGCCGGCCTGCTCGTGCTGGCGGTCGCACTCCAGGCTAGCGGCTCCGCGATGCACGTTCTGCGCGGCGGGCTGGTGGGCTTTTTTGGCTGGGGCGTTGTCTTCGTCATCCTCGCGGCGCTGGTTGCCGCAGCCGAGCTGCTCATGCCGTGGATCGAGACCATGACCTGGGGACGCGGGCTGGGCATCGCACTGCTGCTCGTCGCGGCCCTCGGTCTGCTGCACCTCTCGGCCGGTGGGACCGGTGGGTCGGTGGGGCGGGCCGAGGGCGAGGCACTTCGGAGTCTCGCCGGAACCGCGGGCGGCATCCTGATCTCGAGCGCGGTCTTCCTCGGCGGCTTGGTGCTTGCCTTCGACATCTCGATCCGCGGAACGGTGGGGGCGCTGCGCGAGCATTACCTGGCGAATCGACCGGAGCCCAAGCCGGCAACTAGAGAGAAGAAACCGGTTGAGGCCTGGAATCCGCGCAACCAGGTGGTCCGCTCGGAGTCGTCCGAGCCGGTCCTGGTCCCGATCAACGGCGTTGCCTCGCCAGCCCGACCGGCGCCGACTCCATCACCGGTGCTCGAATCGGCGGTTGCGGCCCTACGGGAGCCAAGCGAAGAGGAGCTTGCTCCCACGTCGCGCCGGAAGAAGGGCACGGTCCCCGAGCCCGTGTTGACGGTGGTACCCGGCGGCGATGAGGCGGCGTCGGCCCTCGTGGAAGATGAGATTCAGCGGGTCTGGATCAAGCCCGACCTGACATTGCTGGACACGATAACCGTTCGAAAGGAGCGGCTCCACGACGAGATCAAGGCGAACATCAAGCTGATCGAGCAGACACTGGCGAGCTTCGATGTCGAGGCCACGGTCATCGGTGTCAACTCCGGTCCCTCCGTCACCCAGTACGAGCTGCAGCCCGGGCATGGCGTGCCGGTCCGCAAGATCACCGCCCTTCAGAACGACCTGTCACTCGCGCTGTCGGCGGCGATCCGAATCCAGGCTCCGATCCCGGGGAAGCCCGCGCTTGGTATCGAGGTCCCCAACAAGGCGACCAGCCTGGTGACGCTCCGAGAGATCATCCAGACGCCGACGTTCCAGAACGACCAGACGTTGTTGTCGCTCGCGATCGGAACGGATGTCTCCGGCAATAGTGTGGTCGGCGACCTGACCCGCATGCCGCATCTCCTGATCGCCGGCGCGACCGGGTCCGGGAAAAGCGTCTGCATCAACGCGCTGATTGCCGGCATGCTGTTTCAGGCGACACCGGAGGAGCTGAAGTACATCCTGATCGATCCCAAGCGCGTCGAGTTCTCGATGTTCCAGGACATGCCCCACCTGCTGGTGCCGGTCGTGACGGAATCCGATCACGCGGTTTCGGCTTTGCGGTGGGCCGTCGCCGAGATGGAGACGCGGTACAAGTTGTTCGCCAGCCACACCGTCCGCAACATCGCGGACTTCAACGGACGGGCGCCGGAAATGGGATTGAATCCCCTACCCTACATCGTGATCGTGATCGATGAGCTTGCCGACCTGATGATGGTGGCCGCGGGGGAGATCGAGGAGCTGATTTGTCGCATCGCCCAGCTGGCTCGCGCTGTCGGTATCCACCTGCTGGTCGCGACGCAGCGCCCGTCGGCGGACATCATCACCGGCCTGATCAAGGCGAACATCCCCTCCCGGATCGCGTTCGCCGTCAGTTCGAGCATCGACTCGCGCGTCATCCTGGACGAGACGGGGGCGGAGAAGCTGCTCGGCCGCGGCGACATGCTATACCTGCCAGTTGAGGCGGGCCGGGCTACCCGCCTGCAGGGCGTGTTCGTCTCGGACCGTGAGATGAAAGCGATCATCGACTTCTGGAAGGCGCAGGGCAAGCCGCAGTACCAGGAAGAGATCTTCAACGTCGAGGCGACCGTCTCCTGGGTCAAGGAAGGGATGAAGCGCGATCCGCTTTTCGGCAAGGGGGCGCACGTGGTCGCCACCGAAGGCCGCGCCTCGGTGTCCCTGCTCCAGCGCAAGCTCAATGTCGGCTATACACGGGCGGCCCGGATCGTCGACCAGCTGGCCGACCACCGGGTGATCGGTCCCTACGAGGGGAGCAAGTCCCGCGAGGTGCTGATGAACCTGCTCGAGGTGGATGAGCTGGTCAGAGACCTCGACGATGCCAACTCGTGACGATCGCCAACTCCCCGAAAGTGCGACAGACAGCTGTCAAAACGCCGGGTTAGCATAAGGCCCAATGGCGCAGGATTACTCGTTCGATGTCGTGTCGCAGTTCGATCGGCAGGAGCTGGTCAACGCGGTCAACCAGGCGCAGCGGGAGATCGTGACCCGCTACGACTTCAAGGACACCGGCGCCTCGATCGATCTCGGTGAGGATGAGATCACGCTCTATGGCCCCAGCGACTTCAAGCTCAAAGCGATGCTCGACGTGCTGCAGAGCAAGTTAGTGAAACGCCAGCTCTCCCTCAAGATCCTGAAACCCGGCACGATCGAGCAGGCGGCCAAGGGGAACGTACGGCAGAAGCTGGAGCTGCAGCAGGGCATCGACGATGAGCTCGCGCGCAGCCTGGTCAAGCAGATCAAGCTGGTGTCCCCCAAGGTACAGTCGCGCATCCAGGGCGACGCGATTCGGGTGTCAAGCCGGGAGAAAGACTTGTTGCAGCAGGTGATCCAGGCGTTGAAGGCGAGCGAGACCGCGGTGCCGCTCCAGTTCATCAACTACCGGTGACCCATGCCCCCGGATCCCGAGATGTTTGCCCTCGCCCAGCAGGTGGGGGAGCGGCTCCGCCGGCAGCGGCAATGGCTGGCCGTGGCCGAGTCGTGCACGGGCGGGATGCTGGGCGCGGCGCTGACGGACGTTCCAGGCAGCTCGGCCTACTTTCTGGGCGGGGTCATCAGCTACGCCGATCGCGTCAAGGTCGAGCAGTTGCGAGTCTCGGCGGAGACGCTGCGCCGCTTTGGGGCGGTGAGCGAGCAGGCGGCCGCCGCCATGGCGACCGGCGTTCGCGAGTTGCTGCAGGCGGACATCGGCGTCTCGATCACCGGCGTGGCGGGGCCGGATGCGGAGGGTTCCAAGCCGGCCGGCTTGACGTTCATCGGGGTCGCGGCCGGGACATCAACGACGCACCGATTTCAATGGTCGGGCGACCGCTGGGACAACCGGCGGCGCTCGGTGATCGCCGCTCTGGAGCTTTTGGTCCAGGCCCTGGAGTTTTAGCGTTGACCGTTACACAAATTTGTAGTACAGTGGGCGGGACGGGCCACGCCGCTTGACTGAAAGAAGGGAGAGTATGTCGGAAAAAGAACGAGCATTGACAGCCGCGCTCAGCCAGATCGAGCGCAGCTACGGGAAGGGCGCGATCATGAAGCTGGGGGAGGCCGCGGCCCAGCGCAACGTGGACGTGATCCCGACTGGATCGCTGACGCTCGATATCGCGCTCGGGGTGGGCGGCATCCCGCGCGGGAGGGTGGTCGAGATTTACGGCCCCGAGTCGTCGGGGAAGACGACGCTCGCGCTCCATGTCATCGCCCAGTCGCAGAAGCAGGGCGGCGTCGCCGCCTTCATCGATGCGGAGCACGCACTCGACCCGGTCTACGCGTCACACATCGGCGTCAAGACGGAGGATCTCTTGATCTCGCAGCCGGACACCGGCGAGCAGGCGCTGGAGATCGTCGACGTGCTGGTCCGGTCGGGCGCCGTCGATGTCATCGTGATCGACTCGGTCGCGGCTCTGGTGCCCAAGGCCGAGATCGACGGCGAGATGGGGGACAGCCACGTCGCCCTCCAGGCCCGGCTGATGTCGCAGGCGCTGCGCAAGCTGACCGGGGCGATTTCCAAGTCGAGCACCTCGGTGATCTTCATCAACCAGCTGCGCGAGAAGGTCGGCATCATGTTCGGCAACCCGGAAGTGACGACCGGCGGCCGTGCCCTCAAGTTCTACGCCTCGATCCGGCTCGATATCCGCAAGGTCGACTCGATCAAGAACGGACTGGACGTGACCGGCAACCGGGTCAAGGTCAAGGTCGTCAAGAACAAGGTGGCGCCGCCATTCAAGTCGGCCGAGTTCGACATCCTCTATAACGAGGGGATCTCCTATTGGGGCAGCGTGCTCGACGCGGCGGTCGACGCCACCCTGGTGGAAAAGAGCGGCTCCTGGTTCTCCTGCAACGGCCAGCGGATGGGCCAGGGCCGGGAGCAGACGGTGGGATTCCTCAAGGCCAATCCGAAGCTGGGCGAGGATCTGATCGCGCAGCTCAAGGGGCGAGCAGCCGAGAAGGTCCTGCAGCCGGCGTGAGAGCCGGCGGCCGGCGGGCGACGCCGACCGCACGCGAGCCCGACAGCGCCCAGGCCGCCTACACTGAGGCGGTCAAGCGGCTGGCCCGCCAGCCGCAGTCGCGAGCGGCGTTGAGGCAGCGGCTCCTTCGGCTGGGCTACGCCGACGCCGCCGTGGACGCGGCGCTCAACCGGGCGGAGGGGGACGGCTACCTGAACGACCGCGAATACGCCGCCTCGCTCGTGCGACGGCGGGCCCGGGGCCGGGGCCATGCGCTGATCGCCCAGGAGCTGCGTGCCAAAGGGATCGACGAGTCCACGGCCTCACCCGCCCTCGCCGCCGTTGACCCCGAGGTCGAGGCGGGGGAGGCCCGTACCCTGGGGAGAACCCTGCTTGCCCACCGGCGGCCGGCCGACGCCCAGGCTCTGAGTGCCTACATCGGTCCCCGCCTCAGCCGGCGGGGCTTCAGCTCCGGGCTTGTGTACCGGGTCTGCCGCCTCTTGAGCGATGAGTGGGAGGCCGCCGGGCGGTTTGACAGTGCCGCTGAACGCGACTAAAATAGTCAAGATTTTGTCGCTCTGTAACGACTAGTCCCGCCGCGCCCACGCGCGGTGCGAAGAACCTTCACAAGTCCATAAGCGAGGTGTAACTATGCCCATTCCATTACTCCTGGTCATTGGGGTCGTGGTGGGTGCGGCGCTGGGTGCTCTCGTCGCCTATCTCTGGGTTGGCAACGCCAACCGCCAGCGGGATCTCGTCTCCAACGTGGAGCGCGAAAAGCTGCTGTCGGATGCGGAGACCCAGATGAAGGAGATGGTCCTCGAGGCCAAAGAGGAAGCCCACCGCATCCGCATGAGCCTGGAACAGGAGGTACGCGACGCACGTGCCGAGATCCAGCGTTCGGAACGCCGGGTCCAGCAGAAGGAAGAATCGATCGACCGCAAGCTCGAAGATCTGGACCGAAAGGACCAGGCGGTCACCGCGAAAGAGTTGGAGATCGGGAGGACCAGGGAACGCGTCAACGACGCCCTCGCCGAGCAGGTCAAAGAGCTCGAGCGGATTTCGGGCATGACGCGAGCCGAAGCGAGGACGACGATCCTCACCAACCTTGAAAAAGAACTCAACCAGGAGATCGCCCAGAAGATTCGCGAGGGCGAGGAAATCGTCAAAGAGGAAAGCGACAAGCGCGCCCGCAACATCCTGGTGACCGCGATGCAGCGGGTCGCCGCCGAGCAGACCGCGGAAACCTCGGTCTCGGTGGTGGCGATTCCCAGCGATGAGATGAAGGGGCGGATCATCGGTCGAGAGGGACGGAACATCCGGGCGCTCGAACATGCGACCGGCGTCGACCTGATCATCGACGATACCCCGGAAGCCGTGATCCTGAGCGGCTTCGACCCGGTCCGCCGCGAGGTGGCCCGGGTGGCCCTCAACCATCTGCTCGTGGACGGCCGGATCCACCCGGCCCGGATCGAGGAAATGGTGACCAAGGCTCGCAACGACGTCCAGAACCGGATTCGCGAAGAAGGCGAGCAAGCCATGTTCGAGACCGGCGTCACCGGGCTTCATCCGGAGCTGGTCAAGTTGCTGGGAACGCTGGCATTTCGAACCAGCTACGGACAAAATGTCCTGACCCACAGTAAAGAGGTGTCCTTCCTCTGCGGGATGGCAGCGGCGGAGATCGGCGCCGATGTGGCGCTGGCCCGCGAGGCCGGGTTGCTGCACGACATCGGGAAGGCGATCGACCATGAGGTCGAGGGATCTCACGCCATCATCGGCGGGGAACTCCTCAAGCGCCTCGGTAAGCCGGACATCCTGGTCAACGCCGTGGCGGCGCACCACATGGATGTCGAACCCACCAGCCTGGAGGCCATCCTGACGGTGGCCTGCGACGCGGTCTCGGCGGCCCGCCCCGGTGCCCGCCGGGAGACGCTGACCACCTACATCAAGCGGCTCGAGAAGCTGGAGAGCATCGCCAATTCCTTCGAAGGGGTGGAGAAATCGTTCGCGATCCAGGCGGGTCGGGAGATCCGCATCATCGTCAAACCCGACACCATCGATGACAGCCGGGCGCAGATCCTGGCCCGCGATATCGCCAAGCGAATCGAGGGCGAGCTCAGCTACCCGGGTCAGATCAAGGTGACGGTGATCCGCGAGACCCGCATCATCGAATTCGCGAAGTAAGCATGAAAGAGAGGCGACCCAGTGGGGCCGCCTCTTTTGTTTGCTTAGGCCGGCCTCTGCGCCAGGATGCCGCGCATGCCCAGGCGAAACGCGGTCGCGCCGGCCTGCGCCGGGTGGCGCACATAGACCGCACGGTCACCGACGGCGTCGGCGGCGATCCGCCCAACACCGACCAGTAGGCGGGGCCGCATGATGTCGATCAGGCGTTCGACGAAGACGGCGCCAAGAGCGATTTCAGGGCGCGTCGGGCGCCGGTTGGAGAGAGGCTGATCGAGCTGGTGCGGATGGAATGGCACGGTGTTCCAGAGGATGACGCGCCGCTCGGCGCCAAGGTCCTCGAGCAACCCGTGCACGATCGTGCCCGAAGGTTCCGACCAGCCGCCTTTACGCGTCGTCGACGTCCCGCGGTAGGGGAGACCCCAGCGCGCCAGATCGCGCTCGCTGGTGAACGCGATCCCCGACCAGCGCATGCCCTGGTAGCCGGCCGCTTCACCGACGGCGAGGACATCGGCCCCGGCCCGTTCATCGAGATAGCCCCGCAGGTTGGCGAGCCGGATGTCCGGCGCTCCGGGAACGTCGTCGGGGCCCACCTCGCGGAACTGGTTGAAGGTGGCCCCGATCGTGGCCTGCGAGAGGTCGCGCAGGAGGGCGTCGATCACGGCCGCCTTGTTACGATCGGCCAATGGTCGTAACCGTGCTGGCGATCGGCGATATCATCGGTCGCCCTGGGCGTGAGGCGGTGGCCCGGCTGTTGCCGCAGCTGCGTCGCGAGTTCAACATCGACCTCGTGGTCGCGAACGGCGAGAATTCCGCCGGCGGCTTCGGCCTGACGCCGAAGATCGCCGAGGACCTATTCAGCCTGGGTATCGACGTGCTGACCTCCGGGAATCACATCTGGGACCAACGCGAGATGATGACCGGCTTCGACGACCATCGACCCATCCTGCGTCCCCACAACTACCCGTCGGGCGCGCCAGGCCGGGGTTGGTTCTGCCATGACCTCGGGGAGAAGGGACAGGTGTTGGTCGGCAATGTGCAGGGCCAGCTCTTCATGCCGCCCATCGATTCTGCATTCAAGGCGGCGGACGAGGTGTTACGCCAGGGGGCCGGCACCAAACTCGTGCTGATGGACATCCATGCCGAGGCAACCTCCGAGAAGATCGCCCTGGGCTGGTATCTCGACGGTCGGGCCAGCTTCGTTTTCGGCACCCACACGCATGTTCCCACTGCCGATACGCGGCTGCTTCCGGGTGGTACGGCCTTCGTGGCCGACCTGGGCATGGTTGGGCCGAGGGACTCGGTGATTGGGATGGACCGGGAGGCCAGCCTCCAGCGCTTCCTGACCGGCGTCCCGTACCGGTTCAAAGTGGCCGACGGGCCCGTCCAGTTCAATTCTGTGCTGGCACGGATCGATGCCCTTTCGGGCAAAGCAACCGCCGTCGAACGGGTCGATCGGGAGGTGGCGGTGGATTAAGCGCTTGACGGCCCCTGGACTTGGGGTTAAGGTGTCGGGGGGCAATCAAACGTTCGGTCACCTACCGATAGAATAGATGGACACTCTGGAAACAACACCGCCATCGAACGGCTCGAAAGGGGAAAGGACGCTATCGGCCAGCCCGGCCGCCGGAGTACCACGCACGGCGCGGGCGGCGATCGAGATTCTCAAAGTCTCGGCGACCTCGAAGCCGGTCGCGGTTGCCGGGGCGATCGCCGGCGTCGTCCGCAGCCAGACCCGGGTTGAGGTTCAAGCCATCGGCGCGGGCGCCATCAACCAGGCGGTCAAGGCGATTGCGATCTCGCGCGGCTACGTCGCCGCCGGCGGTATCGATCTGGTCTGCATCCCCTCGTTCATCGATATCTCCATCGACGGTGAGGAGCGGACCGGGATCCGTCTGCTGGTCGAGTCTCGTTAAGTCGGTCGATGCCTGAGTCGACCCCCCCGCCCAGGCTCCGATTGCCCGGCGTCCCGCTCACCTTTGAGCCCCACGCGTTTGCCCGGCCCCGTCGCAATGGACACAAGCGACCGCCATCGGGCCAGCGCTTTCACCTCTGGGTGAGCGGGTGCCAGATGAACGAGTCGGATGCGGATTACCTGTCGCAGGGCCTGACGGCAGCCGGCTTCAAGGCGGTCCCGAACCTCGAGCAGGCGGACCTCGCCATCCTGGTCACCTGCTCCGTCCGCCAGAACGCCGAGCAGAAGGCCTACGGAAGGTTTCGGGAGCTGAAAGCGTGGAAGCGGGCACGCCCCGGCCGGGCGATCGCGATCACTGGTTGCATGGCGAACAAGGAGAAGGATCGCCTCTACGAGCGGCTGCCCGACCTCGACTACCGCTTCGACATGCGGCAGTACGAGGCATTCATCCAGGACCTACAGGGCGAGTACGAGACGGACCCGGCCCAGACCGGTGGGGCGGTCTTGCGGCATGGCCTCACGGCCTACGTGCCGGTAATTTTCGGTTGCAACGAGGTGTGCAGCTTCTGCATCGTGCCCTTCGTTCGCGGCACCGAGCGGAGCCGCCCGCTGGCCGACGTCGTCGAGGACGTCCGCCGGTTTGCGCTCCAGGGGGTGCGCGAAGTGACGCTCCTCGGCCAGACAGTCAACTCCTATCGCGATCCACAGACGAGGGCCGGGCTCTCCGCCCTGCTGGAGTCGGTCGAGCGGGTACCGGGCATCTGGCGCGTCCGCTTCTTGACTTCGCATCCCCGCCACGTGCATGACGATCTGCTGTTCGCCATTCGCGACCTGCCGCGGGTCTGCGAGCACCTGCACCTGCCCTTCCAATCGGGCGACGACGTGATCCTGAAGCAGATGCGCCGCCGCTACACGACCGACGAGTACCGGGCGATCATCGCCCACGCCCGCAACGTGGTCCCCGACCTTTCCGTCTCGACCGACGTCATCGTCGGGTACCCGGGGGAAACGGAGGACCAGTTCCAGCGAACGCTGGCGCTGCTCGAGGAGATCAAGTTCGACGTGGTCCACATCCAGGGGTTCTCGCCGCGGCCCCGCACCACAGCCGCCCTGCATCCCGACGACGTCTCGCCGCCCGAGAAGAAGCGGCGGATCAACGTCTTGCTCGAGGCGCAGCGACGGATCGCGGAAGACGCCAACCGCCGCTGGCTCGGCCGCACCGTCGAGGTGCTCGTCGAGCGTGCCGGGGACGGCGAGGTAACCGGCCGCACCCGGCAGAACAAGGTGATCATCGGTGACGCGCCACTCGGCGCGGAGACGGGCACGGTCCGCCGGGTTCATGTCGAGCAGGCCACCGCCTGGCAGCTTCGAGGCCAGGTGCTCAATTAGGCGACCGTCCTGAAGCCGGTCCCGGTCCTCGAGCAGTACGAGCGCGTCAAGCGGGAGTATCCCGGCGCCATGGTGCTCTTCCGCCTCGGCGACTTCTACGAAACTTTCGGAGAGGATGCCGAACGGGCGGCGCCGCTGCTGGGCATTACGCTGACGTCACGCGAGCTCGGGAAGGGCCACCGTGTTCCGATGGCGGGCGTCCCCTACCACGCCTTCGAGAGTTACGTCGGCAAGCTGCTCAAGGCGGGACTGCGGGTCGCGCTCTGCGACCAGGTGGAGGAGGCGGCCGCGGCCCGGGGTCTGGTGCGACGCGAGGTCGTCCGGGTGTTGACGCCGGGCACGGTGGTCGAGGACGCGTACCTCGAGGGCGGCGGCACCAACTATGCGGTGGCCGTCTGCCTGCGCTCTCATTATCACGGCGTCGCCGCCCTCGATTGCTCGACCGGCGAGCTGGCCTTGCTGCGGGTCGAGCCGAATGATGACGCGCTCCGGGATGAGCTGGCGCGCCTCCGGCCGGCCGAGTTGGTTGCCTCCGAAGCCGACCGACCGCGATTGCTCTCGCTGGCCGGGTCGACGCCAACCAGCTGGGTCGATCCACAGGACTTCGATGCCCGAGCCGCCGTCGACCGGCTGCTGACCCTGCTCGGCGTCGAGACGCTGGCGGCGTTTGGTTGCGATGAATGGCCCGAGGCGCTGGCCGCCGCGCAGGCGCTCTTGCGCCACGCCGACCGGTCGCGGCTTCGGCTCGAGCCCGGTCTGCTGCGGCTGCATGCCGAGCATCCGCGGGCCTTCATGCATCTCGATCCGCCAACCCGGCGCAGCCTCGGACTGGCTGGTGATCGATCATCGTCCGCTGACGACCTCGTTGGGTTGATCGTCCGCGAGGCGACGACCGCGATGGGCGCCCGGCAGCTCCGGCGCTGGGTCGACCAGCCGCTGCGCACTCGTGAGCGGCTGGATGAGCGACTCGCGCGGGTGGCGGTGCTGGTCGACGATCCGCTGGCCCGCGGTCAACTCCAGACCGCGCTGCGGGGTCTGCCGGACCTGGAACGGATCACCGCCCGGACCGGCCAGGGGTTGGCGACGCCCCGTGACCTGCAGGCGCTGCTCAAGGCCCTCAGAGCTGTGCCGGGCGTCCGTGACCTTGCCGACCGCTGGCCGGAGCTGGCATCGCCGCCCCGGCCCACTGCGCTGGACGAGACGCAGTTGGCACTGGAGTCGGCGCTGGTCCAGGAGGTCCCGGCGGCGCTCAAGGACGGCGGTGTCTTTCGGCCCGGCTTCGACGCGGAGCTCGACGGCATTCGGGACGGCTCGCGCGCCGCGCGCGAGTGGATCGGCGCCCTGGAGCAGCGCGAACGCCAACGAACCGGCGTCCGGTCGCTCAAAGTTGGCTTCAACCAGGTGTTTGGCTACTACATCGAGATCAGCCACGCCAATCGCGAGGCGATCCCGACCGAGTACGTGCGTAAGCAGACGCTCGTCAACGGCGAGCGCTACATCACGCCGGAACTGAAGGAGAAGGAAACGCTCGTCCTCAACGCCAGGAGCGCGATGGTGGCGCGGGAGCAGGCGCTCTTCAGCGAGCTCTGCCGTCGCATCACCGCCGCCGGCAAGGATCTGCTCGACATGGCCGCCTGGCTGGGTGAGCTCGATGGCGTCACCGCCCTGGCCGGCGTGGCCACGCGTCATCGATGGGTCCGCCCCCGGCTGCGCGACGAGCCGGGGATCGAGATCATCGGCGGCCGCCATCCGCTGGTCGACGTCGGGCTGGGCCCGGGCCGCTTCGTGCCGAACGACCTGCGGCTGAACCCGGCCGATCAGCAACTGGTGCTGCTCAGCGGACCGAACATGGCCGGCAAGTCGACCTACCTGCGACAGGCCGGGATCATCGTCCTGCTGGCACAGGCGGGCAGCTTCGTCCCCGCCGAACGAGCGGTCATCGGCCTCTGTGACCGGATTTTCACCCGGGTTGGCGCCCACGATGAGCTTGCCCGTGGGCTGTCGACCTTCATGGTTGAAATGGTGGAGACGGCGCACATCCTCGCCCATGCCACGCCCCGCAGCCTGCTCATCTTCGACGAGGTGGGCCGCGGCACCAGCACTTACGACGGGGTCAGCATCGCGCAGGCCATCCTCGAGTACCTCCATGATGCGCCGCAGCTTCGCTCGCTGACGCTCTTCGCCACCCATTACCACGAGCTGACCGCCCTCGCCCAAAAACTTCCGCGACTGCACAATTTTCGGATGGAGGTGCGCGAAGAAGGGGAGCGCGTCATCTTCCTGCACCAGGTGGTCGAGGGCGGCGCCGACCGCAGCTACGGGATCCACGTCGCCGAGCTCGCCGGCCTCCCGCGGCAGGTCGTGGTCCGCGCCCGCCAGGTGCTCTCCGACCTGGAGGGCCAGCGACCCTTGGAACAGGCGGAGCCGAGCGCTCAGCTGAGCCTGCCGCTCGACCACCCGGTGGTTGCCGAGCTCAAGCAGCTCGACCTCGAACGCTTATCACCACGGGAGGCCTTGGAAAAGCTCTACGCCTGGCAGGGACAGCATGCCGCCCACTAACACCGGTGTCGAGCCGGCCCGCATCGCCATCCTGCCTACCACGGTCGCCGACGGTATTGCTGCCGGTGAGGTGGTCGACCGTCCGGCGGCCGTCGTCAAGGAACTGGTGGAGAACGCGATCGACGCGGGCGCAACCCATATCGACCTCATGATCGAGGCCGCCGGCCGGCGCGTGATCGAAGTCGTCGACGACGGTAGCGGGATGTCGCCGCTCGACCTGCCGCTGGCTTTTCGGCGGCACGCCACCAGCAAGCTCCGCTCGCTCGACGACCTGCGAACCATTTCGACGCTCGGATTTCGCGGCGAGGCGCTGGCGAGCATTGGTGCGGTCGCACGGGTGGAGGCCGTCAGCCGGATACGCGATGGGGAAGAGGGGTATCGCGTCGTCATCGAGGGTGGCGAGCTGCTGACCGCCGGGGCGGCCGGAAGTCCGCCGGGCACCCGGATCACGGTCGACGGGCTGTTCTATAACACGCCGGCACGCTTGAAGTTCCTCAAGCAGCCGGCGACCGAGAATGCAGTGATCAACCGCCTCGTCGGCGAGCTGGCTCTCGCAAATCCATCGATTGCCTTCGGCCTCAATGTCGACGGGCGCCGGGCTCTCGATACGCCCGGGAACGGGGACCTGCGGGCGGCCTTCGCCGCCGTGTATGACGCGCCCACGGCGGCGGCGATGCTCGAGGTCGATCAACCAAGGGTCCGCGGCCTGATCAGTCCGCCGGCGTTGCACCGTGGGACGCGCGAGCATGTCGTGATCCTGGTCAACCGACGGCGGATTTCCCACCGCAACCTCGCCTTTGCGGTTGAGCAGTCATATCGCGGGTTGCGCGAGCCCGATCGTTTCCCGGTGGCGGTGCTCGACCTGCGCGTGGATCCCGCCGAGGTCGACGTCAATGTCCATCCCACCAAGCGCGAGGTTCGCTTCAAGAATGAGGGCGCCATCTTTGCCCTTGTTGAGCGCGCCTGTTACCAGGTGCTCCGCCAGAGCCCGCTCTACGAGCTGCAGCGCTCCGATAGTGGGCCGCTCCTCGAGCTGCACGAGACCGCGATCCAGTCCGGCGCACCGGCGCTGGGCTCCGGCGCGATGCCCGCTTCGGCGTCGTCGGCCGAGCCGCCGACCGATCGCCACCGGCTGCCGGTGCTGACCTACGTGGGGCAGCTGCTGCACGCCTACCTCGTGGCGGAGGCGAAGGACGCGGCGGTCTTGATCGACCAGCATGCGGCGCACGAGCGGGTGCTGTTCGATCGGATCCTGGATCGCCTCGAGCAGCACCAGCCGTCCAGCCAGCTGCTCTTGATCCCCGATGTTCTCGACCTGACACCCGGCCAGGTGGCCACCTTCCAGCAGCACCACGCCTGGCTTCGAACGCTGGGCTTCGAGGGTGAGCTCTTTGGGCCGCACACGATCCGGGTCCGGTCGGCGCCTGCCGACATGCCGGAAGGCCGGGTGGGGCGTCTGCTGGAGTTGCTGTTGACCGACCTCATCGGCGAGCGCACCCCCGACCGCCGGCTGCATGATACGGCGGCCCTGATCGCGTGCCATAGCGCCGTCCGCTTCGGTGATCCGCTGACGCCGGAGGCGGCGCGGGAGTTGCTTAGCTCGCTGGCAACGACGGACGAGCCGATCAGCTGTCCGCACGGGCGACCGACGACGCTGATCCTGCCAGATGACCAGTTGAGGCGTTTGTTCAAACGGCCCTAGCCAACCTGCGCGTGGTGGCGATCATCGGCCCGACGGCCAGCGGAAAGACCGAGTTGGGGATAATGGTCGCCGAGCGAGTCGGTGGCGAACTGGTCTCCGTTGATTCGCGCCAGGTCTTCCGCCACTGTGATATTGGCACCAACAAGCCGACGGCGACGGAACTGCGGGGCGTTGCGTGTCATGGGATCAACGTCGTGAACCCCGATCAACCGTTCACCGTCGCCGACTATCAGCGGGTGGCGCTGCCCGCGATCGCCGAGATCGCCGCCCGCAGCAAGCTCCCCGTACTCCAGGGAGGCACCGGCCTGTACCTCCGCGCGCTGCTCGACGGCTGGAACCTCGGTGACGCGCCCCCGGATCCCGCGCTGCGGGCGGCGCTCGAGCAGCGGCTGGACCAGGAAGGCGTAGAGGGGCTCGAAGAAGAGCTCCGGCGCATCGACCCGGCGTCGGCGGATCGGGCCCAAAAAAACCCGCGTCGCTTGATCCGGGCGCTGGAGATCCATGCGGCGACGGGGCGTCCTCCGAGCAAGGCGCGCGAGTCCAATCCGCCACCCTGGTCGGTGGCGGTACTGGGCCTCGACGTGTCGCTTGCCGAACTGGATCGTCGCATCGAGGCGCGCGTGCAGCGGATGATCGACAGCGGCTTTCTCGACGAGGTCCGGGAGATCCGCCGGGCGTTTCCCGGGGCCGACCTGCGCCGGCTGGGTCACGGTTACCCGGAGATGGCCGCGGTCATCGACGGCCGGCTCGCGCTCGAGCCGGCTCGGGCGTCGACCGTGCGCCAGGTGCGACAGTACGCCCGCCGCCAGCTCACCTGGTTTAAGGCCGACCCGCGCGTGACCTGGATTCCAGCGGATCCCGAGGTGGCGATGCAGCGGCTGGGCGCCTATATCATGAGGGCAGAGGCGAGTTGATCCAGAATTCCAATGGCAGGCGCGAGCGCGCCTACCTGATGTCCCTGGACTACGAGGACCAGGGGCTGGCGGCCGTGGAAGAGCAGATGCTCGAGCTGAGCGAACTGGCCAGAACTGCGGGCGTCGTCGTCGTCGGCACCGACACCCAGCGGCGGCAAAAGCCCGATCCGGCCCTGTTCATCGGCAAGGGCAAGGTCGAGGCGCTGCACGCGCTGAAGCACGAGGCCGACTTCGACCTGCTGGTCTTCAACGAGGAACTGTCGCCCCGGCAGCAGCGGAACCTGGAAAGCAAGCTCGAGGTCAAGGTGATCGACCGTACCGAGTTGATCCTCGACATCTTCGCCCAGCGCGCTCGGACCAAAGAGGGCCGGCTTCAGGTCGAGGCGGCGCAACTGCATCATCTGCTCCCGCGCCTGCAGGGTGGCCGCGACCTCTCCGGCCTGGGCGCGGGCGTCGGCACTCGCGGTCCGGGCGAGCAGAAGCTCGAAAGCGATCGGCGGCGCATCCGTCATCGGATCCGCGAGCTCGACCGCGATATCAAGGACATTCGCAAACAGCGGGCGTTGCGTCGTGAGGGACGCCGCCGCATCGCCTATCCGGTGGTCGCCATCGTCGGCTACACGAACAGCGGCAAATCGACCTTGCTCCATGCCCTGACCCATGCCCAGGTGCAGATGGAGGATGCGTTGTTCGTCACGCTCGATCCGACCACCCGCCTGGTCCGTCTGCCAAACCGGCGGGAGGTGCTCTTTACCGACACGGTCGGCTTTATCCAGAAATTGCCCACCGACCTGGTCGCCGCCTTCAAGGCCACGCTCGAAGAGGTCCAGCACGCCGACCTCTTGCTCCACGTGCTCGATGCCACGCGTTACAACGGGCGAGACCAGATGGAAGCGGTCCACGAGACGCTCCAGGACCTGGGCGCGCTCGAGAAGCCGAAGCTGCTGGCCCTCAACAAGGTCGATCAGCTGAGCCCGGCGGACGTCGAGCTGCTGCTCGCGCAAGACTGGTCACCCTACCGCGCTGTGGTTCCGATTTCCGCGCTGCGAAAAACCGGTTTGGAGCCACTGGGCAGGGCCATCGCCGAAACCCTGCCCGGCGAAATGGTCCGCATCGAGGTGCTCCTGCCGTACAGCGAAAATGCACGGCAGGCCGAGTTCCATGCTCAGGGCAACGTCGACGCGGTCGACTATCGCGGCGACGGCGTGATGATGCGTGGCGCCATACCGCGACGGCTGCTGCCGAAGTTCGATCGCTTTCGAACGCCGGGCGTGGACCGGAGCGCCTAGCGCAGCAGCCGCAGCACCGCGACGACCTGGCCCTCGAGCTGGGCGGCGGTGCTGTAGATCGGTTCGTAGGCGTCATTCTCCGGCTGCAGCCGGACTCGGTTCGCTTCGCGGAAGAGCCGCTTGACGGTGGCGGTCGACTCGTTCGTCTGGTCGTCCTCCAGCCGCGCCACCACGATGCTGCCGTTGGGAGCATCTTTGCCCGGCTTGACGACGACGAAGTCGCCGGAAAGGATGCCGACGTCTTTCATGCTGTCGCCATGCACCTCGAGCGCGAAGGCGTTGTCGCTGCCCACCAGGTCCTCGCTGAGCACGAGATGGTCTTCGATGTTCTCTTCGGCAAGGATCGGTTGTCCGGCCGCCACCCGTCCGACCAGGGGGACCGCGACCACCCTACTCAGCTTGGCTTGCATCTCGTCGACGTCGACGACTTCGATCGTGCGGGATTTCGTCGGGTCTCGGCGGATGTAGCCCTTGCGCTCAAGGGTGTTGAGGTGGTTTTGGACCGTCGAACTGGAGGAGAGCCCGACTGCCTCGCCGATTTCTCGCACCGTTGGCGGGTAGCTGCGGATCTTCTGTCGAAACCTGAGGTACTCCAGGATTTCCCGCTGCCTGCTGGTCAACGGTTCCGGCATGTCGTCCCCTCCCTTTTGCGCCGATGTCGATGGCCAGGAGCCGATCATCTCGCACCCGGCGCCGTCCCAAGCGGCGCGGTTAGGTAGGGGAGAGAAGGGGTTCTCAGGCCGCGATCACAGCATCGTAGCACAGAGATTTGGTCATCACCATCGGCCGATAATGCACGCGGGCTGACATCCCGACGTCCGCGGTCCTGGTGCAAAACGGGGGCATCCTAGCACATCCGTTCGGCCAATGCAAACACTTGTTCGCGCCGGGGATTGACGCGAACGTCTGTTCGTGCTAGGCTGCTTTACGAACACATGTTCGTGCAGGACGGTGCCCGACACTCCTATCCACGACCCCAGGGCCGCCGGGGCTGGGGTCGCATCCTGGTGCTCAGCGCGGCGCTGCTGCTCAACACCGGCCGGCTGGCCTATGGCAGCGGGCCGGTCCACAGCGACAGAGTCGTGGTGACGCCGGGCGACACGCTCTGGAGCATCGCGGCGGCCCACTACCCGGGCGATCCGCGGCCCCACGTCGAGGCGATCCTGGCCGCCAACCGGCTGTCGACACCATTGCTCACGCCCGGTCAAGCGCTCCAGCTCCCGCGCGAGTAGCCACCGGGTCGCCACTACCATGAGCACATCGCTGGTCAGTCTCGCCTCGCTGGTGAACGCGTTTAGCCCGGTCACGCCGCAGCTGCGGGTGGCGGCGATCATTGCTCGCCAGGATCGCATCCTGCTGGTTGAGCACCGCAAGGGCGGCCAGCGCTACTGGGTGCTCCCGGGTGGCCGGCTGCAGGGCCGTGAGACGCTGGAGGCGGCGCTGCGCCGCGAGCTCAAGGAGGAACTCAGCCTCGAGGCCGGGATCGGACGGCTGCTGATCGTCTGCGAGACGCTGGCGCCCGACCGGCACGTCGTCAACCTGATCTACCACGCCGAGGTGGGGGAGAGCGCCGAGCCGCATCTTGATCGGGCCGATCCCGTGCTCGCCGGCTGGCAATGGGTGACGGCGGACCAGCTCCCCCGGCTGGATTTCCGCCCACCCATTGCCGACGCCGTCCGCGCCGTCCTCGCGGAGAACTCTGTGGGTCCCGTTCGGGTGCTAGGGGATACGTGGAGACCCGAGCTTCGCTGATAGGACACGCAGCTCTATCGCCGAGCCGTCTGAGGCTTGGTGGCGTCGCCCGTCGGACGAACGACGTCAGTACAGACGTGACTACAATTCGCGTCCCGAGGTTCGCGCTCGGAAACGCGCCCGTCAGAAGGCCTACTACTATCGTCACCGAGAGCGGCGGCTAGCCGGTCAGCGAATGATCAACTATCGGTGCACGCCCGAGGCTTACCAGACGATGCTAGAAGCCCAAGGCGGCAAGTGCGCGATTTGCCGGTGTACCCCACTGCGCGCTTCAAAGGGAGAATCAAGCAGAAACAACCCTGCCTTTCTGTTGGCTGCCGTCGCGAGTATCTGGGTCTAGATTCAACGTCATATATCAGCCATTTAGAGACCCAGGCAGGAGGGACTGATCTGAAGGGTGCGCTAACCGACCGTTCCAGGGCGCCGGCCCCATCTCGGCCTACAGGTGCGCCTGAATGACTTTGGCCAGGCTCGGTCCGACATCGGGCACCGCCGAGGTTGCAAAGATGATCGCGACCAACAACACCATGAGGAGCGTCGCGACCTTCGTACTGACCGTGCGCTCGAGCCGCTCGGGGTCGTCGACCACCGGGGCTGGCTCGCCGGTCTGAACCATCTGCCGCATCTCGCTGACCAGGCCCTCGGCTTCGCTGGCCGCTCGCACCGTCTGAGTCATTGCTTTCAAACCCCCTCGTTTCCGAAATTAGCGACCGGGGCCGGCGTCCGGCCGGCGGCAAACAACAGGCTGAGGCGTTCGGCGAGCAACTGCAGCAGCACGACTTCGCTGGCAGCGTAGGGCCGGGGCAGGCGGCGCCCCAACTGCAGGGTGCCATCGACGCCGGCACACTGCAAGGGTGCGACCGCGATCTGGCGCAGCCCGGCGGGCACGCCGAAGAGATCCTCCGGCCGCCGACCGGTGAGCGGCTCGCGCAGGGCTCGGCCTTGGAGCAGCGCCTCGGCGGTGCGGGTTCCCGCCAGCGACAGCCACCCGGGCGCGTGGGCCTGGAGCGGATCGTCCTCGCCAATCACCAGCGTGAGGCGGTCACCCTGCACCCATTCGAGGTGCAGGCTCTCCGAGCGCAGCACGGTGGCCAGCGCCGGCCGGATCGCCGCCAGCGCCGCCGGCTGGTCTAAGGCGTACTGCGCCGCCAGGCCGGCCAGCCGGTTGGCCTGTTCCATCGCCTGGGTGCGCGACTGCTGATCGTCCAGCGCCTGCAGCCGCAGCAGGGTCGCGCCCATTTCGTTGCCGACCGACCGGATCAGGGCGCGGACCGCAGGGTCGAGATCCGAGGGCCGGCCGGCGACCGTGATCAGCCCATTGGGTTCGCCCTCGGCCTCGGTCGGCTGGATCAACGTGCACGCCCCGACGCTGGTCCCGGGCAGCGGGCCCTGGATCAGAACCGGCTGGCTGGGCTCGGGGCCCAGGGTTGGGGTGAAGCTAAAACCGGGGAGCTCGCCCTCCGGCAGCCCGCCCCAGCGAACCGCCCGATACTCGTCGCCGCTTGGATCCATGATCCAGAATGCCCAGGCGCAGGCGGGCGCGAGCGCCGGGGCCTGGCTGGCCAGCTGGGCGAAGAGCGCCTCCTCGTCCCGGACCTTAGCCAATCCAGAGGTCAGCGCGGCCAGCGCATTCTGTCGCTGGAGCGCCCGCTGCGCCGTCTCGAGCCCGCTTACGAGCTGGGCGACCAGCACCATGGTCATCAGCACGAGGAACGCATCGAACAGCATGGCGAGCGGTGTCGCGTGGCCGGCCAGCTCGAAGGGCACCAGCATCAGTAGGCCGGCCGGAAGAATCCGGGCGTCGCGCCAGCGGGCGGCCGCCCGGGCAGCGGCGAAGAACAGCAGGACGTGCGCGTAGCCGACGTACGGCACCGAGAGGGCGCCGAGCGCGCAGACCACCGCCAGGTCGGCGATGCCGAGCAGCAGGCCACGCCCGGGAATCGGCCGCGCGATCCGCGCCAGCTCCACATACAGATAGAGGTATGCGACGGCGGCCAGGCCGGCGCTGTAGCGGACCGGCAGCGGGACGCCGGGTGCCGCGACCACGGAGGCCGCGACGCTGAAGACGGCGACCCAGAGCGCCAGGGTGAAGGCGAAATCGCCCCGGAGCAAGATGGGCAGCGCTCCCTGCCAGGTCCGGAGCTCGGCAGCCGGGGTTACCCGGATCCAGCGCACGGCCTGGCGCCAGTTGAAGGGCGGCCGCCGCCATTCCGCCGCGGCGCGTTCCAGGACCGCGCGCGGGCCCTGCTTGGCCTTGAGGCGTGCGAGATCGAGTTCGCCCAGGGGAGCAGCGTCCACCAGGGATCAGTCTGAAACGGAAACGCTGCGGTCGTGTCGATGAGCCGGCCACAACCTGTGGCGGGCGGGCGGCGAAACCTTACAAATGGTGTAACAGCGTTCGACCCCAGAATCGCCATCCGAGATTGCGTAATCTGAAAAGGATGGCTCTCTCCCCTCTCCGCCGTGGCTGGGCCGCCGTCCCGATCCGCTCCCGGGTCACCGGCGTCGATGCCGACACGCTCCGGCGCTGGCTCGCGGATCTGCCGCCGCCGGTCGGCTACGGCGTCAGCGCCCGGCCCCTACGCTACCGGCAGGCGCCGCACCTCGCCGCCTTCTGCTGGTACGACGACCAACTGATCGAGCTCCAGGTACCGGAACCCTTTCTCGCCTGGGACGAGAAGGTCTACTACCGGGCCCGCCGCAAGCCGGGCCGCCGCCTCGCCTTTCAGTGGTTCAGCCGGACGATCCGCTTCCGGACCCGGCGTGAGGTTTTGCGCTTCCTCTACTGCCACGAGTTCTACCACTGGTACCTGCGCGAGGTGCGCGGACGGAAGGCCACCGCGGAAACCGCATGCGATCGGTTTGCGCTGGCCCACTTCCGGGCGCGCAACCAGGACGTCGACTGGACGAGCGTGCTGCCGGGATATGCCCCGGCGTCCCGCCGGCCGATGAAGCCGGCGGCCTGAGCGCCGCAGCGGAGGAGCCAGCCGGATTACGCAAGTCCGCGCAACCGAGTTATACTATCCTGCGTAATGCCAACCCGCGTAAAACCAGCCGCCAACCCATTCCGCTTCGGCCGGATCGTCTCCGGCGACGCCTTCACCGATCGGGAGGCCGACCTGCTGGTACTCGAGCGGGAACTGCGGGATGGGCAGAACATCTTGATGGAAGCGCCGCGGCGCTTCGGCAAGACCTCGCTCATCCTGGAGGTGAAGCGGCGCTTGCAGGATGCCGGCATCCCGGTCGCTTACCTCGACTGCATGCTGGTCCCCTCGCGCGCCCGACTCGCCGACCGGCTCGCGTCGGCATATCTTGATGCCTTCAAGAGTCCGGCGCAGCGGGCTGAAGATTGGGTGGTCCAGCATCTGAAGGCGTTTCGCGTCCGGCCCACGCTCACGATCGATATCGACGGGCACGCCTCGCTGTCGTTCGAGGCGGGCAGCGCCGGCGTGCCCAACCTTGACGCGCTGCTGGAGCAGCTTTTTCAACAGCCCGAGCTGATCGCCCGCGCGAGCAAGAAGAAACGGGTGGTCGTCATCCTCGACGAGTTCCAGGACCTGATGGAGCTCGGCGTCACGCTGTTGCGCCAGCTGCGCGCCGTAATCCAGCACCAGCAGCACGTCTCGTACGCCCTTCTCGGTTCCCGCCAGGCCTTGCTCCGCCGGGCGGTGCACGAGCGCAGCGCGCCGCTGCTCAAGATGGCCCGCCCCTATCCCCTCGGCCCGCTGCCGCGCGAGGAATTTGCCGCTTTCTTGCTGGCGCGCTTCAAGACCAGCGGCCGTCCGCTGCCAAAAGAGGCCGTCTACGCGCTGATCGACTTTACCGGCGCCCACCCCAACGATACCCAGGAGGCGGCCCACTTCCTCTGGGAAGTCGCCCTCCTCCCCCTCTCCACCAAGGAACTGGTCGCCACCGCGATCGACCGGGTGCTCGATGCCGAAGCCGCGCAGATGACGGTCCTCTGGCATGACTCGGCGCCGGCGCAACGCAACCTGCTGGTGGCGTTGGTGGAGTGGGGCGGCCGCAACATCTACCGCGAGGAGTACCGACGCCACGCCAATCTGGGTCCGGCGACCACGGTGCAACGGGCGATCCAGACGTTGATCGACCGGGAACTGGTGGACCTGGAGCCGAGCGGCGTCTACACCATCAAGGAACGCTTCTTCGAGGAGTGGATCCGACGGCGGATCGTGCGCGGCGAGCGGTAAATCGCGGCCCCCACTCTGCCCTCCCCCAGAAAGGGGGAGGGAGGAGGGAAATACCGATTTAGACCTTGGTCGCGGGTTGCTCGGAGAGAATCGCTTGAATCTCGGCCTTGGCACGGCCGATCACGTCCCGGATGCGCCGCTGGTGCTCGGGATCCGGCCACCGATGCCGGGCCTCGCTGGCAACCGAGCGACCCAGGTCACGCAGGTCGTTGCGCAGCTCGTGCATTACGCGATGCGCCTGCGGGCCCCACTCGGCGCCCCACCGCTCCTTCATTCGGCTGAAGACTTCGTCGACCTGCGGCTGGCGTTCGGTCATGAAGCTGCGACCGGCGTCGGTGATGCTATAGACCTTGCGGCCGTCCTGCGACAGTGAGCTGACGTAACCCATGTCCTCGAGCATCTGCAGGGTCGGGTAGACGGCGCCTGGGCTCGGGGCGTAGAACCCACCGAAGCGCTCCTCGAGCGCCTTGATCAGCTCGTAGCCGTGGGCTGGCTTGTCCTTGAGCTGCTCGAGGATGACGTACTTGAGATCGCCGCGCTCGAACATCTGCCGGCGGAACTGGTCGAAACGGAACTCACGACGTGACCACATTGGTAATCCTCCTGATGTTAACGCACTATCACGATATATCGCGATATTAAAGCAACGGGCCGCCCGACTGTCAAGGTCGAATACGTCAATAAGCCGGTACGCCCCTCGGGCAACGGTCTAGCCGGGTTGCCGTCGGGCGTTCGATGGTCCAACGATAGGACGTACAATCGCGACCAGTACGTGCCAACCGTCTCCCCCACGCTCCCCACGCAGGCACCGCCGGTCGCACCGTCCCTCATGGAACGGGTGCGCGGCTTTCTCGAGGCGTGCGAAATCGACCGCAACCTCAGCCCGCTGACCATACGGCAGTACCACCACTACCTCAATCACCTGCTGAGTTGGCTGGGCCGCGAGCAGCCGGATGTCAAGGACCTGCCCGAGATCACCACCGACGTGGTGCGCCACTACAAGCTCGCCCTGGCGCGACACCGCAACGAGCACACCGGCCGGCCGCTGTCGCGCGCCACCCAGACCTACTTTCTGATCGCCCTGCGGTCCATGCTGCGCTACTGGACCTTGCAGGGCCTGGACGTGCTGGCGCCGGACCGCATCGAGCTCGGCAAGGCATCCTCGCGCTCGCTGAAGTTCCTGGACGCGGACCAGTTGCGTCGCCTGCTCGCCGCCCCAGACGTCAATGACCCGCGGGGCCTCCGCGACCGCGCCCTGATCGAGACCTTCTTCAGCACGGGATTGCGGCTCTCGGAATTGGCGCGCCTGGATCGCGATCACATCAACCTCAAGACCCGCGAGTTCAGCGTGATCGGCAAAGGGCGAAAGACGCGCGTCGTCTTCCTCAGCGATGCAGCCAGTCAGTGGCTGACCCGTTACCTGCAGGCCCGCCAGGATCGGTGGAAGCCGCTCTTCATCCGGATGAAGGGGAAACCCGACCTGACGCCAGGGGGCCCCGCCATGCGGATGTCATCGAGATCAATCGAGCGGCTGGTGGGGAAATACGTCCGCATCGCCGGTCTTGGGGTCAAGGCGACCCCGCACACACTGCGGCATTCGTTCGCCACCGACCTGCTCTCCAACGGCGCCGACTTGCGCGCCGTCCAGGAGTTGCTCGGGCACGCCAACCTCAACACCACGCAGATCTACACGCACGTAACCAACCCACAACTGCGGGCGGCGCATCGCAAATTTCACAGCGGAAATCGCGAGTGACGCTGCTAGCATCAAGACAGCATGATCTCGGCGCGGCAGCGACTCGCCTCGACGACACTTGATTACTATCCGCTGACTCGCCTGAGGGAGGCGGGGCTCGGCGATCCGAGCGGGTTGCCGATGACAATCAAGATCTTGCTGGAAGGCCTGGTGCGCCAGGCCGAAGTCGGCAGCGTCCAGGAGAGGAGCCTGCGCGCGCTGACCCGCTGGCCCGAGCCGGCGCCCGCTGACGCCGAACTGCCGTTTCTCCCCTCACGCATCCTGCTCCAGGACTTCACCGGTGTACCGGCGGTCGTCGACCTCGCGGCGATGCGATCGGCGATGCGGCGGGCCGGTAAGGACGCGGGCCGGATCGACCCGCTCGTCCAGGCCGACCTCGTCATCGACCATTCGGTGCAGGTCGATGCGTTCGGGTCGCTGGCTTCGTACGCCCGCAACATCGAGCGCGAGTATGCACGGAACGGAGAGCGGTACGCCCTCCTGCGCTGGGCGCAGCAGGCGTTTCACAACTTCAGCGTCGTGCCGCCCGGGATGGGGATCTGCCACCAGGTGAACCTGGAGCGATTGAGCCGCGTCGTGCAGGTCCGTAAGGATCAAAGGGGGAGTTACGCGTTGCCGGACACGCTCCTCGGCACCGACTCGCACACGACGATGGTCAACGGACTGGGCGTGCTGGGCTGGGGGGTGGGCGGGATCGAGGCGGAGGCCGCGCTGCTCGGCCAGCCGACCTACCTGCCGCCACCGGTCGTCGTCGGCGTGCGCATGACCGGCGCCTTGCGGCCGGGCGCGACGGCGACCGACCTCGTCCTGACGCTGACCGAGATGCTGCGCAAGCACGGCGTGGTGAACAAGTTCGTCGAGTTCTGTGGCGCCGGCCTGTCCAGCCTTTCGGTGCCGGACCGCGCCACCCTTTCCAACATGTGTCCGGAGTACGGCGCCACCTCTTCCCTCTTCCCGGTCGACGCGCAGACGCTCCGCTACCTGGAGACGACCGGACGCGAAGGCCAGCTGATCGAGCTGGTGGAGCGCTACGCGCGAGCCCAGGGCCTCTTCCGCACCGATGATTCGCCGGTACCGGTCTTCAGCGAGCTGCTCGAGCTCGACCTCGACGCGGTCGAACCCAGCGTCGCCGGCCCCAAGCGTCCTCAGGACCGGGTGCCACTCCCTTCGGTCTGGCAGAGCTTCAAGTCGGCCTTCGCCACGGCGGACGATCGGCCCGGCAACAACGACGTCGCGCGATTCGACTCCGAGGGCGGAGCCGCGGATGCCCTCGGCATGCACGAGCACGCGACGGCGGTGATGACGCGGCCCACCCAGCAGGTGCGGAATGGCTCGGTCGTGATCGCCGCGATCACCAGCTGCACCAACACCTCCAATCCCTCGGTCATGGTGGCGGCCGGCCTGCTCGCCAAGCGTGCGGTCGAGCGTGGGCTCAAGGTGTCACCAACCGTCAAGACCAGCCTGGCGCCGGGATCGCGGGTCGTTACCGACTATCTGAAGGCGGCCGGCCTGATGGCCTACCTGGAGGAGCTCGGCTTCTACCTGGTCGGCTATGGCTGCACCACGTGCATCGGCAACAGCGGCCCGCTGGCGAACCCGGAGGTCGAGGCCGCGGTCGAGAAGGAAAAACTGAACGTTGTCGCGGTGTTGAGCGGCAATCGGAACTTCGAGGGCAGGATCCATCCGCTGGTCCGGGCCAGTTACCTCGCCTCACCCCCCCTGGTGGTCGCGTTCGCGCTGGCCGGCGACATCCGGCGCGACCTTTCTAAGGAGCCCCTGGGCAAAGACAAGGCCGGTAACGACGTCTTCCTCCGCGAGCTCTGGCCTTCGGCCGATGAGGTGAACGAGGCCATCCGGACCTCGCTGAAGGTCGAGATGTTCACACGGGAGTACGAGCGGATCTTCGACGGCGACGAGAACTGGCAACGGATGTCAGCGCCCACCGGTCCTAGCTACGAGTGGGATCCGAAGTCGACCTACGTCCGGGAACCTCCATTCTTCGAGAGCATCAGCACGGAGCCAGAGCCGCTGACCGACATCGAGGGCGCGCGGGCGCTCGTGGTCGTGGGCGACTCGATCACGACGGACCACATCTCGCCCGCCGGCAGCATCCCGGCGGACAGCCCGGCGGGGCAGTACCTGATCGAGCGCGGTGTCGAACGCGCCGAATTCAATAGCTACGGGGCCCGGCGCGGCAACCACGAGATCATGATGCGCGGCACCTTTGCCAACATCCGGCTGCGCAACCTGCTCACCGCCCGCGAGGGCTACTGGACGACGCACCTGCCGGACCGGAAGGAGATGACGATCTTCGAGGCGGCCGAACGCTACCGGACGGAGGGTGTCCCGCTGATCGCGATCGCGGGCAAGGAGTACGGCTCGGGAAGCTCGCGCGACTGGGCGGCCAAGGGTCCGTTGCTGCTCGGCGTGCGGGCGGTGATCGCCGAGAGCTTCGAGCGGATCCACCGCAGCAACCTCGTGGGAATGGGCATCCTGCCGCTCGAATTCGAGCCGGGGGACTCGCTCCCCAAGCTCGGCTTGACCGGAACTGAGGCCTTCACCATTCGTGGGCTCCGGGCCGGGCTCAAGCCAGGGCAGCGTATCGAGGTGGAAACCGCAGGCGATTATGGCGCTGCCCGCCGGTTCACGGTGATCAGCCGCCTCGACAATCAGACGGATGTCGACTACCTGCGGCACGGGGGCGTGCTGCCGATGGTCTTACGTCAGCTGATGGCGCCGTGAGCGGGCGGCGCTAGCGGGAGTAGACCGACAGCTGCGACAGGCTGCGGACGCCGCTGAAGGGTAAGGCGGTCTCGCGCTTGCTCGTCAGGCTGTAGGCCAGCACTTTTCCGGAGGTCTGCGAAGGCCCGCCCAGGCACTCGCTGCTGCAGGCTTGTTCCTCGAGATACCAGATCGTGTCGGCGGTGACGAACATCGGATGAGAGCGCGGCGCCGTCACGGTCGGCGCCGTCTGGTTGTTCTGCAGATCGTAGAGCTTTACGTGCGGCACGAACTGGGCGTCGATGTCGGTGAAGGCCAGCCAGTGGTCGTCCGGTGAAGGCGCCGGATCGTACCAGTGAAGCGCGGTGGCGAGCGTCCCCACGCTGGCCACGCCGGCGTCCCAGGTCCGGACGCCAACCGCGTCTCGGTAATAGAGGCGGTCGGTGTGCCGTGCCCAGGTCGCCATGGTGGCGTTGGCGCTCACCCCGGACGGTGGCAGGAACGCGACGGTGTTGTCGCCGGCTCGGAGGACCAGGAACTGGCCGGTCTCCGGCGCCTGGCCCTGATTGCCGATGTAGGTGTCGACCATCAGCAGGTATTTGTCGTCGGGGGCATACTCGAGCCGCACCTCGTCATCACTGCCGACGCCGCGACCGCGAATCGCGTTGAGGTTGAGGGTCGTCTCCTGTCCGCCGCGTCGGACGTGGAGCGACGCCTTGCCCGAGCCCGAGGTGTCGTGCAGCAGATAGGCGAGCATCGAGCCGTCGTGGCTGTAGGCGAAGGCCGGCACGGAGCCGGTCACCGTGAGGTCGGCGCTCGAGCCCAGCGTGCTCAGGTCGAAAGTCATGATCCGGGTCGACGGGTTGGTGGAATCGACGTAGGCGAGCTTCTGCGCCGAGACAAAGTGCGCCTCGGGAGCCGGCCCAGCCGGCAGCGACACCAGCTTTTGCGGCGCGCTACTGGCCGAGTCGTACAGAAAGATGTCGCTCGAGTTCAGGGTCGAGGCGGTGTAGAGAAGGCGATACCCGGCCGCGCCAGTCGGCGTCGCCGCACTTGATGCCGAGGGGCTCGCGGTACTGGAGGTGCCAGCCGGCCCGGAGGCGCACGCCGACCCCAGACAACACAGCAGGATGAAACCGAGGTGACGAATTGATCGCAAGCGACTTATCCGGTTCAGGCTCCGGCGATTGTAGCGCGTTGACGGCGACTTTACTGCCAGCTCCCATCGTTGTACGTACGGGGCACAACTTCGCGCGCTTTCTTACGTTCGAGCGGGACAGCCAACGGTGCTGCGTTGCGTGGTTGGAGAGGGCCATGCCTGCAAGGAAAACGCGCTCCCGCGACCCCCGCCGGGGCGGCCAAACCCTTACCGAGTTCGCGCTGGTCGTTCCGGTCCTGTTCCTCTTGATCATGGGTGTGCTCGACGGAGCGCTGCTCATGTTCAGCGTCGGTACCGCCCGGTACGCCGCATCGGAGGGTTCCCGGACGGCGGCGCAGCTGGGCAATGTCGCCAACGCGGACAGCCAGGTGCTGGGAATCATTCGCAACACCGTCAGCGGCACGCAGCTGTTCAGTGTGGGCGAGATCGACATCTACAAGCTGAACCAGAGTGGCAACGGCGACCTGACGCCGGACCTTGGCCACTACAACCGCTACGCACTTGACGGGACGGCGCTGGGCCCGCTCACCTATCCCGCCGCGAGCCGCAACGTGGGGAACGGCACCAGCGACTTCATCGGCGTCACCATCAACTACACCTACACCTGGAAGGCCGGGTTCTTCGCGCCGCTCGGTCCGATCCGAACCACGGCGGTCTCATACGTCCGGTTGGAGCCTCAGAGCTACTGACATGAAGAACCTCAGCCACCGCCGGATGATGCGTGGGCAGTCGCTGGCCGAGATGGCCGTCGTCATCCCGGTGCTGGTCTTTCTCCTGATGGGCGGCTTTGATGCCAGCGTCATGATCTCCGACAAGATCACGGCCGGCTATGCGGTCCGGCAAGGTGCCCGCCTGGCGGCCGAGATCGGCGGGTCGCAGACCACGCCCCTCACCACGGCGGTTGTCGACCAGCAAATCATCCGCAACGTCCTCGCGGTCGCACGCGGCCTGACGTCGGCCACACCGACGGAAATCGACATCTACGCGCCGTCGCGCGCCGACGGCAGCTATCAGGCAGGGGACCCGCTTGATCAGTACATGATCTCGTCGGGTGGTGGGGTCAGCGCAGGCACGCAGACCTTTCCGGTCCAGAATCGCCAGCAGACGCCGCCAAATGAGACATCGATTGGCGTCCGGATTCTCTGGACCTACTCGGCGCCGGCCGGCATCTTCCCGAGCAACATGCGCATCGCGGATTACGCGGTTATGAAGGCGGCCCCATTACTGATATGAAACAAAGACACCACCGCAACGAGTCGACCGGCGTGCTGCGCCGCTTAAGGGGGCAGGGCGGGCAAGCCATCGTGCTGCTGGCGCTGACAGGCACGCTGCTGATCGGCGGCGTCGGGATCGCCGTCGACCTGGCGGTCGGCTACATGTACAGCATCGCGGCCGAGCGCGCCGCCGCGGCGGCAGCCCTTTCCGGCGTTGAGTTCATGCCGGATCAGTTCACCGCGGCGAGCGCCATCCCGCTGGGCTCGCGCAACGATGCGACCGACCGCGCCATCGACGAGGCCAGGCGCAACGCCTTCGATGTTGCGGACTTGGCCAACGGCGTGAGCGTCACGCCGGCAGCGGTCCCTGGGCATGCCAACGAGCTCAAGGTGACCGTGGCGCGCAACACGCCGGTCTTCTTCATGCAGTTGTTTGGCTTCTCGACCTATCGGGTGGTGCGGACGGCGATCGCCGCCTACGTGCCCCCGATTTCGCTGGGCCAGCCCGGTAGCCAGCTCGGCGCGGCGGTGTCGGGTCTCGGATCGACCAGCTTCTACTTCATGCGGACG
Organism: Candidatus Dormiibacterota bacterium; assembly: GCA_035936995.1. GTDB lineage: Bacteria > Chloroflexota > Dormibacteria > CF-121 > CF-121 > CF-13. The sequence goes on along the minus strand of DASYVR010000004.1, from coordinate 18,754 downwards.
GAGGGCTGGGCGACCGACCGCCAGCAAGGCGACGCCTACACACCGAACCCCAACGGCGCGCTGGGTACGTCAAGCGACGTCCACCAGATCAGCTACGCGAATGGCTCCGAGTTGCGGGATGCCACCGTCAGCGACCGCGGCGGCTACAACTACCGGATCGTGATTCCCGCTGGGGGCAGTGGCGGCGTCATCGAGGTCTACAATGCCGCCTTCTCGCCGGACGGCAGCAACTACTGCGACAACGACAACGTCAACCCCGCGGCGCGCAGCTGCAACCTCAGCAGGGGTAACTACCACATGCACGAGGACGACGGTGGGCCGTTCAACTACGGCACCAACAGCAACTATGCGGCGATGCGCTATACGCTCTACAAGGTCAACAACAACTTCATCCGGACCACGGACCTGATGTGCAGCCAGATGACCGTGCTTCCGATTGATGCTCGAAACTACAGCCAGGCGTCGAACCAGTACCGGAACATCAACACCGGCGCGACCATCACCCAGCTGTACGCGGGGGCTAACCCGACGAACATGCTCATCTACCACAACTGGGTCGATGTCGGGACCTACACCGGGGCCCAGGACGGCGGCCTCGTCAGCCTGCGCCAGCCGAACTGGGGAAGTTGCGCTCAGGCTGGTGTCCTGCTGCCCGGAACCTATCGCCTTCGCGTCGACACCCTGAACGCCGATGGCTCGGTGAGCACCACCGGGAGCAACGCCGGCGCGCACAAAGGCTATGCGGTGCGGGTGGTCAATGGGGACGTCCAGCGGACCGCCTGCAGCACCTGCGCCCTCGCCGGTTGGGACGATATGGCGATCTACACCCCGATCAGCGTCGGCAGCGGTGGGAACTTCGCCATCAAGCTGTTCCAGCTGCGGCCAGAATACGCCGGGCTCACGGTCAACATCGATATCTACGACCCGGGCGACATCTCGAGTACGAGCGGTACGGTCACCCTCAATATCCTCGATCCGAATGGAGCTGTGGCGACCTCGCCGCAGGGCGTCAACATCTACGACCTCGGCGTCCAACGGTCGAACCTGGCGACGGGACAGTACGCCGTGATCGCGAGCGCCCAAAACGGCAACCTGACGGCATCGTTCATCGCGACCAACTCGACTACCACCCGCAACGGACATTGGGTGCACATCGAGCTGCCGATCCCGTCCAACTACAACCCGCAGCCGGGCCAGGACTGGTGGAGCCTGCAATACGTGACCGGTGCCGGCACGACCGCGACCGACACGGTGACGGTGGCCGTGGGCCTCAAGGGCGGCCCGGTTCACCTGATACCGTAAGCCGGCTCACCGCCGGCGACCCTCCGACTATTATCCGCTGGTGCGTGGGCTGAAGGGGAAGCGCGTCGTGATCACGGGCGGCGCCAGCGGGATCGGCGCCGCCGCCGTGGCTCGCTTCCTGGAAGAGGAGTCGCGCGTTTTAGTGATCGATCGGGATCCACGCGGCTGCAAACAGATCAAGACGAAGTTCCCATCGCTGGTCGAGGCGATCGTGACCGATGTCGCCGACGATCGAGCCGTGGCCACCGCGTTCACGCAGATCGATGGCTTGCTGGGCGGCGTTGACATCCTCATCAACAACGCCGGGATCAGCATCCGGCATCGCTTTCTCGACCTCTCCCCCGCCGAATGGTCGCAGGTGCTTGCGGTCAACCTCACCGGCGTCTTCAACGTTGCGCAGCAGGCGGCGAAGCGGATGGTCAAGGCGGGCAGTGGCGTGATCATCAACATGGGCTCGACCAATGGGATCGTCGGCCACCCGATGTATGCGGATTACAACGCGTCCAAGGCGGGCGTGATCGAGCTGACCAAATCGATGGCCCTCGAGCTTGCCCCAACGGTGCGGGTGATCGCAGTCTGCCCCGGCTACGTCCTGACGCCAATGCAAGAGGCGGAATACACACCGGCGATGCTTGCGGCGGTCAATCGCAAGATCCCACTCGGGCGCCACGCCAGGCCGGACGAGATCGTCGCGCTGTTGGCCTTCCTGGCCTCGGACGAGGCGCCCTACATCACCGGCCAGGCCGTCGTGATCGACGGCGGCGAAACCGCCGGAGGGCTGGCCAGCCGCTAAGCCGTTGCCCGGGGGTGGTTCGGGCCGGCGCCGGGGGGATCGTCGAAACGGTGGTGACGTTCCCGTCACAGGCTGCTCGCAGGGGCGTAACCAACGTCGCGAATCGGCCGAAGTTCACCGACGGCCGACAAATGCACCGGCCCAACCGCGTTGCACCTGCAGACCAAATTATTGACTCATTTGGGTGAGGAGGGACAATGCCTCGCGAGCGAAAGCACAAGAAAAGTCGGGCGCAGTCACTGGTCGAGTTCACGCTGGTTGCACCGTTGCTGCTGCTGATCATCGCCGTGACTGTGGATTTCGCTCGGGCCGTCTATGCCTATTCGGCTATCTCCGCCGCCGCGCGGTCGGGGGCGCGCACCCTCTCGCTCAAAGACCAGGAGAGTACCGATTGCCTGGTCTTCAAGACGGTGGAGGCCGTCGGGCAAGGGTTCAACCTGACTGCCGATCCCAACTCGGTGGCGGGCGACGCCAATCCGAACACCGGCGGAGCAACCGGTCCGACGTCACCACCTCCGGGCCAAGGGTACGTCTATATCTGGCCCGCGGTCAGTACCGGCCGGCCGCCGGACGCGGCCGGCCTTTGCTCCGGCGCGGGTGGCCCACGCGCTCCGGCCAACCAGGTCCGGGACGTTGCCATCGAGGTGCAGTACAGCTTCAAACCGTGGATCTCGATCGTCGCGGATTTCGTCCCGGTCTTGGTCATCAAGACGACCAGCGTGGTGCAAACGGAGTACTGAAATGAACCACCAGATTCTTTCTGACCTGCGGCGGCGGCGCCAGGCCGGCCAGACGGCGGTCATCGTCGCGCTGACGTTTGTGGTGCTGATCGCCTTTGCCGGTCTCGCCATCGACGGCGGCCATGTCTACCTCGTGAATCGCCGCTCTCAGAATGCGACGGATGCTGCCGCGCTGGCGGCGGCCAAGCAACTGGCCAACGCGAACGCCTTCTTAAGTGGCCCCCCTTCGGCGTTCAACGACCCGGCGGTGAAGGCCGCACACGACCTTGCCTACGCCAACGGTTTCCCCACGAACTTCGATGGCGCCTGTGCGACCGCAAACGGCACGAGCTTTACCGCCAGCTGGTACGCCGGCGGGTCCTGTGGTTCAACCACCTTCGTCACCCGAGTGACCGTCAACTCGCCGCCGACCGCGCCGATGAGCCGGGCCTGCCAGGCCGCCCCCTACAACTGCCTGCAGGTCGTCATCAGCCAGAAAATCGAGAACTACCTGATGGGCGTGCTCGGAGTGCCAATCACCTACAGCACGACCTCGGCGGTGGCCTACGCACAGCCGCCTCAGAACTCCTACGCTGTCCCGCCGCCGACCGCGCTCTACCTTTATGAGCCCGGCGTCGGCTGCGCCGGGACCCAGTGCTTCAATGCGGGAGTCGCCCCCAGCCGCACCCACCTGTCGTGCGTCGGTGGGAACTGTCCGACGTTCTGGTCGCGTCCCGGGACCCGGCCGGTGATTGCCGGCATCGACGGAAGGGCGAACAATTCCGGCGACACGGCGGCGGTGCAGTCGAACGGTGCCATGCTGATCCAGGACGTCAGCACGTTCTGCGACCCGTACGGCGGCCTGGCCTGTCCCAGCGGCAGCGCGGTCGGCAGCCAGGGCTTTGCCGTGGCGCCGGGCTCCCCCCTCTTCTGCAGCAGCTTCGCCAGCGGCAGCGCCAACGGCTACGTCGGCTGCGGGGCCGGCTCGCAGACCGGCCTTTCAACGGTCGCCGGCAACGAGACGGTTTATTCGCCCCGAGGGTGGACGCCCACCTTCAACTTCACCGGGCCCGATTGCGGCTCGCTCGTGCTGAACGGCGGACCCGTCCGGCCCTCCAACCCAGCCTGCAATGGCTCGGCCGCCGAGCCGTACACAATTCTGGCCGGCCGTTACAGCTACATCGTGATCAACCACGGCAAATACGACTTCGAAGCGGGCGTCTATGACATCACCGGCACCGTGCCCCCCAACCTGATCAGCCACGGCCGTGAGACCGCCGCCGACTTCGACCTGTGCGGCGCGACCTGTCCGAACCTGACGGCAGGCATCTGGATCGGACATGGCAACAATCCGTTCACGGCCGCGTCCGCCGGCAGCGGCTCGGCTTGCACCGGCAACACCGTCCAGGGCGGTGGCGGCGATGCCACCCTGATCACCGGCAGCGGCGTCAGCTTCCGATTCGAGCCGACTTCGTCGGGGTTCGTCTCTACCCATGAGGTCGGGTCCATCAGCCTTTCGGCGCCGGGTCTCGGTGCCGCCGCGGGGACGGCCGGCGTGCCGCTCCTCTTCGACATGGAGAATCCCGGCTTCATCCACCTCGACGCCGGCGGCAGCGGCAGCAGCTTCACCGGCATCGTTTACCAGTCGCCCAACTACGCGGCCGGAGGCGTGGAAATCAATCCTGGACTTGGCGGGAGCGCTGCGGCCCTGAGTGGCCAGGTGCTGGCCTACAGCTTCACCACCTTCGGCACCTCGGGGAAGGCGATCGACTTCTCCAAGGGTTTTGGCGCCAGCAGCCCGATCATCGCCACCGGTAACGCCGAGAACCAGATCATCCCGCCGGGTGGCATCACGCTGCGGGCGGGGCCACAGCCCAGCACCGAGCAGCTGGTCATCCTGTACACGGACGAGTGGGCGCTAAACGCCTACGACGCTTACGTGCGGATCAACAACGGGAACCCGCAGTTCTTCTCACAGGGCATCTGGCAGGTGACGCCTGGCCCGAACGACCCAGTGCCGCCGAACCCCAACGGTGGCGGCCCGAGTGACGTCGCCTCAGCGTCCGCGTACCCGAACACCTCACAGCCAGGGTCGGCCAACTACACAACGGCCACGGATGTCAACGGAAAGCCAGACTGGACCTACCGATTCGGAAACGGGAGCAGCTTCGAGGTCGACGGGAGCTGGACCTGGGGCCATGAGGCGAACATCCCCGGAGCCCAGAGCAACTGGACGAACAACGGCGGCAACAACGCCACGCTCACCTATACCTTCCCGACGCCGATAGGATCCTCCGTCAACGTGCTGGTCTACCTCGACGACGGTGACCACTGCGGCGACTACACGATCGTGAACACCACCTTTGCCAACATTGGCACGCCGGCCGGCGGCCAGCAGATCGCCGGCAGCGTGAGGTTGGAGCAGTGAGGCAGCGGCAGGGCAGGCACACCAGGCTGGGCCAGGCCATGGTGGAGATGGCGATCGTGGCGCCGGTGCTGGTATTGCTGATGCTGGGGGCGGCGGATCTGGGCCGCGCGTTTTACCTCGACATCGAGGTGACGGGCGCGAGTCGCGCCGGCGTGCGGGCCGCGATCATAGGGCAAGCAACCGATATCGGGCTGGCGGTCCGCAGCGAACCCAACAGCGCAATCCCGAATGACGTCCCCACCTGGGGCGACACCGGGCCCGGAGGCACGAACGACTGCGATCCCAACGCGCCCTCGCACCTGTGCGGCGATCCCTCTGGTTGCCCGCCGAGCGTTTTTAGCGGGACCCGGATCGCGTGTTTCGCCGAGCGGAGCTGCACCTTGAACAACGGCTCATGCACCTACGGGAACTGGGGCACCCGACCGCTGTCGGGCCCTAACGCCGCCGTTCAGGTACGGGCGGTTTACAAGATGACGCCCGTGACGCCGGCGATCTCCGCGCTCGCGGGCACTACCGGCGGCTTCTTCTTCTTACCGGCCGATACCACTGCGCAGGAACTCTACTAACGAAGAGGGCCGCCTCACGAGGTGGCCCTCCAATCGTCTTCGAACTCGGGCTTGGCTTACGAGCCCGACTGGCCCTGATCGCCGGTCTGGGCATTCGCTCCGTCGCCGGACGTGCCCTGGTCACCGGTCGTGCCCTGGTCACCGGTCTGGTTGTTGCTGTTCCGGTCCAACTCACCGGACTGGCCCTGAACGCCCTTCTGGCCGTTCGCTCCGTCGCCGGCCGTGCCCTGGTCGCCGGTCTGGTTGTTGCTGTTCCGGTCCAGCTCACCGGACTGGCCCTGATCGCCAGTCTGGTTGACCTGGCCGTTTTCGCCGGTCGCAACGGGTGCCGCCGTCGCGCCGGTTGCGGCCAATATGAGTGCTGAGCCAGCAACCAGGGTTACGAGCGTCGCGCGCTTCAAAGTGTTCATACCAGTTCAGTCGTCGCGGAGCCTTCCAGGATACGGCGGATCCTGACTGAGTTTGGCCCGCAGCATCCGGGCCACCGATACGTTGAAAGGTTGTGACCGTTTCGTTCAACCCGTATCCCGAGCACAGGGTGTGACGACTCTCTGAATGTCGGTCCCTTTGCAAGATGAAAACGCTGCCTCTCCGTATGTCGAATGGCTCGACCGGGCTCGCGGGCAAGATCGGTACGCATTTGCCGAACTCTACGAAGCCACGTACCGACGAGTCTTTGGCTTTCTCCTGGCGCGCGTTGGCGACCGGGCCGCGGCTGAGGACCTCCTTCAGGAGGTTTACCTGGCGGCGCTGCAGGCCATCGGACATTTTCGCGGACGGACCGAAGGCGAGTTCATCGGTTGGCTGCTCAAGATTGCCCACGGTAAGAGTGTTGATCGGCTCAGGTCCCGATATCGGCATCCGGAGATCAAAACCAGTGACGTTACGCCGACCGACGTCGCCGATCCCCTGGACGCCATCGAGCAACGGCTTCGCCTCGACGAGATTGCCGATGCCCTGTCGCAACTCACGGAGGACCAGCGAAACGTGGTGCTGAACAGATTGGTGCTCGGCCTCGACCTCGAGGAGACGGGCCGGATGATGCGGAAAAACGTGGGCTCGATCAAAGCCCTCCAGCATCGTGCCCTTGCCCGTCTCGCGAAAATCTTGACCTCGGGAGCTGACGACCATGCGTGAGACAGACGACGCCCTCGAAACCTACCTGTCGCAGATTGTCAGCGGCGCGCCCGGGTGGCCGCCCGACTCCGGCCTGGAACCGATGCTGCGCGTGGCCCGACAGCTGCGCCAACTCGCCAGCATCGAGCCGTCGTGGGCCAGCGTCGAACGAACCCGAGTCGCCCTGCGGCGCAGGTCCGTCGGCGAAGTCGGCGCGCGGTCTGCCACTCGCCGGCTCGGCCTCTGGCGGCGCCCGGTAGCCGGCCTCGCCTTCGCCCTGTTGATCCTCACCCTCGGGACCACGTCCGCGCTGGCGGCGCCGTCGGCGCTCCCGGACTCGCCGCTCTATCCCGTCCGGAATTTACGCGAGGCGGTGCAAGTCCAACTTGCCGGCAGCCCCGCGCAACGCGCCATGTTGTACGTGAACTTCGCCGCAGAACGCAGCAAGCAATTACGCGAGCTGCCCGGGCCGAACGCGCTCGCTCCCAATCTGGTGACGACGCTGCTCCGGGACATCACGGCTCGGGTCCATCAGGCCAACCAGGAAGCCCAAGATGGCGGGCCGGCCGCGCGTTCGGCCGTTCTCCAGGTTGAAGGGCAGATCGGCGATCAGCTCATGCAGATCCAGCAGGAGGGCGAGTTCTCAGGAAACGACGGCGCTCAACTGACAGCCACGCTGCGGGCCGTTCAGTCGGGGCAGTCCGGGCAGTCGGGGCAGGCCGGCGACGGCAACAACGCCAATCAGCCCTGACGATCTGCGGCCCGCCATACTTGGCCCGTGGACCAGCGGATCAGTCTCGTGACCCTCGGAGTGCAGGACCTCGCCCGTGCCCGAGCCTTCTACGAGGCGCTTGGCTGGGCCGGCGCCCAGCAGCCCGACGACGAGGTCGCGTTCTTCCAGGCCGGCGGAATGATCTTCGGGCTGTGGACAGCGCTCGGCGGTCACGGCGCGCCCGGGATCGAACTGGCGCACAATGTCCGTTCGCCCGACGAGGTGGATGCGGTGCTCGCCGAGGCCAAACGCGCCGGCGCGACGATCACCCGTCCGGCTGCGCGCGCGGGCTGGGGCGGCTACACCGGCGCCTTCGCCGACCCCGACGGTTACGTGTGGGAAGTCGCCCACAACCCGGGCTGGACGCTGGCCGACGACGGCTCGGTCCGCCTCGGCTAGAGCTACGTCGCGGTTTCGATCAATGCCAGTATGGCCACGTTGAGGCGGGAGTCGTGCCGAACATCTCGTTCCAGAGCACGTCCGTGCCCGTCAACGTCGAGCGGTTGAAGGCGTGGAGAAATGCCGAGACACCGATCCGCTTGACCCCGCGCGAGCCGATGAGTCCAACGGTGTTGAGCCGGCCGGAGGCGTCGCGGTCGCGCAAGTCGAGGCCGACCAGGTGGCCGTAGGTTGCGACGTCGGCGGTGGTGAAGTAGACCCGCTCCAGCGTCGCGTACGAATAGACGCCGGTGTACCAGGTGTGCCGAGGCGCCACGACATCCCACGGGTCGAGCACACCGCGCAAATACGGATAAGTAGCCAGCGAGCCGCCGAACACATCGGAAACATTGGCGGTGTGACCGCCATCCGACGCGGAGAAGAAGGCCTCGATCACGCGGCCACCATACATCAGCACCTGGCCGGCGGTCTGATCTACGGCCGCATTCTGCGATCCGCTCTCGCCGTCGACGCCCCGGTACACCTGGAACTGGGTCGTGTCATCGACGTCGTACAAGGCCGTGCTACCCAGGTGGGTTAGGGCGTAGCAGCGGGCCGCGACGATCTGCGCCTTGATCGCTTCTAAGGGCCAGCTGGACGGCACCTCCCCAAGTCCTCGCAGGTAGTCCTCGATCGGCAGCACATTAATGATGTAGAGCAGGCCACCACTCGGCTGCGCCACGATCGTTCCTCGATACCGGTGATAGAGACCGGACCGACCGTAGACCGCCAGGCGAGTGCCCGCCGAGGCCGGCACGATCTTTTGCAGACCGCCGGCCGTGGTGAGGGAGACCGTCTGACCGGGCGCCAGGTTCGTCACGTGAGTGCCCGCGATCAATTGCGCCGGTCCGCTCGGCACCACCCGGTAAGTCGCGGTCCCCCAGAGGACCGCCACGTGAATCGGCGTATTCGCGGTATCGAGACTGGCCCAGGTTGCGCCGGTATAGAAGTGCTGATCGATGAAGCGGTAGTTGAGGCCGGCGAGCGCCATCCCCTTGGCGCCCCATTGACCGAGTCCAACACCATGGCCCCAGCCGTGGCCGCAGAATCGCACCGACCCGGCAGGCGCGGCAGCTGGACAGGTCGCCGCGTACGACGCGCCACCGCCCTTGAGCGCCGCCTGTGCCGCCTCGATCTCATATCGATCGAGCGCCGCCTGCAGCGAGCGGCTCTGCCCTTGCAGCCCCGCGAGGCGGATCAGCGTCTGGCGCCGCAGGCTGTCGAGCTGACTGTCATAGCTGGCGACGGTCGCGACCTGGCCGGCGATCGCGTTCGCCCGCGCCTGGAGGGTGTCGAGCAGTGGCGCCAGCTCGGCCCGCGCCTGGGCCAGCAGCTTTCGTTGCGCCTCGAGTGCATCGCGCTCGGCGCGGAGCCTTCGGGCCAGCTGCAGCTCGCTGACGGAAATCTGCTGCAGGTAGACGGCGCGGTTGAGCAGGTCGTCGAAGCTGCGTGCCGAGAAGACGAACTCGAACCAACGCATGCCGCCGAGCGCGTAGAGCTTGCGGATATCCGCCTGAAACGCCCGCAGGTGCTGCACAAACGCGAGCTGGTCGTGGGAGACCTGCAGCTGCGCGTCAGCGAGCTGCGCCTCGATCGCCTTCGCCTGCGCCGCGATCGGTGCCAGGTCGGCGTTACTCTGCGCGAGTTGCGCTTCCAGGCCAGCCAGCGTCTGCCGCACCTGGCTCTGCTGAACCTCGAGCGCGCTCAGCCGCTGATGCTGCCGCGCCTGCTCCTGCTGCACCTGCGCCAGCCGATCGGCGAGCGTGCTGGGATCGTCCGCCTGCGCCGGCACGGCGGTGATGAGGAGCAGCAGCGCCAGCAGGGCGCCGCTAGCTCGGGCGACTATACCGGCGGCGCTCCCGCCGAGCCAGGCGTGCCGGGCTCGCGCCGTGGAGTAAAGCCGACATCGCCAAACGGCGCCGGGGCGCTCTTCGGCGTCTTCTCCTTCTTTTTCTTCTTTACTTCGCGCCGCCCCTTATCGCGTGACTTCGCCATGGATCCTGCCTCCCAGACTTAGTCCGGCGAGCCGCTATTCTACCCTCGATCGCCCGCGGTGTCCACGCGGCCGTCACCGTGCGTGGCGTCGGCGAGCAGGACTTCGACGCAGGCGACCACCGAATTCCCAAGTGCGGGCAGGTCGTAGCCACCTTCGAGCGCCCAGACGCTCCGACCGCCGCAGTGCTCGATCGCCCAGCCTCGGATCATCCGGGCGAGCTCGCGGTAACCATCGGTGGTGACCTCGAGGCCGGCCAATGGATCGTCTTCGTGGGCATCGAAACCAGCTGAGACCAGGAGCAGCTCCGGCTTGAAGGCGTCGAGCGCAGGCCCGATTTTCTTTTCCCAGGCCCCAAGGAAGACGCGGTCGCCGCTGCCCGCGGCGAGCGGCACGTTGAGGATGGTGCCGTGCGCTCCGCGCTCGCCGACGCCGCCGGTGCCCGGATAGAACGGGTACTGATGCGTGGACGCGTAGAACACCTCGGCGTCCTGCTCAACGCTGTGCTGGGTGCCGTTGCCATGGTGGACGTCAAAGTCGAGAATCGCGATTCGTCGGATGCCCTTTGCGCGCGCGGCGTACAGACCGACCGCAACGTTGTTCAGCAGGCAGAACCCCATGGCCCGTGCGTGCTCGGCATGATGGCCGGGCGGTCGCACCACCGCCAGCGCATGGGTGGCAGAGCCGTTCAGCACCCGGTACACGCCTTCGACGACGGCGCCGGCCGCGGAGCGCGCGGCCACCATCGAACCAGGCGTGATGTAGGTGTCGGGATCAAGATAGCCGCCACCCGAGCCATCGGCGCGATCAAGCATCGCGAGGTAGCGAGGGTCGTGGACCGACTGGATCAAGGCCTCCGGCGCCCGCGGCGATGGCTTGGGGGTTAGGCGCAGGTCGGAGAGCTCGATCGCCTCGAGGATCGCGGTGACGCGTTCCGGGCGCTCTGGATGGCCCTCGGCGTGATGGCCGCTTTGCTCCGGGTTGGCGAGCAGCGCGATCACTCGAGGGTACGGGTCCGGAAGCGCTCGAGCGCGAGCGGCGCGAAGCGATCGATGCCCGCCTTCTGACAGGCCGCCAGGACTTGCTGCTCGGGCGTGTCGATCCCTTCGATGCCGGGCAGCAGCAGGGCCTGGCGATCTCCGCTGCGGACGATGATGCCGTAGGTTTGAGCGTCGAGCCCGGCGATGCCGGCCACCGGCTCCGCCGGGTCGAGCAGCTGCACCTTGATGGTCAATGCCTTCACTTCATCGAGGCGCACCGGGTCGAATCGTGGATCGCGCACGGCGGCTGCCACGGCATACCGGATCAGCTCATGGGCCGCGGTCGCCTCCGTCGGCCGCACGCTGCCGACGCAGCCGCGCAACTCACCATCCTTGCGAAGGGTGACGAAAACCGCCGACGGCGCCTGCAGTTCGACCGGGATCGGCTGCGGCGGGTCGATCAATCGGCGCGTTCGCAGATAGGTGTCGATTGCCTGGCGACCCAACGTTTGGACGTCGAGCACGATTTTGGGTGCGGTTGGCGCGGCGACGGTGAAGGCGACGACCGGATAACCGACGCCGAAGGGGCCCTCGTAACTGAGCACGTGCGAGTTGAGACCCGCGGCGCGCGCCGCGCCCAGCAGGATCGCGAGCGGGCGTAAGCCGCACTCGCCCGCCTGCTCGACGAGGTCCGGATCCAGGTCCTCGATCCGTTCCCATTCCGACCCGCGAAGGGCGTCGATCACCAGCCGATCGAAGACCAGGCCTTCGGGACGAAACCCGTAGGGAGCGTCCGGCGTCAGGCGATGAGACAGGTCACCCGAGGCGATCAGGATGGCGGAGCGATCCCCGAGTCGACTCTGCAACCAGGTCCCGAACTCGACGAAGCGACGGAGCGGCCAGCCGCTGACGCCCAGGAAGATGCAGCGCTTGTTAGCCATCGTTCGCGGGAGCGAGTGCAGCGGTACCACCACCCCATGATCGAGATCGGTCTCCTCCGCCCAGGTCAGCGAGAACCCCGCCCGCTGGCCATCGACGACCAGGGCGGAAGCGAGCGCCGCGTCAACCTGCGGCTCGACCTGGACGTTCGGGGCCCGAAACCGTGCCAGGTCGCCGGCGACATGGGCCGCCCGCCGGACCGGCAGTGACGTCATGCTCGATGGACTATGCGGCGAGATGACGACCGCCAGATCGGCATCGACCCTCGACAGGATGCCGTCGAGCTCCCGCATGGCGTCCGCCGTCGCGCGCACCCGCTGCGACTGGACGCCGCCCACCTCGGCCAGAAGGATCGGGGGATGAGCAACGAGGGCACCGGCGACGATGCCGGACATGGGTCAGCCTCGCGCCGTCGCAGGCTCCGGCCGCAGGGCGTTGATGGCTTCGCGATAGTGCTGCGCCGCCGCGCGGGCGGCGTCCGCATAGTCGGCGCCCGCCGACGCGAACAGGATGGCTCGTGAGATCGGGATGATGGCCCCCCGTCCATCGGGCCGTAACGCCGCCCGCAGCGCGCCGGCGAGGTCGCCACCCTGGGCACCGATCCCTGGTACCAGCAGCAGGCGGTCACCCGCGATCTGGCGCACGTCCCGCAGCTCGGCCGGCGCGGTCGCCCCGACGACGAAGGCGACGTTGTCGTGATGGTCCCAGCGGACGCCGGCGCGGGCGACATGGCGGTAGAGCGCCTCGCCATCGCTGCGCAGCTGCTGGAACTCCGCCGCCCCGGGGTTCGACGTCCGGCACACGATGAAGACCTCTTTGTCCTTGTGCGTGAGGAAGGGGGCGACCGAGTCGTAGCCGAGGTAGGGATGGACGGTGACCGCGTCCGCACCCCAGGCCTTGAAGATGCCATGCGCGTAGGCCTGAGCCGTGCTGCCGACGTCGCCGCGCTTGGCATCGAAGATCAACGGGCGGTCCTTGGGCAGCGCGGCGAGCGCCCGGTCGAGCAGCCAGCTCGCCTCCCTCCCCCATCGTTCGTAGAAGGCCAGGTTGAGCTTGTAGGAGGACACGGAGTCGCCGACCGCCTCGACGATCGTCTGCAGGAATTCGGCGATGCCGGCCGGCGATCGCTCGATCGCTGGTGGAAGCAGGTCGGGCTCGGGATCAAGGCCCAGGCACAGCAATGAGCCGGTTGCGTCTTCGCTGGCCTGCAGTTTGGCCTTGAACGTCATATTCGGAGCCAAGTTTAGTCGGTAGAATTCCAACGTGCCCCAGTCGACCATGCAAGTCACCCTGCCGGAGATGGGTGAGTCGGTCACGGAGGGGACCGTGGCCAAGTGGCTCAAGCAGCCCGGCGACTCGGTGCGAGAAGGCGAAGCACTGGTTGAGGTCACCACCGACAAGGTCGATGCGGAGGTGCCCGCCCCAGCCAGTGGGAAGTTGGTGAAGATCCTCGCCGAGGCCGGGAAGACGATTGCGGTGGGTGCGCCGCTGGCTGAAATTGAAATCGGCGCGGACGGCGATGGCGCGGCACCGAAGGCCCCCACCCTGCCCTCCCCCGCGAGCGGGGGAGGGAAACAGGCTGGCCCGCCTGAGGTGGCGGCCGCCACTCCCCCGTCGCCGATCGCAGCGCCAGACGGTGGCGTGAACGCCGCGACAGTCGAGGTGACGGAAGGCGCGGAGTTACTGGCCCGGGCGAAGGGCATCGACCTGACCTCGATCAAGGGAAGCGGCCCGGGCGGGTCGATCCGCCGGCGCGATGTCGCCCAGGCGATCGAACAACAGCAGGGTGCTCCACAGAAGGCCCCCACCCTGCCCTCCCCCGCGAGCGGGGGAGGGAAAGAGGCTGGCGCGCCCGCCATGTCGGTACCGGCGCAATCGCCAACCGGTTCGATCCCGTTGCGGGGCGCGGCCGCGGCGCTGGTCAAGTACATGGAGGAAAGTCTCCAGGTGCCGACGGCAACGAGCTTCCGCACGGTGCGGGTCGACGTGCTCGACCAGCGACGCCGCCAGCTCGGCCAGGGCCTGCAGGCCGCTGGGCGTCCCGAGAAAATCTCCTACACGCACCTGATCGCCTTCGCGATTACGCGCGCGGTCAAGGACGTGCCCTCGATGGCGGTCACGTTTGACCGTATCGACGGGAACCCGGCGCGGGTGGCCCGCGGGGTGCACTTCGGATTGGCGGTCGACGTGCAGCGCCAGGACGGGAGCCGGATCCTGCTGGTCCCGGTGATCCGCGACGCCGATCGCCTGGACTTCGCCGCCTTCCGCGATCAGTACGAGACGCTTGTCTCCAAGGCCCGCATCGGCAAGCTGGTGGCCGACGACCTCAGCGGGGCCACCATCGTGCTGACCAACCCCGGCGGGATCGGCACCGTGGCGTCCGTCCCCCGGTTGATGAAGGGGCAGGGCACGATCATCGCGACCGGCGCCATCGGCTATCCGCCCGAGTTCACCGCCATCGCTGAGAGCGGGCTACGCCAGCTCGGGGTCTCGAAGGTGATGACGATGACGAGCACCTATGACCACCGGGTCATCCAGGGCGCCGAGTCCGGTGAATTCCTCCGCCGCATCGATGAATTGCTCGCCGGAGCCGACGGCTTTTACGAGTCGGTCTTCGAATCGATGCGTCTCCACGCGCCAGCCGGGATCAGCGAAACGGCTCGAGCCGTCGGTCAGCCTGGGGACGCGGCCGTCGCGACGCCGACGACCGCGGAAGCCGAGTTGCTGCGGGCGGTCGCCGCCGGCATGGCACTGATCGCGGCGTTCCGCAGTCACGGACACCTTGCCGCTCGGCTCGACCCCCTGGGGAGCGCGCCGCCCGGCGATCCGTCGCTCGATCCGGTGAACCACGGCTTGACGCCGCAGCTGATGGAGGCGGTCCCGGCCGGCGTGCTCCGGGTCCGCGTCCCCGGAGAAAACCTAGCCGAGGTTCTCATGCATCTGCGCGAGACCTATTGCTCCACGATCGCTTACGAGATCGAGCACATTTCCAGCCACGAGCAACGCAACTGGTTGCGCGAGCGGATCGAGTCAGGACGCTATCGACAGCCACTCAGCCCGGAACGCAAGCTACAGCTGCTGGGACGTCTCACGAAAGTCGAGGCAATGGACCGTTACTTGCGACGGGCTTTTCTCGGTCAGAAGACGTTTTCGATCGAGGGCCTCGACTCGATGATCGTGATGCTGGAAGAAACGCTGCAGCTGGTGTCCGACAACGGAACTCGCCAGGTGGTCATGGGGATGGCCCACCGCGGCCGCCTCAGTGTGATCGCCCATGTGGTGAACCGCACCTACGAGTCGCTCCTGGTGGAGTTCGAGCAGAGCAAAGACCGGCTGGAAGGTGGCGACGTCACCGGCGACGTGAAGTATCACGCCGAAGCCGAAGGCACCTACGTCACACCGAACGGCAAGCAGGTCTCCGTCAGCCTGCTTGCCAATCCCAGTCATCTCGAAGCCGTCGATCCCGTCGTCGAGGGCTGGACCCGCGCGGAGCAAACCCGGCGCAAAGGGCCCGAGCCGCATTTCGATCGGACCGGCACGGTCCCGATCCTGATCCACGGGGATGCGGCCTTCCCCGCGCAAGGGGTGGTTTCGGAAGTCCTCAACCTGTCGATGCTCGAGGGTTACACCACCGGCGGCACGCTCCACATCATCGCCAACAACCAGCTCGGCTTCACCACCGACCCCGAGGAAGGGCGCTCCACGCGGTACGCGTCGGACGTCGCCAAGGGTTTCGACTTGCCGATCATCCATGTCAACGCGGACGACATCACGGCCTGCGTCAGCGCGGTTCGCCTCGCGACCGCCTTCCGGCAAAAATTCGGGCGCGACGTCGTCATCGACCTGATCGGCTATCGACGCTTCGGCCACAACGAAACGGACGAGCCAGCCTACACCCAGCCGCTGATGTACGACGCGATCAAGGAACATCCGACGGTGCGAGACCTGTTCGCCGCGCAGCTGATCGAGGAGGGCCTGCTGAGCGCCGATGATGCGAGCGCGCGGGCCGAGGCCGCCCAGGCCCGACTGGCCAATGCCCACCAGAACGTCAAGGCCAGTGCGGCGCACGCCCCGCAGGTCAGCCGCCCGCCGATGGATGCCAGCCCCGAACCCGACATCAAGACCGCGGTTCCCGCCGAGGTGCTCGAGTCCTTGAAACGTCAGCTGCTGGCCGTTCCGGACGGCTTCAAGGTGCACCCGAAGCTGCTCCGCCAGATGGAACGCCGGAAAACGCCGCTGGCGGAACGGGAAATCGACTGGGCACAGGCAGAGGAGCTGGCCTTTGCCACCCTGATCACGGGCGGCATCCCGGTGCGGCTGACCGGCCAGGACACCGAGCGCGGGACCTTCAGCCAGCGCCACCTCGTCTTCCACGACGCCCGTAATGGCAAGCGATGGGCGCCGATCCAGCACCTGGTTGGGGCCAGCGCGAGCTTCGAGCTGCACAACAGCCCGCTGTCCGAGTATGCCGCGCTTGGCTTCGAGTACGGCTACAGTACCGATGCCTCGGAGGCGCTGGTCTGCTGGGAAGCGCAGTTCGGTGATTTCGTCAACGGGGCGCAGATCATCGTCGACCAGTTCATCGCCTCGGGTCTGGCGAAATGGGGACAGTCATCGCGATTGACCCTCCTTCTTCCCCACGCGTATGAGGGCGGCGGACCGGAGCATTCGAGCGCGCGTCTGGAGCGCTTCCTCCAACTCGCCGCCGAGGGCAACATTCGGGTCTTCTACCCCACCACACCCGCGAATTATTTCCACGCGCTCCGGCGGCAGGCGCTGCACAGCCGGCCGCGGCCGCTGGTCATCATGACCCCGAAGAGCCTGCTGCGACTGCGGGCGTCATCGTCGCGGCTGGAAGACCTGACGGTGCACAGCTTCCGTCGGCTGATCGATGACCCGTTGATGGAGCAGCACCGGGACGATGTCCGCCGGGTCATTCTCTGTACCGGCAAGATTTACTACGACCTGGTCGCGAGCCCCTTGCGGGTGGAGGCGAAGGATCTCGCCATCATCCGGCTGGAGTTGCTCGAGCCCTTCCGCACGGACGACGTGCTGGCGGCAATCGCAAACTATCCGAACGTGCGTCAGCTGACCTGGGTCCAGGAGGAGCCGATGAACATGGGCGCCTACTGGCACGTCAAGCGACGCCTCGAGCCCAAGCTCCCCAGGCACCTCACCCTCCACTACATCGGCCGGCCCGAACGGGCCAGCCCCAGCGAGGGTTATGCGATCGCCCACGAGGCGCAGGAGGAGCGCATCGTGCAGGCAGCGCTGACGCACAAGGCAGAGTCCGATCGGCCGCCGGCTTCGGGGTAGAATGCAGCGCGATGCCGCTCTCGCTCGACTGGATGAACCTGTTCGGCGGGCTGACCCCAAATCAGATCACCGCGGTCATCGTGGTGGCGGCGATCTTTACGGCCGCCGCCGGCCTCACGCTGCTCGCGCTGATCGCCTTTGGCGTCCGATCGGGGCTGATGCTGCCCACCGTCAGCACGCGCGTTCCGGCAGCGTCTGATGTCGAGTTGGGCGCGTTCCTTGGCGCGGCGGCGTTGGGGATGATTGCGATCCTCCTGATCACCTTCTTGGGCTTCGCGGAAAACGATCTCGACAATCCGCTGTTCCTGCCCCTCTCGGTTGGGCCGATCCTGATTGGCGGGCTGCTCCTGCTGACGGGGGCCGGCCTGGCCTTCCGCACGGTCCGCGGTCGGCGGGCCGCCAACCAGGCCTAGGACCGAAACCGGCAGGCGCCCCGCCCGTTCCAACCTCCTGGTCGCGGCCATCTACAGGCTTCTCCACACTAGCTGTGGTAGTTATCACCACCGCGTGACACCATATAGACACCTTGCTAGACTTCCGCCAACTCGTTAACCAGACTTCCCCGGCAGGGGGAGGAGAAGCACATGAATCTCGCGGTAGCCTTACTCGCCGACTCAGCGATTGCCAATCCGCAGGACGGAAAACTCTATGTTCTCGGTGGCGGCATCTCGTGGATCGGGGCGCCAAGCTTCCCGGCCGTCCATCCGGCGATCGCACTCGCGCTCAATTTCCTGTTCGCGCCGTCAGAATGCGGACGGCCGCACACGGTGGAGGTACGTCTCCTCGACCCCGATGGACGAGAGATCGTCCCCGCCTTCACTCAGCAGTTCGTTCCGCCGAAGAACCCGACCGACCCGACCCTTCCGAGCGGATGGGTGAACGTGTGCAGCTACATCCAGCTCAGGTTCGAAAAGCCAGGCGACAACGCGTTTTCAATCATGCTCGACGGCCAGGAGGTCGCCTCCCTTCCGCTGCGTTTGATCCAGATCCCCTCGCTGGCCGGCATGGCCGCGCAGCCGGAAGCCTAGAGTCGGGTGATCGTGGCACATCGTCGATCTCAGGCACTAGCGATGCCGATCGGTCGCCGGATCAGTTTGTTTGAGCGGGTCTACTTCCCCGAACTCAAGCGGCCGAGCAGATCCGGACACAGATTGAAAAGGGCAACGAGATGAGGAACCGCTCTCTCGATCAGCAGGAGGCCCTCGAGCAGGCCCGTCACCCTAGCTTCAATTCTAAAGATGGTCGGGGAGACAGTGTGCGAGTTCAACACATAGTGGACAGATGTCTCAAGACATGCTGGACACCTACCGAAAGGAGGTGCCGGGATGGGATTGGAACGCTATGTGGTCGACGCGGTGCTCATCGAGAAACGCAGGCCGACCGAGATCGCCA
>DASYVR010000003.1:0-2451 GCA_035936995.1 Candidatus Dormiibacterota bacterium | reverse complement strand
GGTGATCGGAGAGACCTAGTCCGTCTTGATGACTTCGCGCCCGTCGTAGTAGCCGCAGTTACGACAGATCGCGTGCGGCTGCTTCGGCTGGTGGCATTGCGAGCACTCGACGAGCTGCATCCGTTTTATCGCCAGGTGGGCGCGCCGCTCGCCCTGGCGGGCATGGGCGTACCGGGTCTTTGGAAGAGCCATGAGCAGCCCATTATAAGGGGCCCCGTCGCTACCGGCCGCTGATGACCTCGACTTCCTTGGCCGGACGGGAGGCTGGGGTCCGGAGCGCCTCGACACCCTTCTTGACGGTGGCGACCGTCCGTAAGAGCTGGGTCTCGAGCGACTGCATGACCTCCCAGGCGTAGCGGTCGGCCGCCCGCCGGGTCTCTTCTGCCTTGACCGACGCCTCCCGCAGCATCGCCTCGGCCTGTTTCTCGGCGCGCTTGACCAGGTCGTGCTGGCCGATCATGGTCTGCGCCCTCTCACCCGCCTTGCTGACCGTCCTGGCCGCCTCAGCTTGGGCCTCGGAAAGCAGCCGTTGCTGCTCCTGGAGCGTCCAGCGGGCCTGCTTGATCTCGTCCGGGAGGCTCAGCCGGAGGTCGTCGATGCAGGCCAGCACCTCTTCCTGATCGACGACGACGGTGCGGGTCAGCGGGATCTGGCGGCTGTGGGCAATCACGTACTCGAGGCGGTCGATGGCTTCATGGATGTTCATGCCTGTGCTCCCTTGCTGAGACGTTGCTTGAGCGGTCCGACGACGTTGGCTGGGACGAATTCCGAGATGTCGCCACCGAACTCGGCGAGCTCTTTGATCAGGCTGGAGCTGAGAAACAGGTGGCGCAGGCTGGTGGGAATGAAGACCGTCGTGACGTCGGGTTCCAACCGGCGGTTCATCAGCGCCATCTGGAACTCACTCTCGAAGTCTGACACGGCGCGGAGCCCGCGGACGATCACGCGCGCGCCGACCTGGCGGGCGAAATCGATGGTGAGACCGCTGAAGGTGCTGACCTCGACGCCCGGGCGCTCGCCCAGGCTCTCCCGGATCATCGTGACGCGCTCGCCGCTCGTGAACAGCGGCCGCTTGCTCGGATTTTCCAGCACGGCGATGACGACGCGATCGAAGATGCGCGCCGCGCGGTCGACGATGTCCAGGTGGCCATGCGTCAGCGGATCGAAGCTGCCGGGATAGAGGGCGGTGATCATTGATACCTCAAAAACGTCAGGCGCGTGGTCCCGTAATCGCGGTCGCGAACATGCGTCAGGCGCTGCAGTGGCGGCATTGGTTGGCTGCGATGGTGCTCGACCACCACCAGCGCCTGATCGCGCAGCGCGGCGCGGTCGAGGGCCTCCAGGGCGGTGGTCAAGCTCGCCGCATCGCGGTACGGCGGATCGATGAGGAGAAGGTTGTAGGTGGCGAGGTCGCCGCCGTGCGACCTCAACCAGTCGATGGCATCGGCGCTTGCCACGTCGCCCAGCTGGGCGAAGCCGGTTGCGGTCAAATTCTCGGCGACGATCGTAGCACAGGTTCGATCCCGCTCCACGAATGTCGCCGACGCCGCGCCACGAGAGAGTGCCTCGATGCCGAGGGTCCCGGCGCCGGCGAACAGATCGAGTACGCGCGCACCGCGTATGCTGTCGCCGATGATGTTGAACAAGGCCTCGCGCACCAGTGAGGTGGTGGGACGCGTGGAGTCACCAGGCGGGGTCTTGAGCCGACGACCGCGACTGGACCCCGCCGTGACGCGCGTCGACGGTCGGGACATGTCATGAGTAAAGCAGGCCAGACGGGCGCGGCCGAAAGCGCCAGCAAAGGAGCCACGGCATAGTCGTCGTCGACGCCTTGCTCGGCATTGTCCTGGTCCTCGTGCTGCCGCTTGCCGCCGGGATGACGGTCGGGCGTGTGCTGACCAGGCTGCTGCGGCCGAAGGCGCCGACCGCACCACCACCAAAGGTCAGTCCAGAGCAAAAACCTGACGATACGCCGAAAGCTGGCGGAGGAGCGCCGGCTCGCCGTCCAAGGCCGGGTCGCGGTCCAAGAGGCGGACGGCCTCGCTCTGGGCGTCGCTGATCAACACCGCGTCAAGCAGGCTGGCCATTTTGAAGTCCTTGCCATGCTGTCGGTAACCCGCCAGGTCACCCCAGCCACGTAGCTCGAGGTCGATCTCGGCCAGGTCGAAGCCACTCTGGTTTGTGACGACCGCCTGAAGGCGCTTGAGCGACTGCGGATCCTCGGCATCCGTGAACAGGAAGCACCAGGACTCCTCCAGTCCCCTTCCGACGCGACCGCGGAACTGATGAAGCTGGGCCAGGCCGAATCGGTCGGCGCCCTCGATCATCATCACGGTGGCGTTCGGGATGTCGATGCCGACTTCCACCACCGACGTCGAGACCAGGATGGCGACCTCTCCGCGCTGGAATCCCGCCATCACCGCTTCCTTCTCCGCGGATTTGAGCCGGCCG
>DASYVR010000002.1:0-86369 GCA_035936995.1 Candidatus Dormiibacterota bacterium | reverse complement strand
AGCGTCAACGCACCCGGCTTCGGCGAGTACGCGGCCTCTGCGCCGATCGGCGCGCCCGGCGACAGCATCTTCGCCGCGCTCGGCCGCTACGTCGAGTTCTGGGGCATCCTGGGGTTCGTCATCGTCTTTGGCGTGATCGCGATCGTGCAGGAGGTCCGCCGCCGGCGCCATCGCACCCCGGCACGGCCGAAGAAGAAAAGCTAAAACGGTGGGTTCGGTATCGTGGTCCCGATGATCCTCGTTCCGCTGCACGCCTTCGGAGCCCGGTACGACTTGCCGGCGCCGCTTTACCTCTTCCTGATCGGGGCCGGCGCGGTCGTCTTTATCTCCTTCTTGTTGGTGCTGCGCCGGCCGGTGGCCCGGCAGCAACCGGCGGGGGAGGACGTGCCGCCGGTGCCGCACGTGCCGAGCGCGCCGGGGTGGCTGATGGTCGTGCTGGCCGTTGTCATGATCCTTGGCGGCCTGTTTGGTACCCAGAGCACGCCAGACAATATCGTGGTCACGGCGTTCTGGCTGGTCTTCTGGATCGCGGTCCCAATCAGCGTCGCCATCGTGGGCAACTACTGGCCTTACATCAGCCCGCTGAACGTGGTGGCCCGTCTGGTTGGCAATCAGGCTCGCCTTCCCTGGCCGCGCTGGCTCGGGTACTGGCCGGCAACCATCCTGTTCTTCCTTTTCGCGTGTGGCGAGCTCGTCTTCAACGGTGTCACAACGACGCCGGCCGGGGCGGCCCAGGTGATGCTCGCCTACGGGATCCTGAACGCCGTGATGGCGTACCTGTTTGGTTCGGAGACCTGGCTCCGCCGGGGCGAGGTCTTCTCGGTGTTGTTTGCCACCTGGGGCCGCCTCGGCTTTTTCCGTTTTGGGGCTTCGGGGCAGCGCGGCTTTTTTGGCGGGCTCATTCGCCCCTTCGAGGCGTCGATCAGTCGGCTGACGTTCGTCTTGATGCTGCTGGTGTCGGTCAGCTTCGACGGCTTGCTGGCGACGCCGGTCTGGAAGAACGCCACCAGCCAGTTGCCCGCGTCGCTCCGGCCGGGCGCGCCCGCGTACACGGTGCTGCTACTGATCGTCTTCCTGGCGATGGTCGGCGTCATCTGGACACTCTTCGCCGGGTTCGCCGCGGCCGTGCGAGCCGTCGGCCACCTCGACGAGCCGCTCGTCAACGTGATCGCCGGACTGATCCCATCGTTGGTTCCGATCGCCTTTGGCTACTTGCTCGCCCACAACTTCGATTACCTGGCCATCAACGGCCAGCTCCTCATCCATCAGGCTTCGGATCCATTCGGGAACGGCCTGAACATCTTCGGCACCGTGCAGTACGAACCGAACCGCAACCTGGTTCCGACGGGATTCGTCTGGTATTTCGAGATCGCCCTGATCATCGCGGTGCACATCGCGGCCGTGGTGCTCGCGCATGGCTACCTCGGCCGAGTGGCCCGGACCGAGAGCCAGGGACGGCGCGCCGAGTGGCCGTGGATCGCCGCCATGGTCGGCTACACGATGACGAGCCTGTGGCTCCTGGCCCAGCCGATCGTGCAGGAAGGCGTCAAAGGCTGATCCCGTGGTGCCACTGCATGCGAGCCTCAGCCTCTGGACCTGGTCGTGGGATCCCACGGTCGTGGCCGGCACGCTGGCCCTCGCCGGCGGCTATGCCTGGCTGATCCGCGGCGGCGGACGGACGGCCGCCTGGTCACCGCTCGCCCGCGCCTACTTTGCCGGTGGCGTGCTGCTGCTATTCCTCGCGCTCGAGTCGCCGATCGACGTCGGCGGGGATCATTACCTGTTCAGCCTGCATATGCTGCAGCACCTGCTGCTCGCCATGATCGTGCCGCCCTTGGTGTTGCTCGGCCTACCCGAACAATGGCGTGCCTTCGACCGGGTCCGTGTCTCGTCGCTGGCCGCGAGCGTGATCTTCAACCTGGTTCTCGCCGTCTGGCACCTGCCGTTTCTCTACGAGGCGACGCTGCGGAATCAGCCGGTGCACGTGCTGGAGCACCTGACCTTCCTGGCGGCGGGTGTGCTCTTCTGGTGGCCGATCCTGGTTCCCGCCGGCCAGCGCCAGGCCATGAGCGTGATCGGGAAGATCGCCTATCTCGGCTTTGCCGGGGTGCCACCGACCATCCTCGGCCTGGCCTTCATTCTCGCGCCAACCGTGATCTATCCCTTCTATGCCGCAGCCCCCAGAGTGACGCCGCTGTCGCCGCTCGACGACCAGCTGGTCGCCGGGCTGGTGATGTTCGGGCTGGGCAACCTGATCTACTTTGCGGCTATCTGGGTGATCTTTTTCCGGCTTGACGACAAAGGCGCCACGGCAGGTGAGCGGCCGCCGGTCGAGATCGAATCCCCTGCGACAATGAGGCGATGAGCCACCGGCCATCGGCGACCGAGGCGCTGCACACGTCGGGCTACCGGCTGACGATGCAGCGCCAGCTCGTCTGGGACACCCTGCGCCAGAGCAAGAAACACCTCAGTGCCGAAGACATCCTCGGCCAGATCCGCCGGCAATACCCTCGCTTCAACCTGGCGACGGTCTATCGATGCCTCGAGGTCCTGGAAGAGCTGGGTCTCGTGAAGGAGACCCGCATCCGGGACCGCGCCTACTACGAGCTGGCCGAGGAAGGGACCGATCACTACCACCTGGTCTGCGACCAGTGCGGCTCAACCCTGCACATCGAGGGCGACCACATGGTGCCGGTGCTGCACCACATCACGGACGAGCACGAGTTCGTCGTGAGCAACGCCGACCTCGTGGTGCACGGTCGCTGCGCCCGCTGCCAGGCAAAGGCCGCCCGGAGCCGGTAGCCGCTCAACTGCGAAGATAGGACCCAATGGCGGAGCCCGAGCCGAAGCCCATCCGTCACGCGAAACCGCTGCATGAGCCCGATGTCGAGAAGGGCGGGATCGGTCGCTCGCTTCGTGACATCATCCTCGGCGGCCAGGACGGTCTAGTCAACGTACTCGGCCTGGTGCTCGGGGTCGCCGCCGCGACCGCCCAGCTGCGGATCATCATGGCGGCAGCGCTGGCCGCCACCTTCTCGGAGTCGATCGCCATGGGAGGCGTGGTTTACACCTCAGCCCTGGCGGAGCGGGATTACTATCTGGCGATGCTGGCCAAAGAGCAGCAAGAAGTCGAGGAGGTGCCCGACGTCGAGACCGAGGAGGTCCGCCAGATCTTCCGCGCCAAGGGCCTGCATGGGGAGGTGCTCGAGCGCGTCGTGAAAGAGATCACCAGCGATAAGAAGGTATGGGTAGACGTGATGATGCGTGACGAGCTCCACCTCACGCCGGTCAGCGCTGAGGGCGCCGTCGGCCGCGCCGCTGTCACTGGGGTCGCCACCCTGATCGGCTCGCTGATCCCGCTGATCCCCTTCCTCTTCGTGCCGATCTTTGGCATCTCCGTGAGCGCCGCCACCATCATGGCGGTACCGCTCTGTGCCGCGGTGCTGTTCGGCGTCGGCGCCTACAAAGCGCTGACCCTGGTGGGCGACTGGCGGATCAGCGGCCTCCAGATGCTCGTGATCGGGATGGTCTCAGCGGCGGCCGGCTACGGCATCGGCCGCCTGCTCCACGTCAGCGGCGCCTAGGTTGAAACTCCCGAGCCTCGACCGACCGAGCGCTTTCCTGCAGGCGCTTGGCATGCGCTTCGAGGTGATGGAGCCGACTCGCGTCGTCGGCTCGATCGACCTGGGCCCCGACCAGCACACGCCGTGGGGTGTCGTCCATGGCGGCGCCTACACGACGGCGATCGAGAGCGCCGCCAGTGTGGGTGCCTCGCTGGCGGTCCTCGATCGCGGGCAATTCGCGGTCGGGCTCAACAACAATACGGACTTCCTTCGCCCCTTCGTCAGCGGCCAGGTCCGCATCGTCGCCGAGGCGATTCACCAGGGTGCGACCCAGCAGCTGTGGCAGGTGACGGTGAGCCGGCTTGACGGCAAGATCGTCGCTCGTGGACAGGTTCGGCTGCAAAACGTGGAGTTGCCTGCCGCGGAGGCCACCACTCCGACCCGACCCGGAAGGGGAGGAGTCACAGAAGCGTAACGGATTCGCTATTGCGAACGGTTCGCAATAAGATAGAGTTGGTGCTCGGATGGCGACGGCGCGGGCGACGATTCGAAGCTGGCGGACCACCTCGATGAGCTCCGTCCCGGTCCGGCTGACGGGCTTGATCGGCGGCGTGGCCCTGCTCCACCTGGCCGGCTGGGGGATCATGCTGCTGCTGGTCGCACCCCACTACCCGGTCATGCTGGGCCTGGGCGGCCTCGCCTACGCCTTCGGCCTGCGCCACGCCTTTGACGCGGACCACATCGCCGCCATCGACAACACGACACGAAAGCTACTGCAGGAAGGCCAGAAACCGCTTGGCGTGGGCTTCTTCTTCTCGCTCGGCCATTCGACGGTCGTTTTTCTGATCGCGCTGGCGCTCGGGATCGCCACGCAGTTCGTGGTGCGCAACGTCGTCAATGCCAACGGCCAGCTGAAGAACCTCGGCGGGCTGCTCGGAACCGGCGTCTCCGGCGTGTTCCTGCTGCTGATCGGGATCCTGAACCTGATCATCCTGCTGGATATCGTGCGACTGTTCCGGCGGATGCGGGCCGGCGAGTATGACCGGCATTCACTCGAGCACGAACTGGTAGCGGGCGGCTTACTGACCCGCCTTTTCGGCCGGCTGTTCAAGATGATCACCCACAGCTGGCAGATGTACCTCGTCGGGTTCCTGTTCGGGCTGGGCTTCGATACCGCGTCCGAAATCTCCTTCCTGGCGATTTCGGCGGGCGCTGCGGCCCAGCATATTCCGCTCTACGCCTTGATCTCGCTGCCGCTGATCTTCGCCGCCGGCATGTCGCTGATGGACACGGCCGACGGCGCCTTCATGTCGCACGCCTATTCGTGGGCCTTCTCCAATCCGGTCCGAAAGGTCTTCTACAACCTGACTGTGACGGCCCTGTCGGTTTTCGTCGCGCTTTTTGTCGGCGGCGTGGAGCTGACCCAGCTGCTGATCCAGCAGCTCAACCTGCGCGGCGGCATCTGGGATTCGGTTGGCCGGCTCAGTTTCGGCTCCATGGGCTACGTCATCGTGGGGGCCTTTGTCGTCACCTGGGCCGGTGCCTTCCTGATCTATAAGAGCCAGCACATCGAGGAACGCTGGTCCCGAGCGCTCAAGAATTAATCCGTCCGTGTCGCGGTAGGCTGGACCGGTAATGATCCAGGCCATCCTGCAGGCGCTCAGCACCGCCTTCGACATGCTTTGGGAGGTCCTCTGGCCGCTGGCGCTCGGCTTCATCCTGTCCGCCATCGTTCAGAGCCTCGTCTCGCGCAACGCCGTCGCCCGGGCGCTCGGTTCGGATTCACCCCGGAGCCTGGGGCTGGCGACCCTCCTTGGCGCTGCCTCGTCGTCCTGCTCCTATGCGGCGGTGGCGATCGCCCGCTCGCTCTTTCTCAAAGGCGCGAGCTTTCCCGCGGCCATCGTCTTCGAGTTCGCCTCGACAAACCTGGTCTTCGAGCTGGGCCTGATCCTGCTGATCCTGCTCGGCTGGCCGTTCCTTGGCGCCGAATTCGCCGGCGGCCTGTTTATGATCGTCATCCTCGCGCTGCTGTTTCGCTGGACGCTGCGGCCCGGGATGGTCGACGAGGCGCGACGTCAGGCCGAGCGTGGCCTACGCGGCCGGATGGAGGGCCACGGCTCGATGGACATGTCGATCACGGAAGGACCGTTCCTCCGGCGGCTGTTCTCCGGCCGCGGCTTTACGGCCGTGAGCCAGTACTTCTGGATGGACGTCACCGCGGTCTGGACGGATATCGGGTTGGGCCTCCTGATCGCCGGTGCGCTGGCCGCCTGGGTGCCATCCTCGTTCTGGCAAGGGTTCTTCCTGACCAGCCACCCGGTGCTGGCGCAGGTCTGGGGACCGCTGATCGGCCCGGTCATCTCGCTGTTGAGCTTTGTCTGCTCGGTCGGCAACGTCCCGCTGGCGGCCGTGTTGTGGAACGGCGGCATCAGCTTCGGCGGCGTGATCGCCTTTATCTTTGCCGACCTGATCATCATTCCCATTCTCAATATCTATCGGAAGTACTACGGCGGACGGACGGCGCTGTATTTACTGCTCGTGTCTTACGCGGCGATGGCGCTGGCCGGCCTGGCCATCGGCCTGCTCTTCCAGGCGATCGGCATCGTGCCCAACCACCATCACGTCGTGGCGCTGCAGGCCACGCCCAGCTTCAATTACACGACCGTATTGAACGTGATCTTTCTGGCCGTGATGGCGTTGCTCGGCTGGCGATTCCTCCGGACCGGCGGGCTCGACATGCTACGGATGATGGATGGGCCGCCGGTTACGCCGGATGATCCAGCAGCGGATCACCACCATCACTAAGTGCCAGCGCCCGGGCGAGGACGCGGTCCATCGCCGAGTGCGCGGCCAGAACGGCGCCGCTGGCCTTGAGCCGCTGACGCAGCACGGTCTCTAGGTGCCCGGTGACGGCGATGACAACCGGCGCCGGCTCGCGATGTATCAGCTGATCGACCAGGTCGAGCTGCTGGTCGGGCCGCAGCGTGGCTTGCAGGACGACGATCTGGTCGGGCGTCCAGGCCCGCGACCGGGCATCGGCTGCGGTGAGGCCTTCGATGGGAACGCCCAGCCTGCCGGCGGCCGCACGGACGCGCTGCGTGAAGAAAAGGTCGTCTTCGACCACATACAGGCGCCGCCCCACGGTTGCAGGATATCCGGTTGATCGGGAGGGCCCTACCTTTTGGCTATCGCCAAAAGGCTCTTGGCCCTTGCTATAATCGCGCCCGGGGAATGGGTCGCAGGCTAAGCGGATCGCTCCGGCGAAGACTCTGAGATCCAAAGACAAAAGAAAGGAGATTCGCCGTGAGCTTCAACGACAAGACTGTGACGTGCCGTGATTGTGGGCTCAACTTTATTTTTACCGTTGGTGAGCAACAGTTCTACGCCGCCAAGGGATTCCAGCACGAGCCGTCCCGCTGTCCCGACTGCCGTTCGATCAATCGCAACGTGCGGGGCACCGGCCGCGCCAAGGAACTCCATGAAGTGGTCTGCGCCGAGTGCGGCAAGCCCGCCCAGGTTCCTTTCACCCCTACGATGGGCCGCCCCGTTTACTGCAGCGATTGCTTCGACAAGGTCCGCGCGACGAGGCGGTAACAATGGGCGGCCGGCTGTAACGGCCGGCGTAACCTTGCGAGCGCAGCATCAGTAGTGCGAAGGGTCGGCGCACGTGTGCCGCGCCTGAAGGAGCTGAGCTGGATGGGAAAGGCGACGAATCCCGCTTTCCGCCTGCTCGACGATGCCGAGGATCAGGCTGGGGCCCGAGTGCGTCGCATTGGCGGCCTGACGCTTTGGGCAGAGACGCTCGCGTTTCGCACCACGGCGGCACGCGAATTCCTTGACGTCACCGAACAGGTCGCGAGCGTGCTCGGACGTTCGCAGGTCTCACAGGGCTGGGTCTCGGTCTTCTCCAAGCACACGACGGCAGCGGTCGTCTTGAATGAGAACGAGCCACTCTTGCTGCAAGACCTGGGTGCGATGCTGGAACGCCTCTCGACCGCGACCGGCAACTACGAACACAATGACCTGGCCCGCCGCACGGGGGAGATGGACCCCAACGAATGCGCCAACGGCCACGCCCACTGCCAGCACTTGCTCATCGGCGGCAGCGAGAACATCCCGGTCGCCGATGGACGGCTGGATCTTGGCCGCTGGCAGCGGATCTTCCTCCTCGAGCTCGACCGGCCGCGCGACCGCCAGCTAGTCGTTCAGGTCTTCGGCGCCTGACACGGTAACCTAGGACCGAGCCGGCGTTTCGCTCATGGCAGGTGTCCGGTTACCGCAGAAGGAGGCATCCATGCTCGAGAAGTTCACCTGGTACAAGCAATCCGCCTACAAGTGGAAGGGCGAGGGGATCACCGTCTATATCGATCCCTGGGGCCTACGAGACAAGGAGGAGCCCGCGGACGTCGTCTTCATCACGCACGCCCACGCCGATCACTTCGAGCCCGAAGACATCGCAAAGATCCGCAAGAGTACGACCCAGTTCGTCGCTCCGCGGGACGTGGCCGAGAGGCTCGAGGGCAAAGTCAAGCCGATCAAGCCGGGAGAGTCACTGGAGGTCGCGGGAATCAAGTTCGAGACGGTGCCCGCGTACAGCACCGTGCCGCATCGGCTTCAGACCCATCCGAAGAGCAACAACTGGGTCGGATACATCCTGAGCCTGGACGGGCATCGCTACTGGTTCTCGGGTGACACCGATCCGAATCCCGACATCGAGCAGGTCAAGACCGACGTCGCGCTGGTCTGCATCGGTGGCGACCCCTATGTCATGAACGCGTCCGAAGCGGCCGGGGTGGTGAAGAAGATCCGGCCCCAGCTGGCGGTTCCGAACCACTACGGATTCGTCGTGGGGGTGGCATCGGATGGAGAGACGTTTGCCCGGGAAGCCGCGCCGGTCAAAGTCCAGATCATGAAGCCCGTCAACGCCTTCGAGAGGACCGGCGCCGCCACGCATTAACTAAAAGCCTGTCGCGGGGCAGGCCTTCGGGAACTTTCCTTGGCCGTGGGCGTCTGAGTACTGACGTACACGACGGAACTGGAGGTTCCCAATGATCAATAAGCTTGTCCCGGCGGCGGCGGCGACCCTGGCGGTGTTTCTGACGCAGGTGCTCCCGGCGGCCGCCTGCGGCGGCCTGATCGCCCCCAACGGCGCGATCCGGCTGGAGCGGGCGACCACGCTGGTCGCGTGGCACGACGGTGTCGAGCGCTATATGACCAGCTTCAGCTACAACGGCGAGGCGTCCAGCTTCGGCTGGATCGTTCCCCTGCCGGCGGTACCCGTCAAAGTCGAAGAAGGCGGGGGCTGGACCCTCCAGCGGCTATTCCGCGAGACGCACCCGCAGCCGCCGATCCTCGCCCTGGATTTCGCGGCGGGCCGCGCCACGTCCAGTTCCGTTGAAGTCCTGCAGCAGGTCCAAGTCCGCGCTCTGGACATTACCGTCTTGCGCGGCAGCGGCCAGGGGGTGCTCGACTGGGCGGCCGGCAACGGCTTCGCCGTCGATGCCGAAACCCGCGCCCACGTCCTTCAGTACGCCAAGGGCAGCCCGGTGTTCATGGCGGCCAAGTACAACGCGGGACGCGCTCAGCAGCAGCGCCTGATCTTCGGTGACGGCGCGCCGGTTCTGATCACGCTGAAGGTCCCGCATCCGTGGATCCCGTTTGAAGTGCTCGCCGCGGGCCAGCAGGTGCAGGCGGATCTGTACCTCCTGTCTGACAAGCCGGTCAATACCAGCGAGTGGCGCGCGCTCATCGGCGCTTCCGGTGTCGGCACCGCGGTCCAGGGCGCGGAGGGCTTCACGCTCCAGTTCCAGGAAAAGATGACGGACAGTCTCTACCGCGATCTCTCGACGGACAAGAACATGGGCTGGGTTCGCAAGGACAGCTGGCTGACCTACCTGAGCCTGAATGCCCCGGATGCGAAAGTCACGTATGACATGAGCATCACGCCGATGGGTGTCGTCAAGGTGGCCCCGTTCGGCACCAAGCCGATGGCGATCGTCGATGGCAACTCGATGCCCACCCGAGCACTCGATATGCCGACCGCGCCAATGGGCACGGCCATGACGTTGCTGCTGCTCGGGCTCGTGATCGCTGCGGCGCTCTGGATCCTCAAGCCTCGCAAGGCATAGACGACCGATCCAAAGGCCGGCGGGTTTCCCTCCGCCGGCCTTTTCGACTTGCGGGCGCCGCGCTGGCGTTACCGTATCAGCCGGCGTAACCGTCCGTGCCAATTGGTCGTTGCCGGTGTGACGGTGAAGGGACTCACCCTGGCGTTCGTGGTGGTTGGCTCGGCGCTCTTTGGAGCTGCCGCCATGATGGTCGCGATGGTTGGATACGCCTTCGTCCAATCCCAATACAACGGATTTGCGGTTTGGATCGAGAACGACAGCAGGACGCCGTTACTTATCAAGCATTGCGGTGACAGTTGTGCCCACTCGCAGGACGAGGTGCGCCTGCTGCCCGGCGGGAAGGTCGCTGCGAGCGCGGCGGCCGATATCCCCAACTGGTGGCGCGTCGAGGATGGATTCGGCCATACGCTGGGGTGTCTTCCGCTCTTGTTTGGAATCGAGAAACCTGGGGCCGTGGTGCGGACCTCGCAGGTCCAGGACTGCCCGCCGTGATGGATCAGATCTGGCTGCGCGATTGGCCCCCGTCGACCGTCCAGCAGGAGCCGGTCACCAGGCTGGCGCGGTCGGAGGCGAGGAAGGCGACCACCGCGGCGACTTCCTCTGGCTTGCCGAAGCGGCCGAGCGGCATCTCGGCCTTGACGAAGGTGGCGATGCCGTCGGGATCGGCCTGCTGGCGCCGCTCCCAGGAGCTGCCCGCAAACATCAGTGAACCGGGCGCCACGCTATTGACCAGGATGTTGTCTTTCGCCAGCTCGCGGGACAGCGCCTTCGCGAGGCTGATCTCGGCGGCCTTGGCCATGTTATAGCCGGTCCGCCCACCGCTCTCGCGGCCCCAAACGGACGCGATGAAAATAATTCGGCCGCGGCGCTGGCGGCGCATGAAGGGCACGGCTGCGCGCGCCGCTCGCAGGCCGGCGAGGGCATTCACCTCCAGGCTCTGGGTGAACTCCGCGTCGGCTGCCTCCAGCCCGGCGCCGCCACCGCCGCCGGCGTTGTGGACCAGGATGTCGAGGCCGCCGAAATGGTTGGCGGCCGCCTCGATAAAGGCCTCAACCTGGCCAGGCCTCGCCACATCGGCTGTTTGTGCAAAGACGCCCGCGTCAAGCGCGCGCGCGGCGTCATCCAGGCGCTTTGAGTCTCGGGCGCAAATCGCGACCCGGCAGCCTTCACTGAGCAGACTGCCGGCAAACGCGTAGCCCAGCCCGCGGCTGCCCCCGGTGACGGCGGCAACCCGGCCGTCGAGACCGAGATTCAACGCTTAGCGGACGTGCTGAGCTTCGGCGATCGCAGGAACTGCGGTTGCCGGGGCGCCGCGGCTGACCAGGGCCTTCTCGGTCTTCGGATCGAAGAGATGCAGGTGGTGGATATCGACAGCAACCTCAACGTTCTGTCCTGGCTCGATATCGCCGCTGCGCGGGTCCATCCGGGAGGTCAGCGTCTTGCCGCCAATGTTCAGGTACACGAAGATCTCGCTGCCCATGCTCTCGACGACCTCGACTTTGCTCGAGATCTTGGGCAGGCCGTCACGGCCCGGGAAGCGAACGTCTTTCAGGTCCTCGGGCCGCACGCCCATGATGACCTCCTGGCCACGCGCCGAGCCGGCGTCGGAAAGGAGGCCCTCGTCGACCGGAAGTTGGAACCCGTCGCCGGTGAGCATCGCCTGCCCGTCGCCGCCGACTTTGACGTTGAGGAAATTCATCGCCGGGCTGCCGATGAAGCCGGCGACGAACAGGTTGACCGGATGCTCGTAGAGCATCTTCGGCGTATCGAACTGCTGGACGATGCCGTTGTTCAGCACCACGATCCGATCACCCATCGTCATCGCCTCGACCTGGTCATGCGTCACGTAAATAAATGTTGTCTGGAGTCGCTGGTGCAGCTTGAGGATCTGGACGCGGGTTTGCACGCGGAGCTTGGCATCCAGGTTCGAGAGCGGCTCGTCCATCAGAAAGACCTGGGGCTGGCGGACAATGGCGCGACCGAGGGCCACCCGCTGGCGCTGGCCGCCCGAGAGCGCCTTCGGCTTGCGGTCGAGGAACTGGTCGAGTCCCAGGATTTGGGCCGCATCGCGCACGCGCTTGTCGATCTCCCCTTTGGGCGTCTTGCGCAGCTTGAGCCCGAAGGACAGATTGTCGTAAACGGTCATGTGCGGATAGAGGGCGTAGGACTGGAAGACCATGGCGATGTCGCGGTCCTTGGGGGGGACGTCGTTGACAACCCGGTCGCCGATCCTGACCGTGCCGTCGCTGATCTCCTCCAGGCCGGCCAGCATCCGGAGCGCCGTCGACTTCCCGGAGCCCGAGGGGCCGACCAGAACGACGAACTCTTTGTCTTTGATCTCGGCAGTCATGTCGCTGATGACGATGTTCCCCGGGTACCGCTTGTAGACATGCTCAAAGTTCACACTGGCCATATCCGTTCGAGTGTAAGCATGAACTGAAGGGTGGTCAAGCCTACGCCTCGCCGGATGGTCCAAACGTGTGTTTGGAGGACCCGCCGGCGCCCAGCGCTTCCGATTTGAGAGGAAACGTAGACGGGGGCGTTATATGACTGGCATTATTTGATTTGGGAAGGGTCGATTCATCGACGACGCAGCTCCCCGGGGAGCGCGCCCAGCCTACCCGAGGATGTTGATCACACGTGGCAACCGAACCAGAGTCTCTTCTTCGACCCCCGACGCCCTCCGCCAACGGACAGATGCGCGGCCTGGTCTTCGACTTCGACGGCACGCTGGTTGACAGCTATCCGCTGATCGAGGAGGCGTTCGCGCACGTGATGAAGATGCATCGGCTGGACGATGCGGCGCGCGAGCTGTTCCGGCAAAGCCGAGGCTTGCCGCTGCCCGAGCAAATGAAGATCGTCGCCCCGCATAGCTGGGAGGACCTGGTCGCGACGTATCGCTCCGTCGACTCGACGCTCGGCCATGCGCGCGTCTTCCGGGGCATCCCGACGCTGGTGCGCAAGCTTCATCACGCCGGTTCGCCACTGGGCGTTGTCTCTTGCAAGCGACGGGCCTTGGTCGAGGCGGAGCTCAAGGCGGCTGGCCTGCGCGAATTCTTCGACGTCGTGATCGGCTTCGAGGACGTGACGCCCCCGAAGCCGGCACCCGACCCGTTGCTGGCCGCCATCGCGCACCTGGGATTATCGCGCTCGAACGCGATCTACGTGGGCGACAGCATGGTCGACCTCAAGACCGGGCGCGCCGCTCGCGTGCGCACCGTGCTCGCGGTATGGGGACTGACCCCGCAGCTTCGGGCGGCGTTCCGCCGGCATCGATTGTGGGCAACGCGGCCGTCCGAGATGCTCGCCATGGTCCTGACGGGGCCGAACGGCAACGGGCACAAGCGCGCTGCCTAGCGACCGCCGCCGGCGGCGGCTGATCGCGGCCGGGTTTCTCGGCCTGGGGCTGGTCTTCGGCTTCGTGTCGCTGGCGCTCGGACCGCTGGGCCTGATCGAGGCCGTGATCGTGCTGGGCCTGGTCCTGGTGCAAGTGCGGCGCTATCCCGAGCGGAGCGGCGCGTACCTTGTGGGGATGAGCATCCTGCCGGTCATCATCCTGGGCTCGATCGTGGCGCGGGTGCCCGCCTGCCCGGTTCATGGCAACCCGGCGCCGCAGTGCTACGTGGCGATCACCGTCCCGGCACTGATCGCGTACGCGGTGGTTGGGCTGATCGGCGCGGTCCTGGTCGGCGTGACCCTGCGCCGTTTGTCGGGGGTCGCGGCGCAACCAGGTCGCTGACTGTCGTCACTGCGGGTGATTGACAGACAGCTGTCGCAGGCATGCATCACGATGAAAGTATGGCCGCTTCAGGCGATCGCTCAGGGCCCCCGGTCGCGTTGCTCGAGGCCGCCGTTGAGAAGATGGCGGCCTGGGTCCGCCAGGCTGAGGGCGAGGCGCTGGGCGACGCGCTGATCCAGATCCGTGAAACCGGCATTGACCCGCTCGAGGCGGTGTTCGCCAGCGGGGTGCGCCGCTTCGACAAGTCGGGCGAGTACAGGGCCTACGGCGCCTTCTCGGTGACTGAGTGGCTGCGCTGGCGGTGCAAGCTCTCGGGCGGCGCCGCCGCCGAGCGGGTGGAGATCGCTCGCCAGCTCGAGAAGCTTCCCAAGACCGAGGCGGCGTTCGCGAACGGCGACCTCGGGTACCAGCATGTGGCGATCGTGGCCCGCGCTGCCGAGCACGTGGGGGCCGCCGCGGTGCGCAAAGAAGAGGCCAGCCTGCTGCAGGCGGCCCAAACCATGGACCCGGGCCGATTCACCGGCGTGGCCAAGAACTTCGAGCACCGCGTCGACGCCACCGGCGCGCTGGCCGAGGCCAACCGAGCCTACCAACGGCGCTACCTGCACCTCGGCGAGCCGGTCGATGGGCTGGTCCGGCTCGACGGCCTGCTCGACGCCGAGGGTGGCGCGACCCTGCGGACCGCGTTGCAGGGGTTCATGAAGCCGACCAAGGATGACGAGCGCAGCTACGGTCAGCGGCAGCATGACGCGCTGATCGAACTGTGCCGGCAAGGCGCCGGCAAGCGGGACGGCTCGGGCCCGCGTCCGCAACTGACCATCCGCGCCAGCCTCGACACGCTGGCCGGCACGGCTGGCGCTCCGGCCGGTGAGCTCGAGTTCGGCGGGACGGTTCCCGCGGAGACCGTCCAGCGGTATGCCTGCGACGCGGCGATCGTCCGGATCACCGGCCGAGGCGAATTGGACCACGAGCTCAGCCACGCCAGCCGATCCCTGCCGCCGTCGACCCGGCGGGCGCTCGAATCGCGTGACCGGCACTGTGTCTTTCCGGGCTGCGGCCGGCCGCCGGTCTGGTGCGACGGGCATCACCTGGTCTGGTGGACCAAAGGCGGAGCGACGGCCCTGCCCAACCTGGCGCTGCTGTGTCGGCCGCATCACCGGATGATGCACGAGGAGGGCTGGCGGCTGGAACGCCACAAAGACGGACGGTTCGTGGCGATCCCGCCAACCAGGAGAATCACGGCTCACGCTAGATCTGCCTGAGTCGCGGCCGCCGGGCGGCTGCTAGCATACGGCCGGATCTCGAATGGACGACCTGACGTATTTTCAAGACATCCCCAAGGCGGAGCTGCATCTGCATCTCGACGGCGCGCTGAGGCCGCGCACCGTCCTCGAGTTGGCCAAGGAGGGCGGCGTCCCGCTTCCAACGAGCGACCTGGAGAAGCTCAAAGACTTTCTCGAGGCCACCGACAGCACGGCCTCCCTTGTCGAGTACATCTCTTACTTCGAACTACCGATTGCCGTCTTGCAGAGCGTCCCCGCGCTGGAGCGCGCGACTTATGAGCTCTGCGAAGACTTGATCAACGACAACGTTCGCTACGCGGAGATCCGCTTCGGTCCCTGGTTGCACACGAACCAGGGTTTGTCGCTGTCGGATGTAATCCGGGCGGTCCTGAGCGGCTGGGCAGCCGGCGGCAAGGCCTTCGGAATCGAGGGCGGCGTGATCGTCACGGCGTTGCGCGACATGCGGCCGGCGCAGAACCTGGCGCTCGCCCAGGTCGCCGGCCGATTCGTCAACGAGGGCGTCATCGGTTTCGACCTCGCCGGCGACGAGGCCGGTCATCCGCCGATCCTGCACGAAGACGCGTTCCGGATGGCCCGCGCGTTGGGCCTGAACCTCACGATCCACGCCGGAGAGGCCGCCGGACCAGAGAGTGTCCGACAAGCGATCTCGATGGGCGCGAGACGCCTGGGTCACGGGGTGCGTGCCCAGGAAGATTCGGAAGTCGTCGCGGTGGTTCGCGAAGAGGGCATTCAGCTGGACATGGCGCCCACCAGCAATGCGCAGACCAAGGCTGTTCGCCACCTCGAGGACCATCCCCTGAAGCGCTTCTTTGGGCAGGGCATCAAAGTCACGATCAGCACGGACTCGCCGACGGTCTCCAACGTCACGCTGACGCAGGAATTCCGGACCGCCGCTCGCGTTTTGGGGTGCTCGCGCGAGCAGGTCTGGGCGATGAATCTGCAGGCGCTGGACGGCGGCTTCGGCGACAAGCTAACCCGGGCGCGGCTGCGACATGAGTTCGTCGACGCCGAGGCGGGACTCCGGCAGACGCCCGCTCGTTGAAATAGTTTGGTCGGTTTGTCAGACGCCGGGCGGGACGGTAGCGGGTGGCGTGATCGCGCCGCTACGGATCCTGGCCCGGATGTCGAGCACTTGGTTGATCACGTCCTGCGGCACGACGCTGCTTGGCATGCTGAAGCTGGTGGCGTCGTCTTGCAGCGAGAAGATCTGCTTACCGGACCGGAACTGGCCACCATGCAGCCGCTGGATGGTGAGAGCGACCACGTGGTCGACCCGCTTCAACGCGCTGGTGATCACGGCGGGGCTGGCGAAGGCCTCGTCGTTATCTGAGCCGATCGCATACGCCGATGCGTCGTAGGCGGCATCGATGTAACCGGAGGCGCAGCGCCCGGTGACTTCGAACAGAATATCGGCGCCCGCCGAGATCTGGGTGATGCCAAGCTGCTTGCAGAACGCGGTGTCCTGGGAATCCGAGTACGTGATTTTCACGATCACGCCGGGGTCGGCGTCCCTGGCGCCGGCGATGTAGCCCGCAATGTACGGATCAACTGCCGGGCCATGATTCGCGCCGAGGATGCCCAGCACGTTGTGAGTCGCGTTACCGACTTTCTCTTTTTCCATCAGGCCCGAGAGCGCACCGACGAGATAACCCGCTTCTTGCTCTTTGAACAGCAAGTCCGTCACGTTGCCCAGGTCCACCGGCTGGCCATTGTCGTCGACCGGGGTCGCGTCGACGAGTGCAAATTTTTGACTTAAATGCAACTGGGCAGCCCGCCACACGGCCGTGGCCATGTCGGGCGAGACGGCAATCACGAGGTCCGGATGCGCGGCGGCGCAGCGCTGCAAGCTAGATAAATAATCGCTGGCGGCATGCGAGGCGACCACCTGGACCCGCGCCCCGGCGCTATTGGCGCCATCGGCGGCCAGCTGATTGAATGTATGCGCTGCCAGCCCATCGGCATTGGTCGCGATGCAGACACGGCTTCCCGAACTGTCCGGGGGCGTGCCGGGCCCGCCGCACCCGGCAAACAAGCCGAGCATCATTCCGGCCAGCAATCCGGCGAGCAGCAGGGCGACGGTCCGGCGGCGCGCGACGCGCGGGAGCGCCGGACTAGCCTGCTTTGCGCCGCTCGCCGGCTCCACCTCCGGTCATCAGTAGGCCCAGACGTTCCTCAGGCGCGTCGGGCGGCTCGAAACTCACGATCCGGCCTTCGTACATCACGGCAATTCGATCAGACAGCGAACGTACCTCGTCGAGCTCCGCGGAGACGAGGAGAATGGCGGCGCCGCCGTCGCGTTCGGTGATCAGCCGCCGGTGAATGAACTCGATGGCGCCGATGTCGACGCCGCGGGTCGGCTGGGCAGCCAGCAGCACGCGCGGCTGGGTCGCCATCTCCCGCGCGATGATGATCTTCTGCTGGTTGCCGCCCGAGAGCGTTCGGGCCGCGGTCGCCGCGCTCGGTGTCCTGATGTCAAATTCTTTGATCAATCTTTGCGCCCACTTGAAGATCGCCTTGAGACGCAGGATCAACCCGTGCCAGGAGAACAATGGCGTGCGCTCCCGGCCCAGGATCAAGTTGTCGGAGACGGAATAATTCAGCACCAGTCCCGCGCCGCGACGGTCTTCCGGGATATGGCTCACTCCCGCCAGCCGGATGGCGGCGGCGTTCAGGGCACTGACTTCACGCTCGCCCAAAAAGATCTTGCCACCGGCCGCGTGGCGGGTGCCGGCGAGGGTTTCGACCAGCTCGCTCTGCCCGTTGCCCTCCACCCCGGCGATGCCGAGGATCTCGCCCTGATGAACGTCGAAGGACACGCCGCGCAGCGCGGCCACGCCCCGGTCCGAATTCGCCGTCAGATTCTCGACCCGCAAAGCCGATGGCCCGGGCTTGGCGGGCGCCTTTTCGACACGGAGCAGCACCTCGCGGCCGACCATCAGACGGGCGATCGCGGCCTCGTCGGTGTCTTTGGTGACCAGGTGGCCCACGACCCTGCCGCGGCGCATGACGGTAATGCGATCCGAGATCTCGAGCACTTCTTTTAGCTTGTGCGAGATAAAAATAATCGTCTTGCCGCCGCCGACCAGGTCGCGGAGGACGCGGAATAGCTCCATCGACTCCTGCGGCGTCAGGACGCCGGTAGGCTCATCAAGGATCAAGATCCTCGCCCCCCGGTACAGGACCTTGACGATCTCGACGCGTTGCTGCAGGCCGACCGGCAGGTCACCGACCCGGGCGTCGGGGTCGAGCGCAAGGCCGTAGCGGCGCGTCAGGTCCGTGATCGCGGTCCGCGCTTGCGCGTGGTCGTAGAAGCCGCCGGGCGTCACCGGCTCGTGGCCGAGAACAACATTCTCGCCGACGGTGAAGACCGGGATCAGCATGAAGTGTTGATGCACCATGCCGATCCCGTGCTTGATGGCGTCGCGCGGGCCCTGGATATGGGCCGGCTTGCCCTCGATCAGGATCTCGCCCGTGTCGGCGTGGATCAGCCCGTAGAGAACATTCATCAGCGTAGTCTTGCCGGCGCCATTCTCACCGACGATCGCGTGGATCTCGCCCTGGCGGACCTGGAAGTCGACGTGATCGTTCGCGACGACGCCCGGAAAGATCTTCGTGACGCTGCGCATCTCGACGGCCAACAGCGGCTCACTCATGGACTGTCCCGCGGCCGCAGGTGGCGTGGGCATCATTCAGCACCGGGTACATACGGAATGCCGTCCGCCGCCGGCGGGCTGCTGCGACGCACGATGGTGGCCAGCACGACCAGAACCAAGATATAGGGCAGCATGCTGAGCAGGTACGGCGACACGCTGATGATGGAATTGTTGTCATAGATCGCCTGGCCCAGGCCGAAAATCAGGCAGGCCACGAAGGCGCCGAAGGGCGTCCACTTGCCGAAGATCATGGCGGCCAGCGCGATGTAGCCACGGCCGCTGGTCATGTTCGGCACGAACGTGTTCGAGATGCCGATCGCCAGGAAGGCGCCCGAGAGCCCGGAGAGCATACCGCTGGTGACGACCGCGGCGTAGCGGACTCGGAAAACGTTGATCCCCGCCGTGTCGGCGGCCTGCGGACGCTCGCCGACCGCCCGGACCCGCAGTCCCAGCCGCGTCCGAAATAGCACGACATGAGTCACAAGCAGGAGGACGAGAGCGACGTAGACCATCACGTTTTGCTGGAAGAGCACGCGTCCCAGGAACGGAATACTGTTCAAAATCGGAATGGTCAGGTTCGGCAGCAGCGCGGAGGGAGCGACATGGCCGACGTCCTGGAGGCCATAGATCCGGTTCACCAGGAAGACGGTCAACCCCGCGGCGAAGATGTTGATCGCGACGCCACTCACGATCTGGTCGGCGCGGAAACGGATCGAGACGATGGCGTGAATTAAGGCGATCAGGCCGCCTGCGAGCACGGCCACCAGGGTGCCCAGCCAGGGGTTATGCCAGGCGAGCGTCGCGACAACGGCAAAAAATGCTCCCGTGAGCATCATCCCCTCCATGGCAATGTTGACGACGCCGCTGCGCTCGGAGATCACCCCGCCCAGGGCCGGCAGCAGCAGTAGGACGGCGGCCTCCAGCGTGGCGTGCCAGAGGTCGGCCGTGAGAAGCAGCCCGCCGATGTCTCCGAGGAAGCTCACGCCGTGCTCTCCGTATCGGCGGCGAGCGTCGTGTCGGCCTCAGTGGCTGGGGCGATGGCGGAGGCCCCAGCGTCCGGTGTGGCCGGCGTCCGCCCGATGGCCGGAAGGCGAAGCTTGATCGCGCCGAGGAAATTGGCCGCGATGCTGAATAGGATCAGCGCCTGCAGCACGAGCACCAGGCTGGACGAAATGCCAGCGTCACTCTGCATGACCGCGCTGCCGGCGTGCAGGGCCCCGAAGAGGATGGCGGCGAGGACGATGCCCACGGCGGTGGTCAGCCCCAGGAGCGCCACGGCAATCGCGTCGAAACCAGTGGTGTCGACGAAGTACTTATCCGTCAGGTTGTGGTCGACGCCGGCGACCTGGACCGCGCCGGCCAGGCCGGCAAAGGCGCCCGAGATGAGCATGGTCACGATGATGGTGCGGCGGACGCTGACGCCGGCATAACGCGCGGCGCGCTGGCTCTGGCCGACCGCCCGAATCTCGTAGCCAAGCGACGTCCGCCAAAGCAGAAACGCATACGCGGCCGCCGCCAGCAGCGCGATGAAGACACCGACATGGGCACCGTAGACGCTGGAGGGCAGGCCGAAGATCCTCCCGCCTTCCTGCGGCAGCAAGGTCGCGAGCTGTGCGCCCGTACCGATTGGTGAAGAGGCGGAGAAGCCGTTCGGCGCCTGCAGGGGACCGCCAATGATGAGAAAACGCAGCGACCACTGGGCGACGTAGTTGAGCATGATGGTCGTCACGACTTCGTGGGCGCCGGTGACCGCTTTGAGCACACCCACGATTCCACCCCACGCCGCCCCGGCCAGCGCGCCGACGATCAAGACCAGCGGCAGGAGAATCGGCGCCGGCCAGCTCGACAGCTGGATGCCGACGAAGGTGCAGGCAATCGCGCCCGCAATCAGCTGACCTTCAGCACCGATATTGAACAAGCCGCCTCGGAAGGCGAGGGCGACGGCCACCCCGGTCATGATCAGCGGCGTGAGGAAGATGATCGTGTTGGAGATCTGCAGGGCAGTGTTTTCCCCACGAAAGCAGAGGATGCCGAAGCCGCCGCACGCCAAGCTGCGGTAGGCCCGGAAGGGGTCACCACCCGTCAGGGCCACGATGATCCCTCCGACGAGGAACGCGAAGATCAGGGAGCCGACCGGGAGGGCAAGCGTCCGGGCTAGGCGCACCACGTCATCTCCAGCGAATTAGGAGCGGATCGCACGGGCGACCCGCTCCTTATATCATGCTTCAGCCTACTTCGGAATATCGGCTGGCGGTGTGATGGTCCCGGCCTTCATCTTGGCGGCCAGGTCATCGGCGGCCGCCGCGATATCTGAAGGCAGTGTCAAATTATCGACCTGGTAACCGGTCGAGTCGTTCTTCAGGCTGAAAATGGTCTCGCCACCCTGGAACGTACCGGTGCTGACGCTCTTGATCGAATTGAAGACCGCGCTATCGACTTTCTTGAGTGCGCTGACGATCACCGACGGATCGGCATCTTTCTGGTCGGCGTCCACGCCGATGCTGTAGACCTTCGACTGGCCGGCTGCCTGCAGCGCCCCAAGCCCACAGCCACCGGCAACCTGGAAGACCACGTCGGCCCCCCGCCCGATCTGGCTGTTGGCGACGCCGCGGCACGCGGCGGTGTTGTTGAAGTCGTTGGAATAGCCGACGAGGACGTTGATCGAGTTGTCGGCTCGGCAGGCCGCCCACTTGTAGCCGGCAATGTAGTGGTTGACCGGCGGGATGCTGATGCCGCCGACCGCACCAATCACGTGCTGCTTAGTCGCCGTCTTGCCTTGCTTCTCCAGCATGCCAGCGATCAGGCCGACGAGCGCACCCGACTCCTGCTCCTTGAAGAGCAAGGCCTGGACGTTCGAATGCTTGAGATCGGCGAAGTTCTTATCCGTGCCATGGCCATCCACGATCGCGAAATGAACGTTCGGGAACTGGCCGGACACCGCGCCGATGGGGGGCTGCATCAGGAACCCGTTGCCAATCACCAGGTCGTAACCCTTGGAGGCGAAGTTGGTCAGGTTCGGCACATAGTCGTCGCCGCTCTTCGACTCGACGACATCGCCCTGAATGCCGAGGTCGCTGATCGCCTTTTGCAGGCCGACATAGGCCAGATGGTTGAAGCTCTTGTCATTCAGGCCGCCCGTGTCGGTGACCAGGCCCACCTTGATCTTTCCCGCGGCCTTTGGCGCGGCCGGCGTGCGCGTCGAAACGCTGTTCGGCATGGCCGGCACGGACCTCAGAGAGGCTGTTTGGGAGCCGGTCGATTGGTTCTGCGCCGCGAGACTCGAGGCGCACGCAGACGTGTTTGCGGTTGTGCCTCCGCCCCCGCCCCCACCGCAGGCGGCCAGGAAAGTGGACAGCGTCAGACCGACTCCAAGGCTAAGGAAACGAACGGGTTGCTTCGTCATACGTCCTCCCCTTCACAGGTAGTGAGACCCCGCGATTCCGGGCGATTGTAGCACCTAATTCTTGGTAAATCTTCGGGTCAGGGGCCGGTCAGGCACCGGTCGTTAAGACCCGGCGGCCAGCAGGCCGGCGATCGTTTGTAACCGTTCCAGTTGCCCGGGCAACAACTCGCGCCGGAGCGAACCGAGCTCGACGGCGCCTTCCGCCAGGCCGACCGCATGGACGCCGCCAGCCCAGTGGCCGGCGGCCGCATCGGCGACCGTCAAGGCGACGCCGCGATCGATGAATTT
Source organism: Candidatus Dormiibacterota bacterium (assembly GCA_035936995.1). Taxonomy (GTDB): domain Bacteria; phylum Chloroflexota; class Dormibacteria; order CF-121; family CF-121; genus CF-13. The sequence goes on along the minus strand of DASYVR010000002.1, from coordinate 64,291 downwards.
CATGCTGCTGGCCAGCAGGCAAGATCTGGCGGCTGGGTCCAGCGACGAGTCGACCTCGGCGCCGATGCAGAGGCTCCCCGCTTGGGCCGCGCCCAGCAATGCCCCCTGCCCGGTCGTGCCGCCGGTCCCAAAGATCACGTCCGCGCCCAGTTGGACAAATGCCCGGGCTTGCGCCGCGCCCCAAGCCGGATTGTCATACGGCCGGCCGTCTGCCGCCGGCTGGTAAGCGCCGAGCACCCGGACGCCGGGTCTGACGTACAGGGCGCCGTGCTCGAAGCCGGTGCGATCGCGCTGATCAGGCGCGCCGCCGGGTCCGTAGACGCCGGCGATGACCCCGGTCTTTGTCACCATGCCGGCCAGCGCGCCAGCGAGATAGGCTGCCTGGTCGTCCCGAAACGTCAGCACGGCCAGATTGGCCGGACCCGCGGGAGCGACGATCGGGTCGACGAGCAGGAAGTGCGTGTCTGGATTGGCTCGCGCCGCGTCGACGACGGCGCTGGTCAGTAAGAAGCTGCCGGCGATCACGATGTCATATCCGGCGTAGGCCTGAAGGACCTGACCGTACTGAGATGGGCGGGTCGGGATCGCCAGGTACGCGTGGGCGCAAGGACGGTGGCGCAGCGCCTCGCCAACGCCCTGCCAGGCGGCGGCGTCAGCGCGGGAATTGAGGCCGGCGACATCGGCCACGAAGCCGATGGAAAATTTCTTGACGCAGCTGGACGTGGCGGTCGTGGCCGTTGTGGCGGCGGTGGCTGGCTTCGGACGGGTCCCACTGGCGCCGGCCTGCACCAACAGCAACAGGCAGACGACAAGAATCAGGACAGCGGCCGTCAGGTACCGAAGAGGCGATCGCCGTAGTCGCCCAGCCCGGGCAGAATGTATTTCTGGACGTTCAGCTGGCGATCCCGCGCCGCCGCGAAAATCTGCACGTCCGGGTGCGCTGCCTCCAGCGCCTCGATCCCCTCGGGAGCCGCCACGACGCACACTAGGCGAACGCTTGCCGGCTGGTATTCCTTCATGATCTCGACCGCTTTGGTCGCCGTGCCACCGGTCGCCAGCATCGGGTCCAGGATCATGACGGCTTTACCGGCGATATCCGGCGGCAGCTTGACATAGTAGCGGGAGGCAATCGCCGTCCGCTCATCGCGCTCCAAGCCGATGTAGCCGACCGTCACGTGGGGCAGCAGCTCGAGCACCGGCCCGAGCAGCCCAAGGCCGGCCCGCAGGATGGGGACCGCGACCACCCGGTCGCCGATAGCATAGCCGTCGGTCTCTTCGAGGGGTGTGTGCATCCGAAACGTCCGGGTGCGCAGGTCGCGAGTCGCCTCGTAGAGCAACAACGTGATGATCTTGTCCGAGGCTTCGCGAAACTCATCGGGGGTCGTCTCCCGGTCGCGCAAACGAGTCAGGTAGTGCGCCACGAGGGGATGCTCGACAAGATGCAGGGTCATGAAGCTCCCTCCCTGGCCCTCCCCCGGACGGGGAGGGGATCGCCAGTCCTGGCCCTCCCTCGCAGGGGGAGGGAATTCTTCCCGGTAGGCCGCAGGCTTTGCGGGAGCAGGGCCAGGCCGGGCTCAGCCATGCGGCCCTCGGCGAGGAGCTTCTTGATGCGCGCGATGTTCGAGGCCGACCAGTTGCTGTTTGGCTTGCGTGGCGTGAACCGGCCCGCGTAGGTCGCGTCGTCGATCGACTTCGTCTGGCCGTCGATCCAGCCGTAGGCCAGGGCCTCCTGGACAGAGTCTTCGTAGCTGATGCCCGACTTGCGCGATGTCTTCTTGTAATAAATCAGCCAGATTTCTTTCTTGTCTTGATGATGCCTGGCCAGCCAGCGTCGCCATGCATCTGCGGACCGGACGCTGACGGTCTCGCCAACGTCCATGGTCAGGCCTTGAGCGGCGGTAGCTGGTGGACGGCGCCCAGGGCCACCCTGAACATCGGCGTCAGGTCGAGCGCCGCGACCCGCGCCGGGTCGATCGCGTCTTCGCCAGGATCGTTGACGACAGTCAGGACCGATCCCCCGCGCAGGCGCCGCACCGCAGCGATCACGAAGATCGCCGAGGTCTCCATGTCGTTGCAGAGCACCTGCGACCGTTGCCAGACTCGCAGCGCCTGCTCCAGCTCCTCGCGCCGGGGTTGCATCGCGGCGTGCAGATCCGTGTAGAGCGAATCGTGGCTGCGCACGATCCCGACATGGGCGCGGAGGTTCGCCCCACGCGCGGCGGCGACCATGGCGGAGACGAGTTCAAAGTCGGCCACGGCGGGATAGCTGATTGGCACGTAGCCGGGGGTCGTACCCTCGTCGCGCACGGCCCCCGTCGCGATCACCAGGTCTGAGAAACGAACCTCGCTTTGGATCGAGCCGGTGGTGCCCACACGAATAAACGTCGTCGCACCGATGGCGGCCAGCTCCTCGACGGCGATCGCCGTCGACGGTGAGCCAATCCCGGTTGAGCAGACCGAGACCGCGCGGCCATCGAGCTCGCCGGTGTAGGTGGTGTACTCGCGGTTGCGGGCAATCAGCCGAGGTCTTTCGAGCAGTTTTGCGATCGATTCCACCCGACCGGGATCGCCAGGGAGAAGGACGACGTCGCCGACGTCGCCCGGCTTGCAGCGGATGTGGTACTGCAACTCCCCCATGGCGAGGTGAGTTTAGTAGATCGAATACGTGGCGTCGCTGGTCGATACGAAGCTCTCGCCAACGAACACGCGCAGCAGCGGTGAGCCGACGGGCTCGTGGTAGCTGATGGTCACCGTGAATCGTGTTGGGTTACCAGCCAGATCCATGCCGGCCTGCCTGACCCGGACCGATGCCTGGCGGGGATCAAGACCGCCCATGTTGGAGACGACGGCGCGGCAGACCTCGGTTTCAGAGTAGGCGGCGGGGCGCAGCAGGCCGTCGCTCGCCTCCCAGCAGGGGACGGCACCCGGATCCCCAACGGGCAGCCCGTGCGCCATGGTGCGAGCTCCTGCCACGGCGGCCTCGTGCAGCTGCAACGAGCGAAGACCGAAGCCAACCGCCTGCAGCCCCGCCACGCCGATGGCGAACACGAGCGAGATGGCCGCAGCCACCAGCAGCGTCGACTGGCCTGATTTCGTGCTTCGCATGAGACCAGCATCGACTGCTCGGATTGCGCGAAGCGTTACGTGGCCAGCCGCTCGATGCCCGAACTGGTAACGCGTCGCAACAGAAGCGGTCGAGGCCTGGCGGACCCGGTGACGCGGAACGCCGCCGCAACGCGGGGCGCAACCTGCAGGGCCGCGTGGTCGGCTCGGGCATGCACGGTCGCTATTGGCTCGCCCTGCTGGACCGCATCACCGACTTTCTTATGCAGCACGATGCCCACGGCGAGATCAATCGCTGCGTCCTTCCGGTCGCGGCCGGCCCCCAGCGATTTGCCTACCAGGGCGATCTCGAGGGCATCGATGGCGGCGACGGAGCCACTGGCCCCAGCATGGACAGGCAATTGAACGGGAGCAGCCGGCAGCCGCGATGGGTCGTCGACCACCCGGGGATCGCCGGATTGCGCCTCGACCAGTTGCGCGAACTTGCGTAAAGCGCTGCCGTCGTGAAGCTTTGCCCGGAGGTCGACCGGCCTGGCCCCGGCCAGCCGTAGCATCTCGTCGCCGAATCGCAGGCTTAGTTCCGTCAGATCAGCCGGGCCATGGCCGGCGAGGGTGTCGATGGCTTCGCGGACTTCGAGTGCGTTGCCGACGGCGCGGCCGAGCGGCTGCTCCATGTCGGTGATGTAGGCCACCGTCTCGCGTCCCGCGTTTTGCCCGATCGCCACCAGGGCTCGAGCCAGCGCCTCGGCTCCGGCGAGCGTCGCCACGAAGGCACCCCGGCCGCACTTGACGTCGAGCAGGATGGCGTCGGCGCCGGCGGCGAGCTTCTTGCTCATCACACTGCTGGCGATCAGCGGCACCGAATCGACGGTTGCCGTCGCGTCGCGCAACGCGTAAAAGACTTTGTCTGCCGGCACCATGTCGGACGTCTGGCCAGCGATGGCGATGCCGATGCGCCGGACTTGATCGATGAACCGGTCGATCGAAAGATTCACGTTAAAGCCCGCGATCGACTCCAGCTTGTCGAGCGTGCCGCCACTGTGGCCCAGGGAACGTCCCGACAGCTTGGCCACCGGAATGCCCGCGGATGCGACCAACGGGGCCACCACGAGAGTGGCTTTATCGCCGACGCCGCCAGTGGAGTGCTTATCGACTTTCCGGCCCGGGATCGACGAGAGATCGAGCTGGCGTCCGCTGGCCGCCATGGCCAGGGTGAGTGTCTTCGTTTCGTGATCCGTCATGCCGTTCAGCCGAACCGCCATCAGCCAGGCGGCGAGCTGATAGTCCGGCACGGATCCGTCCGTTGCGCCATGGACCAGGAACCGGATCGCCTCGTCGGAATGCGCCTGGCCATCGCGTTTCTCTCGGATCACGTCGATCGCCTTCATGGCTCTGGCGTCTAATGATGCGCGATGTGGCTCAAGCTGATCGCCTTGATCGTGCCGCTCGGGCTCGACACGTTTGCCGTCGCAGCGGCGCTCGGCATCACCGGGTTGACCCGGCGGGACCGGATCCGGGTTACGGTGCTGTTCACGGCCTTCGAAATGGGGATGCCGGTCGTCGGCTTCCTGCTGGGGGCCGTCGCCGGGAACGTTGCGGGAACCGCCGCCGACTACCTTGCGATCATCATCCTGATCGGCCTCGGCTTGTACATGCTCTGGCCGCGGCGCCCTGATGGCGACGAAGCAGAGCGCGGGGGGTTGCTGGCTCGGACCCGCGGGGTCGCCGCCATCGGGCTCGGGATCAGCATCAGCCTGGACGAGCTGGCGATCGGGTTCACGCTGGGACTACTGCGGTTTCCGGTCGTGCTGGTGATCGTCTTAATTGGCGTCCAGACGTTGGTCATCACGCAGGCGGGGCTCCGGCTGGGATCCAGGATCGGCGACGTCGCCCGCGAGCGGGCGGAGCAACTGGCGGGCGTCGTGCTGGCCGCGTTGGGCGTCGTCCTGCTGGCGGAGCGCTTGCTCGCCGGCCACTGACGAACTGGTGCTTCATCAGCCCTGGAGCAGGTGCGCCGGGTTGCCCTTCAAGCCGACGGCCACGGTCACCGTGTCGATCGCCACCGAGGGAGGGGTGAGGTTAGTCCGGTATTGCAGCGACCACCACCAGTTCGCCGGGTTGAGGCCCGGGTTCCAATTCGAGGGCACGGGGAGCTCGACGTGGACCCAGTGGCCGTTGAAGTAGACGGTGTTGTTGCTGGTAGCAAGGAAGGTCGCCTGCATGTTTCCGGGCGCGCTGACCAGCGTCCCCGCATTGCTTCGCTGCACCCCGAGGTCGTAGATCTTGACCCCGGTCGGTGAGGTTGCGATCGCGTTCGTGACCGGATCGATGATATCGATGTAGACGTTGCCGGCTCCCGAGATGTCGCCCGGGTCCCAGATGTCGACGGTCACGGTCTTGCCCGCGTAATAAGGCGGGAGCTGGAACAGCGGCATCTTGAAGGTCGCGGTTGCGATGGGGGTGTACCAGGCCATATCGTTCCAGGACCCGATCGAGCAGGTGGTGGTGCATAGGTTCTTCGTCGAGTCAAGCACGCGGACGGCGTAGGCCTTGTGGGAGGCGTTCTGGCTGCCGGAGCCACTGATGTCGCCGTCGTGCTCGAGGTTGTCGACCCGGAGCCGGTAGGTGCCGCCCACCAGCATGCCACCGGTCAGATAGGAGCCGGGGTTGCCGTACTGATTGAGGGTGAGCAGGCCACTGTCATTGGTCCCTAAGTAGGTCGGGACGTCGATCCAGTTGTGGTAGATCGACATGTTTGTTGGGTTGCCCGACACGTCATACGTCTGCGTGATGGTGGCGCCGGTGTTCACGTTCTTGTAGGTCGGCGGGTTGGCGTTCCAGTTCGTCGCGTCGATCGGATAGACCGTGGTCTGGGTCAGCTTGACGTCATTCGCCCGGATGAAGTGGTTCACGACCTGGAACAGCGTGTAGCGGTTGGCCGAGAAGAGCTGCTTGTTGGTGAAGTCGGTGATGCTGTCCTGCTCGTGCAGGTAGTAGCTGCCGCCACTCGAGCACGGCATCGGGGCTTTGAAGTTGTCGCAGTTGTTGTGCGGACCGGACGACCCGTTTGGACCCCCATCGGGGGCAAAAGCGGCGTTGTAGACCTGGATGTACCCACCCGACGGCGGGATCGTGATCAGGTAGTTGTAGCCACCGCGCGTCGGGAGGGTGGCGTCGGCGGGCTCGTTGCCGGTGGACGTACTGATCTGGTGGACGTCGGTCGACGGCGGGTTGAGCGGGCCGTTGAACTCGTAGGCCGGGTTAGGCGTGAACGCGTCTCCCTGCTGGCGGTCGACGTTCCAGCCCTCGGTTCGCATGAAGTAAAAGTTGTTGGCGGTCCCAAGCTGGGAGGTGGTCGACCCGATCTGCCCGCCGGGCTGGCCGAGCGTGATCGGCGGCAGGTAGGTGGCGATCGCGGTCCGCGAGACCTGGTAGGTGTTGAAGCCGAGCAGCTGCATGAAATACACCTGCACTCGCTTCGAGACCGTCACCTGCAGCTTGTTCTGGTAGTTGGCGGGCGGATTGCTACCGACGATCGGGACGGGTTCTGGATCGACGATTACCCCATTCGCGAGGTCGGCGGGATCGAAGCCGTTCTGCTTGGCAATGGCGATCGCCTTATCCCTGGCGTTCTGCGCGGGCGGAGAATTGAACTGGTTCGGCATGTAGACGACGCCCGCCAGGGCGGCCGCCGCCGCGGCGCGCTCGGCCCCCAGGCTGTTGACGTAGCCGATCAGCGCGTCCACGCCCAGCCCGACACCGCCTGCGAGCACGAACATGAGCATCAGCGCCATCAGGACGATGGCCTGCCCGCGCTGCGCTTTTGGCCGCCGGATCATGATGCCCATCAGTTCAGGACCGGCGCCACCTTCATGACCGCGTACTCCGTGAAATTCATATTGCCGAAGCTCCCCGCTGGCACCGTGAATCGCCAGAGCAGGCGGACGCCGATCGCGGTCTCGTCCGGTGGGGTCTGGTAGCGGCGCTCGAGCGTCAACGTCTGCACAGCCAGCGGGTTTCCGCTGCCGTCGAACTGGTCCTGGTAGTCGGTGCCCTGCATCACGCCGTCAGTGCGGGTGGCTCCGTAGATGTCGAGCTCCAGCAGGGTGCCGTAGCCCCAGGTCTTGGTCACCGCCAGGACGTTGCGGACGATTTTCTTATCGATGTCGGCCTGGGTCGCGGTCGGGTTCGTCTGCCGTCCCCCGAGTTCAGACGCGAGCCGCGTCCCCTGGCGGACGGCGTAGCCGGCGACCAATTTGTCCCAGACCAGCATCGTGCAGTCGAACCCGCCGAGCAAGAGCACCGCCATGATCGGAATGGTGATCGCCAGCTCCACGAGCGACTGGCCCCGCTTCTTGCGCGGCGCCGCCGGCGTGGTGACGAGCGTGCTTGGCATCTCAGTAGGTCTGCGGCTCCAGCCGCACGTAGTACTTCGCCGACAGGTTCAGCGGGCCGGTCGCGATCAGCGTCCCGGACTTCCACCGGTACTGATATTTGATGGTCACGCCGATGAAGTCGCTCGATCCGTTGGTCACATCACGCGTGGTGGCGACCCATGGTTCGGGGGTCACCAGCGGGGTGCCGAATAGGTCGTACTTGTTGATGCAGCCCTGGCCGCCACAGCCGCTGGTATCGACAGTCAGGTTTCCGGTGTTGGGATCCTCGATCAGGCGGTAGATGTCGACCTCGGTCACCTGGACGATGCCGTTCTGTCCGAGACCCGTGCCGACGATCACATCGATCACCTGCGAATCCGCGTTCGCCGAGTTACCCGCCTCGGAGCCGACGCGCGCGCCCTCGCCGGTGGCATAGGCAGCGGTGCCGACACCGAACATCAAAAAGCCGCCCTCGACGATGCCGAGCAGCATCATCAGCGCGAGTGGGGCGCAGAGGGCGAATTCGGTAATCCCCTGACCACGCCTGGCCCAGCGGCGATCCGGCCGATGTGGCCCGCGATGGGCGCGTTGATCTGCCACGGTGGGTGTCATCCGTTTGTTACCTCGGGGTTAGCCGGCCGAAAGGCCTACTCCCTACTGCAGATAACGCAAACGGTAATGGTCCTCAGCTTCAAATCGAGACACGGCTCGTTACAGGTCCCGTTACGACTTGACACCCCAAGCGTCGCGACGGGATGAAGGAAAACGAGCGGGTGTTCGGAAACAAACGTTCCGGGTTGCGGGTTGGCCGGCCGAGGGCTATCGTACCCCTTGCGACCTGTCAGAAAGCCAGTTAGAGAAGGAAACGACTCTAGCGGGTTACCGGCGAGGGAGCCGCAAGGCCCCCACTCTCAGACCGTGAGGCCTGGGGGCCCGGCCCGAAAGGGCTGGGGAGTCGGTTGCCGCAAGGCGACCGGTTCTGTCGGTGACGAAGGTCTGACCCGCAAGGGCTGGACTGGGCAGCGGGATGAAGGCTCGCTGGGTAACACCGGTGAGTTGTAAACCGTAACGGCGGGTCGTATTCTTATTTCCAGCCCCATGCATCGGATGCTCGGCGCTAGTTCAGCGGGATCCGGACGTCGTCGAAGAGCAAGCCGAGGTCAGGTGACCAGACCAGTAGCGCGCCCTTGAGGCCGTCGTGCGCTGCCGCGAAGCAGAGCGGCTTGGGACCGGCGCTGGCGCTGTGTTCGATGCGCAGCTCGCCCCAGTCGGGGCATTGACCAGAGAAGGCCGGCGGCCGCTGCTGGCCGGCTGCCGAGCGCAGTTGGAAATCCGCCGGGCTCGTGTGGTCGTACGACACAGCCTCGAAGGGGTCGGCTTTGCTTCTGTTGTGGAAGGTCACATGGAGCATGACGATGCCGTTCGTGGCGGTGATGTCGGAGATCACGACCTCGAACGCGTGGGGGGCGGCGCAGGGGTGTGGCGAGCAGGGTTCCGGTGGGGTCGTGACCGCCTGGCCGAGCTGGCGAAGCGACCCCGCGGCCAGCATGCCGATCACCAGGCACGCGCCTGCGCCGATGCCAATGACCAGCCAGCGCCGGGTGCCCGTCAAGGACGTCATCTTAGAATCAACGCGGATGGAGCCAGAGAACTCAGCGGCCTTCGACGGTCTACTCAAACGCGGCGAGCTGATCGAGTCCGTCTCGGAGATGACGCCGGATTACCTGCGTGAGCTCAAGCACACCCTGATCGTCTCCGGCGATACGGAGCTGATCTCGGCTCCCGCGTACTACCTGGCGGCCCGCAAGGCGCCCAGCGTCAACGCCTTCATGACGGGCATCGCGATCATCCAGGACGAGCTGGCCCACGCCCATATCGCGTACCACATTCTCGAGGAGCTGGGCGAAAGCCAGGAGGCGCTGATCTTCCGGCGCGATCCCAAGGCGTTTCGATATCCCTACGCGTTCGACGTGCCGCTCGAAAGCTGGACCGAGCTGGTGGTGGCGAACGCCATGTATGACCAGGCCGGCTTCTGCCTGCTTGGCGACATCCACGAGCAATGCTCTTACGGACCCTGGAAGCGCGGTCTCGTCAAAGTCATGGCCGAGGAGAACTTCCATCTGCGCAACGGCCGTAACTGGTCGAAGCGGATCAGCCAGGCGAGTGGCGCCGCCAAAGAGGAGCTGCAGCGGGCGGTCGACTGGATGTTTCCACTGACGGTTGAATGGTTTGGCTTACCGGACGAGCTCAAGCAGCACAGCACCCAGCTCGAGTACCGGCTTAAGGGTTTGACCAACGACCAGCTCCGGCAGCAGTGGCTCTCCACCGTCGTCCCCTTCATGGAATCGATCGGCATTCGGGTGCCGGCGCATCAGGAGAACAGCCACTACCTGCTCGACTATCCGTTCCCCTGCACCTTCGACCCGGAGCAGAAGCGCTGGGATTACAACGATCCGTGTTCCTGGGATGCCGTGATGTTGCGCTGGCGGGCTCGAGGTCCGCGCAATGCCGAGATGGTCGCGCTCTTCCAGGAGAGCTTCAACCAGTTCAAGGTCCGAATATGACGCCGCCCGCGTCCCTGGAGGCGCGCGTCTGGTCGGCGCTGGCCGAGATCGATGATCCGGAGATGCCGGTCAACCTGGTGGACCTCGGCCTCATCTACGGCGTCGAAGTGGGGGAGGGGACGGTGCGCCTGCGACTGACGTTTACGGCGATGGGCTGCCCCGCCACCGAGATGATCGTCTCGGACATCCGCGAGCGGCTGCTCGCGGAAGCGGGTGTGAGCGACGTCCGGTTCGAGATCGTGTGGGATCCGCCCTGGTCGTCGGCGCGCCTGACGCCCGAGGGCCGGGACACCCTGCGGGCCTGGGGACTCGCGGTCTGATGTCCTACAGCCGCGTTCACGCGCAGGTTCGGGAGTACGAGGTCTTCGCGCGCAAGGCCAGGGTCGAACCGCTGCGGCAGGTCGGCAGTGTGGTGGCGCCCGACGACGACCTGGCGATGGCGTATGCCCGAGCCACCTACGACGAGGAACGGTGGGTCGAGATGATGATCGTGCCTCGGGACGCCGTCATCCGCCTCTGGGGCCCGGGAGAGGCCGAGGGCTGAGTCTCTACTCGCTCGTTAAGAGCCTCGCCGACAACAAGCAGCTGCTGGGGATGCGGTACGCGGAATGGTGCACCGCCGCGCCGAGCCTGGAGGCCGACATCGCCGCCGCTGCGATGGGGCTCGACGACATCGGGCACAGCCGCGTGCTCTACGGATCGCTGCGGGAGCTTGGGGCGCCCGAGGCAGGTAGCGATGAGACCGTGCTTGCCAACGTGCCCTACCTGGACCAGCCGTGGAGCGACTGGACCCAGTTCGTCGCCGCCAACGCGGTGCTCGACAGCGCCTTCTCGCTGATGATTGAGTCGCTCGTGAACGGCAACGTCGAGGTCCTGCGCAGCCGGCTCAAGAAGATGTTGCAGGAGGAGCGCTACCACTATCTGCATGGTCGGAGCTGGATGCACGAAGTGAATTCTGCGGTGGCAGCTGAGCGGGCATGGCTGGACGCCATCGCTTGGATTGGCCCTCGAGGTAACGATGTGGATGTACTTCACGGCGAAGGGAAACTGGCACTCGGCGTCGCTGATCTCCACCGCCAGCTCGAGGAGCGAGTGGGGGGCAGCCGGCCGAGCACGGCGATCGACTGGAAGCAGTGGGATCCGGTGCGCCGGCGAACCGCGCAGGGCGGCATCGACCAGCGGACGCTCGACATGCTGCAGGGGCTCGCCGAAAAGCGGTATATGCCGGTCAGTGAATAAGATCCCCTCCCTGCCCTCCCCTAAAGCCCAAATCCACCGATGGCGCGGCAAGAAGGGGGCGGAGGGAGGGCTGAGTGGGTATGAGTCGACCGCTTGAGCGGCGTGGCTCGATAGGAGTCAGCCTTCAGGGGGCCAGGCGGGCAGCAAGTGGGTTGCCGAGTCGTCTTGAACGGGATGACCGCCCGTCGAGGGGATGCTCGGACCGCGATCAGGGACGTGGAGCGCGAAGCGCCGTCAGGCTGGCTGAGGTGGCGAGTGGCCCAAGCGCTCGAGCACGCCTTCGAATTGCGATCGCCAGGGCCATTGAGCCGGAAGGCGCAACCAGAGTTGGCGGCCGGATCGGACCAGCCGGCCAGGGACGGCGAAAAAGCGATAGCGGAAGGTCTTGGCGGTCCAACCCGAGGTGGCCAGTGCCAGTCGATCGAGCCAGCGCAGCAAATTGTGGGCCAGCACGTTGAGTGCCAGCCAGACCGCGTTGGCCGCAAACCGGCCCGAGGGCAGATGGTTGAGCCCAAGTCCGTGCTTGAGGTCTCGGATGCGGTTTTCGACAATCGCGTGCTGACGATGGTCGACTTCGAGCGCCAAGGCCGTGCCCGGGCGGTTGGTGATGAATGCGTGATAGCGATAGCCGAGACCCGGCAGGCTGAGCTGCGCGAAATCCGGCAGCACGCGGCGGACGATCAAGCGCACCACCAGCGGGCGCGCGCGCTTGCCGTGATGCGTGTTGGCAAAGGCGGTGTAGGCGATTTCCGCGACCTCCGCCGTGCCGCCCACCCAATTCCTGATCGGCTGCCAGGCCTCAGGATGAATCTCGGCGATGCACCGGTTCAACCGCGGATACATGCGGGCGGTAACGGAAAAGCCGGCGTCGTACCGCAGGCTGGCCCGCACCACGTCCTCCGTGAAGAAGCCGGAGTCAGCACGAATCACCAGTGCGCCCGCGAAGCGGCGCGGCGCACGCGCGCCAGCGCTTCTCCGACGAAATGTCCCGCGCCTCGCGCCGGGGCCGCGCGCCCTCCGCGCAGCCGACTGTGCACCACCTCGCCGCTCTCCGCGGTAATGGCCAGGAACGGTTGATAGCCCCACACCTTCGCGTAGGTGAATTGCGCCCCCTGTTTCTTGACCCCATAGGTCTCACAGATGGTCGAGTCGAAATCGACCGTGAGGCCCTGCCGACCGGGGCCCGCTCCCGCTTGCCACGCGCGGGCGAGCGCCAGTTCACTCACGTGGTCGAACTGCTTGAGGTGACCCCAGCTGAACGAGCGCAGAAACGTACCCAGGGTGGAGGGCGCTGCCACTCGATGACCGAGCACGGCTTCACGGCCCGGCGCGCGCAGCGCGGCCGCGTCATCAATGCAATCACCGCCCGCCAGAAGCGACGCAACCAGCGTCAGCGCCTTCTCCCCGACACGGGCGTGGCCCACCGCCGGGCCGAGGTCGATGTGCCGGTCCAGCAACTCGTGGAGTCCCAGGCGCTGCGCCAGTCGAGCGGGCAGGAGAAGGCCGGCGTTGGCGATCACTCGGCGGTCATCAAAGACGATGCGAGGGTGCTGGGACGTATGCGATGATGTCACCCGTTAGGTGCTCCTCTGCTAAGACGTTGGCTTGGTTGAACGCCGCCATTGTCTCAGTTCAGCGGGGCACCTTTCGCATTCTCTTTAGCCGGCTAAGGCCTCCCCCTTCGGTGGATCTGGGTAAAGGGGGAGGGAAATTTACCGAGCCCTCGCTACCGTCGACGCGATGCCCATTCTGCAGATCGACGGAGACCGAGGTCATCTCGTTGTTCGGATCGCAGGTGATGACGATGCAATGCAAGTGCCACGTCTGCGGCAGCTTCTTCGAAGCCAGCAAATACTGAGAGCGAGAGGAGGGAAGGCCTGATGCCACCGCCAACGTCTGCCCGGGTGCGATCCATGGTTCGAATGACGATGGCCGACATGGCCGAGCTCGCGGATCAGCGGCCGGGGTGCATCCGGCTGGAGAACGCGGACTCCAATTACCCGCCGCCAGCCCACGCCGTCCAGGCGACGAGGGATGCCATTGGCGAGGACCGCTACAACAGCTATCTCCCGCTGCACGGCCTGCCTGAGCTGCGCCAGGCGATCGCTGACCGGTACCGGTCAGACCTCGGACTCCAATACGATCCCGACGGCGAGATCGTCGTCACCTCCGGTGTCGGGGAAGCCATGCTGGACGTCCTTTTGAGCTACGTCAACGATGGCGACAGAGTCCTGATGACCAACCCGACCTATAACGGGATGGCGCAGCGCGTCCGCCTCGCCGGCGGCGTGCAAGTCTTCACCGACCAGGTGGAGGCCGATGGCTGGCATCTCAACGCCGCGGACCTCCGGCGGGCCGCGCGCGGTTGCACGGCAATCTTTTACGGCTCTCCGTCAATGCCGACCGGGGTCGTGTTCCGCCGAGACGAGACGGAGCTGATTGCGACCGCTGCCCGGGAGAGCGACGCCCTGCTCATCTTTAACGGCGCCGTCGACAAAGTGGTCTTCGACGGGATGGAGGTTGTCAACCCGGCCACGCTGCCCGCGATGAAGGAGCGAACCATCATCGTCGGCGGCGTAACGAAGAACTACAACATGATTGGCTGGCGGATCGGGTGGGCGGTCGGTCCCCGCGAATTGATGCGGCCCGTCCACGACGTCCACATTTTCAATGGGATCATGGCGAGCGGCCACTCGGAAGCCGGAGCCGCGGCTGCGTTAGCCGGACCGCAGCAATACCTGACCGAGTCGGCGGCGGCGTATCAGCGCCGACGCGATGTCCTCATTGCCGGCCTGGCGAGGATTCCCGGGTTGCGGGTTGTCGCCCCGGACGGCGGCTATTTTTTCATTGCCAACATCAGGGCGCTTGCGGTCTCGGCGCGGGACTTCTGTCGCAAGCTCCTCGAGGAGGAGAACGTCGCCATCACGCCGATGAACGCCTGGGGCGCCGACGACTTCGGCGACCATCACGTGCGATTCATCTTCACCAACGAGCCGGAGGAGAGGCTGGCGGAGGCTGCAAACCGAATCGCGGCATTCGTCAAACGGCACTACCCCCCACGCTGACCCTCCCCAGCAAGGGGGGAGGGAAACAGAGATCCAGCGCCCGAGCGCACGCGCGTTTGCGAACCGCAGTTTGGAGTTGCGGGAGATCTGGACGGCCTTTACGCTTACGCCCGCGACCTGTCAGAAAGCCAGCCGATGACGGAAACGACATCGGTGGGCTCCCGAACCCCGGGCCCGCAAGGACTCGATTAGTACGGAGTGAAGGTCCTTCTGGAAACGGTTGGACTGGGCGGCGGTAAGGGCTCGTTGGGTCACACTGGCGGGTTATCAACCGTAACGATGGGTCGCTTCACTTTCTACAGGTTCTGCCGGCTTTGCCTTCCCGAGACCGGCAGACCTGTGCTCGTGTCATACCATTGGTGCCGTGAAGGCGGATGGCCAGGGCGGTTGTCCTCGGATTCCTCGTCGGGTTCCCGATCGCGGCCTCACCGGGCCCGATCTTCTTCCTGGTCCTCCGCCGCACGCTCGCCCGCGGCTGGCCTAGCGGTCTGAGCTCCGGTCTCGGCGTCGCCACCGGCGACGCCACCTATGCGGCGCTGGCGGCCTTCGGCGTTGCGGCGGTCACCGGCGTTCTGATCGCGGAGCGCCGTTGGATCGGCCTGGTGGGTGGCATCGCGATCGCCCTTATTGGGCTTCGAACGCTCAAAGTCCCCCACCCTGATCCTCCCCCAAAGCGGGAGGGAAACAAAAGCGGGCTGGCCGGCGCCTCCGGGTCAATGGTGGCGTTGACCCTCGGTAACCCGCCGACGATCCTGTCGTTCACCGCTGTATTCGCCGGGTTGGGCACCCATGTCGCGGCGGGTTGGATAACGGCGCTCGCGCTGGTTATTGGCGTCTTGCTCGGGTCGCTGAGCTGGTGGGTTGTTCTGACCGGCGTCGCGAGCCGACTGCGCGAGCGGCTGACGCCAGCCGTTATCCGGGGCATCGGCATCGTCTCGGGAGTCGCGCTCCTGGGGTTCGGCGTGGTCACCGTCGGCGCGGCGCTGACCGGCTGAGATCGCTAGGCTGTGGGCCAGGTTGACTACCTTCTACGTGGTAAGCGCCGGCGCGGCGGCCACGCTGGTGGGCCTGCTGCTCGTGGCGGTGCAGATCGGGCCGCCCCTCGCCGGCGGCGTCGCCATCGGCCGCCGGCACGCCATGGGCCCGATCGACCTTCGCCGTCTTCGCGACCCTGTTTGCCCTTTCGCTCTTCCTGCTCCTTCCGAATCAGCCCACGCGTACCCGGGCACTGGTCGTGATCGCGGCCTCAGCAACTGGGATCTTTCGGACGTCCGCACCTGGATCCCGGTCTGGCGCGACAAGCTACAGGGGCGCATCGAATTCCGGCTGTGGCAGACGGCGTGGTTGATGGTCGCGCCGGTGCTGGTCTACGTATACCTGGCCATCGGCGGCATCGCGCAACTGCGTTCGTCCGACCCCACGGCGGTCGACCAGGTCGCCACCGGCATGTTCATTCTCTTGTTCGTGATCGGTGTCCGAGACTCATGGAGCCTGCTGGTCGAGGCGAACGCGCCGCCGGCTAGCTCTTGAGCTCGCCCGGGATGATGCTGCGCCGGAGCAGGTCGGTTCCGCGCAGCACCTGCGCTTCGGCGGGGATGCCGACCGGCCAGTCGGTGAGGAAATGCTGGAGGTCGTCGACGCCTTTGATCGGGTGATCCGCGAGGCTGACGAGGACGTCCTCCTTCTTCAGTCCGGCGCGCTGCGCCGGCCCATTCGGATCGAGATGGGCAACCCGGACGCCGCCGTCCTGGTCGAGGTGGTAATAGCGGTTGACGCGGCGGTGGATGGGCCAGGTCTCGCCGGTGATGCCGACGTAGGAGCGGACGACCCGGCCGTCCCGAATCAGCAGCGATACCACGCGCTGGGCGGTGTTGCTCGGCACCGCGAAGCAGATCCCCTGCGCCGTGGCGATGATCGCCGTGTTGATGCCGACCACCTGGCCGCGGGTGTCGACCAGGGGGCCACCGGAGTTTCCCGGGTTCAGGGCGGCATCCGTCTGAATGATGTTCTCGATGGTGCGGCCGGTCTGCGACCGCATCGTCCGGCCGAGCGCGCTGACAACGCCCGTCGTCACGGTCGATTGAAAGCCAAAAGGATGCCCGATGGCCACTACCAGCTGGCCAACTTGGAGCTGGCCGGAATCGCCCAGTCGAGCATGCGGAAGCCCGGTGCCCGATGCCCGCAACACGGCGAGGTCGGTATGAGGATCCCGCCCGACCAGGTCAGCCTTGAGTACGGTGCCGTCGCGCAGCGTCAGCTCGTACGCTTTGACCGCGCTGGCGACGTGACTGTTGGTGAGCGCATAGCCATCCGGCGTGATCAGCAGTCCGGTCCCAACGCCGCTGACGCCCACCACGGCCGGTCCCACCAGCTCGACGACCGCGATCACGGAGCGGGAATAGGCGTCGAGGAGCTCGACATCGGAGACCATTTGGTCGGTCGTACCCATTGGAATCGGGCTTAAACAAGTCCCTATCATTGGCAGCCATGGAGCCGCCTGACTTCCTCAAGCGAATTATCGACTTCGACCGGCTGATGGAAGGCGAAAATCGCGACACCGCCGACGCCGATGACATCGCGCACTGGCGCGCCGTCTATCGAGACATGGTCGCGTTCAAGGAGCGTCTGCTGAGCGAGACACGCGAGCACATCGAGAAGGTTCCAGAAACCAACAGGGAGCTGGGTGGGAACGACATCCCGTTCCTCGAGGCAGAGATGCAGCGACTTCGGCGCGGGCTGGCGTTCTGGGAGTCGCGCCGAGCCAAGGGCGACTAACCCCCACCCTGACCCGCCCCCAGAGGGGGAGGGAAGAATGTCGACCTTCCCACCAAGGGGGAGGGATGAATCAGCTAAACGGCCCAGCAGGCATCGGCCGGTCGGCATTCCCCCGAATCCGAATGGCCCAAGAAGGCGCCCATCACGCGAATGCAACGATCGTCGCAACCCAGTCGCAAGATCATCGGGTCAGCCCCATGCGGCTTTCCATCCGTTACAAGATCATTCTGCCGTTTGCCGTGCTGCTCATCTTCGTGGGCGTGATCGGCACCGGCGTGGCGACGGCGCGGCTGACCGACGCCGCGGACGCGGTGTTCGACGCCAACCTGCTCAGGAGCAGCCTGGTCGCCAACCAGTCGATGGCGCAACTCGAAGCCGCCCGGATGGCCGACCTGCGGCAGGCGACCGACACGGTGGGCGTGCCGGAGGCGCTCGCCTCCGGCGACATCGGCGGCCTGACCCGGCTGCTGACGCCGATCGCCGCCAATCTCAAGCCGACCGTCTCCAGCATCCAGCTGGTCGTTCTCGATATTCGTGGCGAGGACGTGCTTCGCGTCGAGAGCACACGCGACGGGCTGGGCTCGGCCAGCGTCACCGACGCCGGCGCGTTCACCGCCGAGCCAGCCGTGGTCAAGGTCCTTGCGGGTGAAACGGACGCGCAGGGCGAGCGACGAATTTTCCTCTCTCCCACGGGAGCCCAGCCCGCTCTCTATTGGGCTGGACCGGTCCACGTCGCAGGGGGACGAATCGTCGGAGCGGTCCTGGTCGGCGAGTCCCTCGCCGAGATCGCCGCGGCCGTCCCGGGATCTGCCCTTTACGACATTTCGGGCACGCCGCTCGCCAGCGGCCTCCCGAGTGCGCCGCTGGCGACCGACGCGATCCGGCGGCAGGTCACGACGCTTAAGGCGGTTCGGATGGACGACACTCGCGGCGACCACGCCTACGGCGCCCTGTTTAGCACCTGGATCATGCGCGGGAGCCAGCTTGGCTACCTCGCCGTCCAGGCCAACGCCGACCCATTGTTGAGCCTGGTGGCACAGCTCCGGCTGGTCCTCACCCTGGTCTTCACCGCCGCCGCCTTACTCACGCTGCTGGTGGGAACGGTCACCGCCTCGCGGCTGACCCGGCCGATCGACCTGCTGGTGCGGTCGATGCGGGCCGTTTCCGCGGGCGACCTGCGGCATCGGGCCGCAGTCGTCTCACGGGACGAAATCGGCTACCTCGCCCGGACCTTCAACGACGTGACCGCCAGCCTCGAGGAGAAGACCGGCGCCCTGGAGGAGACGACGTTCGCCAGCATGGAGGCGCTTGCTCGGGCGATCGACGCCCGCGACGCATCCACGTTCGGCCACTCGGCCCGGGTGGCGGCGATCAGCGTCGAAATCGCCGACGCGATGCAGCTGACGGCAAAGGATCGCGAGGCGCTGCGCCGGGCGGCGCTGCTGCACGACATCGGGAAGATCGGCGTCGAGGACAAGGTGCTGCGCAAACCGAGTCCACTGACCGCGGCCGAGGCGGGCGAGATGCGCGAGCATCCGCGGATCGGCTACGACATGCTCAAGGGCCTTCGCTTCTTGCAACCCAGCTTGCCCGGCGTACTTTATCACCACGAGCGCTGGGACGGCGCCGGCTATCCGACCGGGTTGGCCGGGACCGCGATCCCGCTGCCGGTACGGATCCTGGCGGTGGCCGACGTCTTCGATGCTATGACCTCGGACCGGCCCTATCGCGAGGGGCTGAGCTACGAGGCAGCGACCGCGGCCATCCGGATCGAGGCCGGCCTGCAGTTCGATCCTGACGTCGTGACCGCGTTCCTGGCGCGGCAAGGGGCGGTCGAGGCGCTGGTGCGACGGATGGGCAAGGTTGGCGCGACGAGCGCGCAGCCTGAGGCGGCATGAACCGCATCCGTCCGCTGCGTTACCTCGCCATCCTCGCCTCGCTCCCGGCGTTCGCATTGCTGTTCTGGCTGACGGCGCTCCTCGTGTCGAATCTCCCCGGCCTACTCGCGATCGGGGTCAACGTCCACGGGCTCAGCCTGGCGAGCTACGCGGGCGACTCGGCCCAGCGACCCGCGCCACTTTCGCTCCGGGTGTTCCAGGACGCCCAGCAGGATGCCGGTGGCGGACCCGGTGCATCGTTGCTTTCGGGAATGCCGAACCCTGTCGCGGCTGATCCGGTGCTGCCGACGCCAACGGCGGTTCCACTGCCGACGCCAACGCCGCTATCGTTGCCGACGCCGAAGCGGTTACCGTTGCCGACGCCGACGCCGTTACCATTGCCGAGGCCGCCGCCGTTACCGTTGCCGACGCCAACGCCGACCCCCAGCCCGCCGATACTGCCCCCAGTGGCCATGCCGCCGGCGGCCCCCAGCCTGCTACCGCTGCCGCTGACCAGCATTCTGCCGGTTCCGATCTTGCCCTCGCTGCTGCCAGGCCTGGTGAAATAGAGCCCCCACCCTGCCCTCCCCCACAGCGGGAGGGAACTTGAAGACTTGAGGCTCGTTTAGCGGCCGACGACGTGCCTGCGCCAGCCGCCGAGGTCGTCCGGTTCCGGGTGGTGCTCCAGCTCTTCCTCGGCGGCCTCGCGGAGCAGCTCCTCGACCGCCCGCTGGCTCATGATGAACGCGGTGACGACCTCGGGGTCGAAGTGGGTCGCCGAGCCCTTCAGAATCTCGGCCTTTGCGTATTCGAAGGTGCGTGCCGCGCGGTAGGGCCGGTCGGAGGTCATGGCATCAAGCGCGTCGGCGACCGCGAGGATGCGAGCACCCATCGGGATCTCGTCGGCCCGCAATTGATCGGGGTAGCCGTTGCCGTCCCAGCGCTCGTGATGATTGCGCACCAGCGGCAGCACCGGATCGAGAAAGTCGATGCCCTTTAGCATGTCGACCCCGATCACCGGGTGCTTCTGCATCCGGAGCTCCTCCTCGGGCTCGAGCCGGCCCTGCTTGCGAAGGATCAGGTCTTCGATGCCGATCTTGCCGATGTCGTGAAGCACGCTGGCCCTGCGGATGGCGCTGACCTCCGCCTCGTCGCAACCGAGCGCCGTCGCCATGATGACGGCGTACTCCTCCACGCGCCGAGTGTGGCCGTGCGTATACGGATCCCGCGCCTCGACCGCGGCCGCCAGTGCCTCGATCGTCATCAGGTAGGTGTCCTGCAGCTGCGTCATGGTGCCCTTCAATGAGGCGCTCTTCTCCTTCAGGCTGCGGGTCATCTGGTTGAAGGACTCCGTAAGCTCACCGATCTCGTCGCGCGTCGTCACCGGCGCCTGGTGCTCGAGGTCGCCGGCGCTGACCAGCCGGGTCGCCTCGACCAGGCGATGCACCGGGCGTGTGATGCGGCGCGCCAACCAGATGCCGATCAAGAGCGTGAACAGCACGCCGGCGAGGAACAGCGTGACCAGGATGAGGCGCAGCTGGTTGGTATCCGCCAGCAGGCCGGCGCTGGAGGCCGTGGTCCCGACGTAACCGAGATTCGCCGTGCGCAGGGTCCAGGGGAAGATGAGCTCCATCCCGGGGCCCCCCGCCATCCGAGACAGCTCGACGACGCTGGTCGGACTCACGCGATTACGCGTACCCGAGTCGAGCGCCAGCGTGGACCATTGCGCGGGCGGGATGCCCAACGAGGTGCTCAGCACCTGGCCGTTGACGTCGTAGTAGGTGATGTCGTCGTGCAGCGAGGTCTTGATCGCCGCCGCCCGATCGTCGAGATAATCGCCGACCAGGATGGCGCCGAGCAATTTGCCGGTGCCACTGTGCACCGGCTGCCCGGTGAATACCGCGCGCCCGGGGGCGGAGGCGACCACGTCGAGGGACGATGCGCCGCCGCTCAGCATGTAGCTGAGGCCCGGCCAGGCGCTCAGGTCATGATTCTGCGTCACCGTGTCGGCAAGCGCACCATGGCCGACGACCCCGACGATCTCCCGGCCCGAGGTGTCGACCGCCTCGACGATGACGTTGGGATGAATCGTCAGCGCCCGCTCCAACCAGGCCTGCAACGCCGGGGTTTGGTCCCAGCTCTGGCTGAGCCCGGACCCGCCGGCCAGCAGGCGGAGGATCGCCTGTCGCCTGGCGTCGCCGGCCTGGACCATCGATTGGGCGACGAAGCCATCGTGGATCAGCTGGGTGTCGAAGGCTCCCTGGCTGCGGGCGCTCAGTTCTCCGGTAGCGGTCAGGGTGCCGACGGCCCCGATCGCCAGCGTCAGGGCGGCGAACGGCAGGACGATCTTCAAGGCCAGCCGATGGCTGAAGCGTGGCATGATGACGGGCATGTAACGTCCCAGAGGGCGGCGAGCTTGTGCCAGCCTAAACGGCCGGGTCGCTGCCGAAAAACGCCTGGGGACTGGGGTCCAGCTGGACCTGGTACTCCGGAAAGTCCTGGCTGAGGCGCCTCCCATCCGCCGGGAAGACGTAATCGAGCTTGACGAAGTACCCCAACGCCTGGGCCTGGCTGAGGAAGGTGGTCGCCAGTAGCATGCTGCTGAACGCCGGCGCGCGACGAGTGCCGCCCGTGTCCATCTGACTGAGCAAGGGCATCCGCTCGGGATCGCGGCCAGCCTCGGACTCGACCACGATCACAAAGACGCGTTCTGGCAGGGTCACGAACTTAGTTGGTTGAAGCGCTTGAGGAGCTGGAAACCGTCCCGCTTTGGGCGTTCACGATTACGTAGGCGTCGTGGTTTCTAAAACCCCCCTGGGCTGGAGCACGGAGATGCAGCACCCAGGCTGCATCAGCGTGGCACACCCAAGCGGGAAGCTGAATACGCCAAACCAGGCAGGCGGAACGCGACTCGGAGTAGATCAAATTCCCGAGGTCGTCGTAAACCCTGTCGGGCGCCGGATTATAGCGGGCCGATACCAGGACAAAACCACTGACGCTTGGATCCATCTGTCGTAGCTGCCGCATCGCGGCCGCTGTCGCGTCGGCTTGCGAGACCCGCGGCCTCACCGCCTGGAAAACCAGGAGTCCACCGATAGCAACTAACAAGACGAGTGTAGTCAGCCCCCCGACGGCGAGCGGGCGGTGCCCGGTCAGCCTCACCGTCTCCATATAGCATGTCCCGAGTGGCACATACGCGCCTGGCGCCTGACGGATTATTCAAGCCGGCGCTTTACAGTCAGGTCGTGGTGGCGAGCGGCCGCCGCATGGTGTTCATCTCGGGGCAGGTGTCGATGGACGCCAGCGGCCACCTGGTTGCTCCGGGCGATTTCGGCGGCCAGGTGCGGCAGGTGTTCGCCAACCTCCAAAAGGCGCTTGCCGGCGCCGGCGCGAGTCCATCCGATGTCACCAAGCTGACGACGTACGTCGTTGGCTACCGGCCGGAGCTGCGAGCCGTCATCGGAGAGGCGCGCACGGCGGTCTTCGGTTCGGTCGATCTGCCGGCGTCCACGCTCGTCGGCGTCCAGGCGCTGGCCGAGCCCGGCTACCTGGTCGAGGTCGAGGCGATCGCGGTCATATGAAGACCTGGCAGAGGATTCTCGTGTGGGCGCTGCTCATCGTCCTCGCAGCTACGATTCTGCCGGGAGTAGACCCAATCAAACCTACGCTGCTGGCTGTTGTCCTGATCGTTGCGTTTGAGCTAGCACGACGGCGATTCTTGACACGGCGCTAGGAAAGCAATTGTCGCCTCGAACCGCTGCTCCCACCACATCTCGACATGGGACACGAAGGCCGGGATGATGACCAGGTCGAAGGTGCCTTCTCCGAAGACCTGATAGGCGATGCGGTAGCTGCCACTTTTCGCGTACCGCGTTTCCGGGGCGTCCATTGTCAACCTTCCCACCGCTCAGGATAGGCTGACCGGTCAGGCGGCTTTTGTGATGTCGTGCATCCTGGCGTCGTCCTCCAGATGCCCTCGGGTCACCCGGTGCCGGTGCTCGACTCCGAGCCCAGCCCCGATACTCCCGGACTGAGCGCCGATGGGACGCGGATTCTCCGCCGGGTTGTTAACCTGGCCGGCAGCAAGACCGACCTCGAGCTGATCGATGCCAGCAACGGGCGCATCATCCGCCGGGTTGTCATTCCCGCCATCGTGGGCGCGTCGGCCGTCGCGCAGCCGGGTAGCTCCTCCTTCATGGTGCAGGTCGAAAACTATCTAGCCCTGGTCGACGGGAACTGGGCATCACGCTCTTGCACCCCGATGTGAGTCTCAAGGGGGCTAGCGGTGTTGGCCTGACCTGGTCCGGGGTCCAGGGCTGACCCGGGGTCAGCCCCAGCCGAGTAGCTAGGCTGCTTTTGGCGGACGGTTCATCAGCAGCCAATACATCCCCAGCGTCCGGGCGGATTCCGTGAACTGATCGAAGTCCACTGGCTTGACGATGTAGCTGTTCACGCCAAGGCGATAGCTCTCGACCAGGTCGCGCTCCTCGCGGGAGGAGGTGAGCATGACGACCGGGATCGTCCTGGTGCGGTAGTCCTCCTTGATCCGGCGGAGGACCTCGAGGCCGTCGATCAGCGGCAGCTTGATGTCGAGCAGGATCACATGCGGACGGTCGATGATGTCGCGGTCCGCGTAGGCGCCGGTGCAGAAGACATAGTCGAGCGCCTCCTGGCCGTCTCGAACCACATGGATCCGGTTGGTGAGCTGATATTTGCGGAGTGCGCGAAGCGTGAGCTTTTCGTCGTCAGGATTGTCCTCGACCATGAGGATGTCTACGCCGCCTTCGATTGCTGCCATTCCGCGCCTCCTTTGCTCAATGTGAAGTAGAACGTCGCGCCCTGGTCAACCTTTGCTTCGGCCCAGACGCGGCCTCCGTGGCGCGCCACAATCCGCTGGACGATGGCAAGTCCCACGCCGGTGCCCTCATAGTCCTCGCGGCGATGCAGCCGTTGGAAAACACCGAAGAGCTTGTCGACGTAGCGCATGTCGAATCCCGCGCCATTGTCCCTGACGAAGAAGACCGGGCTCGAGCTGGCGTCGTCTGCCCGTGCGCCAACCTCGACGCGCGCGCCCTCGCGTTTCCCCGAATATTTGAACGCGTTACTGAGCAGGTTGATGAACACCTGCTCCAGGAGATCCGGATCCGAATCGCAGTCGGGGAGGTCACCCACGACGAGGTCGACCTGGTGGCGGGCAATGGCGGGCTCCAGCTGGGCGAGGGCGCGGTCGAGTACCGCCCGCGTGCGCACCCGTTGGACGCGGAGGGCCTGCCGGCCGAGGCGGGAGAAGTTGAGAAGGTCATCGATCAGGTGGCCCATGCGGTCACCGTTCTGCTTGACCCGATCCAAGTACCCCAGGCCTTCCTCAGGAAGCGCGCTGCTGTAGTCCTCCAGCAGGATGGCGGTGTAGCCACTGATGGCCCGCAGCGGCGCTCGGAGGTCATGCGACACCGAGTAGGAGAAGGCCTCGAGCTCCTGGTTGGCCGCCTCGAGCTGACGAGTCCGCTCGGTGACCTCGGCGACCTTCGTCTCCAGTTCGCCCACGAGCCGTACGCGGTCGAGCCCGGTGCTCACGAGCGCCGCGTAGTGCTGCATCCACGCCTCTTCGTCCGTACCGAAGACCGGCGTGAAGGGACCGCCTACAAGAACGATCGCCGCATCGGCTCCAGGGAGTCGGGCGATGATCGCGCTCTTCGGCGGCCTCCCGCCGAGGGCCACGATATGGCGGCCGGCGGCCGCGCTGATGATCGACTCGAGCGCCCTCGCCTCGTCCGCCGTCATCCCACGCGTTGAAATGATCGTGCCCGTTGAGCGAAAGAATCCCGAGTCGGCACCGCTGAGGCGCACCGCCCAGTCGAGCGCGCGGGTCGCGAGGGTTGCGCGGTCGGAAGCGAACAGCAGGATGTCATGGGTGGCCTGGCGAAACTTGCTCTCTTCGCCCTCGCGCCAGACGCGGCGGAGCCAGGTGGGCGGCACGAAACCCGCATACAGGAATGGGACGATCGCAAGGCTGGCGAGCGCGATCGCGATGCGCACGCCGGGCGTGGACCCGAACGATCCGGCAAAGACCGCGGCCAACAGGATGGCGATGATCCCGATGTAGCCGAGACTGAGCGCCCGCATCCTCGCTCGCTGGACCGCTGTTCGTTGGCGGGCTGCCAGCCAGAGGCGGACACTCGGCTCGCCCACGCAGCCGCTCCAAACGGCCACTAATGCAACCAGGGCGAGAAGTTGGATTGGCCCCGGCGCGGCCTTGCCGCCGGCCAACTGGATCGTGATGTCCAGCACAGCCGTCGCGGCGACAGCGCCGATGACCAGCCGTCGGGTATACCGAGCCAGCGGGATGACGTTGTCCCGGAAGAGCAGCAGGGCGAGGCCGGAGCCGAGGAAGATCACGGTCGTGAGAACCGAATTCAGGCTGACAAACCAGGCGCCGAGGAACTTGGCTGCCTGCCCGAGGACGGAAACGGCGGCCAGGCAGCCGATTGCCAGCGCCAGGTACATCCGGCTGGTGTCTCTCGTCGCGAGCCAGTCGCGGATCGTCAGCGCGGCGATCACGATAAACGCAAGCGTGGCTGCGACGCCCAGCAGGGCGACGACGGCGTTGGCAGTCACGCTGGTAGAACTGCAACCGCCTACAACTAATTGCCCGTCCCTGCGTTGCATTGGGTTGACCCCCATGAGCGGACGCCCCCTACATCTGCTGGTCCTGGAGGACCAGCCCGAGGACGCGGACCTAGCGCTGCGCCAACTCCGCCGGGCCGGCTTCGATCCCACCTGGAAGAGGGTCGAGGACGAAGCAGGCTTCAAAGCCAACATCAACCCTGAGCTCGACCTGATCATCGCCGACTACCACCAGCCGCAGTTCGACGCGCTTCGGGCGCTCAAGCTCATGCAGGAGGCCGGGCTGGAGATCCCGTTCATCATTGTCTCCGGCGCTATCGGCGAGGACCTTGCCGTCGCTGCCGTGCGCCTGGGGGCAGTGGACTACGTCCTCAAGGACCGGCTGGCGCGGCTCGGCACGGCGGTTCAAAACGCGCTCGAGCAGTCCAAGTTGCGGCGCCGGCAGAGGGAGGGGCAGCGGGCGCTGGAACACCAGGCACTGCACGATGGCTTGACCAATCTTCCCAACCGGCTGATGTTCCATCAGCAGGTCGAGCAGGCCCTCGTCGAACGGCCCAGCGTCGCCCTTCTCCTGCTCGATATCGACAACTTCAAGGAGATCAACGACACCTTCGGACACCAGATCGGCGATGGCCTTTTGGGCCAGGTTGGTCCGCGTTTGCGGAACCAGCTTGACGCCGACGACCTCATTGCCCGACTCGGCGGCGATGAGTTTTGCATCCTGCTTCGGGATGCCGACGCCGACCGTGCAATCAAGGTCGCCGATGCCGTGCTACGCGTCGAGCAGCCGTTCGTGGTCGATGGCCACCCGCTCGAGGTGATGGCCAGTATCGGCATCGCTGTTTTTCCGCAACACGGCGCAAACGCCGAGACGCTGCTTCAGCGCGCGGACGTGGCCATGTACGTGGCGAAACGTTCCGGCAATAGCTACGCGCTATACCGTCCCGAGGACGACCCGTACGACCCAAGCCGCCTGGTGCTCCAAGCCGACCTGCGTCGGGCGATCTTGATGCGAGAGATCATCCTCTACTACCAGCCACAAGTCGCCATGGCCACGGGTGCGGTGACCGGGTTGGAAGCACTTGCTCGCTGGCGTCATGGCCAGCGGGGCTGGATCCCGCCGGCCGAGTTCATCCCGGTGGCCGAGCGGATGGGTTTGATCAAGCCGCTGACCGCCTGCCTGATCGAGGTGGCCGCTCGCCAGATGGTCGACTGGCAGGCGTCTGGCATCTCCATTCCGGTTGCAGTCAACGTTTCGATGCGTAACCTGCTGGATCCGCGATTTCCGAACAGCCTCAAGGAGGTCGTCGGCGCCACGGGCGCCGAGGCACGAAAGATGAAGCTGGAAATCACGGAGAGCGCCCTGATGACGGAGCCAGCTCGGGTGCTGGAGACCATGAATCAGTTGCGTGCGCAAGGTTTTGGCTTCTCGATCGACGACTTCGGCACCGGATATTCCTCGCTGGCGTACCTGCAGCGGCTGCCGGTCGAGGAGATCAAGATCGACCGCTCGTTCGTCGGGGAGCTGTCGACGAATGCTGGAAGCGAAGCGATCGTTCGGGCGACCATCGAGCTGGCCAGCAGCCTCCGCCTGAACGTCGTGGCGGAGGGCGTTGAGGACGAGCCCACCTGGCAGAGTCTGAGGCGCCTGGGCTGCTCCACGGCGCAGGGCTATTTCCTCAGCCGCCCGATGCCCGCGGGCGAGGTCGAAGGCTGGCTGTCGAAATGGTCAAGGACGTCCGCTCGACTACAGGCGGCTTAGGCCTGAGTCACCCGGAGGTGCTACCGCGCTTCGAGGAAGACATCGATGATGGGAGCGCCATCCTGTTTGCCCAGCACGATCAGGACCGCCCCTTCGGCCGGCCCAATGGTCATCGTTGTCGAGTGGTTGATGAAGTTCTGGTTTCCGCCAAGCCGTCCTATGGTGTATCGGGGGAGCGCCTGCGGCGACTTCTGTTTGGTGCCGACCGAGCCGGCAATGGTCAGGTTACTGGCGGTAAATGGGATGCGCACCGAGGCTCCCACGCCAATCGCCGCATTGAAAAGGCTCAAGAGGAGTCCCACGGTCAACACCACCAGAACGCTGGCACAACCGCAGCCACTTGTCCCTCCACGCCACGGACGGAATCGCCTGCCTCGCCGCTTTTCGTCGATCACGTCACCTCTCCCTCCGGCGAGCTTAACGGGTCAGGGGTCAGTCGCAGCCTGCGAGGGGCAGGGCCGTGAAGTGTACGACGGCTCCAGCGTCGCTGCGGAAGACGGCGTCCTCCGCGTCCAGGATGGTGAAGGTGCCCGGGACGACTGTAAAGCGATCGAGGCCATTGCCGTAGGGCGGACCGACGATGCCGGGCAGGGTTTCAGCGGTATGCCAGTGGCGGCCGGCGAACGGCTCGTCGATGATCCGATTGCCGCCACTCAGGACATGGACGGCGAACGGGTACGGCGTATTCAGAGCGCCAGGCAATTCGTCGACGAACCGGATGCGGTGGCCGGCCGGGTCCGCGAACTCGGCGACGTGCGGTGAGACGAGCATCATGACGCCCGGTGCTTCGGGGTTTCCAAGGTACGGAACACGCGCCGGATCGAGTTCCTCGAGGTAGAAGGTACGACCGGCAAAGTAGGTCGTGACGATGCCGCAGTGCGTGAACAACCGGAAGGGTTGACTGAGCGGGGTGGCGGTCGCCGTCGCGGACGGAGTCGGCGGACTCGCGGCCGCGCCGCCGCATCCGGCGAGCAGGAGGGCAGCGACGATCAGTGACAGTCCGGGCCGCACAATCTGACGACGCACGGACCAGCGGAAAGTTCCCCCCTAGACTATGTAAGCATGACGCCGGCTGAAGCACGCGACGCGTTGACGCGCCTGCTGCAGACGCCGGAGAAAGACCTGGATCTGGCTGAGGCCGCCCTCCTGATCGCGGCCGAGGAGTACCCCGAGCTTCGCCCGTCGGCGTACCTCAATCAACTCGCCCGCATGGGCACCGAGCTGAAGCAACGGATCCGCGCCGAAGTCGAACCCGGTCGCGTGGTCGAGCGGGCGAATGCCTACCTCTTCGAGGAATTGCACTTCAAGGGGAACCGCGAGGAGTACTACGATCCGCGGAACAGCTTCCTCAATGAGGTCCTCGATCGGCGGGTCGGAATCCCGATCACGCTGGCGGTGCTGTACGTGGTGGTGGGGGAGAGGGCCGGCCTGCCGGTGCGCGGGGTCGGCATGCCCGGCCATTTTCTGGTCAAGTACGCGCCCGCGTCGTCCGGCGAGATTTTCGTCGACGCCTTCAACGGCCGGACACTGACGCGCGAGGAATGCGCGAAGATGCTGGAGGCTATGTACGGTGGCACGGTCAAGATGCGGCCGGCGCTGCTCGAGCCGTCGACGAAACGCCAGATCCTCGCCCGCGTCCTCAATAACCTGAAGGGCCTGTACCTGTCGCGTGGCGACCTGGCCCGTGCGCTCAGCGCCAGCGACCGCATCATGCTGACCGACCCGCACCTGACCTCGGAGTGGCGGGACCGCGGCCTGATCCATTTTCAGATGCATCACGACGCCGATGCGTTGAGGGATTTCACCCGGTACCTCGCCGTCCGCCCGGAGCCCGAGGATGCGGCGCGTGTGAAACAGCTGCGAGGCCAGCTGATCGGCCGGGTCAATTAGTGTTGCGCGTCGGGCTCGTGCTTCGAGAAGGGCTGGTGTTCGGCGTGATCGCCGGTGTGTTCGCGCTGCTGGTCCGCCTGGTGGCGGTCTTTGCCACCAACGACGTGACGCCGACGGTGTTCTCGGATTTCGTGACGTCCGCCCTGGGTCTGCTGATCGTCGGCGGCGCCGGTCGCAAGCTGGCCGCGTCGACCCGGGCCACCAGCCCAGGGGCGGTGATGGGCGCCATCGCGGGCGGGATCAGTGAGGTGTTTCGCACCGTGCTGGCGGCGGTCATCCTTTCCTATCTGCCCGCCGGTCAGGCCGCCTTCAATCGCCTGAGTCCGATCGAGCAGCGGCAGGCGTCGGATGTCGGCACGCTGGTGATCAGCCTCGGGCTGGACCTGGCGCTGGCGATGGCGTTTGGGGCGATGATCGGATGGCTGGGCGCCTGGTCCCTGTTACGATTCCGACCGCCGCGTGAGCCGCAAGCCTGAAGAGATGGTGGACTTCTTAATCGGACTGATCGAGACCGTGCTGGACGCCGTGACGGGCTACCTTCACGACCTCTGGCGCCGAAGTGGTCGACGGCTGCACGGGTAGAATAGACGCGATCGCGCTAGACGGGGAGCTAGCGGTGCCCTGTACCCGCAATCCGCTTTAGCGGGGTCGAATTCCCCTTTGAGGGGTGCGCTGTCTGGAGTCGTGTTTCGTGCGACTGCGTTGATGGCCTGGTCCTGCGCGACCTGGTTCCGTGAACCCTGTCAGGTCCGGAAGGAAGCAGCAGTAAGCGGGGTGCCGGGGGCGCCGCAGCCCACCGGGCCTGAGTGGTCGGCGTTGCGTGCCCGGGCGGCGTTACAACGAGAAGGGGTGCGCGGTCATCAAGTCCGGGCGGTGCGGAGCCCGGGCCCGTGGCCGGGGTTGACGCCGGCAGGTTCGCGGTCTAACGTCTGATTCAGCCGCCGGAACCGTCGGATTCAGGAGGACGAACCCGTGCCAGTCTATGAGTTCAAGTGCTCGAAGTGCGGCGATCTATTCGAAGTGATGGGAAGTTACGCGGAGCGTGAAAAAGAGCACGCCTGTCCGAAGTGCGGCAGTACAGAGGTGAAGCAGGCTATCTCGCTCTTCTCCGCGGCTCCGCCCCGTTCCTACTAAAGTCCCGAAGCGTGACTTCGATCGTCCGTCGGTCGACGAAAGGCGCACTCGTGGGCCTGATCGCCGTCTGCCTCGCGGGGACGGCCGACGTCGGAGAATTCCTTGCAACCCGGACCGCGATGTTCAATGACGCGCCAGGCCGTGCGGCCGGTACGGTCGTCGGGCTGGCCCTTTGGGCGGCACTCCTCGCGGTTGCAACAGCGCGCTATACACGAGGCGAGCGACCCGGGGCGCGCTCGGCGACGCTCGGGCTGGCGGGGTTGGTCGCCGTCGGCAACGTCGGTCTAGCCGCGATCCACCTAAAGGCCGGCGTCGGCGGATCGCGACCACTCGTCGGGGGTATTCTTGGGATCCTCGCGCTAATCCTCGCGTTCGCGAGCCAGGATCGCCCCCACCCTGACCGTTAGGCGGCCCCCTCCCTGACCCTCCCCCTCCGGGGCAGGGAAGTGCGCCCGTGGAGCGCGGACTGGTAGGCCTTGGCCGCGTCACTGGTGGGGATTCGGTATGGCGTCCAGCGATTTACCCGCTGGGGATTCAGCGTAGTGGTAAAGAGCAGGTAGGCGCCCTTGCCCGTGGCCAGTTTCGCGAAGTCGGTGGAATTGATGAACCAGCTCCATGGGTACCACTCGGCACGCAGACGGTCGTAGTGCTGGACCAGGATGTAATGACGAGGGTGCGGAAAGAAGGTCGCGGCGTGGATGTTGGCCTGGATCAATTGGGTGCCGTTGCTTACCGCCGATCCGTGGATGGCGATAGACGCCCAGTGTCCGCTCATCTTCGAAAAAGCGAGCCGGTGGCGGCTGAAGTTGTCCGGAGTGGTCGCCATCAAGACCTCATCGCCCGAGGTCGCCTGCAGGAAGGCGGCGTCGAAATGCCGCTCGAAGAAGGTTCCCGTCTCGATGGGGTTGGCCGATAGCTGAGGAAGCCTCGGAGGCAGGATCGACCAGCCTCGAGCCGCGGCCAGCTCCCGAAGCGCCACCTGGTACTTCGCCGCACGGTCCCGGGCGAGGCCCGAGGGATTCGCGGCAAACACCCAGTGGTCGGGGCGTCCAACGGAAGCGTCCTGAGTGCACACTTCGGCGAGCCTGGTACTGGGAAAGAGCCACGCCGGGTCGACCAAATCGCGGATCTTCAGGTCGAAGCGAACGACCGTGAAATCCAGATGCCGACGCGGGTGCAGGGCCGGCGTGTTGAACGAGATCTCGACGAGGTTTCCGGGATGAATGCTCGCCGTGCCCTTGATCTGATCCAGCCGGAAGTCATAGCTCCCGAGCGGGGCCCGGGCCCGATCGTAGCCGCCGGTGTCGTGCAGCGGCACATAGGTCTCGAGCTGGCCGGGCCAGGAGAGGATGTAGGCCTCATCGACCCGATTCTCGATGATCCATCCGAGTTGGGCGTCGCCTGGGCGCCAGCTCCCGGATTGCCCAGTCGCGTGTGGGCGAGCAGCGCGCGTCACATCGGATCAACGGCTGTCTTTGAGGGCTCCTTCACCCCCCACCGCGACCCTCCCCTGCAAGGCGGGAGGGAATTAGCCTTAGCTACTTCTCGGTGCGCATGACCTGCCAGCCGCGGGAGCTCATAGGGCTGGGCAAGCCGTCTGACCCGGCTCTGCCGTACAGCACGCATCGGGTAAATCGAAACCGCCCCGCTGCCCTGCGCACGGTTCCGTAGTAACTTCACGGGCGGGCGCCCGTTATTCGGACGAATGGGCCGACGGTTGCTCGTGGCACTCCCGATGGCGCTCCTGGTGACCGGCTGCGGAGGACCTGCGGCGACGGTTTCGCCGGCCCCGGCGGCCACCGGCGACGCGGCGATTCCCTGGATCGACACGAAGCCGCCGGCGTACCACCAGGGGCTTGCCGTCCCGGTCGGCGAGGCGTTGCCCGGAGCTTGCACAGGTAGCGACTTGACGGCGACCTATGGCGGGGCGATGGGTCTGACCAACGGCCAGCTGACAGGCACGGTCGACCTGGCCAACACTTCCTCCACGCCGTGTCTCCTCGAGGGAATAGCGACAGTTGACCTCTTCGGCGCCAAAGGGGCGACCCTGTCAACCTCCGTCTACACGAATACGCGGTTCACAGCTACCGCAGTCGTCCTTCACCCGGTTGCCGGGTTATCGTCCGAAAGCGTCTCGTCCGGTCATGCCTTAGTCGAGATCGATTGGAGCATCTACGACGATGCAGGAGCGGGAACGTGCACAGGGGGCCTGGCCCAGGCGGCCGCGATCGGGATAACCGTCCCGGGCGGTGGCACTGTCGCCACGTCTGCCGTTAGCCCGCGGGGCGACGGCCCGTTGACGTTCTGTCCGCCGCGGATCGGGGTCGGCGCCTTCCAGCCGTCGACGCCACCTACCGCGTCAGCGTCGCCGGAACCGGGCGCACAGTATTTCGAAGCCACGCTCAACGTGCCGCCCACCGCCGTGGTTGGTCACGCGCTCAACTACCAGGTGACGCTGAAGAGCGTCTACAGCAGACCGCTCACATTTCCGAACGGCTGCCCCGCCTACGCGCAAGACTTGGGGGGACCGGGCGGCTGGAGCCTGGGCAAGACCTGGTACGTCTTCAACTGCCAGCCGATGGGGGCGGTCGTTGCTCCCGGAACATCCTTCACCTTCGCCATGGTGGTGCAGATCCCGGCGTCCGCGCCGGTTGGAGACTATTCGCTCGCCTGGGGCATGGATGTGGGCGACTCGAACAATCGTGCTGTAACGGCCAACTTTAGGGTGACCGCCCACTAGGCCTACGACGCGGGGACGCTATCCAGGGCCGGCGCGACGGACAGCAGCGTGGCGGCGTGCACGCCGCTGGCGGGCGGGAGACGAAGGATGAAGGTGCTGCCATGGCCGAGCTCGCTTCGCTCGAGCGTCAGGGAACCACCGTGGCGCTCCGCCAGCTCGCGGCTGATGAAGAGGCCGAGACCGGTGCCGGGCTGAGGCCCGAGTCCTGGATCGTCGATCCGGAAGAAACGCTCGAAGATCTTGTCCTGCTTCTCGCGCGGAACGCCGACGCCGTGGTCCTCGATGATCAGTGCCGGGCCGTCCTCAGTAGTAACCGTCAGCATGACCCAAGGCCGGCCGGTGCTGTAGGTCAGGGCGTTGTTGAGGAGATTGTCGATGATGCGGGCCAGCTGCTCACGGTCGGCGTCGACCGCAACCGGATCGTCCGGCTCGCTATGGTCCATCTCCGCCCGGAGCAACCCGGCACGGGCCTCGGCGCGCCCGATTGCCTGGCGAGCCATCTGACGGAGGTCGAGCGTCTTGGTATCGGTCGGCACTGTGCCGCCCTCGATGCGGGCGGCCGTCAGCAGGTCGTCGACGATGCTGTTCAGCTCGGTCGCCTTGCCCATCAGCACCCGCAACGGTCGCTCGGCTTTATCCGGCGGAATGCTGCCATCCTGCAACATCGAGAGGTAGCCGGTGATAACGGAGAGGGGAGTCCGGAGCTCGTGCGCCGCCATGCTGAGGAAGGCGCTCTTACTCTTGCTCGCCTCCTGCGCCTCGGCGAAGAGGATCTGCGACTGCTTCAGCAGCTCTTCGGTGCGAATGTTGGCTTCGATGGTGGCCACGCCGGACAGGTTCTTGGCGTTGCGCTCATTGAGCTCGATGATTCCGTTCAATTCGGCGCCGATCCTGGCCATGAGGCCGTTCGCCGACAGCGGCATCCGAACGGAGAAGTCGCCTTTTTTGAGTTCCCGAAGGACGGCGAGGATCAGTTCGGCGTCGGCGGCGGAGAGTCCGCCGGTCCGGGACCCGTTGGATCCGTTGGTGCCCTCGGTGGAGAGCTGGTGCCCCCGCGTACCGACCTGCGGGCGTCGCGGCTGTCTACTCTTGGGCACTACCTACTGTATACAAAAGAGGCGTGTGAAAGTCAAACAATTCGTGTTACCCGCGTTGGTCAAGATCGGCCCAGCTTACCAGTCATCTGCCGGTCGGTAGACGGTAACTGGATGACCGGCCCGAAGCCGCCTCCGCTGCCGCTTCCGCGCTATGGCTCCCGCACGCTCGCCGAGGTGGTGCCCTCTCTGCTCAGCTCGCTGGGGATGGCTGGTTTTGCGAATCCGCTCCAGCTCGAGCCGGCGGCCCGCGCCTGCCTGCTGCTGGTGGACGGCCTCGGCTGGGAGCTGCTGCGCGCCCACCAGGATGCCGCGCCGTTCCTGAACTCGCTGGCCGGCGAGCCGCTGACGGCGGGCTTCCCGGCGACGACGGCCGCCAGCATCAGCTCGCTGGCGACCGGGCTGCCGCCGGGCGAGCATGGCCTGGTCGGCTATACGATGGCGCTGCCCGGCTACGACCGGGCGTTCAATACCCTGACCTGGTCGCTCTATGGGCTGGGTCCCCGGGTTGGTCTGCTCGAAGAGGTGATGCCGGAGGTGTTCCAGCCGCTGCCGACGCTGCCGGAGCGCGCCGCGGCGGCGGGCGTCCCGATCCATTACCTCGGCCCGGCCTTTCACCAGGGCTCCGGGCTCAGCCGGGCCGTCAGCCGAGGGCAAAGGTTCCACCCCGCGGACTCGCTAGAGGCGATTCGAGAGGCGGCGCTGACGCGGCTCCAAGCCACGCGCGCGTTTGTCCATGGGTATCATCCGCGCCTGGACACGGCCGGCCACGTCGAGGGGGTCGCCTCGCAGGCCTGGCGGGACGAGCTGGTCGCCGTCGACCGCGCCGTCCGAACGCTGGCCGAGGCGCTGCCCGCCGGCACGGTGCTGGTGGTCACGGGCGATCACGGCATGGTGGACCTTCGGCCCAACGAGCGGATCGATCTCGCCGACCATCGCGAGCTGGCGGCCGGCGTCACGCTACTGGCGGGCGAGGCCCGCGCCCGGTACGTCCGGACGGCCCCCGGGGCGGCCGCGGACGTGGTCAGCGCCTGGCGCTCGATCTTGGGCGACCGCATGTGGGTGTGGACCCGCGAGGAGGCGGTCGCGACCGGGATCTTCGGACCGCGGGTCAGCGACCAGGCGAGGGAGCGGATCGGTGATCTCGTCGCAGCCGCCTACGGGCGGGTGGGCATCGTCCAGCGCGACGTCGACCCGGCGCAGGCGCGCTTGAATGGGCACCATGGCTCGTTGACGCCGGGAGAGCAACTGGTGCCACTCCTTACCTACCGCAGTTAGCCGCAGTCAGCGCTAAGCTCTCGACGGATGGACCCCGTGACCCGGAACGCGCCCGCCGCGGGAATCGAGACTGCCAGCCTGTGGGCGCGGACGCTCGCCATCGTGGTCGACCTGCTCGTCGTATCCGTCATCCAGTCCGTGGTCAACGGCGTGTTCGGAAGCGAACACATCACGAATGCGGTCCTGGATCCGTCGACGAGCGGGGGATACTCCTCCTTTACGAGCAACAGCGCGACGGTTGATGGCGTCTGGCTTTGGGTTGCCGCGATCAGCTACTTCGCGTTGCTCGAGGGACTGTTCGGAAATACGGTAGGCAAAGCCGCGGTCCGTATCCGAGTCACCGACCTGAGTGGGCGCGCGGCGGGCTGGCGGGCCGTGGTTATACGCAATGTCCTGCGCCTGATCGATTCTCTCCCGGGTTTCTACCTGGTCGGAGCCCTCGTGGCGCGGTTCTCGCCACGCCGCCAGCGAATCGGCGACCATTTGGCGGGCACGCTCGTTGTGCCCAACAGGGCGGCCGTCGGGCCGGGATTGAGCGCCGAGCAGCGCCGCCGGCGGCTCGCCGTCCTGCTTGGGGTGATGGTTCTCTTTGTGGCGGGCAGCGGTGCGTTTGCCTACTGGGGCCGGTCATCGATCGCGCTCGGCGATGCCGCCCGCCGGGGAGAGTTGCCGGGCGGGCCCGTAGGGACTTTCTACAACGGCCCCGCTGAATGGGCGGGCGGATCCGTATCGTATCCGGTCACCTACACGCTGGCGCGTTCGGGGAAGCACTGCACGGGACGGATCACGCTCGACTGGCGTGGGTTCCTGGGCGGCTGGCAGATCTCCGGTGGCGAGTCGAACTGTCAATAGTGGCCACCCCGACTCTCCCCAGAAAAATGAACCCTCCCCCGCAATAGGGGAGGGAAGCATCGATCGGGGAGAAGGGGAAGGCTAGGTGACGTCGCGAGTCCGCACGACAAGCGATGTCACGCCGGCGAAGACGAGGGAGTAGACGACAAGCACCAGCACCGCGACGCCAGCCGTCACAATCGGTGCCGCGGCTCCAGGGCTCGCGAAGGGTTGGCCGAACGACTTGATCAGCGCCCCCGCGTTCTGACCGAGGAAGAACTTCTCGATGGTCGTCACCCAGCCGGCGTCGAAGCCACCGAGCAGCCGGAACAGGATGCCCTCGATCGCGAGCACATACGCCAGCCCGATGCCGATTGCCATTGCGGACTGCCGAAAGAGGTAGGCCAACGCCATGCCGAAGAGGCTCCAGGACTCGAAGATGAGCCAGGTCGCGCCCAGCGCCTTGATGATGTCGATCGCGGCCGGCCAGGTGATGGTCGCACCGTCCCCAAGGGCAATGCCCAGGCTGGCCAGCGCCGCCACCGCATAGAACGCGACCGTAAAGATGGCGGCGATCACGCTGACGACGCCCACCTGCCCGGCCAGCGCCTGCAGCCGCCCGGGCCGCTGCGTGTAGACC
This sequence comes from Candidatus Dormiibacterota bacterium, assembly GCA_035936995.1. Taxonomy (GTDB): domain Bacteria; phylum Chloroflexota; class Dormibacteria; order CF-121; family CF-121; genus CF-13. The sequence goes on along the minus strand of DASYVR010000002.1, from coordinate 27,339 downwards.
GTCTTGACGGTGCCCCAGCCAAACTCGCTACCGACAGCGAGCGCGCCCAGAATCAGGGTGAGGATGCTGCCGACAATGCCGACGCCCTCCAGAGAATTCTTGACGAAGTTGATGGGGTAGAGCGCCGTCTTCAGCTGGGCGATCGTGAGTCCCGCATCGCTGTGAAAGGTCTTCGACGGAAACGATAGCTGTATCCAGTTGAACGCGTATCCGAAGAGGAAGAGTGCGGCGAGCATGATGCCGCCGAGCACCCAGACCGCCGGTCGTTGCCGCAATTTGCGCCATTCCGCTTTGAAACTGTTGATCATGCTGCTTCTCCTGTCAGGGTGAGGAAGACTTCCTCGAGGGTTCGTTCGACCGCGCGCAACTCGCTGACCTTGATCCCGGCGCCAACCAGCGCGTCATTGATGTCGGCGGCCCGGTCGGGGTCCACCGAGAGCCGCAGCGTGCCGTCGACGGCGGTCACGGCCGCCGCGCCGAGCATGCGATCCAGCTGCCGCCGAGCCGCATCGACCGGTTTCACCCGAACCACGATCGCCGACTCGCCGCGCAACTCGTGGACGGTGCCCTGCGCGACGAGCTTGCCCTTGCGGATGATTGCGACGCGGTCGCTGATCTGCTGGACCTCGTTGAGCAGGTGGCTCGAGAGCATGACGGTCCGATTGCCGGTGCCCAACCGGCGGATCAGGGAGCGCATCTCGACGACCCCCTGCGGGTCGAGGCCGTTGGTCGGCTCATCGAGGATCATGAGCTCCGGGTCCTTGATCAACGCCGCCGCCACGGCAAGGCGCTGCTTCATCCCCATCGAGTAGGTGCCGAAGCGATCCTTCGCGCGGTCCGCCAGGTCGACTTCCTCGAGCGCCGCATCAACGCGCGTGTGCGGAACCCCGGCGTAGTCCGACATGATCTTGAGATTCTCGCGACCCGAAAGATAGGGATAAAACGCCGGGGACTCGACGAGCGAGCCGATCTGGCGCAGACCCTCGGGGTCGCCCGGTCGATGCTCGGCTACGGTGGCGGATCCGGATGTCGGCCGAATGAGGCCCAGCAACATGCGCAGGGTGGTTGTCTTCCCGGCTCCGTTCGGGCCCAGGAATCCGAAGACCTCGCCGCGCCGCACCTCGAGGTCGAGGCTGTCGACCGCCATGATCGACGCGCCGTATCGCTTGGTCAGCTTGTGGGTCGTGATGACGTTTTCGCTTGATGCCATTAACTATCTCCTTTAGGAAACGATGTCTGCCATTGACAGTAGGGCCATGGCGTCGAGATGTCGTCATCTGCGCGCACGATCTTTGGCTCCCCTTAATGGAGGAGGCGGCAGGCCCCTTCTCCCTCGCAAGGGGGAGCGAGTTCTTCTAGGCAGCGCCGGGCTTGATCAGACCGACCTCGTAGGCGAAGATCACCGCCTGGACGCGGTCGCGGAGCCCCAGCTTGTCGAGCACGTGGGCGACGTGGGTCTTGACCGTGGCTTCCCCGACCTTCAGCTCGCGCGCGATCTCGGGGTTCGAGAGGCCGCGGCCCAGCAGCCGCATTACCTCTTGCTCGCGGTCGGTCAGGGTGTTGAGGTCGGTGCCGGAAGCGCGGACGGGCGCCCGCTGCTTCGCAAACTCCTCGATCAGGCGCTTCGTGATCGACGGCGCCACCAAGGCATCGCCAGCGGCCGCTACCCGCACGCCATGGACCAGCTCCTCCGGCGGGACGTGCTTGAGCAGGAAGCCGCTCGCGCCAGCGGCCAGCGCGTCGAAGACGTATTCGTCCAGGTCGTAGGTCGTCAGGATCACGATCTTGCTCGGCACGCCGGCTTCGGTCAGCCGGCGAGTCGCCTCGATGCCATCGACACCGGGCATCCGAACGTCCATCAGCACGACATCGGGCCGAAGGGTGCGGACGGCATCGATCGCCGCTGATCCATCCCCGGCCTCCCCGACGACCTCGAGATCGGGCTGGGCCTCAAGGATCATGCGAAAGCCGGCCCGCACCAGCGCCTGGTCATCCACGATCAGGACTCGGATCACCCCCCACCCCGACCCTCCCCCCGAAGGGGGGAGTGAGTGCTGTCGATGGGGAGACGCGCGTGCACCGAGAATCCGCCGGCGGGATCGCGCCCCGCCCGTAGCTCGCCGCCGAAGACGGCGACCCGCTCACGCATCCCGATCAGCCCATGTCCCGACGACGAGGCCGAGTCGCTACCGTCGCCGGCGCCGTCATCGCGGACATCGAGTGCGAGCATCGTCTCCGTGTAGTGCACCCGGATGTCAACGCGTCGGGCGCCGGCGTGTTTGAGGACGTTGGTCGTCGCCTCCTGCACGATCCGGTAGGCGGACAGGTCGAGCGCCGGCGGAAGTGACCGCGGTTCGCCGTCAACCCGCGCGTCGACCTCGAGCCCGGCGGCGCGCAGTTCCTCGACGAGACCGGCCAGTTGCCCGATCCCGGGCTGCGGGCTGCGATCGGGAGAGGCGCCATTGCTTCCGCGCAGCACCCCGAGCAGCCGATTCAACTCGATGAGGGTCTCCCGCGCTGTCGTTTCGATCAGGCCGAGGGCCTGCGCCGCTGCCTCGGGCCTGGTGGCCTGCACCGCTCGCGCCGCGCCGGCCTGGATCGCGATCACGCTGACATCGTGGGCGACCACGTCGTGCAGCTCGCGCGCAATCCGTGACCGCTCCTCGTCGGCCGCGAGCTGTCGGTCCTGGTCCCGCTCACGCTCGAGCCGGGCTGCCCGTTCCTCCAGCTGGGCGACGTAGGCGCGCCGGGTCCGAAGGTAATCACCAATCAGCCAGGCGGCAACGAAGAACACACTTGGGACAGTGATGGCGAACGACCGGGGGTTGCCAGTGATGACGAAGGCGACAAAGCCCGCCACGAAACCCAGGCCGGCGACGACCAGAAAAAACACCCGTCGAACCCCCACCTCGTAGGCGGCGACGCTGTACATCGCGACCAGGAGCCCGAACCCGGCGATCCCCGGATTGAAACCCAACAAGACCCTGGCGCCGAAGGCGCCGGCGACCAGCAGGAGGACGAAGCTCGGATGGCTGCGTCGCCAGAGCAGCGGAACGACTTGCAGCAGCAATAGGGCAAGGCCGACAAAGATAAGGATGGCGGTGCCGGCTGGAGCACCGGAGGGGAGACGCAGCCCTCGATCCGCGAATCGCAGATCGAGGAGTGTGTTGATCAGCCCGAGCAAAAGGAGAACGCCAACCAGCAGCCGATCGAACGTGCGCGGCTGCAGCCGCCCGATCCAGCCCCACGCGCGTGGGCGCGTTTCCATGGCTACAAGGGTAACCACCTTCCTCCGGCGGCGAATCCATCGCTCGAGTGAGGCCATCACTCGCGCGGTTGAGGGTCAGGCGGCGACGGCCGGGGTCGCGTCCGCCGGTTGGCGGCGGTCGCCTCGGCCACGGAGGAGACCCAGGATGAACAGCTGGAGAGCCCACCCTGAGTAGATGATGGTGGTGCTGAGGTAAGGGCCGATCGTTCCCTCCGCTTCGAGGATGTACATGGTATTCGGCCAGGTGTTCAGCGAGGCGTGGAAGAGGAGGACGAACAGCAGGCTCCTCCGGGTGCCGTTGTACAGCCAGGTCGAAATGATCGAGAGCGCCACCGTGCGCACCGCGAAGATGGCGAAGGGCAGATGGCTCTGGGCCGTGCTCGGGATCCAAAACAGCGGCAGATGCCAGAAAGCCGTGATCACCCCGATCAGGATCGACGCCCCCAGCACCCCCGTGACCGGCTGCATGCGCTGGAGGAGAAATCCGCGCCAGCCAAATTCCTCACCCGTCGGTCCGCCGATGAGCAGCACCAGGAGGAAGGTCGAGGGGATGGCGAGCCAGCGCGTCGTATCCGACAGGTCGGGGAATGTGCCGCCTTTCAAAACGTGCACGTAGAGAACCGCAATCCGGATCGCGGCGGGCGCGACGAGTGCGGCGGCATACCACTGGATGCCAACCCGCCAGCGAAAAGCCTGGCCGATAAACTGCCCCAGGCCGCGGAACCCCGACCGACGAGCGACGATGGTCACCGCGCTGAGGAAGGGGCCGAAGGTGCCCAGCAGGACCAGCAGCGGGACCAGCGAGGGCGGGACATTCCCGATGCCGTGGTTGGTCGCGACCAGCGGGAGCCAGCATAGCCAGGAGATCGCGATCGCATTAATCGTGAAAACCACCGCCGAGGGCACTGGAGGGCGTCGGGGCCGATTCAACGGCAGATGTAACGGCGGGGTTCTAGTGAGGCTTGCTTTCCAAATAGGGACGGCGGTTGAGCGACCGGTGGGGGAGGGTTTGCCTAGGGAAAGACGCCTTCTTCTCGGTCGCGAATGAAGCTGATCAGCCCGTCAAAGTAGGCTGCCTGGCTGTCGTACATGGCCATGTGGCTGCCACCAGGGCACGCCAGGTAGCGTCCGTGCTGCAGCTGCCCCGCCATCCACCTCATATGCTCCGGGTCCATGGTGTCGTACTGGGCGCCAATGGTCAGGGTCGGGACCGTGATCTTCCCCAGGTCCGCGGTGCGGTCCCAGTGCTCAAGCTTGCCGCTCGCGCCGAGCTCGCTCGGACCCTGCAGCGGAATGTAGATCGCTTTGTTGAGTCGGTTGAAGGCGCGGTTTACCGGATCGGGCCATTGGTCGGCCGGCATCCGGAGCACGTGATGGACGTAATGGTGCTCGACGAGGAGCTCCATGTAGCGCGGGTTCTCGTAATCTTTGTCGGCTTCGAAGCGCTTGATCTCGGCGAGCGCGGTCTGGTCCATTGCCGGCATGAGCACCGTCTGCGCGTAGGCGTTGTACGCGGGAATGCTGGCCATCATGTTGGAAATCACGAGACCTTTGAGATGACCCTGATACCGTAGCGCGTATTCGATCGCAAGGACCCCGCCCCAGGAGTGACCCAGGAGATAGAAGTTGTCCCGGTCCAGGCCAAGCGCCCGGCGGACCTGCTCCACCTCGTCGACGAAGCGGGGGATCGTCCACAACTCTTCGTCCTCGGGCTGATCGCTGTATGCGGATCCGAGCTGGTCGTAGTAGTAATACTCGATGCCCGCCCCTGGCAGGTAGGAGTCGCAGGCTTCGAAGTACTCGTGCGTCGCGCCCGGGCCCCCGTGCAGAAGAAGCAACCGCGTCGTCGGGTTGTTGCCAACGCGCTTCGTCCACACGCGGAAGGAGCCCTTCGCCGTCTCAATCGGGATCATCGTGACCCCGCCACTGAGCGCATCGGCCCGGCCGGAGTAATCGAGGTAGGTCGGGTTGGTCAGCTTGGTCGACGTTGCCATGGGTGTGGCTTCTGGCGCCGGCTACCGCTGGCCGGCGGTGGCGGCCTCCACCGCGACTTCGTTCAGCCGTCCGGCCTTCACGTCGTAAATGAACCCCCGGATCTTGTCCTTGTGCGGGATGAAGGGGCTGGCCCTGATCCGGGCGATCGATTGGCGCACGTCCTTTTCCAGGTTGGAGAACGCTTCGAGTCTGAATGGGGGCCGGATGCCGGTTTCCTCCTCGATCTGGGCGCTGACCTCGTCGTCCTTGAACGTCAGCATGCCGCAGTCGGTGTGGTGGATGAGGACGACTTCGTCGGTGCCGAGTAGCCGCTGCGAGATCGCCAGCGAACGAATCGCGTCCATGGTGGCGACGCCGCCGGCGTTACGGAAGACATGGGCGTCGCCTTCCTTCAAGCCGAGGATTTTGCTCACATGGAGACGGGCGTCCATGCAGGCCAGCACGAACAGCTTCTTGGCGGGCGGCATGGGCAAGTTGCCCGCGTTGAACGATCGGGCGTACGCCTCGTTGTTCTTCAAGACCTCATCGGTAACACTCATAGCGAATCTTCCTTCCCGGGTCAGGGTTCTAGCGATCTTACAATCAACGGGCGTTGAGTGCCGAATTCCGCATCCTGTTTACCGGCTACGTCGGGGACCGGGTCGCCGGCACCGTGAGCTTCGTCCGCGATGGCAATGTCCGGACGATCATCGACCCCGGGATGGTGCCGGAACCCGGTGCCATCCTGGATCCGCTCAGGGAGCTGGTCCATTCGCCGGACGAGATCACCGACGTGATCTTCTCGCACCATCACCCGGACCACACGCTCAATGCGGCCCTCTTTCCCAGAGCCCGCTTTCATGACTTCTGGGCTATCTACCGGAGCGACGTGTGGCAGAGTCGTGCGGCGGAAGGCTTTGCGCTCAGCCCATCGATCCGTCTGATCGAGACGCCCGGGCACACGCCGCAGGACATCACGACGCTGGTCTCGACGAGTGCCGGCACCGTGGCGTTCACACATCTCTGGTGGTCAGCGCAAGGGCCAGCCGAGGACCCATTCGCGTCCGATCCATCAGCGCTCCACCGCAGCCGGGCGCGGGTGCTGGAGGCCGCCGCGCTCATCGTTCCCGGTCACGGCGCCCCGTTCAAGCCGGCGGCGGAAACGCCGCGCTAAGGCGTCAGGGGGTCTGGACGTCGATGACAAGGCGGGTCGGGTTACTCAACTCCAGCGTGCGTATGCAGGACTGCCGCGAGAGGCCAGCGCCCCAGCTCAATACGGCTTCGAAGTCGCCGAGTTGTTCGACCTCTTGCACGACGGGAAGGTTCGGGGTGAGATCGCGGCTCTTGTTGTAGGTGCTCGCGCCGGTTGCTTGCTGGAAGACGACGCGTAGGCCGTAGCTGCCGCGCATCGTGATCGGTTGCCCGCTTGGATCCTTGACGAAATGGGCCGACGCCTGGCGCGACAGGGTGTAGGCAGGAACCCGCGGTGATGCGCCAGCCAGCGGCGCGAACTCGAAGACGATCCGGTCATAGCCGGGTTGATGGGCGACTCGTACGTCAGTCAACTGCATGGCCGGGCTGCCGCTCGTTCCGCCGCTTCGGTCCTGGCAGGTAAACGACCCGAGGTCCGTGGCCGCGGGGGTGGTCGGCAGTGGCGTTGGGGCGGCCGTCGTTGATGCGGAGGCGGTGGTCGCGACGTCGACAACGAGGCGGGATGGTCCACTGAGCTCAAGAACCCGAACGCACTGGGACGACGAGATGCCAATGCCGTAGCTCAGCACCCGCTCGAGACTACCGATTTGGGCGATCTCCCGGAGACCCATTAGCGGTAGCTTCAGATCAGTGCTGACGCCGGAGGCAACGTCCGCATCGCGAAAGACCAGCTTGAGACCCGCAGCGCCGTCGAGCGTAACGTTTTGCCCGCTGGCATCACGGGTGAACGTTGCCGAATCTTGCCGGGTGAGATCGTAGGACGGAATCCCGGCGCCGCCGAATTCGAAAACGACGCGATCGTATCCGTCGTGGGGAGCCGTTCGAATCGAGGTCAACTGGGCGGAAAGGCCTGCGGATCCTCCCGACCGGTCGGTACAGGTGAATGGTTGCGGTGTCGGCGACGGGCTCGGGAAGATTTTGTTGATGTTGGTGGTGACCACGTTGATGATCGTTGGGTTGCGAAACGCCAGCACGGCGACCGCGACCAGCACCAGCGCGCCGGCCAGCGCCAGCTGCGGCGCCATGCGGGCGCGCGACCGAGGCGCGATGCCATCCCGGATGCGGCCGCGGAGCCGGCGCGGAAACTCCCGCGTTTCCTCCGCTTCGCTGTGGAGGTGGTCGCGCAGGTTCTTCTCGAAGTCGTCGCTCATGCGAACGCCTCCTCGCTTCCGGTCAGCTCGCGAAGCCGGCGGAGCGCGGTCTTCAACCGCGACTTGATGGTGTCCACCGGGACCCTCAGTGCCCGCGCTGTCTCGTCAACGCTCAAGTCCTGGTAGTAGTGAAGGGCGACCGCAGCGCGCTGCTCGGCGGTCAGCTGGTCGAGCGCGTGTGCCAGGTCCAGGCGCGCCTCGCTGGAGACCTCGCGCTTGGCGCCACCCAAGCGGCCAAACCGCTCGGTCAGCGCCTGGAAGCGGTGCCGTCGCCGGTACGCCGAGATGCTTTCATTCATTGCGATTCTGGTGAGCCAGGGTCCGGGATCTTCGTCGTGCAAACTGCCGATCCGCTGCCAGGCCTTGAGAAACGTTTCCTGGATGGCGTCCTCGGCCAACGCCTCGTCGCGAAGAATCAAGCGGGCGGTTCGGAGCAGCTGCAGGCCGTAGCGATCCATGACCTCTTCGAAGGCGTCGCGATCGCCGGCGCGCCACCGCTCGATGACGCGCCCGAACGTCGGGTCCATAAGCATGCCAATCCTATCGACGCTCCGGGTGCCGTGGACGGGTGACGAAGGCCCCCACCCTGCCCTCCTCGTGAGGGGGAGGGAAATCGTGGGGAGGGGATTGGCCGAAAGAGGGTCATTTCCTCGCGAATCGCCGGAGGCCGGCGATGGTAAGCCCCGCCGTCACGGCGAGCAGCCCCAGGATCAGGGCAGTGACCGGGAAGTTCACGGGTTGCGCAGGCTGGGCCGGGTGGCCGGTCGCGGCGAGATCGGATGGGGTCGCGGGCTGGCTAGCGGCCGTTGACGGCGCAGCGGTCGCGGCCGGAGCGGCCGCCGGAGTTTGGACGTCGATTACCAGGCGAGTTGGCCCGCTGAGCTCGAGAACGCGGAAGCAGGCGGGCGTCGCGAGACCGACGCCGTAGCTGACGACCCGCTCGAAGTCGCCGATCCGTGTCACTTCACGGATCGCAGGCAGGCTGGGCTTGAGGTCGCTCGGAGCACCGTTGACGATATCGGTGTTCCGAAGTACAACCCGGAGACCGGCCGAGCCGTTGAGGGTGACGGGCTGGCCGCTCGCGTCGCGGACGAAGTGTGCCGTCGCCTGCTGCGTCAGCTGGTATTGCGGCATGGTGTTGGCGGTGGGAAACCCGATAACAAGCCGGTCATAGCCATCGTGGTGCGCGACCCTGACGTCGTACACCGTCCCGGCCGCGCCGGCGACGCCTCCGGACTTATCGGTGCAGGTGAACGCGCCCAGGGTATCGGCAGACGCCTGCAGGGCGCCCGTCAGGGTGATGGCCCCCGCGGCCAGCGCCAGGCCGAGTGTCAATCGGGCGTACGGTAGGGTAATCGAGGACATAACGGTTTGCCTCCTATGAGTCCGTTGGATCTGGCGGCTTTCTTGCCGTCCACTCCTTCAGACGCCGCCAGAGGTTGGCGCGGGTGAGGCGGCGTTCAGGCGGCGGCGACGCGGTTATGGCCGCCGGCTTTGGCCTGGTAGAGCGCCCGGTCGGCGGCGGTCATATGAGCTTGTCGCCGAAGCTATTGGGGAGCAGGCTCGGAACGCCGATCGATTCGGAAGGCGAGCCACTGTAGAAGCGTGGCGACGATGAACGAAGCAAACAGCAAGAGCCCGGTCCAATGAGGCGGCTCGACGTGGTTGCTCAAGACCTCAAACTCACGGGCGATCTCGATCGAGACGAGTGAATCCAGTAGCAAGCTCAGCCCTACAAGGCGAGCGGCTCGGGCGTTCGAAATCTCCCTTAGCCTTCCAAACCTGACGGCGAGCCGCCCGGTGAAAAGCGCATGAAGCCCCAGTCCCAGGCCAGCAAGCGCGATGCCATAGAGAATCCATGTGAGGGCAATAGGCGGCGCCGGCAGGGAGCCCATGTCACAACCGAAGCCGCCACCGATTGGTCCGCAGTGAATCGCGAGAGGGATCACGGCTGAGACCAATATAAACGCGCCATGTGCGCAAGTCCAAACCCCCCACCCCGACCCTCCCCCGCAAGGGCGGAGGGAGCTTCAGTCCCCGCAAGGGCGGAAGGAGTTGCATTCCCCGCATGGGGAGTGAATTAGACAGCCGGTCCTGGTGCGGCGAGCGGCTTCTGCGTGAAGTCGAAGCAATCGGACATGTCATCGGCGGCCTTGTCGCGCGCGTTGATCGGCGGCAGGCCGAAGGTCTTCTCACAGAACTTGACCAGGCTCACGTGCGAGTGCTGGGTATGCGAGATGTATCCGGCCTTCGCGAATGGGCTCAGCACCAGGCAGCCGACGCGCGTCCCATAGGTGAACTGGGTGCCGTCCGTCCATTTCTCGACCAGCGGCGGGGTGATGTGGTCGTACCAACCGCCCCAGTCGTCCCAGGTGATGAAGATGACGGTGTTCGGCCACAGGCCACCCTTGACGATCGCATCGACTTGTTGCGCCGTCCAGTGCTGGCCGGCCTTGACCGATTCGACGGGGTGCTCGCTCATCCCGGTTGGTCCGTAGAGCCATGAGACGTTCGGAAGTTTTCCAGCGGCGGCATCAGTTGCGAAGTGCGGCGCCTTGACATTGTTCTTGCTCCCCTTCAACGCCGTGATGTAGCCCTGCGCGTATCCACCGTAGTTCCGCCAGGTGAGGCCAGCTTTCTCGAGGTTGGCCGGGAGCGACGGAAGGTTGAATGGTGGCTGCTGGTTGATCGGGTCGCGGTAGTGAGGGTTGTTGATGATTGGCGAATCCGCCGCGATCAGCATCAAGTGGTTGGGCGTTGATGGACCGGCGACCGCGGTGAAGTATTTGTCGCAAAGCGTGTACTGCTGCGCGTAGCGCCAGTAGTTCGGGATGTTCGGCTGCGCGTACTGTTCTTTCGCGGCACCGGTGGCACGCTTGAGCCAGGCCGCATGATCGTGCGGATGATCGGCTGACGGCGGATCGGAGGCGAGCGCCAGATTCGGGTCACCGTCGGCGCCGGGAAAACGGCCGAAGTAGTTATCGAAGGCGTGGTTCTCCTTGACGATGATCACCACGTGTTGAATTGGACCCTTCGGGCTCGGGTTCGGTGATGGTGCCGGCGATGGCGTCGGCTTGCGCTTCTTTGCAGCCGGATTACGCTTCGCCGCCGTGGTCGACTTGCGTTTCGATAGAGTTTTCCTCATCCCGAGGCCAGTCTATTGGCTGCTCGGCGCAAAACCCTACAGGGGCTTGTCACGTTATCGTGAGGGGTATGCAAACTGAGCCGCGACCGGCTGCCGCGCTCGCTGAAGGGCCGCTGAACGCGGACGAACTCAAGAAGCTGCACGCGTACTGGCGCTCGGCCAACTACCTTTCTGTCGGCCAGATCTACCTGCTGGACAACCCGCTGTTACGCGAGCCACTCCAGGTAAAGCACATCAAGCCGCGCCTGCTTGGTCACTGGGGGACGACCCCTGGTCTCAACTTCTTGTACGCGCATCTGAACCGGGTGATCAAGGCGCGGGATCTCGACGCCATCTTCATCTGCGGCCCGGGCCACGGCGGGCCGGCGATGGTCGCGAACGCCTATCTCGAGGGAACCTACAGCGAGGTCTATCCCGCGGTCAGCCGAGATGTTATCGGCTTGCAAAAGCTCTTCCGGCAATTCTCATTCCCAGGCGGGATTCCGAGCCACGATGCGCCGGAGACGCCCGGATCGATCCACGAGGGAGGCGAGCTGGGGTACGCGCTGACCCACGCCTACGGCGCCGCCTTCGACAACCCGGACCTCAAGGTCTTCTGCGTGGTGGGGGACGGCGAGGCCGAGACCGGCCCGCTTGCAGCCAGCTGGCACTCGAACAAGTTCCTCGACCCGATTACCGACGGCGTAGTGCTTCCCATCCTTCACTTGAATGGGTGGAAGATCGCGAACCCCACGGTGTTGGCGCGAATCCCTGAGAGCGAGCTACGCCAGTTGCTCGAGGGCTACGGCTACACCCCGTACATCATCGCCGGTGATGACCCGATGGACATGCACCAGCGAATGGCGGCGCTGCTCGAGCTCGTGCTCGACGAGATCGAGGAAATCCAGGGGGCGGCGCGCAGGAAGAAGCGGGCGACCCGTCCCCTGTGGCCGATGATCGTGATGCGCACCCCGAAGGGCTGGACCGGCCCGAAGGTCGTTGACGGTTTGCCGGTCGAGGGAACCTGGCGGTCGCACCAGGTGCCGGTCGACGACATGACGAACCCGGAGCACCTGCGGATCCTGGATGACTGGTTGCGCAGCTACCATGCCGAGCAGCTGTTCGACGACAACGGTACGCTGCTTGCCGAGCTGGCGGAGCTGCCACCAAGAGGCCCGCGGCGGATGAGCGCGAATCCGCACGCGAATGGCGGCGAGTTGACCCAGGCCCTGCGGCTGCCGGACTTCCGCGAGTACGCGGTCAAGGTCGACAAGCCCGGGACCACCTTTGACGAGGCAACCAAGGTCCTGGGACAGTTCCTGCGGGACGTCATCGCCCACAATCCGCGGAACTTCCGTTTGATGGGGCCGGATGAAACGGCATCGAACCGCCTCAGCGCCGTGTTCGAGGTGACCAACCGGACCTGGGTGGCGGAAACCCTGCCGATCGATGATCACCTCGCGCCCGGCGGCCGGGTGATGGAGGTGCTGAGCGAGCACCTCTGCCAGGGCTGGCTCGAGGGCTATGTGTTGACCGGCCGGCACGGCCTGTTCAACTGCTACGAGGCGTTCATCCATATCGTCGACGCGATGTTCAACCAGCACGCGAAATGGCTCGAGGTGACGAACCGGATTCCGTGGCGCCGGCCGATCCCGTCGTTCAATTACCTGCTGAGCTCGCATGTCTGGCGCCAGGACCATAACGGCTTCACCCACCAGGATCCGGGCTTCATCGACGTCGTCCTGAACAAGAAACCCGAGGTCGTGCGCGTCTACCTGGCTCCCGATACGAACTGCCTGCTCTCCATTGCAGACCATTGCCTGAAGAGCAAGCAGTACGTGAACGTGATCGTGGCCGGCAAGCAGCGCTCACTCAACTACCTGCCGATGGACGACGCGATCGTCCATTGCACCCGAGGGATCGGGATCTGGGACTGGGCCAGCAACGACACCGGCGAGCCGGACGTGGTAATGGCGTGCGCCGGCGACATCCCGACGCTGGAAACGCTGGCCGCGGCCGACCTGATCCGTCAGCACCTGCCCGATCTCAAGGTGCGCGTCGTCAATGTGGTCGACCTGATGAAGCTCCAACCCGAGGCGGAGCATCCGCACGGCCTCTCCGACGCGGAGTTCGACGCGCTCTTCACCACCAACCGGCCGGTGATCTTCGCCTATCACGGCTATCCCTGGCTGATCCATCGCCTGACCTACCGGCGGAAGAACCACAACAATCTGCACGTCCGGGGATACAAAGAGGAGGGCACGACGACGACGCCGTTCGACATGGTGATGCTGAATGACCTGGATCGCTTCCACCTGGTGATGGACGTCATCGACCGGGTTCCCGGGCTGGGCTCGCGCGCCGGGCACGTGCGCCAGCACATGATGGACGAGCGGCTGCGGCACCGGCAGTACACCCGGGACCACGGCGAGGACGTGCCGGACGTGCGCGACTGGACCTGGCCGTACTGAGCGCCCCCACCCTGCCCTCCCCCAGAGGGGGAGGGAAACGAGTCGTGCCCTCGTCTAGAGGGGGAGGGAAAGGGGTCGCGTGCGCGTCCTCGTCCTGAATGTCGGCTCGAGCTCGCTGAAGGGCAGCATCGTCGACACCGCCGATCTCGCCGCAATCGCGAAAGACGAGGTCTCGCTTGGGGCGGATGCGAGTCGGCGGAGAGGACTGGATCGAACCGTCCGGTCGCTGCTGTCGAAATTGGGGATAACCGCCCCCTCCCTGACCCTCCCCCAGAGGAGGGAAGTACAAGGGCGCCCAGCGGGAGAGGGACGAATGCTCGGGGTTGAGGCGGTCGGACATCGGGTCGTGCATGGCGGCACCCGCTTCCGGTCGGCGGTGCGGGTCGACGACCGGGTCTTGAAGGGCATCGAGGCATTGGCCGAGTTCGCGCCGCTGCATAACCGGGTGGCCGCCGCCACCATTCGGGCCGCCCGCTCGGCTCTGCCCGCGATTCCGCATGTGGCGGCGTTCGATACCGCCTTCCACGCGACGCTCAGCGAGGAGCAGTTCCTCTATCCAGTGCCACGGCGCTGGCATCGCGAGTACGGCGTTCGGCGCTTCGGCTTCCACGGGCTGTCAGTCGAGTGGTCGACGCATCGGGCGGCGGAACTGCTGGCCCGGCCGGCCGACCAGCTCGCGCTGGTGGTGGCCCACCTCGGCAGCGGCTGCTCGGTGACGGCCGTGCTCAACGGACGGTCCGTCGCCACCTCGATGGGGTTGACGCCGATGGAAGGCCTGATGATGGGGACCCGCTCGGGCTCGATCGACCCCGGCATCCTTCTATATATGTTGCGGACGCGGCGGACTGGCTGGCGGGAGCTCGAGGAGGCGCTCGATCACAAGTCCGGGCTGGTCGGCGTATTCGGCCGGGCTGGCGGGATGCGGGAGCTCGAGAAGGCCGCCGGGGAGGGCAACAAGCGCGCCCAGCTCGCCATCGACATGTTCGTCAGCCGAGCCGCGGCCGGCATCGCGGCGGCGGCCACGGCGCTGCCCCGCCTCGACGGCCTGGTCGTCACCGGCGGAATCGGGGAACACTCGGCGTCGGTGCGGTCGGCGATCGTCCGGCGGCTCGCGCCGCTCGGGCTCGGGGCGGTCGCCGCCACGGACATCAGAAACGACGCCGTGATCAGCCGAGCTGGCAGCGCGGTTGCGCTCCTACGGGTCGAGGCGCGCGAAGACGCCGTGATTGCCCGCCAGACCGCCGAACTGGTGTAGCCCGCTTATCCTGTCCCGATGCAGAGGGGCAACCGGTTACTCGGCAAATCGGTAATCGCAATTGCGCTTGCCTCCCTCTTCTCCGACCTCGGACACGAGACAGCTACCGCCGTGCTTCCGGGCTTTCTTACTGTCGTTCTTGCGGCTCCGCCTATCGCGCTCGGCCTGGTCGAAGGGTTCTCCAACCTTGTGGCCGCTGGAGCGAAGTTGTATGGAGGCAAGCTGGCGGCTGACGCCATCGGCTTGCGCGGCTGGGCAGCAGGGGGTTATGCGACGACCGGCCTGGCAACGGCACTGCTTGGCTTAGTTTCGTCATGGCCGTGGCTGGTGCTAATCCGTCCGATTGGTTGGGCTGGGCGGGGTTGGCGAGGGCCAGTGCGCAACTTGCTGCTCACCCTTTCCGTTTCCAAGGAACAGTTTGGGAGAGCCTTTGGTTTTGAGCGGGCAGGCGACAATGCCGGGGCGGTCTTCGCGCCCTTGCTGGCGGTGGTTCTACTCGGCGTGTTTTCCTACCGAACGACGTTTCTGGTTGCTGCCATTCCCGGTTTCTTAGCAGCCGGCTGCTACCTCCTGGTGCGGCGAGTCAGGGCGGAGCGCGGGAACTTCCGGGTTCGACTCGCTGGCTATCCGACTGGTTTCAATCGGCTGCTGGTTGCTGTCGCGGTGTTTGGCAGCGCCCAATTTGCGGGAAGTCTCTTCACTCTACGGGCGATCCAGCTACTAGTTCCGTTGCATGGTCGCGCAGCCGCCGTTACGCTCGCCATCTTTCTGTACTTCTTGTACAACCTGAGCGCAACTGCCGTCTCTTATCCGGTCGGTGCCTTTGCCGATCGCACCGGCAGGCGACAGACAGCACTCATTGCCGGCTTTCTTTCGTTCGCCGTAGCGGCTGCCTTGCTTGCGCTCGCATCGTCCGCAGTCTGGATGGTGATCCCTGCCTTCGTCGCGGGCGGTTTTGCTGCGGGATCGGTTGAGGTTGCCGAAACTGCGTTAGCGGCGCACCAACTCGCGCCCATAGAACGAGGCGCAGGATTCGGGGTTCTGGCAGCCGTCAACGGTGCTGGCGACTTCGTCTCGTCGGTTTGGGTTGCCCTGGTTTGGACGCTGGCTGCGCCCGCGATTGCATTTGCCGGGGCTGCCATCCTAGCCATCGTTGGGGCTGTGCTCGCTGGCCGCATCTCCATTTCTCCCGAGCGCGCTATCAACCGCGATGCGTGACACTCGGAACTGGGCGGAATCGTCGCGCTACCCTGGCGGCGCATGCTGATCCACTGGGCCCAGGAATCTTCGGTCGCCGCGGCGGGCGTTCTAGCGTTCGGCAGAGACCTTTTCGGCGGCCGCGGCGTCGGCGGCTCGCCCGCGCATGGTCCGAAGCATGTTGTCCTTGCCTTCGAGCAGAATTCGTCGTACCGGCCCTGGCACGCTGTCCGCGGCGAGATACTGGTCGGTGGCTTTCACCGTCTCGTCGCCGACCACGACCGAGGGGTACATCATGCGGATGAAGGCGAGGGCGACCTCGATTTCACGCTCTTTCCAGACGTTCGCCAGCGCCTGGAAGTATCGAGCGCTGTAGGCCTCGAGCACGCGTCGTTGATCGAAGCGGTGAAACCCCCGCATCATCGACCGCATCGTGGCCAGCGGCATGGTGAGGTCCTCCATCAGCGACGCCCAAACCTGTTCCTTGGCGTCGGGCGTCGGGCGCGCGGCGCGGGCTGCGGCGGCGTAACGCTGGCCCTCGTCGGTGGGGTCGCGTTTCAACTCGGCATCGATCAGGCCATCATCGGCGCCGAGGCCGGCCAGTGCATTGACGATCGCCCAGCGCAGGTCGGTGTCGACCTTGAGACCGGTGAAGACCTTGATGCCGTCCAGCAAGCCGCGAAGGATCGACAGGTGCTCCGAAGAACGGGCCGCGTTGATGAAGGCGTGAGCCCAGGCGAGCTGCAGGTCGCTACCGGCCGGGGCGGCGTCGAGCGCCCGAAGCGCGTGATCGGCCAGGATCTTCACCGCCGAATCGACATTCATCGGATCGCCGTAGACCCACACGGCCGAGGAGGCTTGCGCGAGGAGGTCCTGGACGACGCCGATGTCGGTTTCGCCCCGGATGTTCTTGAGGATCAGCGGCAGGTAGCGCCGCGCCGGAATCTCGGCATCGCGCAACATGTCCCAGAGCGCGGCCCAGGTGATCGCCCGCGCCAATGGGTCGGAGAGCTCCGCGAGATGCTGGGTGGCCGTAGCCAGCGAGCGCTCGTCCAGGCGGATCTTTGCGTAGGTCAGGTCGAGATCATTGACGAGCAGCAGGTCAGGCAGGCGTTCGCCGATGAGATCGGTGACCGGGGTGTTCGCGTCGGCGACGTCCAGCTCCACTCGCCGGCGCAGCTGGAGCGAGTCGGACTGGCGGTCGTAGAGCCCAACCGCGAGCCGGTGTGGACGGATCGTCGGGTGTTCGGGAGGCGCCTCCTGCTTGATGGTGAGGGAGCCGATGACGTCGCTCTGCGCGGTGGCGTCCGGCCGCAGCGTGTTAAGGCCGGCGGTCTCCAACCAGAGCTTGGACCAGGCCTGCAAATCGCGACCAGAGCCCGCTTCGACATCCGACAGGAAATCCGCGAGCGTGGCGTTCGCGTACTGCCGCTGCTTGACGTAGCGCTGGACGCCGCGGAGGAACGTGTCCTGTCCGACGTAGGCAACCAGCTGCCGGAGGACGCACGCGCCCTTGTTGTAGGTGATCGCGTCGAAATTCAAGTAGACGGACTGGATGTCCGGCACGTCCGCGGCGATGGGGTGGGTCGTCGGTAGCTGGTCCTGGCGGCGGGCGCCCGCCTTGTACTGGTTGGCGAACGTCACCCAACCATTTTTGAAGCGCGTCGCCTCCACCTGACAGAGCACCGACATGAAGGTCGCGAAGCTCTCGTTCAGCCAGAGGTCGTCCCACCAGCGCATCGTCACCAGGTCGCCGAACCACATATGCGCCATCTCGTGCAGGATGGCATTCGCGCGATCCTCGCGGACGGCCTCCGTCACCTTCGAGCGAAAGAGCATGAATTCGTTGAACGTGACGCATCCGATGTTTTCCATCGCGCCGGCGCTGAACTCGGGGACGAAGAGCTGGTCGTACTTCTGGAAGGGATAGGGGTACTTGTAGGCCTGGCCGTAAAAGTCGAGGCCCTGCTTGGTGACGGTGAAGATCTCCTCGGGGTCGAGGTATTGGGCCAGCGACTGGCGGCAAAAGATGCCAAGGTCGACGTCGCCGTGCCGGTCGCGGACGCCATGGTAGGGACCGGCGACGATCGCGGTCAGGTACGACGACATCTTGGGGGTGGCCCCAAAGGTCCAGCGCTTGATGTTCTCCTTGCCCGCGACCGGCTGGGCCTGGCCGGGGTTGTTGGAGACGACCACCCAGTCGTTGGGGGCCAGCACCGTGAAGGTGAAGCTCGCCTTCAGGTCGGGCTGGTCGAAGCAGGGATACATCCGGTGGGCGTCGAAGGTCTCGAACTGGCTGTGCAGGTAGGTCTTGTGGTCGACCGGGTCTTTGAACTTGCAGAGTCCCGCGCCGACGTTTTGGTAGTAGCAGGTGCCGAGGACATGGAGCTCGTTCGCCTCACGCAGGTTCTCGAGCGTGATGCGGGCACCGTTGAAGGCCTCTTTGGGGACTTCCTCGCCGTTGAGCTCGCAGCTGTCGACCGAGGGCGCCAGGAAATCGATAAAGGTGTTGGCGCCAGGCTCTTGGCAAAGGAAGTGAATGGTGGCTTCGCAGCTGAAGGTGTCAGTATCCCTCGTGAGATCGAGCGAAATGTCGTACAGCGGGGTGTGAATCAAGTCGGCCCGCTGGCGGGCTTCATCCCGCGTCAGATTGTTCCCCGGGTGCATCCCCTAGTAATGTAGCGGGTCAACGCTGAAGCCGGAAGTGGTTACTTCAGCAGCAGGCGTTCAAGGGGCATGGATAAGCGCGTCTGGACGGGTTGGTGTTTGCGCCATTGGGGCTCATCGAAAATCGTGCGAGCCACCTGTGCTTCATGGTCGAGCAGCCATTGCTTGGTCGGTAACCCGCCGCCGAAGCCGGTGAGGGAACCATCCGCGCCGATCACGCGGTGGCAGGGAAGGACGATGCAGACGGGGTTCGCCCCGTTCGCGGCGCCGAGTGCCCGAGCGGCCTTCGGAATGCCGAGGGCCGCCGCCTGCCGGCCGTACGTGGTGGTGGTTCCGAACGGGATATCGGCCAGTGACCGCCAGGCCGCGAGCTGGAAGCGGGTGCCGTCGAGGTCGAGCGGCAGGTCGAAGCTCGTGCGCCGGCCGGCGAAGTATTCATCCAGCTGTTGGACGGTCTTTCGCAGAATCGAATGATCGGGGTTGCGATGCGGGCGCGGGCTGATGCCGGCGCGCTGAGGCAAGAGCCTCGGCCAGAGGATCGCGCGCAAGCCGCGGTCTGAGGCGATCAGGGTGAGCTCGCCGATTGGCGTCGGATGGGTCGTGCTGTAGAGGACGGGCTTGGGTGTCATCGGTGACTCCTTCTAGATGTCGGTGAGTGTTGCCCACAAGTGGTGTGTTGCATAGGTCCGCCAGGGGCGCCAGGCGGCGGCGCGTTCGGAAACTGTGCGCGCCTTGTCACCCAGGCCCAGCCGCGCGCTTGCCTTCTTGATGCCGAGGTCGCTCGGCAGAAACGTATCTGGATCGCCGAGCGCGCGCATCAGGATGTACCCCGCCGTCCACTCTCCGATCCCCGGCACCGCCAGCAGCCGCTGGTAGGTTTCCGCCCGGTCGGCCCCGGGGTCGAGTACGAGTGTGCCGCCGGCGACCGCGCCGGCAAGCGCATGAAGCGTTGCTCGGCGAGTCTGTGGCACGCCCAGCTTCGAGAGATCGGCCGCGGCGATCGCATCGGGGCACGGAAAGAGGTGCGTCAAGGTGGGATCGGCGATCTTGATCAGATCGCCGTGCGCGGTCACGAGGCGCGACGTCAGCGTGCGCGCCGCCGCGAGGGAGACCTGCTGGCCGAGGATCGCCTGGATCGCGAGCTCCGTTCCGTCGACCGCGCCCGGTGCGCGCAAACCCGGGCGCTTCTTGACGATCGGCGAGAGACGCCGGTCCTGCGACAACACTTCGACCACGCTCAGCGGGTCGGCGTCGAGGTCGAGCAAACGGCGGCACTGTCGTACCGCGCTCGTCAGGTCGGCCATCGACTCGAGCTTCAGCGTGCACTGGATGTGGCCGTTGACGGGCTCGAGGGCGACGATCGCCGCTCCGCGCGCGAGGCGAAGCGTTCGACGATAGGCGCGGCCGTTCGCCTCCGCGACGCCAGGCACGGCTCGGGTCCGAAGCCAGCCGGACAGCGCTGGCCAGTCGAGCGGCGGTCGATAGGGAAGACGGAGCGTGAGCGCGCCTTCGACGACGTCGCCGCGACGCCGGCCGGCCGTGCGCAGCGCTGTGGGGGTGAGGGCGAACACCTCGCGAACCGTGTCGTTGAACTGCCGGACACTCTCGAAACCGGCCGCGAACGCGACGTCCGTAAACGGCAGGTCTGTCGTCTCGATCAGGGTTCGCGCGGTTTGGGCGCGCTGGGCGCGGGCGATCGCGAGCGGTCCTGCCCCGAGCTCGCCGAGCAGCAGACGGTCGAGATGGCGTTCGCTGACCGCGAGGCGGCGAGCGAGCCCCGCGACGCCGACCCGATCGACCGTGCCGTCCGCGATCAAGCGCATCGCGCGACCAACGAGGTCACCGCGCACGTTCAATTCCGGCGAGCCAGCAGAGGCGTCCGGGCGGCAGCGCTTGCAGGCGCGGAAGCCGGCGAGCTGCGCCGCCGCGGCGGTCGGGTAGAAGCGGACGTTCTCGCGTTTTGGGCGCACCGGCGTCGGGCAGCTCGGCCGGCAGTAGATGCCGGTCGTTTTGACGGCGGTGATGAACCAGCCGTCGAAGCGAGCGTCGCGGCTTTCGACGGCCCGGTAGCAGCGTTCGAAGTCGAGCTGTGAGGCGATTACACGGTCCATTCTGGCGGGTTGGGCTCGATCGCGCTAGCGGAAATCGGACATTCAAAGGGCACGCCCTCATCACGTCCGCGATGGCGGACCGTATTAGTTGGTCGCGAATACGGCACACCATGGCCGCGTTGATAGAAGTGGACCAGGCTGTCCAGCCTTGCCCCAAGGAGCCAACGAATTCATATGCGCAGGATCGTTATCGCAATGATCGCCGGCGGCTTGCTGCTGGTGAGTGGTATCGCCGCCAGCGCCAAGCCCGATTCGGCGAATGCAGAGCAAGGCCAAAAGGGCCAGCAGCAGACGCAGCAGGATCGCAAGCCGGCTGTCGCGCCGGCGGCCACGTCGACCACGCAGCCGACAATGAAGCCGGCCACCAAGCCGGCGACGGCGGCGAGCCCGACCATCTGCACCGCGCAAGCCGAGCAAGCGGGCGAGTTCGAGGGCGAGCACCAGGACGCCGGCTGCAATGGCCAGCAGAACCAGTCGGGCGTTAACGAGTCGACGACCGAGACGAACGACCAGAGTGCCGCGAACGGCAACCACGAAGACTAGCGCGCGAACGTGAGAAAGAGGCCGCTTCGGCGGCCTCTTTTTGTTTCGCCTTTGGCGTTGCGGGCACGGGCAGCTCGTGGCTGCTCCAGATTGTCCGCGGCCCGCGGCGTGGTTTCCTCTTGATGTTCGTCTGGCTCGTGGTCACGCTCACGGTGTTAACGGTCCTCTACCTGGATGCGCGGCGAAGGCTGCTGAGCGCGCCGGCGTAAGGCGTGGGGCGAGCGCGATACTGGCAAGCGCGGCGAGCAACGCCAGCGCGAAGGCACCCGCGAGTCCCGCGGCAAGCGACGCGTGCAGCCCCGCCGCGAGCGCAACGCAGACGCCGCCAAGGCCGCCACCAAGCGCGAGCGCGAGCCGCTCGGCCACCTGTTCGGAACTCACCGCCGACCCCGCGTCGGCCGCATCGGCTCCCTTCATGATGACGAGGTATGCGGTCGGATAGGCGATACCCATGCCGAAGCCGGCAGCGAACCAGCCGACGTACGAGATCGCGAGCGGCGCGCCAGCCAACGTCGCCATGATTCCGATGATCGCCATGGTCAGGATCGCGCCGCCCAGGCGCACGAGCGTGACCGATGAGGTCCGGAGGATCGCACGGGACTGCCACCAGTTGCCAACCGACCAGCTCACCGTGCCCAACGTGATGACCGCGCCGGCTTCGGCGAGTGACCGGCCGCGCACACCGGTCAGCATCAGGGGAATGAAGTAGTCGGCGCCGATGAAGGCGAGGATGAGCAGGAAGATCGTCATGACGGCGGCCGGCGGTCCCGGTCGCGCGCGAAGTGAACCCACGGGAAGGATGTGGCCAAGCGCCGACCAGGTCAGCCAAGCGCCCACGGCCACGAGCGGCACGCTGAGCCATGAAAGGATCGAAAGCCCACTGATCAGCGCGGCGACACCTGCAGCCAATTCCAAGGGCCATCGGATCGACAGGTGCGACGGTTTTTCCGCGGCCGGTAAGGCGCGCAACGCCGGCATCGCGAGCGCCATCGCGATCACGGTCAGTGGAATGATCGAGACGAACGCCCAGCGCCATCCCAGCGTGCTGGCCATCAAGGCGCCGTACGACGGACCCAGCAAGCCAGGCACGATCCAGGCCCCAGCGAGCAATGCGAGCACGCGGGCGCGGCCGGACTCCGGGTAGATCCTCGTTACCGCGGCGAGCGCAACCGTATATGCTCCGCCTGCGCCACCGCCCTGGACGACACGCGCCAGGGCCAGCAACGGCATCGATGGCGCGAGGCCGCACAACAAGGTGCCGACGATGAAGAGCGTCCCAAACAGTAAGAAGGGTTGGGCGGGACCACGCCGGTCAGCCGCTCGTCCGGCGATCGGCGAGAGCACCAGGGCCGCCAGAGAAAACCCGGCAAAGACCAGCCCGTAGAACTCGAGTCCACCGAGATCGCGCCGAATGGCGGGCATGATCGCGATGATGACGAGCGCCTCGACCGCGACCAGGAACTCGACAAGAAGGATGCCGCCGGTCAGTTTGCCGCGGCCCTGCTGAAAGAGCTCTCGCCACCGCATCGGGGTTTCCATCTCCGCATATGGTGACGGAACGCGATCACGCGGAGTCGGCGACAATTCGAGCGTGTGGCTGGTCATGCGACCCCCGAGCGAGGCGTTGCGCCTGGCCCTCTCCGAGCACCCGGAGCGCGATCGCATCGATCCGCAGCGCGCGGTGCGCGAGCATATGGCCTACGTAGAGGCGATTCAGGCGGCCGGTGTGCTGGTGGCGATGTTGCCTCCCGAGCCGGGCTTGCCGGACGCCTGCTTTACATGGGACACGGTGCTCGCCTTTGCGCCCCTCGCCGGCGGAGCAAGCGCGCTGCTGGTTGCGGCGCGGCCGGGCGAGCCGTCGCGACGGCCCGAGGTGGCGTCCGTGCTGGCGTCTGCTCGGGGAATCGCGCCCAACGCCGAGGTGGTCGAGATCCGCGAGCCGGGTACCCTCGATGGCGGGGACGTGATCACCTACGGGAGGCGCGTGGCGATTGGGATCTCGGCACGCACGAATGAGGCGGGCGCGCGGCAACTGGCGGCGGCGGTACAGCGCATCGGATATCAAGCATTCCTGTGCCCGGTCGATGACCGGTTGCACCTGGCATCGGCGGTCACGCCGATTCGCGCGCGGCGTTTGATCGGAACGGCGTCAGGATTTCAGTCGCTGGATGCGGCCGGCCCGGAGGTGGCGCCGGACGATGTCGAGCGGCTGGTCATCCCGGATGATCAGGGGGCGGGCGCGAACGTCCTGGCCGCCGGCGGTCGCTGCTTCATCGCCCGGGGTTACTCCGCGGCGGTCGAGGCGATGACGAAGGCGGGTGAGTCGGTCGTCGAGGTCGAGCTCGATGAGTTCCTCCGTGCCGATGGCGGACCGACCTGCCTGGTCGCGCCGATCCCTTAGGTGGTGGACTCAGGCTGGCCTGAACCGGCGCCTGAGGTCATCCGCCCGGCGACCCGCATCACATCGGCATGGAACGAGGCGATATTGCCCGGGATCTCGGAGGGGAGATAGCGGGATGCCCAACGCCGTTCGGGCGCATAGCTGATGCGGAGGTGGAGTGACGGTTCCGCCGAGCCCGCCGGGGTGAAGCAAAGCTGGGTGTTACGGAGCGGCGTTTCCATCACCCGGTCGGAGCGGATGATGAAGTCGAGCTGGCCGAGCCAGGCGGCCTCGGATTTGGCCGACAACGGGCCACCCATGAACACCACCTGCTTCTGGCCTGGCTTAGCAGGAAAGGAGATGAGAAACCTCTGGCCGGCCGCGAGGAAGAACCGCGAGAGATGGGGGGCCTCCTCGATCTCGATCCACTGCAGCGCGCCCCATTCTGATGGCGCGGTGTTACCGAGGCGAATCTTTGGCCGCCGAGCCAGGAGGTCCTTGAACGCAGCCGCGGCAGCGGCGCTGCCCTCGGTTTCGGGCGATTCACGCTAGTAGGTCACAAAACCGCCTTCGGTGTTGAGGGCGACGATTGCGGCGTCGAGCTCACCGCGGGTCACGGGACGACCGTCGAGGTAGACGTCGCCTCCAAGACCAACCTTCAGAACGAGGTTTCTCACGGCGAGCACTATCTCAGGTTTTGGGACCGGCCAGCCCCGTAGAATTGTCGAGGCAGCCGATGGCGTACCAGACCCTTTACCTCAAGTACCGGTCGCAGAAGTTTGGCGACCTGGTCGGGCAGGATGCGATTGCCCAGACCCTGAAGAACGCGGTGGAGCAGGGCCGCGTGGCTCATGCCTACCTGTTTTCGGGGGTTCGCGGAACCGGGAAGACGTCGACCGCCCGTATCCTGGCAAAGGCGATCAACTGCCTGAATCGGCAGGGGGCCGAGCCCTGCGGCGTTTGCGCGAACTGCGTCGAGATTGCCACTGGCGCCGCCGTCGACATGATCGAGATCGACGCGGCCTCCAACCGCGGCATCGACGAGATCCGCGATTTGC
Organism: Candidatus Dormiibacterota bacterium; assembly: GCA_035936995.1. GTDB lineage: Bacteria > Chloroflexota > Dormibacteria > CF-121 > CF-121 > CF-13. The sequence goes on along the minus strand of DASYVR010000002.1, from coordinate 2,928 downwards.
GCGAACGGGTCAAGTATTTGCCGGCTGTGCTGAAGGTGAAGATTTACATCATCGACGAGGCGCACATGTTGACGACCGAGGCGTTCAACGCGCTGTTGAAGACGCTCGAGGAACCGCCCGCCCATGTGGTCTTCGTCCTGGCGACAACCGAGCCGCACAAGATCCCGCTGACGGTGGCGTCGCGCTGCCAGCGGTTCGATTTCCGGCGGATCGAGACCGGGGCGATCGCGGCTCACCTGGCGTCGATCGTTGAGGACGAGCAGGTAAAGGTGGACCCGCAGAGCCTGGCACTGCTGGCGCGGCTGGCTCGCGGCAGCATGCGGGACGGGATCACGCTGCTGGATCAGCTGATCTCGCAAGCTGGCGAGGAACTGACCGTGCAGAAGACGCACGAGCTCCTCGGGCTCGCCGACCCGGATACGCTGGTTCGACTGCTCGCCTACACGACCGAGGGCGACGCGGCGCAGACGCTAGGCGAGCTGCAGCGGTTCTACGACGCCGGCGGCGATGTGCGTCAACTGGTCCGCGGGCTGCTCGGCGCGATCCGCGAGGCGGCGCTGCTGTCGGTGGGCTATCGGGATGCGGAAAGTTTGGGTGGCGCAGCGTCGGCCGGATTGGAACGGATCGGGCGTGCGGCCGGGCGCAACGCGCTGCTCGGACTGTGGAAGGGCCTGATGGAGATGGAGCCGGAGCTACGCAAGGGAGCGGATGCGCGACTGCTGCTCGAAGTCACGCTGCTGTCGAACATGACCCAACCGGTTCACGCGGTGGTGCCAGTGGCCGCGCCGACCGCGGAGGCGGTCGGTGGTGAGCGCTTGATCGAGCCGGCGATGGACGCGGAGCCGGCGGTGCTCGGCCCGGACGCGCGCTGGGATGCGCTGAAGCAAAGGCTGCCCAAGATCGTCGGCTCTCTGCTGATGGAGGCCCGGCTGGCCGCCGTGACCGATGGCCTCGTGCGGATCGAGTTTCGCTATCCGGCGCATGCCGAGCTGATGAATGGTCCGAAGAACCGGGAGACGCTGCTGGCGGCGGTGCGCGAGGTCTTCGGGCCGGAGGCACGCGTGGAGCTGCTGGCAGAGGAGAAGAAGTCGGCGGCCGCGGCGCCGGCACCGGTGCGCGCAACGGCGTCGATCGCGGATGACCCGCTGGTGAAAGAGGCGATGAACCGGTTCGATGCGACCAATTTGCGGGTCACCCCGCGAGGGAGAGGCTAGATGGGTCAGCAGTTCAAGATGCTCAAGCAGCTCCAGCAGATGCAGGCCCGGATGGCGAAGATCCAGGAGGAGCTAGGCGAGAAGACGGTTACCGGGACTGCCGGCGGCGGCGTGGTCGAGGTGGTGGCAAACGGCCACCAAAAGGTGTTGTCGGTGACGGTCAAGCCCGAAGTCGTCGACCTGGCCGACGTCGAGATGTTGCAGGACCTGGTGCTGGCGGCCGTGAACGACGCGATGGAGAAGGCGCGCGAGCTGGCGAGCAAGGAGATGGGCGCAGTAACGGCGGGGATGGGACTACCGCCCGGCTTGATGGGGTAGGGGTCGCTCGTGGCCGAGGTTCCGGCGGCGCTGACGCGGGTGATGGAGGAGCTCGGACGCCTGCCGGGGATCGGGCCGAAGACGGCCCAACGCCTATCCTTCTATATATTGCGCACGCCGCGCGAGTCGGTCGACCGGCTGGCGGCGGCCTTGGTCGAGGTCAAGGCGCGGATTCGCTTTTGCGACGAGTGCTTCTTCATCGCGGAGGCGGCGCGGTGCTCGATCTGTCTGTCAACTCGTCGCGATCGGGGGGTGCTGTGCGTGGTGGAGGAACCGCTGGATGTCCTGGCGATTGAGAGAACTGGCGAGTATCACGGCTTGTATCACGTATTGCACGGAGCGTTATCTCCCATCGACGGCATCGGGCCGGCGGAGCTCAAGATTGCCGAACTGGTGGCGCGACTCCGGCGGGACCCGGTCTCAGAGGTGATCCTGGCAACCGATCCGGACATGGAAGGCGAGGCGACGGCCGCCTACCTCGCCGAGCAGCTGGCGCCGTTGGGGGTGCGAACCTCGCGGCTGGCACACGGCCTGCCGGTTGGGGGTGAGCTGGAATACGCCGACGAGTTGACACTGGCGCGGGCCTTCTCGGGAAGGCGCGCGTTCTAATGGATACGCACGAGCTCGATGAGGAACGGGAGGTCGCCTGGCTGGCGATGCCGGAGAAGGCGCCGGTCATGGGGGAATCGGGGGAGGAGATCGGCCGGGCGGAGGAGCTGCTGGGCGACAAGGAGGACGACATCTTCCACGGCATCGTGGTGAGGCTGGCTCGCGGCGGCCAGAAGGTCGAGGTTCGAGCAGACCGGATTCCGAAGATTACGACCCGCCGGGTCTATACCGACCTGGCCGCGGAGGAGCTCGAGCAGCTTCCGGAATATCGGTAGCCACGAGCCTGGCACGGTAGATTTGGGGGCGCTTCCAGGGGTCTAACCGCCGTTTAGGCTGCCCGCCCTGGGGGTAGGCTTTGGGGGCGTTCGTACGTTCTTGACAACTGAGCAGCCCGATACGGTATCATTCACAAGCTGCCCGAGAGGCGGGAGGAAGTCTCGCGCGTTTCTTAGGGCTTGGCGAGCACTTTAACAATTGAAGAGTGGAACGGACTTCTCCGAGAAGGCCCTTCGAAATGTCGTGGGGACCCTGATTCGATTCTGATACCTCAGCCCCGTTGGGTCGAGGTTTTAACGGAGAGTTTGATCCTGGCTCAGGATTAACGCTGGCGGCGTGCCTGACACATGCAAGTCGAACGAGTGCTAATTGCCCGCAAGGGTGGCTAGCGCTAGTGGCGGACGGGTGAGTAACACGTGGGCAACCTGCCTGAGAGTGCAGAATAACCCTGCGAAAGCAGAGCTAATACTGCATGTGGTTGTCGGATGGCATCATCTGACAACTAAAGTCG
>DASYVR010000001.1:0-5816 GCA_035936995.1 Candidatus Dormiibacterota bacterium | reverse complement strand
GGCGGATTCAAGTGGTCGGCGCAACACCGGCTTGTTCCGACGCGGTTGAGAATAACCGGTCGAGAGCTTCAGCAGGATGGAGCCAGCCCAGCGTCTTGCGTGGTCGACGGTTCATCTGGTCGGCCACGAACTCGAGGTACTGGGGACCGTGTTGACTGAGGTCGGTGCCCTTGGGAAAGTACTGCCGCAACAGGCCATTGGTGTTTTCGTTCGATCCGCGCTGCCAGGGCTTGCCGGGATCGCAGAAGTAGATCTCGAGGCCGGTGGCCACGGTGATCTCGGCGTGATTGCGCATTTCCATACCTTGGTCCCAGGTCAACGACTTCCAGAGCTGCTGCGGCAGTCGCTTGGTGGCGGCGATCATGGCCTCCTTGACCTCGAGCGGGCCGTAGCCGGCGGGCAGATGCAGGAGGGTCACGTAGCGACTGGAGCGCTCGACCAGCGTGCCGATGGCGGAGCGGCCCTGCTTGCCGATGATGAGGTCGCCCTCCCAGTGGCCCGGCACCGCCCGGTCCTGGATCTCGGGCGGGCGCTCGCTGATGTTGATCATCGCGGGAATTCGCGCTCGGCGCTGCTGCGGGTTGCGTCGGGGATGCCGCAGCGCCCGACCGGTCCGCAGGCAAGCGGCGAGCTCGCGACGCAGCGCTCCGCGCCCTTGAACATAGATCGATTGGTAGATGGTTTCGTGAGAGACCCACATGTCCCGATTGTGCGCGAACTCCCGCCGCAGCCAGGCGGCCACTTGCTCCGGGCTGAGCCGCTCGTGCAGTTTGTGCTGCACCAGGTCGTGCAGCGGCCGGTTGGTCGCAAGCTTGGCTGCCTTGGGCCGCGACGCCATGCGTTCGGCTCGGCGCTGCGCCAGCGTGGGCCGGTAGTCCCATGCCGGGCCCCACGCTTCACCCCGGCGGTGCCGGCGCCGATATTGGTGCCGGTTGCGGCGCAGCTCCCGCCACACGGTCGACGGCGCCCGACCCAGGGCCGTCGCCATGCCGCGAATCGAGTCACCGCGTTGGAGGCCGCCGAAGATCTCAATGCGCTCCTCCTCCGACAGAAATCGTCCGCTGACTGGTGCTGTGACGTAGGCTGGGATCACCCCGCCAGCTTGGCGAAACCACGCCTTGCCGGTCCAGTCGCTCAATCCCAAAGCGATCGCGGCCTTCCTCCGCTCCAGGCCAGCTCGGATCAACAACCAGAACTGCCGTCGAACCTCCCGTCCCGCTCCCAACGAGCCCATCCCACACCTCCATGTTCTTAGAGGTGTTGCGTCGACTCATTGAACCCAAGCTTGGCATAGGGGGAGGGAGATTCAGTGCATATGGCGGCCCCAAGACGCGACAATTGGCAGCGTGGCAGATGCGGCGGTGCGCGGGGCGACCCGGCCGGCTGCTCCGCTCAAAGTGGACGACTTCGAGCCGGCGGCCCGTGCCGTCCTGCCCCAGAGCATCTACGACTACATCGCCGGCGGGTCCGAGGACGAGGCCGCGCTCAAGGGTAACCGGCAGGCGTTTGGCCGATACCGGTTCCGGTTCAAGGTCCTGTCTTCGGTTGAGCACCCAGACCTCTCCGGGGAACTGCTGGGCCAGCGCTTTCAGATGCCCGTCCACCTGGCTCCCACCGCCATCCAGCGGATTGCCCATCCTGACGGCGAGCTCGCCGCCTATCGCGCCGCATCGGACGCTGGGATCGCCTACTGCCTGAGCACGCTGGCCAGCGCCTCCATCGAGGAGGTCGCCGCCGCTGCCACCGGCGCCCGCTGGTTCCAGCTCTATATGCACCCGGAGCGGCCGGTGAGTGCCAGCCTCGTCGAGCGCGCTATCGACGCCGGCTACTCCGCCATCGTACTGACCGTGGATCTTCCGAAGACCGGTCGACGCGAGCGCGACATGCGCAACGCCTTCAGCTTGCCTGAGGGCGTCAGCTACGCGAACCTCGGTGGCAGGCGGACCAGAGCGACCACCGCCGGTCTGGACCCGTTTGCCCAGGACGTGAATGCCGAGGCACATCCGGGACTGACCTGGGGAGATCTCGAGTGGCTCGTGGCCAAGACCTCACTTCCGGTGATCGTCAAGGGCGTCGTGCGCGCCGACGATGCCCGCTACGCGGTCGAGGCGGGCGCCCGCGGCATGATCGTGAGCAACCACGGTGGCCGGCAGCTCGACTACGCCATCGCGAGCCTCGATGCGCTGCCGGAGGTGATCGAGGCGGTCGGCCGCGATGTGCCGGTGCTGATCGACGGCGGGGTTCGCCGCGGGACCGACGTCCTCAAGGCGCTGTGCCTCGGGGCGTCCGGCGTGCTGGTTGGACGACCCTATTTATGGGCACTGGCGGTCGATGGCGCCGACGGCGTCCGGAGGATGCTGGCGATGCTCCGTGAAGAAATCGAGGTATCGATGAGCCTGCTCGGCGTCGGCCGCCTCAGCGAGCTGGGTAAGGACCTGGTGACGAGGATCTAGTGTCCTGAGACTCGGGACACTAAGCGCCCGACGCGGCCATCTCGCGCGCCACCGTGTCGAGCAGTGGCTGGATCATCTTGGCCTGCCAGTCCGCAGCGCCGTTTTGGGCGGCCACGATGGTCGCGGCGAGCTGAACACGGGCCGTCGCCAGACTCCGGCTGGCCTGCTGCGCGAGCTGCGTCTGGTTGGCGGCCGCCGCCAGGCTGTACTGCTGGGCGTTGGTCACCACCGCGAGGACGGCATCGACCCGCTTCGCCCAGAGCGGGTCCAGCAGCGCCTCCGGGTCGGCGGCGGGCGCCTGTTGCGATTTGAGATCCGTTGCCAAAGCTGATGCGGCGCGAGCGGCAGCCGTCCAGGACCGGGCGTTGAGGCTCGGGTCGAGCGTGCCGGAAATCGTCTGCGAGCTCTGACTCAAGTGCTGGGCCAGCGTCAGCTGGAGGGTCGCGGCGTGGGTCAGCTTGACGACGGCCTGCAGCCCATTGTCCAGGTGTTGAAGATGCGGACGGTCCGTCGCGACGAATGCCGGCGAGTGCAGCTGGAATGGGAGGCCGTCGGCCTGTGCCATGTCGCTCTGAGCCGTCTGGATATGGCCGAGCGCATCGTCGGCCGCCTTCTCGGTGCTCTTCGCCAACGCCAGGTCTTGCGCGAGCCGGTCGTCGGAAAGGCTCATGCTGCCCTTTGCGGAGATTTCCGCCCACAGGCTGGTGACGCTGGCACTGACCTCCGTCGCGCCCTTCCGCGCAAGCGCGAGCTCGCTCGCCTCTGATTGCGCCAGCTGCGCAACCCGCTGGGGCAGCACCACTTCCAGGAAGCCTCCCACGGCCCCGATGGCAAGCGCGAGCACCAGGATGACGAAGATCCAGGTGCCCCAGGAAACCCGGCGGGCCGGTCGGAACACCAGGCGCGGCGGGGCCGGTCTTGGGAGGGCCACGAAGAGGTAACGCGGGCCACAACCCGCCTCTTGCCACCGGCCGGACCGGCCGCCTCACCGATATGTGACGGTCCTGTGGCGGACCTCCGACCGCGCTGCGCTCCACCGTCGACGCAGTCCGCCGGTTCTCGCGAGAGCCTGTGCTAGAGTGACTTTCCGGCAACCAAAATGGCCTACATCATCACGGAAACCTGCGTCGATCTCAAAGACAAATCCTGCGTCGACGTGTGCCCGGTCGACTGCATCATCGATGGCGGCACCGAGGACCGGATGCTCTACATCAACCCCGATGAATGCATCGACTGCGGCGCCTGCGTCGATCCCTGCCCGGTGGCGGCGATCTATCCGGAGGACGAAGTCCCGCCGGAACTGAAGCGCTTCATCCCCTGGAATTTCGACTACTTCAAGAGCGACGCCGACAAGGCCCGCGTGCGGGCGGAGATCAACGCCGCCTACCCGGAGAAGCGAAAGACCGAGGGCCAACCCTAAGCCGGTCCCAGGTCGGGATCCTCACGAAGCGTCGTGGCGCGACGGACCAGCCGCACGGGGATTTCGATCACGCGGCGCGGGGGACCCAGCCAGCGCTGCAGCAAGGCTAGGACGTGCGGCGATGGGGACGGAGCGCCCACCCCCTCTTTCTCGAACAGGATGTCGGCGATGGCCTCGGCCGGGCCCGACGGTTTTTGGGCGCGGCTCAGCTCGAGCCATCGGGCGGTGATCCAGAGGTAAAGGTCCGCCTCCGTCCTTCCGGGGAAGTGCGCCAGGATGTCGTACTCGCGGATCAGGTCGGCGATCGGCTTGTAGACGTTGTCGTACCAGCTGGCACTGGCCTCGGCCATATCGACCTCGCGGTATTGTTGCAGACCCAGGAAGTAGCGATGCCCGAGGATGTCCTCCAGGATTCGGTCGTAGCGTCCGAGCCGGCTGACCGCGATCGAGGCCTGCGGGCGCACTCGGTCGAGCTGGGTGCGCTCGAGGAAGTCGACATACTCCCTGGCCTGGAGCAGGGCGGCGGCATCCATCTCACCGGTCAACGGTGCCCGGGTTCGAACCTCGATGACCCGAGCCGGGATCGTTTTCCAGCCCAGGTGCCGGGCAACGGATACCCGGTGGTGCCCATCCTTGACGAAGTAGACGTCTCCGAGGTGGTAGACCTCGATCGGTGGCACCGCCTCACCTCGCCGCATCGCCGCATCGAGCTGCGCCCACCGCTTTCGCATTTGGGGCCGCACCGGAAGAAAGGAGGCATCGAAGTCGTTGGGACGTCCCACCGAGCCGCGGATGTCGGCGATGGCAACGTCCTTGAGCCCACGGTACGTCTGTCCCTCGAGCCGGGCGGCCCGACGTACCTCGTCGAAGGAGAGCAAGGGTCTGGTGTCACCGCGGAGCATCGAGCCGGCGTCGCGGAGGAAGGCCTGGAGGCGGGCCGTCTCGAAGTCGGTGCGGGCCCTGAGCTGTTTCATCGGGGAGCGAGCTCGATCAGCCGGTGACCGACCACGTTGATCACGCGGGTCTCACCCAGTTCCGCCTCGCGCGCGATATCGCGGCCGTATGGATGGACGTGCCCGTGTAGGAGCAGCCGAGGGTGCATCCACTCGACCGCCCGGCGAACCGCCTGGAGCCCCCGGTGCGGCGCATCCGTACCTTCATTGACACCGGCGGGCGGGCCGTGGGTGATCAGGATATCCGGGCGCCGCAGCCCGAGCCTGACACGCAGCGCCCACACCTTGGCCATCATCTGCCGCTCGCTGTACTGGTGCGGTCCTCCGCTGTACGTGTGCGAGTTCAACACATAGTGGACAGATGTCTCAAGACATGCTGGACACCTACCGAAAGGAGGTGCCGGGATGGGATTGGAACGCTATGTGGTCGACGCGGTGCTCATCGAGAAACGCAGGCCGACCGAGATCGCCAAGGCCCACGGCATCTCCCGCAGCTGGCTTTACGAGCTTATCGCCCGGGTTAGAAGCGGCGGCTACGAGGCCCTCGAGCCTCACTCTCGGAGACCACGATCATCTCCTCGAGCGGCCGGCGAGGAGGTCATCGCCACCGTCCTCCAGCTGCGGCAGGAGCTAGTTGCAGCCGGTCACGACGCCGGACCCCAGACCATCTCGCACCACGTCGCCGCGCGCCTGGCTCAACCGCCGCCCTCGGGCAGCACCATCTGGCGCATCCTCAGTCGTCATGGCCTGATCACCCCACAACCGCACAAGCGGCCGCGCTCCTCCTTCGTCCGATTCGAGGCAACGCTGCCCAACGAACGCGGGCAGGCCGACGCCACCGACTGGCACCTGGCCGACGGCGCGACGGTCGAGATCTTGAACTTCGTCGACGACCACTCACGCCTCTTTGTCGCGTCGGTCGCCTTCAACACGGTCAAGGCTGCCGACGCCCTGGAGACGTTCCCCGGCGCGGCCAACGAGTTCGGATTG